>DEFE01000037.1:0-448 GCA_002350625.1 Lachnospiraceae bacterium UBA2860
GCGGAAGCTGCTGCGTAGTGGAAAAATTTATGTAAACAAATATGACAGGGGGTCAGACCCCTTGTCATATTTCCTTTCGTCAAAGTGTCAACGAAACCCCGGAATCTTTGTGTAGGGTACACATGGCAGGCCGGTCAAGCTTCGGCTATACTGATACAAGATAAAGCCGCACGGGAGAAGAAGCGGCGCACCACATTAGGAGGAAAATCAGTATGGCTAGTCTGTCTTTGGAACACATCGACAAAACTTACCCGAACGGCTTTAAGGCTGTGAAGGACTTCAACCTTGATATCGCAGATAAGGAATTCATCATCTTCGTCGGCCCGTCCGGCTGCGGAAAGTCCACGACCCTTCGTATGGTCGCCGGCCTTGAAGATATCTCCGGCGGTACGCTGAAGATCGACGGCAAGGTCATGAACGACGTTGAGCCGAAGGACCGCGACATCGC
>DEFE01000037.1:518-29479 GCA_002350625.1 Lachnospiraceae bacterium UBA2860
TTCGGTCTGAAGCTCCGCAAGGTTCCGAAGGACGAGATCGACAAGAAGGTTAAGGAAGCTGCGAAGATCCTCGACCTGGACAAGCTTCTTGACAGAAAGCCGAAGGCTCTTTCCGGCGGTCAGAGACAGCGTGTGGCGATGGGCCGTGCGATCGTCCGTGCACCGAAGGTCTTCCTTATGGACGAGCCGCTGTCCAACCTCGATGCTAAGCTCCGTGTTCAGATGAGAACAGAGATCAGCAAACTGCATCAGAGACTTGGCGCTACGATCATCTACGTTACACATGACCAGACAGAGGCTATGACGCTCGGCACACGTATCGTCGTTATGAAGGACGGCGTCGTGCAGCAGATCGACACACCGCAGAACCTCTATGATCATCCCTGCAATGAATTCGTTGCCGGATTCATCGGCTCTCCGCAGATGAACTTCATGGATGCCAAGGTCAAGGCCAACGGCTCCGCAGTCACCGTGACCGTGGGCGACAACACCCTCGAAGTTCCGGCTGACAAGGCGAAGAACCTCATCGCCGGCGGCTATGACGGCAAGACTGTCGTTCTCGGCATCCGTCCGGAAGATGTTCACGATGAGCCGGCCTTCATCCAGGCGAATCCGAATTCCACGATCTCCGCTCCGGTTCGTGTCTACGAGCTTCTGGGCGCCGAAGTTTTCCTGTATTTCGATTTCGCAGGCGCACAGATGACCGCCCGCGTCAATCCGAGAACAACGGCGAGAGCTGGCGACACAGTGACCTTCGCGCTCGACATGGACAAGACGCATTACTTCGACAAAGAGACACAGAAGACGATCACAGACTGATTGATTCCTGTGTGAAAGGGCAGGGGCTGCAGCGGCAGCCCCTGTCTTCATGTGAATATACAGAAATGGCAGAAGAGATGCCGGTAGATGGCAGCGGAAGGCTGACAGAGATGGCGGCAGAAGGCCGGCAGTAAAGGCTGCGGACATGTCGGCAGATGACGGCAGAAGGCCGGCAGTAAAGGCTGCGGACATGTCGGCAGATGGCGGCAGAAGGCCGGCAGAGATGGCGATAGAAGGCAGACAGAGATAGCTGCGGACATGCCGGCAGATGACAGCGACATAACGGCGGAAGGGGCGGCACATGCGCGAGACCGGAAAGACGAAAACTAATACAGGACATCGTGCGCGGAGACGATTGAGCACAGCGTGCGCGTGCGCCTTGTGGGCGCTGCTTTGCTGTCTCATGATGACGACGGCCTGCGCGGCAGATGCCGGCGAGAAGGCCACGCGGGAATTTTTCGCGATGGATACCTACATTTCGCTCAGCGCCTACGGACCGGATGCGGAAGCGGGACTTGACGCGGCTGAGGAAGAAATCCACCGCCTGGAGGCGGTTCTGACCACAGAGAGTGAGGACAGTGAGGTCGGCCGCCTGAACGCGGAGGGCACGGGGGTGCTCGGGGAGGACGGCATAGCGCTGATGCGGAAAGCCCTCATGGTCCACGATATGACGGACGGTGCCTTCGACATCACGGTGTATCCGCTCATGCGGCTCTGGGGCTTCCCGTCGAAGATGTACTATGTCCCGACGGACGAAGAGATCGCGGAGAAGCTTCCCCTCGTCGGCAGCGAACAGATTACATTTGACGAAGAAAGCGGGGAGACGGCATTTTCGAAGACGAAAATGGCGATAGACTTCGGCGGGATCGCAAAAGGATACGCGTCGGCAAAAGCCGTTCAGAAGCTGCGGGAAGCCGGCATAAGCAGCGCGCTCGTCAACCTCGGCGGAAATGTGCAGGCGCTCGGCGGAAAGCCGGGCGGGAAGCCTTTCCGCGTTGCGATTGAAAATCCCGAAGAGGACGGCGCGTATCTCGGCATTCTTGCGGTGACGGACCTCGCCGTGATTACCTCGGGGGACTACGAGCGCTTTTTTGAAAAGGACGGGCGGATTTATCACCACATCCTTGACCCGGCGACCGGCCGGCCGGCGGAGAGCGGCCTTCATTCCGTGACTGTGGTCTGTTCGGACGGCGTGATGGCCGACGCGCTGTCGACGGCGATCTTTGTGATGGGGGAGGAGAAGGCCGCCGCGTTCTGGCGCGAGAACAGCCCGGCCTTTCAGATGGTGCTCCTTGCGGAGGATGGGACGCTCTTTGTGACGGAAGGGCTGAAGGACATCTTTGAGACAGACAGGGAGATCACCTGGATCAGCACGGACGCGTAAGCGACAGAGGACATGGATCAGCACGGACGCGTAAGCGACAGAGGACATAGACCAGCACGGACGCGTAAGCGACAGAGGACATGGATCAGCACGGACACAAAAGGGAGCTAAGCGGAAGAAATCATGCCTGAGAGGAATACGCCTGCGAAGAAAATTGCATACTGCGGCATGCTGACCGCACTCGCCATGATTTTCAGCTATGTGGAGTCGCTGATTCCGATCAGCTTCGGCGTGCCGGGGATAAAGCTCGGCCTCGCCAATCTGGTCGTGCTGAACGGCCTGTATATCCTGCGGCCGCGCGAAGTCCTCGCGGTCTCCGTGAGCCGGATTCTCCTCATGGGCTTCCTCTTCGGCAGCGGCATGTCCATCCTGTACTCCCTCGGGGGAGGGCTTCTGAGCTTCGCCGTGATGGTGCTGCTTCTTAAGACGAAGCTGTTTTCAAGAATCGGCGTGAGCGTGGCAGGAGCCGTGGCGCACAACGCGGGACAGCTGCTCGTCGCAGCGCTCGTCCTCCGCAGCGGGGCGCTCATCGCCTACGCGCCGGCGCTTCTGATCTCCGGCGCGGTCACCGGTGGAGCCATCGGGCTGCTTTCCGAGATGGTCACAAAAGCCGTAGGAAAGACGAACGAAAATGGTTCTGTGTGACGCCTGCTTGCCAGACAGACTTTTCTGGTATACAATGACCTTTGCTTTGCGGCACCGCCGGATAAACTATTATACGGCACCGCCGGACGAATTGGTCCGCGGCACCGCCGAAGCTTTTTTGTAAAAGCGGAGAACCTATGCATTCAATTCGGACAAAACTGACACTGTCGACGATCCTGGCCATCCTGGTCAGTGTTTTGTCGATCGGTTTTATCGCGATCATCACGTTCAGCCGCGAGAGCACGAACAATGCGGAGGAGCAGATCCGCCTTGTCTGTGAAGACACTGCCGGGACGATGAATGCATATCTGAAGAGTATCAGCCAGTCGGTTGATATCGTTTCCCGTGAGGCTCTGAATGATCTCGATACGGGCGACCTCGTGGAATATGGCGCCATGGGATGCACCGGGGAGGAGACGGCCAAAGGCGTGAAAGAGCGCAAGGCGTCGCAGCAGAGGGATCTCGACCGCTACCTGAAGGATCACCTCGCCGCCGTGGAGACATATTTTAAGGCCGCCATCGATTATACGAATGGCGCGGAGACATACTATTACATTCTGAATCCGGAGCTGAGCACGGAAACGGGTCTTTTGTATACGAAAATCGGCAGGGAGGAATACGTTTCTGCCGAGATGCCGAAGGTGACCGATTATACAGAGGAGGATCCCGGACCGTTCTCACTTTATTACAATGTGCTCGAACGGGGAGAGGCCGCCTGGCTGGACATATACGACGATGAGGTCCTCGGCACAAAGCTCCTTTCCTACATTGTTCCGATTTACAAGGCGGGTTCCTTTATCGGGATGATCGGTATGGACATCAGCTATGAGACCATTGTCGGCAAGATGGAAGAGATTGCTGTTTACAACAGCGGGTATGCGTCACTTTTCGATCAGGACGACAAAGTCCTTTATCACCCGTCAATTCCTTTCGGCACGCCGATCAGGGAACTGAACCCGGATCTCGACCGGGCGCTTAAGGAAGGAAGAGCCGAAGAGACAGAAGGCGTCGGTACAATCAGGTATCAGGCAGCGGGAATACTGCGGCTGTCAGCATACACAAAGCTTTCCAACGGGATGACCCTCTCGATCGTCGCACCTGTATCGGAGATCAATGCCGGCTGGACGCGCATGCGGAATACGATCCTTATTGTCTCGCTGCTGATTCTTGCGGCATTTGCGATTATTGTGTCCTTCTGGATGAAGAAGATGACGGATCCGCTGAAGCAGCTGTCCGTGGCCGCGCGCCTTGTGTCCGCCGGGAAATATGATGTGGATATCTCTTACGAGGGAGATGATGAGATCGGGGTGCTCACGGATTCCTTCAGGCGCATGCGCGACCAGATGAAGGATTACATCGGCGACCTGAGGGGCCAGGCCTTCACCGATTCGCTCACGCACGTCAGAAACAAGCGCTCCTTCGATCAGATGATGCAGCAGCTGGATGGAGAAATCGTGAGCGGCGAGGCCCAGAAAAAGGGACTTGCGATCGTCATGTTCGACTGCAACTTCTTAAAGTCGATCAATGACACCTACGGCCATGAGAAAGGCGATATCTATCTGCAGAACGCCTGCCGCATGATCTGCAAGACATTCCGGCACAGTCCGGTCTTCCGCCTGGGCGGCGACGAGTTTGCGGCGGTGCTGCAGAATGAGGATTATTTTGACCGCGACCTCCTGATCAGTGAATTCAAGAGCCGCATTGCGGAACAGAATGCAGCCGCCGGAGAGCCCTGGCAGCGCGTGGACATTTCGCTCGGCCTCACTTCCTATGACCCGAAGACTGATTTCTCCGCGGAGGAGATCTTCGCGAGGGCGGACGCGCGCATGTATGAAGCCAAAAAGGCATATAAGGACTCGCTGGTATAAAGGAGAAGCGATATAGACGCAATGGCGCCGGGAGCGCTGCAGGTAAGGCGCAAAGCAAGTTATGGATAAGGCGCAGGGCAAGCCACAGATAAAGCGCCAAGACAAGTCACAGATAAGGCGCAGGGCAAGTCACAGATAAAGCGCCAAGGCAAGCCACAGATAAAGCGCAAGGCAAGCCAAGGATCATGCACAGGAAGAGCCATCGACAAGACACAAGAAAACCGGCCGCACGGCCGGTTTTTCTTGTGCTCTTTTCAGGCGCGGCACCTTCTTTTTCAGGCGTGGCACCTGTAGTAATTGATGAGGCAGCCGTCTTCGATGATCTCGCGCTCGTCGTCCGTGAGATCGCCGAGCGTGAGCGTGAAGGCGCGGAGCGCGCCGTCCCTGACGGCATATGCGCGGATCTCCGCGGATTTTTCCGCCACGGCGCGGCGGATGTCGGGGACGAAGAGCCAGTCGCCATTTGCGAAGGGAAGCTCTCCCTCGGGAATCAGGAAGGGCAGCATGCCCCAGTTGATGAGGTTCGAGCGGTAGCGCTTGGTCGCGTATTCATTCGCGATGTTGGCCCAGCCGCCGAGGACCTTCTGGCAGGAGGCTGCCTGTTCTCTCGCGCTGCCGTCGCCGGGCTTGACCGCAAAGATGGTCGAGCCGATGCCGGTGTGCGTAAAGTCGACGGGCGCGCTGAGCGCGGCGGCGTCCGTTCCCGCTTTGACGGCGGCGAGGACGTCCTTAAGCTCCGGGAGCGCGGCGGGAGATACGGGATCGAGCCCGGCCTCGCGGGCTGTCTCGCCCTTCTGCACTTCCTGCGCGCGGCCGACGTAAGCCGGGTCCTTGCGGGAGAGCGCAAAGGAGGCGAGCTTGATCGGGTTGGAGCGGTACGACGAAGTCTCGCCGGACGGAATCAGCTCGTCTGTCGTCGTGACGGGATCGTGGATCTCCGAGACGACCTTTAAGAGCAGGTGCTCCGGCAGGGACGGCATGGCCGGCCAGTCCTTGATGTTCGGGCCGAGGATGAGCGGCGCGTCCGGATCGGCGACCCCTTTGCTGTCGAAGACGCGGTTCTCATAGATGCCGGCGTCGAAGAAGTAGGCCGGTCCGCGGAAAGTGCCGTCAAAGTCGGCGGCGCTGGTCAGGCGGCCTTTGTTCGCGGCGGTCGCGGCGATCGAGCGCGCGTCCATGAGCGCGACGGAAGAGATCTGTCCTTCCTGCACCTTGGAGCCCTCGCGGTTCGGGAAGTTCCGCGTGGAGTGACGGATCGAGAACGCGTTGTGGGACGGCGTGTCGCCGGCGCCGAAGCAGGGGCCGCAGAACGCCGTTTTGATGACGGCGCCCGTCTCCACCAGATCCATGAGGACGCCGTTTCGCATGAGCTCCTTGTAGATCGGCATGGACGCCGGGTAGATATTCAGTGTGAAAATGCCGTCGCCGATGCTCTTCCCGCGCAGGATGTCCGCGGCGTCGCAGATATTCTCAAAGCCGCCGCCCGCGCAGCCGGCGATGATGCCCTGGTCCACGTAGAGCGCGCCGTCTCTGACCTTGTCCTTGAGGTGCACGTCGATCTTGTCGCCGAAAGCGACTCTTGCGCGCTCCTCTGTCTCCTCGAGGACGCGGAGCGGGTCGGATACGACCTCGTCGATCGTGTAGACGCAGCTCGGATGGTAAGGCATGGCGATCATGGGCTTTACGGATGACAGGTCGATCTCGATGCAGCCGTCGTAGTAAGCCGTCTTAGCCGGCGCAAGGCTCCGATAAGCTTCCGGGCGGCCGTGGATGCGGAAGTATTCTTCCGTCCGTTCATCCGTCTGCCAGATGGAGCTGAGGCAGGTCGTCTCGGTCGTCATGACGTCGACGCCGATGCGGAAATCCATGGAGAGATTCTTAACGCCCGGACCGACGAATTCCATGACCTTGTTTTTGACATAGCCATTTTTGAAGACAGCGCCGATGATCGCGAGCGCGACGTCCTGCGGGCCGGTGCCCTTCGGGGGCTCGCCGGTCAGATAGACGGCGACGATCTCCGGCATCCTGATGTCGTAGGTGCGGGAGAGCAGCTGCTTGACGAGCTCGGGCCCGCCCTCGCCCATGGCCATCGTTCCGAGCGCGCCGTAGCGCGTGTGGCTGTCGGAGCCGAGGATCATCTTCCCGCCCCCCGAGAGCATTTCCCGCGCGTACTGGTGAATGACGGCCTGCATCGGCGGGACGTAGACGCCGCCGTATTTCTTCGCGGCCGTGAGGCCGAAGACGTGGTCGTCTTCATTGATGGTGCCGCCCACCGCGCAGAGCGAGTTGTGGCAGTTGGTCAGCACGTAAGGGATCGGAAAGCGGGTGAGGCCCGAGGCGCGCGCCGTCTGGATGATGCCGACGTAGGTGATGTCGTGCGAGGTCAGCGCGTCAAAGCGGATGCGGAGATCCTCCATGGAGCCGCCCGTGTTGTGCGACTTCAGGATTCCGTAGGCGATGGTGCCTTTTTTTGCCTCCTCCTTCGGCATGGGATCGGAGGCGGTAAGCGCCGCTCCGTTCTTCAGATAGATGCCGCCTTCATGTAATTTCATAGAGATCCTCCTTCAGATCCGGATGTGCGGGACGCGCACGGGATGTCATGTTCTGTTTTTTAAGGCGTCCGAGATCATCATCGCGAGCTTCAGCGCGATCGCGTCGTCGAAGAAGCGCAGGTCGAGGCCGGTGGCCTGGTGCAGCTTCTCCAGCCGGTAGACCAGCGTGTTCCGGTGGACGTAGAGCTGCCGCGCGGTCTCGGAGATGTTCAGGTTGTTTTCAAAGAATGCGCTGATGATCGAGACCGTCTCCTCGTCGAAGTCGTCGGGGCTGATGTCTCCGAGGACTTCTTTGAGGAAGAGCCGGCAGGAGCTCTCCGGCAGATCGTAGATGAGCCGGCCGATGCCGAGGCGGTTGTAGTTCAGCGCCGTCTCGCTCATGTAGAAAATGCTGCCGATTTTCAGCGCGACGAGCGCATTCCGGAAGGCCTCCGGCATGTCTTTCAGTGTCTCGATCGGGGAGGCGAAGCCGACGCGCGCGCGGATCATGGCCTCCATGTTCAGCATGTCGACCATCGTGTGCGCGTCCCCGGTGAGCGTGTCCTCCTGATCCGCTTTGGAGAGCGACTTGATGAGCACGACCCGGAGCTCGTCGAGCACCGCGAGCTGGTCGCCGGCTTTTAAGACGAACATCTGACGCAGAATCCTGCCGGCATTTTCGGCCTCCGCGCCTGCGCACTCAATCACGTAGAGGACGCGCCGGCCGCGCTCCGGGATATGGAAGCGGGAGGCTGCCGCGTAGAGATCCGTGTCGGAAATGTTGCCGTAAAGCAGGTTCCGGAGGAAGTTCGTCCGGTCGTACTTGTCGCGCCAGGCGGAGGTCAGCATGGCGATCTTCTCAAGGGTGTCCGCCGCGTCCTCCCCTCCCGTCCCTTCGAGGCTTAAGGGGAGCCCGGTCACTTTTTTCAGTTCTTCGAGTGACTGCCGGAGCTTTGCATCGTCATCCATCGCTAAAATCCTCGTATCCATGTGCCGCGGACGCGGACATGCAGGTAGTTGATCCTTGTGCGAAAATGGCGCCTCGCCGATTCCGCATTACCCATCATCATACAACATTTGCGGGCGGTTTTGAAGTGCTTTAGGCGGCATAAGCATATTGACTTTTCGCGGCGGGAGGGGTATTCTTTTGCCATCTGCTAGGGGAGCGCAAGCTGAGACTGCAGGGAAAACCTGCGGACCCTCATTACCTGATCCGGTTAATGCCGGCGTAGGGAAGCGAGCGAATAAAAGAGTGCGTGCATTTTCGGCACGGATACCGGACCCCCCGCGGCAGCGGAGGTTTTTTTGTGCGTTTTTAAGAAAGGAGAGGTCAGTGATGGAAGCAAGTGTAGCAATTCAGTCTCTGCCGGCCGCGCCGGATGACGACGAGCTCTGCAGGATCGTAGACGAGGTCATCGCGTATATCGCGTCCACAGGCTACAACTATTATGTCGGACCCTTTGAGACGACGATCGAAGGGCCGTACGACGCGCTCATGGATATCGTGAAGGAGTGCCAGCACATCGCGATCCGCGCGGGCGCGCCTTCTGTGGCGGCCTACATCAAGGTCAGCTACAAGCCGGAAGGGGAGGTCCTCAGCATTGAGCGAAAGATCGGGAAGTATCACGAGTAAGCTGCCGGCGGCCGCGGCGCTTCTGCTTCTCATCTTTTTCTGGTGGCTGCTGTGCGCCTCCGGCGCCGTGCCGTCCTACATGCTGCCCTCGCCGGTGGACGTCGCCCGGGCATTTGTCAATGATTTTTCGAATCTGATGTACCACGCGGGGACCACGCTGCAGGAAGCGGCTTACGGACTCGTGATCGGCGTGGTGCTGGCATTTGCGATCGCA
Source organism: Lachnospiraceae bacterium UBA2860 (assembly GCA_002350625.1). Lineage (GTDB taxonomy): Bacteria > Bacillota > Clostridia > Lachnospirales > Lachnospiraceae > Chordicoccus. Next base: position 9,613 of record DEFE01000037.1, read on the forward strand.
ACGGTCATGGACCGTTTCCTGATCCTTGACCGGGCGTTTTCACCGCTGCTTGTGATCTCCCAGACGATTCCGACGATCGCGATCGCGCCGCTCCTTGTCCTTTGGATGGGCTTCGGCATGGCGCCGAAGATCACGCTCGTCGTGATCACGACATTTTTCCCGATCGCGGTGGGGCTGCTCGAGGGATACCGGAGCGTCGATCCCGATGCGGTCGATCTCCTGCGCGCCATGGGCGCGAACCGGCGGCAGATCTTTCGCCACGTGAAATTCCCGGCCTCGCTTCCGTATTTCTTCTCGGGGCTTAAGATCTCGGCTTCCTACGCGATCGTCGGGGCCGTGATCGCCGAGTGGCTGGGCGGCTTTGAGGGGCTCGGCGTCTATATGACGCGGGTGAAGAAGGCATATGCGTTCGACCGGATGTTTGCGGTGATCATCCTCATCGTGGTGATCAGCCTCCTCCTCATGGGGCTTGTGGACCTGATCCGGCGCGCGGCGATGCCGTACGCGAACATAAAAAACTGACAAAAAACATGACACGGGGTCTGACCCCTTGTCATAAAAAGGAGACCAACATCATGAAATTACTTAGAAAAACCATGCTGCTGACAAGCGCCGTCATCCTCGCGGCAGGCCTTAGTTTTACTGCCGAGGCGGAGGAGAAGGAGCCGGCGAAGATCACGTTCTGCCTGGACTGGACGCCGAACACGAATCACACGGGCGTTTACGCGGCGCAGGCGCTGGGGTATTATGAAGAAGAAGGGCTCGATGTATCGATCGTGCAGCCGCCCGAAAATGGCGCGGTGCTGATGTGCGCGGCGGGACAGGCCGAGTTCGCGGTGGACGCGCAGGACACGATGGCCGCGTCGCTTGATCTGGACGAGCCGCTCGGGGTGACGGCCGTGGCGGCGATTCTCCAGCACAATACCTCGGGCATTCTCTCGAGAGGCGGCGACGGCATCAACTCCCCGAAGGGGCTCGAAGGGAAGACTTATTCGACCTGGGAAAGTCCGATCGAAATGGCGATGATCCGTTACTGCATGGAACAGGAAGGCGCGGACTTTGACTCTGTGCAGCTGATTCCGAATGACATCACCGACGAGCCGGCGGCGCTCGCCGCGCACCAGACGGACGCGGTGTGGGTCTTCTACGGCTGGAGCGGCGTCAACGCGGAGGTCGAGGGCGTCGACTGCGACTACTGGGCCTTCAGGGACATCGCCCCCGCGCTTGACTACTACACCCCGGTCATTCTTGCGAACAATACCTTCCTTGAGGAGTCGCCGGAGACTGCGAAGGCGTTCCTGCGCGCGACGGCAAAGGGCTACGCCTATGCGGCGGAGCATCCGAAGGAAGCGGCGGACATGCTGATCGAGGGCGACACCACCGGATCGCTCCGCGGCGCGGAGGATCTCGTCTATGCGAGCCAGAATTATCTCGCCGGGGAGTACATCGCGGACGCGTCCGCGTGGGGCGTGATCGACGCGGACCGCTGGAACGCTTTCTACGGATGGCTGAGCGACAACGGGCTGACGGCCCATGACCTCAAGGGCACGGGCTTCAGCAACGACTACCTGCCGGCATAAACGGCGCTTTAAGAAAATGGCGCCGAGAAGAAGCGGCGCTATAGAAAACGAGGCGCGGATGGATTTACTGAGAGCGGAGCACATCACAAAAAGATACGGGGACCGGACCATCTTAAAGGATGTCTCGGTCCGCCTTGAGGAGGGAGAGCTTGTCTCCCTCCTTGGCCTCAGCGGCTCCGGAAAGACGACGCTCTTCCACGTGCTCTCCGGCCTCATTCCGCCGGAGGAAGGCCGCGTGCTCTTAAATGGTGAAGACGTCACCGCGAAGCCCGGGAAGGTCAGCTACATGCTGCAGAAGGACCTGCTGCTCGCGCACAAGAAAGTGATCGACAACGTGGCGCTCCCGCTGCTCCTTGCGGGCAGGAAGAAGAAGGAGGCGCGTAAAGAGGCCGCGCCGTATTTCGAGGACTTCGGCCTTGCGGGGACGGAGATGCTCTACCCGGCGCAGCTTTCCGGCGGGATGCGGCAGCGGGCGGCATTTTTGAGGACCTATCTGAGCGCCGTCGCCGCATCCGGCGAACACCGCCTTAAGGGCGCGCAGATGCCTTCGGGCGCGGCGCTTCTCGACGAGCCATTTTCGGCGCTCGACACGATCACGAAGAGCCAGATGCACGACTGGTATCTGGACGTCATGGAGAAGATCTCCCTGTCGACGCTCTTTATCACGCACGATATCGACGAGGCGATCGTCCTGTCGGACCGGATCTACATCCTGACCGGGAGCCCCGGCGAAATCCGCGACGAAATCCGGATCCTGCCGGAGCGGCGGGAGAGGAGGGACTTCAATATGACAGGGGAGTTCCTCGCGTACAAAAAACAGATCCGGGACATTCTCGAAAGACAGCAAACACAATGATGGAGGGAAACGTATGAAAAAGAACTGGCCGCTTGACACCACGGTTTCTTTTGACCCGTACTTCGGAGAACCGGACCGCGACGGCGATCAGGGATACGAAGTCAATGCCGACGGCACCGTCCGCATGCGCATCAAGGCGCCGCAGGCAAAAAGCGTGATCGTCGATCAGTTCGGCAGGGAGTCGGCGCTTGAGAAGGTGTCGGACGAGATATGGGAAGGCGTGCTCGACCTGGGCCGCGGCTTCCAGTATTTCTTCCTCAAGGTCGACGGGGCGGACGTGCTGAATCCCTATCTGCCGATCGGCTACGGCGCGTGCCGCCCGATGCATTTCCTCGACATCCCGGTGCCGGGCGAGGAATCCTGGGACGAGCTGCGCGACATCCCGCACGGGGCCGTGAGCCGGCAGTATTATCCGTCCTCCGTGACGGGAAAGCTCGAGATCTGCCTCGTGTACACGCCGCCGAAGTACGACAGCGTGAAGACCTACCCGGTGCTCTATCTGCAGCATGGATACGGCGAAAATGAGACCGGCTGGATCTACCAGGGCCACGCCGGCCGCATCGCGGACAACCTGATCCACGACGGCGCGATGGAGGAGATGATCATTGTCATGGGAAACGGCATGGCGGTCAGAAAGCAGCCCTCCCTTGAGTTTGAGCTCTTCCCCCGGGTGCTCTTAGAGGACCTGATCCCGTATATCGAGGCGCACTATCCGGTGCGGACCGACAAGTGGAGCCGCGCGATGGCGGGGCTCAGCATGGGCAGCTACCAGACCTCTCTTGTGACACTCACGCATCCCGAGCTCTTCGGCTACGTCGGCGTCTTCAGCGGTTTCCTGCGCTCGCCGCGTCTTGACGACGAGGGGAAGCATCTCGCGCTCATGGAGGACAAGAGCCGCTTTAACGAGAGCTTCCGCGTGTTCTACCGCGCGATGGGCACGGAGGACACCTACTTCGAGCACTTCGAGAAGGACGACGCCTTCCTTCATGGAAAGGACCTGTCGATCATCCGCAAGACCTTCCCCGGCGGGCACGACTGGAGCGTGTGGCGCCGCTGCATCCACGATTTCCTGCCGCTGCTGTTTAAGGAACACTGAGACAATAAGAGGGGACGGTACTGTGACCTGACATCCGGACACAGAGCCGTCCCCTTTCCGGGAAGAAAAGGAGAGACCGCATGATCAGCCAAGAGCTCATGGAAGCCAGGCGCTACGAGGCGGAGGCGGAGAGCCGGATCGCGAAAGAGGCGCGGCCGGCCTTTCACCTCACGCCCCGCGCGGGCTGGATGAATGACCCGAACGGCTTCTGTTATTACAAAGGGCAGTACCATCTGTTCTATCAGTATTACCCCTACGCGTCGCGCTGGGACTCCATGCACTGGGGCCACGCGGTGAGCGACGACCTGCTGCACTGGACCTATCTGCCCGCGGCCATGGCCCCGGACCGACCCTATGACAAGGACGGCGTCTTCTCCGGGAGCGCAGTGGAGATGGAGGACGGGAGGCTCCTCCTCATGTACACGGGCGTGCGCATGGGCGACCCCTCCGCCCGCCCGCTCACGCAGGTGCAGACGCAGTGCGTGGCCGTGGGCGACGGCATCGATTTTGAGAAGTACGCTTCAAATCCCGTGATCGACGAAAATGCCGTCCCCGCGGGCGGCAGCACAGAGGATTTCCGCGACCCGAAGCTCATCCGCATGGCGGACGGGCGCCTCGGCTGCATCGTGGCGGACCGCCCGGCGGACGGCAGCGGACAGCTGCTCCTCTACACCTCGCCGGACGGCTTTTCCTGGACGTACAAAGGGGTGCTCGCGAGCAACCGCTGCCGCTTCGGCAGGATGTGGGAGTGCCCGGATTTCTTCCCCCTTGACGGGAAGCAGGTGCTCCTTGTCTCGCCGCAGGACATGCTGCCGAGCGGCCTTGAATACCAGGGCGGCAACGGCACGCTGTGCCTCATCGGCAGCTATGACGAAGCGGCGTGTGCTTTCCGGGAGGAGCGCGACCAGGCGGTCGACTACGGCATCGACTTCTACGCGCCGCAGACGGTGCTCACGCCGGACGGGCGCCGCGTCATGATCGGCTGGATGCAGAACTGGGACGCGTGCGCGATCCGGGAGCCCGAGGCGCCCTGGGCGGGCCAGATGTCCCTGCCGCGCGAGCTCTCCCTTCGTGACGGGCGGCTTTACCAGTGGCCGATCCGCGAGCTCGACGCGCTTCGGAAGGACAAGGCCGCATACCGGGACGTGGCCGTCGGGCGCGAGCGGCTCTACTTAGACGGCATCTCGGGCCGCACCGTGGATCTGGAGATCCGCGTCCGCCCGAAGGACCCGGAAAAATCCTACAGCAAGTTCGTGATCCGCTTCGCGGAGGAAGGGGAGACCTGCACGTCGGTCCGCTTCCGCCCGCAGGAGTCGACGCTGAAGATCGACCGGAAGTATGCCGGCTCCCGCCGCGCGATCCTGCACGAGCGGCGCTGCCTCGTCGAAAATGCCGCCCGCGAGCTCACGATGCGGATCATTCTCGACCGCTACAGCTGCGAGATCTTCATCGACGGCGGCCGGAAGGTGATGACGGCCGCGCTTTATACAGACCTCTCCGCGGAGAAGATTTCCTTCCGGGCGGACGGGGACGCGGTGATGGACATCACGAAGTATTCTCTTTAAAAACCTAAAAACCTATTGACATAATAGGATAAGACTGCTAAGATGGCAAAAGTAAAAGAAAACTTTGCCAAAAAGGAGTCTGCGCGATGGGAAATATCTACAAGGGAACACTGGGACTGATCGGAAACACACCGCTCGTGGAAGTGGTCAATATTGAAAAGGAACTGGACCTCAAAGCCACCGTACTCGTCAAGCTCGAGTATTTTAATCCCGCGGGAAGCGTGAAAGACAGAATCGCGAAAGCCATGATCGAGGACGCGGAAGAAAAGGGGCTCTTAAAAGAAGGCTCCGTCATCATCGAGCCGACCTCCGGCAACACCGGCATCGGCCTCGCGTCGATCGCGGCCGCGAAAGGCTACCGCATCATTCTGACCATGCCCGAGACGATGAGCGTGGAGAGAAGAAATATCCTCAAGGCCTACGGCGCCGAGCTCGTCCTGACAGAGGGCGCGAAGGGCATGAAGGGCGCGATCGCGAAGGCCGAGGAGCTGGCCGGCGAGATCGAGAACAGCTTTATCCCCGGACAGTTCGTCAATCCGGCGAACCCGGCCGTCCACAAGAAGACGACCGGCCCCGAGATCTGGAACGACACGGACGGCAAGGTCGACATACTGATCGCCGGCGTCGGCACGGGCGGCACGCTGACCGGCACGGGCGAGTATCTGAAGGAGCAGAATCCGGAGGTGAAGGTCGTGGCGCTCGAGCCTGCGGACTCCCCGGTTCTCTCCGAGGGCAGGCCCGGCGCGCACAAGATCCAGGGCATCGGCGCGGGCTTTGTCCCGGACGTCCTGAACACGAAGGTCTATGACGAGATTTACAAGGCGGAAGGCGCGGACGCATTTGCGGCGGCAAAGCTCCTCGCGAAGAAGGAAGGCATATCCGTCGGCATTTCCTCCGGCGCCGCGCTGCACGGCGCGATCGAGCTCGCTAAGAGGCCCGAAAATGCCGGCAAGGTGATCGTCGCCATTCTGCCCGACAGCGGCGACCGCTATTACTCGACGCCGCTCTTTACGGAGTGATCAAGGAGCGCGAGCACCTGCGCCCGGTCCTTAAGGCCGCTGACCGCGCCGACAGCCGACGCGCAGACGGCGCCGCAGGCATTTGCGAAGCGAAGAGCCTCCTCCGGCGCGCTGCCGCGCAGGATTTCCGAGGTGAAGCCGGCGACGAAGTTGTCCCCGGCGCCGGTGGCGTCGACGGCTTTGATCTCACAGGCGGGAAGTAAGATGCGGCGCGCTTCGTCCTTGTAGAAGCAGCCCTTTCCGCCGAGCTTGATAATGACGCCGCGCACGCCGCGGCTGAGGAATGCGTCCGCCATTTCTTCGGGAGTGTCTTTTCCGGAGAAGTGGCGGGCTTCGTCTTCGTTGGGCGTGATGAAGTCGATGAGGGGCAGGGAGGGCGCGATGTCGTCGAGGGTCAGGAAGCGGAAATTCGGGAGCTTCGTGTCCGCGACGACGATGAGGCCGCGGTCCTTCGCCGCCGTGAGGACGGCGGAGATCGTCTCCGGATCGTCGAAGGGCGCCCTGAACAGCGAGCCGAGAATGACGGCCCGCGCGCGGTCGAAGGCGGAGACGTACCTGTCCGGATGGAAATTGAACGTGTGCGCGCGGCTCGTGACGGACCGGCGCGTCCCGTCCTCGCGGACGAACATCGTCGTCACCGGCGTCTGATGGCCTTCCGGCCGCACGATGAGCGAGGTGTCCACGCCCGCTTGAAGGAGCGCGTGCTCAATCAGATCGCCCGCGTCGTCCCTTCCGAGCGCGCACAGGATGGCCGTCCGCATGCCGAGCTTCGCGGCCGTCACGGCTTCGTTCACCGCCTCGCCGCCGACGTGCAGAGAGCCGGATTCGGCCCTGTAGCCGGAGGCCGAGACCGGCTCCGGGTTGAAGCCTTTGATGATGGAGTCGATGAGCGCCATGCCGGTGCAGATGATGTCGCAGGTCTTTTCCATGGGAATCTCCTTCTAATTCGATTGTATGCAATATGACAAGGGGTCAGACCCCCTGTCATAAAAAGTATACACGACCGCAGCCGCAAAGACACGCATTTTCGCGCCGGTTGACGGCGGGAAGGCGAACTGATACTATTTTTCCTTAAGAGGAGACGGATATGCAGGAAATCAAGTGCCCGCGCTGCGGGGAAGTGTTTCAGATCGACGAGGCGGGCTACGCCGCGATCGTGCAGCAGGTCAGGGATAAGGAATTCAAGCGCGAGATCAGCGACCAGCAGAAGCGCTTTGAGGAAGACAAGAAAACCGCGCTCGACGCGCAGACCGAGAAGTTCGCCGCCGAGAAGGCGCTGGCCGTGCGCGACGCCGTGGCGGAGACGGACAAAAAGCTCCTTAGGAGCGAGGCGGAGATCGCGGAGCTTAAGCAGGCTCTGTCCGCTGCGCTGAAAGAAAAGGAGCAGCAGGCCTTAGCTGCGGTGAAGGACAAGGAGCAGACTCTGTCCGCCCTCCGGACGGAGCAGGAGCTGCGCATCAAAGTGCTCGAGCACGAGCAGCAGCTGAAGACCGAGCAGGAGATCGCGGCGCTGAGAAGGGAAAAAGAAAAGGCGGAGGCCGACCTCAGGTACGAGAAGGAGTCGGCGGCCAACAAGCTGGCTGTCATCGTGCGGCAGAAGGACGACGAGATCCGCATGTACAAGGACATGAAGATCCGTCTTTCGACGAAAATGGTGGGGGAAACCCTCGAGCAGCACTGCGAGACCGAATTCAACAGGCTCCGGGCGGCCGCATTTCCGAACGCCTATTTTGAGAAGGACAACGACATCCATCTCGGCAGCAAGGGCGACTACATCTTCCGCGACTACGAGGACGGGACAGAGTACATCTCCGTCATGTTCGAGATGAAAAACGAAAACGACGACACCGCGCGGAAGCATAAAAACGAAGAGTTCTTTAAGAAGCTCGACAAGGACAGAAATGACAAGAAGTGCGAGTACGCGGTCCTCGTCTCCATGCTGGAGATGGACAACGAGCTCTACAACGGCGGCATCGTCGACGTGTCCCACATCTACCCGAAGATGTACGTGATCCGCCCGCAGTTCTTCATCCCGCTCATCACGCTTCTGAAGAACGCGGCCCGTCATTCCCTGGAGTACCAAAGAGAGCTCGCGCAGGTCCGCAGCCAGAACATCGACGTCGAGAGCTTTTCCGAAAAGCTCTCCGACTTCCGCACGAAATTCGCCTACAACTACGAGCTCGCGAGCCGCCGCTTCGGCGAGGCCATCGATGAGATCGACAAATCCATCGCGCACCTCGAGAAGATCAAAAAGGCGCTGCTCTCCTCGGAGAACAACCTGCGGCTCGCCAACGACAAAGCGCAGGACCTGACGATCCGGCGGCTGACGCGCGGCAACGCGACGATGAAGAAGAAATTTGAAGAGGCGGGGATTTCCACGACGGCAGAAGCGGCGGAAGCGGTAAAGACAGCAGAGCCGGTCGAAGCCGCGGCCCCTGAAGAAACAGAATAAGCGACAGAAAAAAGAAGGAGCGGCGAAAAAGCCGCTCCGTTTTTTACAGGTAAGCCAGGGCGTTCGTGAGCCGCCGCACGATGTTCATCACTTCGGAGCTGTAGCGGTCGATCACCTTCTGGCAGAGCTTCGGGTCGTTGGTCAGGATCGCGTCGACGTTGAGATTGATCAGCGTCTCCATGGTCTTCTGCTCGTTGACGGTCCAGACAAAGATGCGCTTCCCCTCGTTCTGGATGGCTTCCACGTTGGTATAAGTCGCGGAGGATTCCATGATGCTGAGGATATCCGCCGCGTCCAGGTTCTGGATGCGGCCGATGCCCACGCTTGACGTGTAGGCCGTCAGGATGTCCGGATTGATCGCGCGCACCTCCTCGAGCGTCGCGTAATTCTGCGAGGTGATGTCGCAGTTGTCGAAATAGTCGTTGTCCTCGATCACTTTGATGACGCGCTCCACGATGCCGTCGTCGTGCCCCGTCCGCTTGATTTCGATATTGAGATACAGCTTGTCCTTGCAAAGCTTCAGCACCTGGTCGAGCGTCGGAATCTTCGTGCCCGCAAATTCGCTGCTGAAGAAGCTCCCGTTGTCCAGGTTTTTGATCTCGTCGTAGGTCACGTCCCAGATATTCAGATTGAGGCCGGTCGTCCGCTTCAGATTGCTGTCGTGCAGAAGGACGATCTCGCCGTCCTTTGTCATCTGCACATCCAGCTCCGCGGCGGTGAAGCCCGAATCAATCGCCTTCTCAAATGCCGGCAGCGTGTTTTCGGGCGCCGCCTGCGAATAGCCGCGGTGCGCCATGATGAGCGGCGTCCCCATGGACGTGTTCATCATCCATTTCACCTGGCTGAAGCGGCGCGGGCCGGAGAAGAAAATGCTGACGGCGAGGACGAGCGTGAACACCGTGCCGAAGGTCCTGTTGTGCTTCAGGTAGTTCGGCTCTTCCGTGTAGTCGAGGATGTCTTCTTTAAAATCCTTCTTTCTCTCGTAATAGGCGCTCTGGAAGCTGGCCAGCGTGAGCGGCAGAAGAAGCCACGACGTGACGAGGCCGCACACGAGATCCGTTCCTGCGTAGCGCGCCCGCACAAAGGCCACGATATTCTCCGTCTGCCCGGGCTGCAGCCACAATGACAGCAGGAACCAGACGACGACGATGGCGAGCGCGAAGAGCGCGGACAGAAGCGTCAGGAGGCCGCCCCAGAAAGCCATGATGAGAAGGAGCCGCAGCGTATAGCGGCCCTTTGTCATCTTCGCGCTTTTAACGCTCGCATGATAGAAGCTCGTGCTGTCTTCCTCCATCATCACGGGAATGGCAAAGATCGCGCGGATGTTGATGTAGAACGTGATGATGATCCAGACCGCGTAGAGGGCCATCTGCCAGGGGTATTTGTCGAGACTCTCCCAGAAGGAGCCCGGGAGCTTGATAAAGGACGTGATGCCGGAAATGTCAGAAAAAGAGCCGAAGTGGAGAATAATCAGCACGTAGGGGATGAGCATGACGTTCTTCAGCCGGAGGTTCTGGACTGTCAGGTCGACGCCCGTGGAAAAGATCTGCTTCACCGAGCGCTTCAGGCCGCACTTCGAGGCGTGGAGCGCGTCGACGATGGCAAAGCGCTCGAAAGAAGCAAAGACCGTCATGAGAACGGCAAGGAGCAGGAACACAAGCCAGCTGAGCGGATTGCGAAAGACGCTGTTTATGTTGTAGGCCGCGATGATGGAGGTGCCGTTGACAAAGGGAAGCAGACGGTAGATCCAGGTGAGGATCGGGAAAAAGACGAGCCACACGAGCAGCCGGTAGAGCGCCTCGAAGAGCATGATGCCGCGAAGATTTTCGCGCACCAGGCCGAAGGGCACAAGCACACGCATAAGCCATTTTTGAATCCTTTTCCCAGCTCCCCTTGACTTTCCCATCTGCTAACCTCGGTTAATGTCAGAATGAACGATGATGGTGAAGACCGGATGCTGCCAAAATGGCAACGGCAGCGCCCGGTTCATGTCAGAACGGACGGTTGTAGCTGACCACGGTGGCGCCGAGCGGCACGTTGTCGTAGAGCCACTTCGCCTCGGTGCGCGGCAGGCGCACGCAGCCGTGGGAGATATTGGCTTTCAGCGTGCCGTCCTGCAGGGTATCCGGCGAGGACTCCCAGTAGAGCACGGAGTGCAGCATGTAGCCGAAATAGAACCGCGTGTAATACCAGCAGCGGCTGCTGTCGCTCACGAAGTACAGGCCCTTCTCGTAGGTGTGGAAGACGCCCGTCACCGTCGGCGTGCTCGGCTTGCCGATCGAGCAGTAGAAGCGCCGCACGAGGTGCCAGTCGTTCTGCGAGCCGTTGAAAACCGAGACCTCGTGCTCCGCCTGGTTGATGACGATCAGCCAGCCGTTGCTGCCGGAGTACTGCTGCGCGTAATAGAAGGCCGCTTTCTTGTAGTCCGGGTGGAACTTCTTCACGTACCGCTGATACTTCGCGCTCAGCGGATCATAGGTCTCGTTGCCGCTCATGCCGTGCAGCATGCCGGTCTTCACGAAATACTTGACGGCGCCGGCGTCGTCATGCGTCTTCCAGAAGCTGTACGCCTCGTCGTTGTTTTTCGTGAAGTACTCGAAATCGTAGATCTTCTTGAGAGAGATCTTCTTGCCGTTCTTCTTGTACCAGGTGATCGGATTCTGCAGTTTTTTGCATTTGGCGACGGGGCCGTCCTTGTAGCCCTTCTTCTGGTAGTAGCGGTAGTACTTCTCCCAGTTGCGGCCGTATTTCCATCGCAGGTCCGGGTTCTGGTTGTAGTAGGACTTGACGTCAAAATCCTTGTTGCCGCGCGCGCCCTTCGGGATGCCCTTCTTGACGAAATGCGCGAGCACCTTGAGGTCGGACTTGCCTTTCAGAGACGGGCAGGTGACCGTCGAGTAGTAGTCGTAGTCGTAGACGCGGCTGTAGTTCTTTCCCTTATAGACTGTCTTGTGCTTCTTGACAGGCGCAGGCGTCGGCGTAAGAACGGGCGTCTCCGCCGGCGTCGTCACAGCGGGGTCAGGCGTCGTGACCGTCTCCGTGCCCGGGGTCTCCTCGGCGGCCTGCACCGGCAGCGCGAACAGCATGCCAACCGTGAGGAGAAGTCCCGCCGCGTACTTCCATGAGCGCAATCCCTTCATATGATGTTCCTCCGTTTTATGTATCGTATCTACCCAAACAGTATACAACATGAGGGGCGCGAGCGGTTAGTGTTTTTGCGCGGCATTTGTGTTTAAAGAAGGCTTCGTGTATACTTGTGCGAAGAAACAGAACAGGAAGTCGCGTATAGAGTTTCAATCTGAGAGGAGGAGCTACTATGAACCCGGAAGACAGGCAGAATACGAACCCGGCCGGCGGGAGCGGCCCCGCGGGCGGACCGCAGGACGGCGGCCAGCAGGGCGGTCATGAGAACGGCGGGTACCAGGGCGGTCCGCAAAATGGCGGGTACCAGGGCAGCCCGCAAAATGGCGGCTACCAGGGCGGCCCGCAGAACGGCGGGTACCAGGGCGGCCCACAGAATGGCGGCTACCAGGGCGGCCATGAGAACGGCGGCAGCCAGGGCGGCCCGCGGCGCAGAGGCCCGGTAAAGGGGAGCAAAATCAAAAAGCCGCAGTTCGGCAAAGCCGGCGCCGGCCTCACGGTGATCGGCGTGCTGATCGCCATCGTCCTCATCACCGTGTGGAGCGGCTTCTACCGCGTCGACGAGCAGGAGGCGGCGGTCGTCACGATGTTCGGCAAGGTCATAAGAACCGACACGGCCGGCCTCTACTTCCGCATTCCCCTCGTGCAGCAGGTGCGCAAGGTCGACACGACGATCCACGGCACAGGCATCGGTTATGTCGTAAATGGCGACGGCCAGAACTTCACCGTCGACACGGAAGGCATCATGATCACTTCCGACTTCAACCTGATCGATATCGACTTCTACATGGAGTACCGCGTATCCGACCCGGTCGCTTACCTCTTCAGCACGAAGCAGCCGGAGCTGATCTTAAAGAACGTGGCGATGGCCGCGATCCGCTCGACCGTCATCGACTTCACGGTAGACGACGCGATGACGACGGGCAAGTCCCAGATCCAGGCCGACGTGAAGGCGAAGATGCAGGAGACGCTCGCGGAGCAGAATGTCGGCATCCAGATCGTCAACATCACCGTGCAGGACGCGGAGCCGCCGACGTCGGAGATCGTCGGGGCCTTCAAGGCCGTCGAGACCGCGAAGCAGGGCAAGGACACCGCGGTCAACAACGCGAACAAATACCGCAACGAGCAGATTCCCGCGGCGGAGGCCAAGGCGGACCAGATCGTCCAGAAGGCCGAGGCCGGAAAGCAGGCCCGCATCGCGGAGGCGGAAGGGCAGGCGGCGCGCTTCAACGCCATTTACGAGCAGTATCACGAGAACCCGCTGATCACGAGGGAGCGGCTCTACTACGAGACGCTTGAGGAGGTGCTCCCGGACGCGAAGATTATCATCAACGACGGGTCGACGGAAACGATGCTTCCGCTGGCCTCCTTCGCGGAGATTCAGTCGGCGGTGAACGGAAAGGAGGGAAACTGAAGATGAAGAAAAAAGCTTTAGCCGCGGCGGGCATCATCGCTGCGCTGATTGTTCTCTTCGGCGTTTTCGGCGGCTTCTACACGGTCGGCCCGAATGAATACGCGGCGGTCCGCCAGTTCGGCAAGATCGTCGCGACCTCGGATACGCCGGGCCTCAAGCTCAAGGTTCCGTTCATCCAGAACGTGCAGCACGTCTCGCGGGCGACAACGCTCTACGACGTCCCGCTCTCTGACGTGATCACGCGCGACAAGAAGAGCATGATCGCGGACAACTACGTGCTCTGGCGGGTGGCGGACCCCATCAAATACATCCGGACGCTGGATGCGATCGACATCCGGGCCGAGGAGCGGATCGAGGCGGCCGTCTACAACGCCCTCAAAAATGTCATCTCCTCCATGACGCAGGACGAGGTCATCGAGGCGCGCGGCGAGCGGCTGACGCAGCTTCTGACCGAGGAGGCCAATTCGGACATCGGCGACTACGGCATCGAGGTCCTCACGGCGGAGATCAAGTCGCTCGACCTGCCGGATGACAACAAGCAGGCGGTCTATGAGCGCATGATCTCCGAGCGGCAGAATATCGCGGCGTCCTACACGGCGCAGGGCGAGGCCGAGGCGCAGAAGATCCGCAACGAGACCGACAAGGAAGTGACGGTCATGGAGGCGGACGCGAAGAAGCAGGCCGAGATCCTGACCGCGGAAGGCGAGGCGGAGTACATGAAGATCTTAAGCAAAGCCTACGACACGGAGGACAAAGCGGACTTTTACAATTTCATGCGCTCGCTTGACGCGCTGAAAGGGTCGCTCTCCGGAAAAGAGAAGACGATCATCCTCGACAAGGACTCCGACTTGGTGAAGGTTTTGTACGGAAATGAGAACAATGCGGGAAAATAGACGGCATTTTCGACAAAAAAATACGGGAAAAAATGTCGCCATTTATTCAAAGTATTTGTTGAAGTAAACATAACGCGGAACTATAATAAAGTTGCTTTATAAAAATTTTATAGTTTCTTTAGTAAGGAGGGTTATTTATATGATCAGCTTTATTATCTGTCTTGCCATCATTGTCATCGGGTATCTTACCTACGGCAAAGTGGTGGACAGCGCGTTCGCTCCGGATGACCGCGAGACGCCGGCCGTCGCCATCAACGACGGCGTCGACTTCGTCGTCCTTCCGCAGTGGAAGCTGTTCCTCATCCAGCTCCTCAACATCGCAGGCCTCGGCCCGATCTTCGGAGCGATGCAGGGAGCGCTGTGGGGCCCGATCGTTTTCCTGTGGATCACGTTCGGTACTGTCTTCGCAGGCGGTGTCCATGACTACTTCGCAGGTATGCTTTCCGAGAGAAATAACGGCGCTTCGATCTCCGAGGTGACCGGCACCTATCTCGGCCCGGTGATGAAGAACGTGATGCGTGTCTTCTCCGTCATCCTGCTCATCATGGTCGGTACCGTGTTCGCAGTCGGCCCGGCTGGCCTCATCGTCAAGCTCCTCACGGAGAAGGGCGTGAACGGCGTCTTCGCCACGACGACGACATGGCTCGCCATCATCCTGGTTTACTACTTCATCGCGACATTCATTTCCATCGACGCGATCATCGGCAAGATCTACCCGATCTTCGGCTTCTGCCTCATCGCGATGGCAGTTGGCGTCAGCATCGGCCTTCCGATGCACGGCTTCAAGATCCCGGAGATCTTCTCCAACTTCACGAACATGCATCCCGCGGGCACACCGGTCTGGAGCTTCATGTTCATCACCGTCGCCTGCGGCGCGATCTCCGGTTTCCACGCTACGCAGTCTCCGCTGATGGCGCGCTGCTTAAAGAGTGAGAGACAGGGACGCTTCGTCTTCTACGGCGCGATGGCGGCAGAAGGCTGCATCGCTCTCGTATGGGCGGCAGCGGGCTGCGCGATCTATGAGAAGACCGGCGGCCTCTCCACAGGCCTTCAGGACATCCTGTCCGGCGGCCAGTCCGTCGCGATCTACGACGTCTGCGTCAAGACCATGGGCTCCATCGGCGTGATTCTGGCCATGCTCGGCGTTATCGCCTGCCCGATCACTTCCGGCGACACGGCGTTCCGTTCGGCGAGACTTACGCTGGCTGACTGGATCAAGCTTGATCAGGAAAGCTTTGCAAACAGACTGAAGCTCTGCATCCCGGTGCTCGGCGTCGGCGCGTTCCTCGGCTTCGGCAACACGCTCGGCTTCCTCAGCTACCAAGTCATCTGGAGATACTTCAGCTGGTCCAACCAGACGCTGGCAATGATCGTCCTTTGGGCGGGCGCCATGTATCTGGCCATGGAGAAGAAGAACTACTGGATCGGCGCGGTACCGGCCACCTTCATGAGCGCAGTTTCCTGCACCTACTTCATGATGGCTCCGGAGTGCCTCGGCCTCATCCCGTTCTTCAAGAACAACACGACAGTTGCGTATCCGGTCGGCATCATCTTCGCGGCCTGCCTGTTCATCCTGTTCAAGATGAAGACAAAGAAGTACGCATAAAGAAAAGCAGAGTAAGCATGGCAGGGCGGGATCCTTCCCGCCCTGTTTTTTGGAGGAAGCTATATGATATTTGCACCGGCCCCGATCGGCAGAAACACGCTTGCGCCCGACATTCTGAGCGAGGACAAGAAAGGAAGCCGGAAGATCGGACCCTGCGCGCTCGGCAAAAGAGCCATGTACCTGAACAGCTTTTTTGTGGACCGCCGCTACTACGTGCTCTACGGGGAAGTGAGCCGCGCTTTTAAAAGGGTGGCGATGTCGAAGGGCGGATTCACCGGAAAAGGCGCCTTCGGCTCCATTCCCTATCTCGTCGTCCAGCTCAAAAACGGCAGAGAGCAGCAGTGTAATTTCAAGTACGAGGAGCAGGTCGACACATTTCTTTCGGCCTTAAACAAGCAGCACCCCGAGATCAAAACCGTAAGCGCGGAGGCGGAGAAGCGGCTCCTCGCCGAGCGGGCGAAGGAAGAGGCGCGCTACGTGAAGCATCTGTCCCCGGCGGCGGAAGAGACGCTTGAGACGCTGAAGGCCGCCAGAGGCTATCTGGAGAAGGAACCGGAGATCCCGGCCCGCCTCGCCGGCGCCGCGAAGGACAAGCGCATCATGGACAGGATGAATCCGGCGTACCGGTATGCGGCGGCCGCCATTTTCCTGCTCGCGCTCGGCGCGCTCGTCTTCGGCGTCATCTCGATTTTCCGTCATCAGGGCTACGCCATGTATTTCGTTCTCTTCGGCATGGCCTTCCTCTTCTACACGATGTCCGCGCAGATCCTGCCGACCGCGAGGCGCAATAAGAAGTACGCAAATGGCGTCTGGCTTGATGCCGTAGAAAAGAGCCGCGCGTACGTCGCGGGGTACGAGGGCTTCCCGATCCCGGCGCAGTATGCGCACCCGGCCTCCTTTGACCGGATGATCCGCGTCATCAGGGAAGGCAAGGCGGAGACGACGGCGGATGCCTGGCGCGTGATGAAGGAAGAACTGAAGGCGATCAACGCCTCGGTCACGGTCTCGCAGACGGAGTACGACGAGATCACGGCGATCAAGCCGATGTTCCTCATCTGCGATTACGAGGACGCGCCGGAGAGCGTCGAAAGAGCCGTCTGAAATGCAGGCAAAGCCGCTTCGTTCCGCATGCGCCGCGGGGCGGCAGAGGGGATGGATTCATGACAGATTTGCTGACATTTTTGAAGGAAGAACAGATTGATCCCGCGCTCATAGACGGCGTGCGGGAATTCCGGGAGAAATACCCGGCGGAGGGGAGCCGGTACGCGAACCGGCTGATCGCGCCGGAGGCAGTTTACTACGGAAATGCCGTCTGGGAGAAGGCGATCGCGGCGATTCTCACCGGCAGGAACCTTCTGCTTGCCGGGCCGAAGGCGACCGGAAAGAACGTGCTGGCCGACAATCTCTGCGCGCTTTTTGCGCGGCCGGCCTGGAACGTCTCCTTCCACATCGGCATGGACGCCTACGGGCTCATCGGCATGGATACCTACGACGGGGAGAAGGTCGTCTTTAGGCCGGGCCCCGTGTATCTGGCGGCGAAGGAGGGCGGCTTCGCGGTGCTCGACGAGGTCAATATGGCGAAGAATGAGTCGCTCGCCGTGCTGCACGCCGCGCTCGACCACAGGCGCGTGATCGACGTTCCCGGCTACGACCGGATCGACGTCTCGCCGGCCACGCGTTTCATCGGGACCATGAACTACGGCTATGCCGGCACGAGAGACCTGAACGAGGCGCTGAGCTCGCGCTTTGTCATCCTCAGCATGCCGCCGATCAGCGGCGAGGATCTCACGCGGCTTCTGGCCGCGCGCTTCCCCGGGATGAAGGAGCGCGTCAGGGACCAGTTCGTGCGGCTCTTCCTCGAGATCATGAAGAAGGCGGAGGAGGGAGAGATCACCGAGCGGGCGCTGGACCTGCGCGGGCTTCTCGACGCGATCGCGCTCATCAGCTGCGGCACGCGGGCGGGGGACGCGCTCACGATGTGTCTCGTCAACAAGACATTTGACGGGTACGAGAGATCGCTGATCCGCGACGTCATCGAGGCGCGGATTCCTTCGGACCTGTCGAAGGCGGATTTATGATTAAGAACAGAGCGGAGAGGGCGACCCGAAGGGCGCTGAACGTCATCTGGAATGCTGCCGGGAGATATCATTTTGATCCCGGCTTTTTTGCGTTTCACGCGGACGGGAGCGCCGACGATTACTTCAATCTGGTGATCGGATGCGCGGTCAAATGGCTCGGCGAGGAGCGGCTCGGGCGGATTTTGTCCGCTTTTGCCGGATCGCGGGAGGCGGAGGAGATCGGCGAGCTGCTCTGGCTCGGCATCGAGAACTGGGTCTATGAGCGGGAACTGCCGGAGCGGCCGGTGATGCGCGCCCTGAGGACGGCGCGCGCGGAGCTCTTTTTTAAGGAGGAGCAGACGCTTACGAGACAGCAGATGGAGATGCAGAGCATGCTCGTCTACCGGCAGATGCAGTACCGCTTCGCCGAGGTGAGCGGCAGGCCGCTTCCGCTTTTAGGCGGGCGGCAGAAGCAGCTGGCGGAGGCGCTGCGTCTTTCCGGAGAGAAGAGCGCGGACGAGGCCGAAGACATTTTAGTCATGATTCCGGAGACGTATCTCCGCGCGGAGCGGGGAGAGAAGCGCGCCCGGGCCGGCCTTCTTGCGAAGCTGCACGGGCGCCTCACTTCGCACGCCTACCGGCACCCGGAGCTGCTCATCGTGCGGCCGGGCGGGGCGGAGAAGGACGAGGAGAAGGCCGTGCACGTCAGCTGGGAACGGCGGGCGCGCCGCCGCACGGACGCGCAGGCTGCGGAGGATCTCTCTTACATCAGGAGCACCTTCGGGCCTTCGGTCATCCCGGAGGAGGAGCGGCTTTCTCTTGAGCGGGCGCTGGCCGTGGGCGAGGACGCGGACTGCCATCTGTGGGCCGCGGCGCCGCAGAATGAGAAAATGCACGAGAGAAATCTCGCCTACGCCCGCGAGCACAAGCAGCTGATCGAGGGGGAGGTGAAGAGTCTCGCCTCGGAGATCGAGCTGTTCCTTATGTCTTTCCTTACGGCGCTGCCGGAGACGGGCCGGCGCGGGCGGCTCATGCCGGAGCGCGCGTGGCGGATCGGCGTTCTCCGCGATCCGAAGGTGTTTCTTTCTGACGGCGAGGAGTTTGACAACCCGCTTCGCGTGACGCTTCTCATCGACGCTTCGCGCTCGCGCGCCCGCTCCCAGGAGCAGATCGCCGCGGAGGCTTATATCGTGGCCGAGGCGCTCAAAAGAAACCGCGTGCCGGTCTCGGTGCTGTCTTTCCGCTCGCTGCGGGGTTATACGGTGCTTGAGGAGCTGAAGAAGGAAGGGGAGGAGAGCCGCGGGGTTTTCCGCTACTATGCGGGCGGCTGGAACCGGGACGCCCTTGTTTTAAGGGCGGCCGGCATGCTCATGGACAGGAATGAAAAGACAGCGGGCGCGGAGGCGCTCCGCCTCATGCTCGTGCTGACGGACGCGAGCCCGAACGACACGACGCCGCTCGCGCTCTCCGGCAAGGCCTATGAGGGGGAGCCGGCTGCGGCGGCCGCCGCGGAGGCCGTGAAGCTTCTGCGCGAGAACGGCATTCTCACGGCGGCGCTTTTCCACGGCGCGACCGCGCATCTCGAAAATGTCTACAGGATCTACGGCAAGGAGTACGTCAGGATCCGCAGCATAAAGCAGCTTTCGGGCGGCGCCGCCGACCTGATCGCCATGACCATGCGGGAGCACCTGGGGTGAGGCCGCGTTCAGTCCGTGCGGAGCTCTTCTGCTTTCAGAGCGGCGTCGCGGGTCAGATCCTCCGTGCTCTTCACCTCGGCGACCAGGCCGTTCTGACGGATGAGGTCGAGGGCGGGCTGCACGTCGTTTAAGCGGACACGGATATAGTAGATATCGTGGTCCGCTTTTCCTTTCGCCCCGAAGTCCCGCGGGTCGAGCTTCGCGCCGCAGCCGCAGGCCATCACGCTGTCCTGCAGGTAATGCCCGTCGCTCACGGCTTTAAAGCCCTGCTCCTTCAGAAGGGAGCGGATGGCGAGCCAGGTTTCCCTGTCCTTTTTCTTGTAGATCGTTTCCTTTTTCTCGAACATGGCAGATCCTTTCCGGTGCACGTCGCACACAGCTTCAGTATAGGGGCCGCGGCGGCAGAATGCAATATGACAGAGGGTCAGACCCCTTGTCATATTGTATGCCATTTAATGCCAGCTGTGACGCAGCGTCAGCTCCATGTTCTC
>DEFE01000037.1:29631-81972 GCA_002350625.1 Lachnospiraceae bacterium UBA2860
CAGGGCTTGAAATCGCACTGCAAGCGACGCTCCGGTCAAAGTCGCTGCAGAGAGAACATGGATCTGCCGCTGCTCACGATGTGGCGGATGCTGCGTGGATAAAACCTGACAGAGGGTCTGACCCCTTGTCATATAAGATTGCTAAAATCTTTTTACTCATGATATACTTGCCACAGATTTGAAGCAGCAGATACCGGCCCGTATATGGCGAGGGTCGGTCGATTTGTCTTTTATGGAGAATATGCAGATGAGAAAAAGGCTGCTCGCGCTTGCGCTGACAGCGGTGCTGATCGGCGCACAGGCGCTGCCGGTCCCCGCAGAGGAAGGGGCGGAGATATATGACGAGGAACTCCTGCCCGAAGGCGAAGAGGAGGAGATCATCGAGGCGCTCATCGACGACGGAGACATCCTGACGGACCCGGAGGAGGAGCTGCTGCCCGCTGACGATGAAGAGATCCCGGAATTTACAGATGAGGTCGAAGAGGCGGAGGAACTCCTTATGGAGGAAGAAGAGCCGTTTGCGGAGCCGGTCTTTGAGGAGGAGCTGCTGCTCGGAGACGGAGAGGCGCAGACCGCCGCATACGTCCTTAAGACGGACGGCTGGACGGAGGACGCGCTGCCCGGAAGTACGGCCGTGCTCACCCCGAGGATCATGAAGTGCGCGGAAGACGCGGAGCCCGCCGACGTGACGGACGCCATCGAAGGGGTCACGTACACCCTGACATGGCACGAAGGACAGGCCGGCAGCATCGAGGATCCCTGCCAGGTGGTCATCACGGACGCCGACGGAAAAACCCTCGCAGGCGGAAAGGACACCGGCGCGCCGCCCTTTTCGGTGGAAAGAGCCGACCGCTCGGAAGGCAGCGTGCTGATCGAAGCAGCCTTCACGGCCGACGGCATCGAACAGCAGATTTCCGAAGAACTCCCGCTGAGGCCGGTCAGCAGAAGCATCGGCTATCGGGCGGAAGGCGGCTTTGCGAGCGACGACGGGAGATACGTCCGCTATTTCATCGACGGGGACAATCCCGGCGAGATCATCGTAAAGCCGGTGACGGCGGACATCGACGATCTCATGGCGGCTCATCCGGAGATCACGCTTGAAGCGGAGGCCGGAAGAATTGTCTGGAACAGCGTCGAAAATGCCTACGACCTGATCCCGGTCGACGGGTTCTCCTTTACGCAGGAAGAATTCTCCGCGGCCGAAGGCCTGCACCTCACAGACAGCGCGCGCATCACAGAGCTCAGAGACGCGCTGGATGCGGCGGGCGGCGCGGACGGCGTCGACCTCATGATCCGCGCCGCGCTGAACGGCCGGACGATCGCGGAAGACGGCATCCACGTCTCGATCACCCGCACGTACCTCCGCCTGGAAGACGACGGCGCGTCCGTGCTGACCGGAAACAGCTTCTACTACCCGGAGGGCAAATCAACCCTCTACATGGAAGACGCCGCCCACTTTGACCCGAATCAGGCCGACAGCGCGCCCGGAACGGTCTTCCCCGTGACGATCACAGACATCGCGTCGTCCGACCCGTCGGTCCTGAAAAGCGAAAAGGCCGGGAACGACTGGTATCTGCGGGCTCTCAAAAAAGGAGAGGCGAAGATCACCTACACCTTTACCGGCGGCCCGGAAGGCATCACCGCGCATGAGACGACCCTCTATGTGAAGGAAGACCTCTTCTTCGTATCAGTCATCGACGAAAATGGCGACGAGGCGGCCTGTGTGAGAAAGCTGACAGGCGAGATGGGATCTCTTGCGCCGGTCATCATCCGCAGCCACTACGACGCAGCCAAAGGGCGGAACGTCTTTAATACCATCACCAAAGACAATGCCGCAGCTTTCGGCTACACCTTCGGCTCCCGCCTCCCCGCCGGATGGGAATACGACGGGGACAAGCTGGACCTCGACGTATCGTTCGGCAGCTACACGCTGAAGAAGGAAGGAGACGTCGACCTCAGCCTCGAGGCGTGGCTGCAGCAAAATGGCGAAGAGATCTTCCGGGGCCGGGCCGACGTCCGCATCGAGATCTGCGCCCGCCTGTTTGCATGGCGCCTGGACGACAGCGCCATCATCTATGTCACGCCCGGACAGAAGGTTGCACTTGGCGACATCAAAAGTATGATCCCGGAAAAGGCGTCTCTCAGATCCGCGGAGGATCCGAAGGGCGCGGAGGTCCCGATCACAGCTTACTGGTTCGGCGGCGCGGAAGGGCCGCTCTTAACGGACGGCCAGACGCTGACCGTCCCGGAAGACGCGCTGAAAAAAGCGCCGGCAGAGGATGACGGCAGCGTGGTCGCGGGCGTGTGGATCGGCGCGCGGGACAAAGACGGCAACGAGGGGAGCGACCTCCTCCAGGTCGTCATTCATGAGCACGGGTGGGAGGCACTGCCCGCCGTGGCGCCGACCTGTACGGAGACGGGCCTTACGGAAGGCCTCTGGTGCCCGGTCTGCGGAGAAATCAAGGTGTCCCAGAAGGAAGTCCCGGCAACCGGGCACCTGTGGGATAAAGGCAAGATCACGACGGCGGCGACCGTGTTCAAAGAAGGCGTGCGGACCTACACCTGCAAGCATGACGCGGCGCACACGAAGACGAAGAAGCTCGCGAAGCTGACGCCGAAGATGTCCTTCAACTTCACGGGCACGCTGCCGGTGCAGAAGGGAAAGACGACGTCGGGAGCGAAGGTGACGGGCCTTGCGAGAGGCGACGCCGTCAAATCGGTGAAATCAAGCAGCAAGAAGATTCTGAAGGCCTCATTTTCCGGCAAGACGCTGAAGCTCACCGGGAAGAAGAAAGGAACGGCCACCGTCACGGTGACGCTGAAGAGCGGCCTCAAGAAGAGCTTCAAGGTCAAGGTACAAAAAAGCAAGGTAAAGACCAAAAAGATCAATAACCTCGTCAAAAACGTGACGCTGAAGGTAAAGAAAACGCTGGCCCTGAAGCCGGCCATCCTCCCGGTCACGACGCTCGACGCGCTCACGTTCAAGTCCTCGAAGCCTTCAGTTGCGTCTGTGAGCGCAAATGGCGTGATCACGGCGCTTAAGAAAGGCACGGCGAAGATCACGGTGAAATCGGGGAAGAAAAAATTTGTCGTCACCGTGAAGGTGAAAAAGGCAAGCTGAAGCGTTCCTTTTGCCGCCGAAATCTGCTATTATGTTTACATAATGGCGTCTCCGCCCGGGGACGCCGGGGTTGCGCACATCAAAAAGGACGCCTTTGACACGGGTGCCCGGGACGTCCGTTACGCGGGCGCCTGAAAAAGAAAGGAAGGAACGTGACATGAGTAGAGACGGCAGAGTTACGCGTGGTCTGTGGAAAAAACTGCTTGCGGCTGCGGCAGTTGCGACGGCTCTCATCGGTGCGGCTGTGACAACGGAAGCTGCTTCCGCGCGCTGTGAGGTAAACAGCGACGGCATCCTGGTGATCTATGACACCGCCGGAAAAGAAGTGAAACGCTTTTCTGCAGGCGCGGGCGCGCATTTTGATACGAAGACGGCCGGGAACGGGAACTATGTCGCATTTTCGAGATACGCGAGCGGCAGCTCGGGCAAGTCGAAATGCACGATCTACCGCTATGACGTCTCAAATGGCAAGGTCGCGTCAGCTGACCTGCCGTCCGGCTTCTTCTCCTACGATGTGGACTTATACTACGGCGACAGCATCTATCTGACGGGCTGGAATCCTTCGGACAACGCGGTCGGCTACCGCTTCTATCCCGAGAAGGTGCAGATGGAAAAAATCGCGGACGGCGGCGTGGAGCATCAGTACAAGAACTGGCTTGTCCTTGATTCCACGAGAGTCCACGGCGCCTTTGTGCCTTATAAGGTCTATGTGTACAACATCAATACGAAGGCGGTGAAGACCGCGTGCAAGAAGGCCGCCGCCTACACGGTGAGCGGCAAGTACATCTATGCGGCGGTCCTCAAGAAGAACACTTATACCCCGGAGCTTGGCGCGACCTACAAGATCATCCGCTACGACATGGTGAAGGGCAAGACGAAGACGCTCGTAAAAACCATGAAGGGCTACTATGTGGACCGCGTGACATCCAAGTATGTCTATTCGAGAAAGAGCAAGTCCGGCAAGACCACCTATTACCGCTATTCCATCAAGACGAAGAAAACCAAGCGTATGTCTGCAGGAAGCTATAAGAAAGCGGCTAAGCTGCAGTAAATCATACAGCCGCCGGGGAGCGGCAGGATGCAAGTAGAACACAAGTAGAAAAAGGGGGAAATGATGAAGGCAAGGGTTTTAAAGAAAGCAGGCGTGATCCTTTTAAGCACCGCGCTTCTTGCGGCAGGCGGCAGCGCCGCATCCGCGGAAGAGGTCGTTGTAGAGGAGGCAGCTGACACGGCGGAGGTCGTCCTTACGGATGACGCCGACGTGGACGCCGACTTGGACATCGAAGAAGAGGACGCTGACGACTACGAGGAAGATGACTACGAAGAGACGGACACTGAAGCAGAAGAAGCCATGCCCGAGGGCGTAGAGGACGTCGCTGCCGAGGATGAAGCCGGCACCGAGATGGTCGTGATTTCAGAGCCCGTGAGTGTGGAGGAAACTGTGGAAGAAGACGTATATGACGGCGCCCTGTGGCATTACAGCTATACGGGGACGCCAAACACCTATCTGCCCGCGATCTGTGCCTGGATTGACGGGTATCACATGGACAAGGCGCCGCTTGAGACCGGCATGATCCCGGCGTTCAACATCGTCAGATGTGTCGATGACGACCGCAACGACATCCGTCTTTACGGGCATTGCCTGATCTCTGATTACCAGTGGATCGGACAGACCCTGATCAACGTGGCGGACGAGATGCTCGTCGGCTGCGTGCATCTGCAGCAGCTCAATGAGACGGACTACGTCGTCTCGTCCGTGGAGGTGCTCGATCCCGGCGCCCGCATTTCTTCGGCGGCCGTGCTCACGGGCGGCGACAAGGCGCTCGAGAGCGCCCTTCTCCGCGGCACCGTGACGCGCGAGGAGAGGGAGCAGGCGATCCGCGACTTCAAGGCCTTTACCGGGATGGACGCGGATTCCTGGCAGGATCAGAGCGGAAATAAGTACATGCTTTCGGGCGAAGCCCCGTCCCCGGACTATGTGGCGGACCTCGTCGAGGCGGAGTACACGGATGAGATCATCACGGTCGGCGTGACCGTCGGCTCCAATGCGACGCTCATGTTCCACAAGAAGCAGGCGGACGGCAGCTGGAAGTGCATCCTCGACGTGCCGGCCTACATCGGAAAGGAAGGCCTCGGCAAGACGCGCGAAGGAGACGAGCGGACGCCGGTCGGCACCTTCCGCATCACCGAAACCTTCGGCACGGAGCCGGATCCCGGGGCAAAGATCAGCTACACGCAGTGCGACGACACCTATTACTGGGTCAGCGACAGCGCCTCCGACCGCTACAACAAGCTGGTCTCCACGGCGGAGTACACGGCGTTTGACGCAGAGGAGAGCGAGCACATCGTGGAGCAGGAGAACGCGCTTCACTATGCGGCGAGCCTGAGCTACAACAAAGAGGCGGTGCCATTTGCGGGATCAGCGATCTTCCTGCACTGCTTCGCGGACCGCAAGGTCAATACGGAAGGCTGCGTCACCGTCCCCGAGCAGGCCATGGTGACCATCCTCAAAGAGGCGAGCGACAACGCAAGAATCATCATCGATACAGAAGAAAACCTGAAGACGCAGCACCTGAACGCAAAGGCGAAGAGTGCGGCATTACAGTAATCGGAGGATAGTGTGAAAAGAATCAGAACGGGAGCGCTCCTGCTTACGGCAGCGGCGCTCACGCTCGCGCTTGCGGGCTGTGTTAATCCAAATATCAAGACATCGAAGGACTTTGGCGGGAGCAGTCCCGCATCATCGGGAGCTCCGGCCGCGGAGAGCGCGGCGGCCCCTGCCGCGGGCAGTGTCGAAAATGCCGCCGAAAGCGCACCCGCGAGTGCAGTAAGCCCTGCTGAAGGCAGCGCGTCAAGTGCCGCGGAGAGTGCCTTAAGCGGCGCGGCAAGTACTATAAGCGGCGCGGAAACAGCTTCCGGCCACGTGCGGACGGAGGAAGTGACGAGCGAGAGCGTCACGCTCGACCCCGCGTGGGAGTACGCGGCAAATTCGAAGATTTCGAGCGGCGCCGCGACGCTTTATTACGCGCCCGCGTCCATCGCGAACGGCCACGTCGTCTGCATCAACGCCGGGCACGGCACGAAGGGCGGCTCCGATGTCAAGACGCTCTGCCACCCGGACGGCTCGCCCAAGGTGACGGGCGGCACGACGGGTGAGGGCGCGACAGAAGCCATCGCTGTCTCTACGGGCATCGACATGAAGGACGGCACGCATGAGGCGGAGGTGACAAAGCGCCTCGCGCTCGTCGTGAAGGACAAGCTCCTCGCCAAGGGCTATGACGTGCTCATGATCCGCGAGACGGACGACGTCCAGCTCGACAACGTCGCGCGCACGGTTATCGCCAACAACCGCGCGGACTGCCACATCGCGCTCCACTACGACGGCACGGACTTCGACAAGGGCGTGTTCTTCATGAGCGTTCCCTCTGCCGACGTCTACCGGAACATGGAGCCGGTCAAGTCTCATTTCGAGGAGCACAACAGGCTCGGGCGGACGATCGTCAAAGCTCTCGAAAATGCCGGCTTCAAGCTTTTCGAAGGCGGCGAGATGGAGATGGACCTCACGCAGACCTCGTACTCGACGGTGCCGTCGATCGATCTGGAGGTCGGAGACTCTGCCTCGGATTACAGCGAGGCGACGCTGAATCAGCTGGCCGACGGGATCGCGGCCGGCCTGGATACGTTTTTTGCATCGTAAACAGCGGACGGAAGGCAAGCAGACAAAAAGCCGGCCGACGGGACTAAGGCCGGACCGGATCCGTTTTTTGCACCGTAACAGCTGACGGAAGACAGGCATACAAAGAAATCATTGAGAGGACGCTATGAAAAAGATGACGGGACTTAAGAAGTGGTGGACAGCGGGCGTCACGGTGCTGATCGGCGCCATGCTTTTTGCGGCGCCGGCAGCGGCCGCGACCGGCGTCAATGTGACGGCGCATTCGAAGGCGGACATCCGCAGCTACATCGCGGCGAACGGGCCGGAGAGCACGGCGGTTACCTATGCGGTGGAGCCGGTGACCACGGCGCCCTACGCGCCGGGGAAGCTCTCCGACGAGACGCAGCTGAACGCGCTGAAGCAGCTCAACGTCATCCGCTATATTGCGGGTCTTAATGACAATGTGACCCTGGATGCATCGTACAGTGAGATGGTGCAGGCGGGCGTCCTCATCAATGCGGTGAATAACCAGTATTCGAGTGGCCCCATTGAACTATCGCATAAACCCGCTAAACCTGCTGATATGGATAATGCACTTTATCAGCTGGGTTATACTGGCGCGAAAAAAAGTAATCTGGCCTGGAACTATAGGACACTTGTCGATGCAGTGAATGGCTGGATGGGTGACGACGACGATGACAACATTGAGGTTGTCGGCCACAGGCGGTGGATGCTGAATCCTCCCATGAGCAAAGCCGGATTTGGCAAGGTAGGCGCGTATTCGGCGATTTATGCACATGACAGCAGCGGCAGCGGCAATGAGACTGGCGTCACCTGGCCGGCGCAGATGATGCCGGTGGATCTGTTCCCGGCGAGTTATCCCTGGTCGATTTCCATGGGATCATCGGTCCCGAGCACGGTCAGGGTGACGCTGAAGCGCCGCTTTGACAACAAGGAATGGTCCTTCTACGCGGGGACGGAGGACGGCTATTTCAATGTAAATAACGATTACTTCGGCCAGCCCGGCTGTATCATCTTCCGCCCGAAAGACGCGGGAAGATACTACAACGGCGATATTTTCGACGTAACGATCACCGGGCTTTCAAGTCCGGTCAGCTACACGGTGGAGTTCTTCTCCATGGAGGAGATGACCTCCCTTTCGTATCCCAAGGAGAGTTACGCCATTCCGGTGGACTCCACATATTCATATATCCGCCCCGCCTCGGAGCCGTCCATAGCGATCCTTGAGAACCGCATCACCTATGAGAGCTCGGATCCGGAGATCGCGAAGGTCGACGAAAATGGCTATATCACCGGCGTAAAGAGAGGCCGCGCGACCATCACGGCCCATGCCGCCGGGCTTGCGGCTTCCTGCGAAATCCTCGTGACGGAGAGCATCGCGGGAGGCGAGATCACATTTGCGAATCCGGAAGCCATCTGCTATCAGGGCGGATCGGATGTGGAGCCGGATCCCGTCGTCACCTTCGGCGACGAGACGCTGACAAAAGACACGGACTATGAGATCTACTATTACAGCAGCAACTGGTCTGTCAGCACGGAAAGCCGGCCGGCGTCCGTCACCATCAAAGGCAAGGGGCTTTTCACGGGAACGCTTTCCGGAAACTTTATGATCCTTCCGGCCGACATCGCCAACATAGAGGCGTCTCTCCCGGACGAGCTGGATTATACCTATTCCGGGAGTGAATACAAGCCGAGCAGTTATTTGTACCTGGAGGCGACTTATTTCGGCAATGATGTCTACAGCAGCAGCTACACAGTCAGCTACGAGGACAACATCAATGCAGGAACGGCCTATATGGTCCTGACAGGAAAAGGAAACTACGTCGGGACGAAGAAGGTGCCGTTCA
Organism: Lachnospiraceae bacterium UBA2860; assembly: GCA_002350625.1. GTDB lineage: Bacteria > Bacillota > Clostridia > Lachnospirales > Lachnospiraceae > Chordicoccus. The sequence continues at coordinate 38,276 of DEFE01000037.1, forward strand.
CGATCAAGCCGCGTGAGCTGACGGGCAGCAGTTCCGTGAGGGGATCTCTTGCGGGAAGCGCCTTTACCTACACGGGCGGGGAGATCTGCCCGGAGGAGACAATTTCCTGGAGCGGCACGGCGCTCGTCAGAGACACGGACTACACGGTCGCCTACGAGAACAACGTGAACGTGCCGGAAAGCGCGGAGGCGGCGCAGCCGGCCGCGGTGATCACCGGCAAAGGCAACTACGCGGGAACGGTTAAGCTGCCATTTGCGATTAACCCGGTTGCGCTGACAGATGCGATGCTGTCTGAGCTCAGCGACGAGACCTATACCGGGGCGGCGCTTGAGCCGGCCGTCACCGTCACCTGGTCGGAGAAGGTCCTCGAAGAAGGTACGGATTATACGCTCGCTTACGAGGACAATGTCGACGCGAAAGAGAAGAGCGGCAAGTCCGCGGGTGCTGTCGTCACGGGCAAGGGCAACTTCGCGGGAACGGCAAGGGCGCTCTTTACCATCACGCCGGCGAGCCTTGCAGATGCGACGGTCAGCATCGAGGACGCGACGTATACGGGAGATCTGATCGAGCAGCCCGCGGAGGTGCTGTTCGGGAAGACACCGCTTACGGAAGATGAGGACTTTACGGTCTCGTATACGGACAACCTCAATGCGGGAACGGCGCAGGCGGTGCTCACCGGAAAAGGAAACTTTACCGGAAGCGTCTCGAAGGCATTTGAGATTCTGAAAGCCTCCGTGGCAGGCGCTGAGATTACGGTTCCCGACGTTGTCTACACGGGCAGCGAAGTGGAGCCGGCGCTTCAAGTGACGCTCGGCGGGCGGGCGCTGATCCCGGACGAGGACTATACAGCGGTATACATGAGTAACACGCAGGTGGGCACCGCGACGGTCACGATCAGCGGTGTGAATAACTATAAGGATGCGGCGTCGGAGACATTTGCGATCACGAAAGCGGATCTCGCCGATGTATCGCTCGATGAAATGGCGCCGGTCATCTACACGGGCGAGGCCTTCACGCCGGTGCCGGTCCTCACCTGGTACGGCGCTGCACTTGAGAAGGACGCAGATTTCACGCTCGCCTACGAGGATAATACGGACGCCGGCACGGCCAGGGTCACGGTCACGTCGACGGCGGACAGCAGCTTCAAGGGGACGCGGACGCTTACCTTCTCGATTCTTCCCTGCCCGGTGAACACGGCGCAGGTGACCGTCGGGGACGGCGGCGTCTACGACGGAAGCGAGCACAGGGCGGACGTCGCGGTCGCGATGAAGGGAGCGCCGCTCGCCGAGGGCACGGATTACAGCCTGACGTACACGAACGCGACAAATGCGGGCACGGCGACAGTCAGAATTGAGGGCGCGGGCAACTATAGCGGCCTCGTGACGAAGCAGTACGTGATCCGGCCGGCAGATCTGAGTGAAGCTGTGCTTGGAGAGATTCAGGACCAGACCTACACGGGGAAGGCCATAAAGCCGGCGGTGACGCTGACCTTTGACGGCAAGGCGCTCGTGCAGGATACGGACTTCACGCTTTCCGGCACGGATAACGTAAATGTCGGCACAGCCTCCGTGAAGGCCGCCGGGATCGGCAATTACACGGGCGAGACAGCTGCGGCGACATTTGCGATCCTGCCGCGGAATATCGCGGAAGCGGCGGCGGAGAAGATCGCCGACCAGCTCTACACGGGGCAGGCGCTCGAGCCGGCTGTGAGCCTTGCGTATGACGGCAAAAAGCTTGCCGCGGGGACGGACTTTGAGGTGACGGCGTATGAGAACAACACGGCGACCGGCACGGCGTCGGTGACCGTGGAGGGCAGGAACAACTTCGGCGGAAGCAAGACGCTGACCTTTAACATCCTCGAGAAGCTGCCGGAGGAAGAGAAGAAGAACGATCCGGCGGCGCCGGCCGGACAGGCGGTGACAGGACCTGAGGGCGCAGAGGGCGCGCTTCCGTCCGCGGCGGCCGTGAAGACGGCGCTGCTTGCCGGCCCGGCGAGTATGACCGACAAGAACGACCCGGCCGGCTCGACCTTCGGACTCCTTCAGCTGAAATTTAAGAAGGCGACGAAGAGCGCCATTACGATCTCGTGGAAGAAGGTGCCGGGAGCCGCGCGCTACACGGTCTACGGCAATGCCTGCGGGACGAAGATGAGAGAGCTGAAGACGGTGACGGGCGCTTCCTTCACGGAGAAGAAGCTGAAGAAGGGCAAGTACTACAAGTACCTGGTCATCGCGGAGACAGAGGACGGCAAGGCGGCCGCCATTTCCAAGGTCGTGCACATCGCGACGAAGGGCGGCAAGGTCGGCAACGACAAGTCCGTGAAGATCACGAGCAAGAAGACGCTGAAGCTGAAAGCGGGCAAGTCGGCGAAGATCAAGGCGAAGGCGGTCCCGGCCTCCTCGAAGCTGAAGGTGAAGAAGCACCGCAAGCTGAAGTATGAGTCCTCCGACCCGTCGAAAGCGACTGTTTCGGCCGCGGGGAAAGTGACCGCAAAGGCGAAGGGGAGCTGCACGATCTACGTGTACGCGCAGGACGGCGTCTCGGCGAAGGTGAAGGTGATTGTCTCCTGAGAGAAAAAAAGACTTGCGCCCTGATGCTTTAACGTGGTAAACTACTGAAAATTCATATCGGACCGTTGAGAAAGAAGAGTACCGTTGCCTCTTGCCTTAAGAGGGAGCCGCTGACAGTGGGACGGCGGCAGGCAATGCTTCGGGAATGGGCTTTTGAGGTCAATGCTAAATGAGTGGGCGCCTTTTATGGCGTCAAGCAGGGTGGCACCGCAGGAGTGATAAGACTCTTGTCCCTACAGAAACTGTAGATGGGCAAGGGTCTTTTTTTGATCCCTGCCCGGGCGCACCGGTGAAGATCATGGCGGCCGGATGCGTCAGCAGCAAGGGCCGGGTGAGAGGCGGACTTAAGCCTCCCGGCGGAAAGGAGCCAGTATGATGAAAGACATCCCTTACAAGATCTATCTGACAGAGCAGGAGATCCCGACATCTTGGTACAACATGCGCGCGGACATGAAGAATAAGCCCGCGCCGCTTCTGCATCCCGGGACGCTGAAGCCGCTGACATTTGAGGACATGCAGCCGATTTTCTGCGACGAGCTGATCAGGCAGGAGCTCGACAATGACACGCAGTTCATCCCGATTCCGGAGGAGGTGCAGTCCTTTTATAAGATGTACCGCCCCTCGCCGCTCGTGCACGCCGTCTTCCTCGAGAAAGCGCTCGGCACGCCGGCCCATATCTTCTACAAGTTCGAGGGCAACAACACCTCCGGGAGCCACAAGCTGAATTCGGCGATCGCGCAGGCGTACTACGCGAAGAAGCAGGGCCTAAAAGGCGTGACGACCGAGACCGGCGCCGGGCAGTGGGGCACGGCGCTGTCGATGGCCTGCTCGTACTTCGGCCTGGACCTCAAGGTCTTCATGGTGAAGGTGTCCTACGAGCAGAAGCCGTTCCGCCGCGAGGTCATGCGCACCTACGGCGCGAGCGTGACGCCGTCCCCGTCGATGGATACGGCGATCGGGCGGAAGATCAACGAGGAGCATCCGGGGACGACGGGATCCCTCGGCTGCGCCATTTCCGAAGCGGTGGAAGTGGCGACGTCGACGCCGGGCTACCGCTATGAGCTCGGAAGCGTACTGAACCAGGTGCTGCTGCACCAGTCGATCATCGGCCTTGAGACGAAGACGGCCTGCGACAAGTACGGGATCAAGCCGGATATCATCATCGGCTGCGCCGGCGGCGGATCGAATCTCGGCGGCCTCATTTCGCCCTTCATGGGCGAGAAGCTCCGCGGCGAGGCGGACTACCGCATCATCGCGGTAGAGCCGGCGTCCTGCCCGAGCTTTACGCGCGGGAAGTATGTCTACGATTTCGCCGACACCGGGAAGGTCTGCCCGATGGCGAAGATGTATACGCTCGGCAACGGATTTATCCCGTCGGCGAACCACGCGGGCGGGCTCCGGTATCACGGCATGAGCTCTGTGCTGTCCCAGCTCTACGCGGACGGCTATATGGAGGCGATCTCGGTCGAGCAGACGTCCGTGTTCGCGGCGGCGGAGCAGTTCGCGAGAGTCGAGGGCATCCTGCCGGCGCCGGAATCGAGCCACGCGATCCGCGCAGCGATCGACGAGGCGCTGAAGTGCAAGGAAACCGGCGAGGAGAAGACGATCATCTTCGGCCTGACCGGCACCGGGTACTTCGACCTCAAGGCGTACGAGGCCTACAACGACGGAACGATGACGGATTACATCCCGACGGATGAGGATCTGGCGAAAGGCTTCGCGACGATTCCGGAGCTCAACCTGTAATCTGCAGGGCATATGAACGATTTTATGACAGGGGGTCAGACCCCCTGTCATATTTATATTGTATGCAATATGACAAGGGGTCAGACCCCCTGTCATAATTCCGGATTCTATGGTACGATAAAAGGACCAATCGGAGGGTGCAGCAAATGATCAGGCAGGTTGAAATCAGCACGATGGAACAGCTGTTCCAATTCGTGTCGGAGCAGAAATACAGGCCGGAGCTGGGCGGCCGCTACAGGGACCAGTACATCTACCGCGGCGAGCCCGACGCGAATTTCGTCATGTCGACGTCGCTCAGGCGCAACTGCAAGGAAAAAAGCAGGCTGCTGGAGGCGCATGTGCTCCGGAACTTTACGAAGTACGCGATCCTCGAGGAGCCGACGATCGGCGGGTCTGTCTGGCAGCAGATGATGCTGGGGCAGCACCACGGGCTGCCGACGCGGCTGCTCGACTGGAGCTTCTCGCCGCTGATGGCCCTGCACTTCGCGACGGACGAGAAAAACCTCGACGACATGTCGACGCATGACTCCGTCGTGTGGCGCCTCGATATCCACGAGCTCCACGCCCTCCTGCCGGAAAACTACCAGGCGATCATGCGCAAATACAGGACGACCATCTTCACGGTCGAGATGCTCGAGGAGGTGTGCACCTCCGTGGGGCAGTACGACAGGGACATGCAGAAAGAAGCCCTCGTCGTCATCGAACCGCCGTCCCTCGATCCGCGCATCATCAACCAGTACTCATTTTTCACGATCGTGCCGGACGAGATGACGGACATCGAAGCCTTCTTAAACACGCGGACGCAGCGCACGGTGCGCTACATCATCCGGAAGGACTTAAGATGGCGGGTCCGGGACATGCTGGACCACCAGAACATCAACGAGCGCATCGTTTATCCGGGCCTTGACGGACTGTCAAAATGGCTCGGGCGGCATTATTTCGTCAAGGAAGAATGGGAGTAAGACCTGATGGACAGAGCGGAGCGGGAGAGAGAAAAACGCAGGGCGGCGCGGCAGGCCGCGGCGAAGAAGCAGCGTGAGGCGCAGGTAAAGCGCATGCGCCTGATCATTGCGGCCGCGGGGGCTGTGCTCATACTGGTTCTGATGCTCGTGATCGGGCAGAGCCGGCGCTCTGCGGCGGCGCGGGCAGCGGCGGCTTCCGGCGCCGGAAATGCCGGCGCAGCTTCCGGTGCGGTGCTCTCCTCCGGCGAAGAGACGGCCGAAAGCGCCGCGACGGAAAGCGGAGAAGCCGAAGAGACAGCCGCGGCGTCCGTGCCTGCCGCAGCGCCTGTGCAGACGACAGCGGTGCAGGTCGAGATCCCCGAGGAGATCGCCTTCGAGCCGCACGCGACGGAAGAGACGGAGCCCACGGTGCTCATGGATTACAGCGAGATCTGCGTGGACGGCGACGTCCTCGAGGACCGCTCCCTCTACGACCCCTGGTATCAGATCGATTTCAAGACCGGCCCGCATTACGCGGAAAATGTTGACGGCATCGTCACCTTCCGCGGCAATTCCTTCCGCGACGACCCCACGAAGGGCTTCGTAAACTTCAAGGAATACCGCTTCGAAAACCTCTGGACGAAATCCACCGGCGTCCTGGAATACAACGAGCGCACCTGGTCCGGCAACGGCTGGACGGGGCAGCCGCTCATGATGCGCTGGCCGAAAGACGTCAAACAGCATATGAACATGTATGAGGCGGCGAAAGCGGACGACGACCTCGTCGAGGTCATCTACGCGTCGATGGACGGCTACATCTACTTCATGAACCTCGTGACCGGAGAGGCGACGCGCGACCCGATGTTCGTCGGCTGGACCTTCAAAGGCGCCGGCGCGCTCGACCCGCGCGGCTATCCGATCCTCTACGTCGGCGCGGGGTACAACAGCGACAAGGGCGTCTCGCGGGCTTTCATCATCAACCTTCTCGACTGCTCGATCATGTACACCTTCGGAAATGAAGACGACTTCTCGCTCCGCGGCACGCTCAGCTACTTCGACTCCTCCGCCCTCGTCGACGCGGCCTCCGACACGCTGATCTATCCCGGCGAAAATGGCATCCCCTACCTTATGCGTCTCAACACGTCTTACGATCCCGCGGCCGGAACGCTCACCGTCGACCCGGACCCCATCGTGAAATGGCACTACTGGGGCAAGCGGACGAGCGACGAGAAATACTGGCTCGGCATGGAGGACAGCGCCGCCATATACAAAAACTATATCTTCGTCTGCGACAACGGCGGCCACATGATGTGCATCAATCTGAATACACTGCGCTTCGTCTGGGTGCAGGACATCCTCGACGACTCGAACGGGTCGCCGGTGCTTGCGATCGAGGACGGGCATCTCTACCTCTACGTCAGCACCTCCTTCCACCTGGGGTGGCGGAGCGACTCGTCCGCGACGATCCCGATCTGGAAGATCGACGCGGAGGACGGCTCGGTGGTCTGGCACACGGATTACGAGTGCTTCACGATCGAGGGCGTCTCGGGCGGCGTGCAGTCGACGCCGGCTGTCGGCAAATACGGCCTCAGCGATTATCTCTATGTGACGGTCTCGATGACCATGAACGACTCCGGCGGAAAACTCGTCTGTCTCGACAGGAAGACGGGCGATATCGTCTGGGAGCACGAGGCCGCCTACGCCTGGTCCTCGCCGGTGTGCGTCTACGCGCCCGACGGCACGGGCTGCGTCGTCTACTGCTCGTCGGGCGGCAGCATGTTCATGCTCGACGGCGTCACGGGAGAAGTGAAGGATACCTTCAGCTTCGGCGAGCAGACGCTCGAGGCCTCGCCGGCGGTCTACGACGGGTACCTGGTCGTGGGGACGAGAGACTGCGAAATCCGGGGCTTTAAACTCCTGTAGGAGAAGATTCCGTAAGAGAGGGGCGCGTGAAGCGCCTGCAGGAAATATGCTCCAGTCAGTAAGAAAGGAACAGGCCGGATGAAGAAGAAAACCATCGGCATCATCGCGGGCGTCACGGCGGGCGCGGCCGTCACCGCCTTCGGCGGCATCAGCTACCATATGATGGCAAGCGCCACGGGCGGCCACCGCCAGACCTACGAGGAGGCACTCGCGTGGCAGAAGGAACACTATGACACCGCCTTCTTCGACGGCCTCGCAAAAGAGGACTACACAGTTGTCAGCGAAGACGGCTACGTGCTGCACGCGCTCTTCGTGAAGAACCCGGCGGACACGGACCGCTATGTGATCCTCACGCACGGCTATACCGACAACCGCTACGGCACGCTGAAGTACATGAAGATCTATCTGGACCTCGGATTTAACTGCATCTGCTATGACCTCAGGGGACACGGCGAAAATGCCTCCGCCCCCTGCACCTACGGCATAAACGAGAGCCGGGACCTCCTCGCCGTGATCGCGGACACGCGCAGCCGCCATCCGGACATCTCGGTGCTGGGACTCCATGGCGAGTCGCTCGGCGCCGCGACGACGGTGACGGTGCTCGGGGAGAAGCCGCCGGTCGACTTTGCGGTCGCGGACTGCGGCTTTGCGGATATCGGGAACGTGCTGGAAGGCACCGCCGCGTATATGCATCTGCCGAAGGCGGTCGTGAAATGCGCGTCGGCATTTGCGAAGATGAAAACGGGATACGCATTTTCGCAGATGCGCCCCATCGACCATCTCGCGGAGAATGAGATCCCGGTCATGTTCATCCATGGCACCGAGGACACCTTCATCCTGCCCTCGAACAGCGAGCGGATGCATGAGGCGACGAAGGGGTACAGCGAGCTGCACCTCATCCCGGGCGCGGCCCACGCGCAGTCGGTGCTCACGGCGCCGGAGCAGTACGCGGACTACGTCGGGCAGTTCCTTGAGAAGGTTCTCACATAAAATCGGTTAAGCAAATGGCTCTGCCGGCCAGCTTCCGGCACGTTATGCAGATGGCTCTGCCGGCCAGCTTCCGACAGAAGATTAATCAGATGCGGGGGATCACCCATGCGAAGTGATAAGCAGGTGCCGTACAAAAAAAGAAAGAGAAACCGGAAGGACGAGCTGCGGCTGCACATCGTCTGGATCGTGACGGCCGTGGCGGCGCTGGCACTCATTGTCGTGCTCATCGCGATGAGGAGCGGCGGCAAAGACAGCGCGCAGGCGGGCAGTGCGGCGGCGCAGGGCAGTGCGGCGGCCGGCGGGACTGCGGCCGTCGATGCGTCCGGAACCGGGTCGCAGGCGGGCGGAGCAGCGGCAGGAGGCGGCACATCTGCAGATGATGCCGTGAGCGGTGCGGCCGGTACAGAAGCTGCAGCTTCGGGCACATCGGCCGCGGCAGCGGCGGAGACGCCAACACCCACGCCGACGGAAGCGCCGAAACCCACGGCGATCCCCATCGACGAGCAGGAGCGGGTCGTGACGGACGTCTCCGGCGACTGGCGCCTGATCCTCGTGAATCCGAAGCACATGCTGCCGGAGGACTTCTACGTCGACACGGCGGAGATCGGCTTCGCGGATGACGATGAGATGCTGATCGACGAGCGGATCGCCGACCTGCTTGACGAGATGCTCTACGACTGCCAGGAGGCGGGCTGCTCGCCCGTCGTGCGCGCGGGCTACCGCTCGCAGGCGACACAGGAATACCTCTATGAGGAAAAGATCCAGGAGTGGATCGACGACGAGGGATACTCGCGCGAGGAAGCCGAGGAAGTCGCCTCGACGATCGTCGCTTACCCGGGGACGTCGGAGCATCAGCTGGGCCTCTCCGCGGACATCGCCGACCGCGATTTTCCGTATCTTAACGCTTCGCAGGCCGATTCCCCGACGCAGCAGTGGCTGATGGAACACTGCCAGGAATACGGGTTTATCCTGCGCTTCCCCGACGGCAAATCCGACCTCACGGGCATCATTTTCGAGCCCTGGCATTATCGCTATGTCGGCAAGGAAGCCGCGGCGGAAATCATGGAGAGAGGCATCTGCCTGGAGGAGTACCTCGCGGAGAGAGAAGGCGCAGAATCTTGACAAACGCAGGTGGTGTCACTTTGCCGAGTGGCGGTTTCTGCGTTTCACAATTACAGGAAATTACTATAAATAATAGATTTACAACATGATAGAGATCAGTGAGATAAAGGTGCCATGCGGCAGCGACCCGCAGATTCTGGAAGGTAAGATACGAAGCACACTCCGCCTCAAGGCGGAGTCTTTTTCGTGGGAGATATCGCGGCACTCGGTGGACGCGCGGAAGAAGCCGGAGCTGTATGATGTCTATACGGTTCTTGTTGAGATGAATCATGAGGAGAAGGCAGCGGCGCGCGTCCGGAAGAGGACGGTTCGCCTCGTAGAGAAGATCCCATATGCGTTCCCGGAGTGCGACCCCGCGCGGCCGGCGCTCACACATCGCCCGGTCGTGATCGGCAGCGGCCCGGCAGGCCTTTTCTGCGCGCTTCTGCTAGCGGAGCAGGGGTACCGCCCGATCGTGCTCGAGAGAGGGCGGCGGATCGAGGAGCGGGTCCGGGACGTGGAGACCTTTTTCCGGACGGGAGTGCTCGATCCCGCCTCGAATGTGCAGTTCGGAGAAGGCGGCGCGGGGACATTTTCGGACGGGAAGCTGACGACGAATGTCAAAGACAAGTCGGGCAGAAACGAACGCGTTCTCAAGGAGTTTGTCGCCGCCGGCGCGCCGGAGGAGATTCTCACGGAGTTCCACCCGCACATCGGAACGGACCGGCTCCGCACGGCAGTGGCGGCGATGCGGGAGAAGCTGATCTCACTTGGCGGTGAAGTGCGCTTTTCCTCCTGCGTGACAGATTTTGTCGCACAGGATGGCATGATCCGCGGCGTAATCGTTGCACACGGGGAAGGGGCGTGCGGGTCATCTTCCCCGGAAGCCGGGACGATGTCTGCTTTGGAGGCCGCCGCGCCGCCTGCAGACAGCACGTACTTCCTCCCCGCGGAAGCCGTCGTGCTCGCGCCGGGGCACAGCGCGCGGGACACGATCCGCGTGCTTGCGGGCAAGGGGATCGACCTTGCGCTCAAGCATTTCGCGGTGGGCTTTAGGGTCTCGCACCCGCAGGCCATGATCGACAAGCGGCAGTACGGGATTTCAGACAAGGATGAAATGCGGCGGCTCTCCCTCGGGGCGGCCACCTATAAGCTGACGGCGCAGATGCCCTCCGGCAGAGGCGTCTACAGCTTCTGCATGTGTCCGGGCGGCTATGTCGTCAACGCGTCCTCGGAGAGAGGGCGGCTCGCCGTCAATGGCATGAGCGATTTCGCGCGGGACAGCGCGCGGGCGAACAGCGCGATCATCCTGACGGTCGGCCCGGAGACCTTCGGGGCGGACGACGCGCTCGCGGGACTCCGCTTCCAGGAGAAGCTGGAAGAGAAGGCGTACGCGCTCGCGGGCGGGCGGATCCCGGTGGAGCGTTTTCCGGATTTTGCGGCCGGCGCCGCTGCGCGCATGGCTACGGCAGAAGCCGGCCAGCCGGCCGATGACTGCACGGCAGCGGAATCCGTCCGCCCGGTCGATGACTGCACGGCCGGCGCCGCCCCTGACCTTCGCGAACTCACTGAAGAGGAGACGGCGCGTCTCTGTATAAAAGGCCGGAGCGCCTTCGCGCCGCTGCACACGCTCCTGCCGGAGGATCTCACGCGGGACTTTGTGAGCGGCATGGAAGCCTTCGACCGCACAATCCCCGGCTTCGCCGGAGACGAGGCTTATGTGATGGGTCTCGAGAGCCGGACCTCGTCGCCGGTGCGGATCCTCAGGGATGCAACGGGTGAATCATCCGCCCTCCGCGGCCTCTTCCCCGCAGGAGAGGGCGCGGGCTACGCGGGCGGCATCATGTCGGCCGCGATCGACGGCATCAAGACGGCGGAAGCGGTTGCGCATCTGTGGCGGCCGGCGGCGGACCCGGAAGGCTGCGCATCCGGGGAGGGATGAGAAGCGGCAGATTGAGCCGGCATTTTCGTTGCATATGGACGAAGCGCCGCATCTACAGTATCATAAGAGGGGCGGCCGCACGCATGCTTCTTATGACGGCGGCAATCGGAAGGAAATGAGGAAATCATCGATGAGAGTAACGGACATTGTGAAGAAGCGGATGCTGTTCTCCTTTGAGGTATTTACGCCGAAGACGCCGGCGGGCGAGGAGAAGATGTTCCGGGAGGGCGGCGTGCTCGACAAGCTCACGGAGCTTCAGCCCGATTTCATCTCCTGCACGTACGGGGCGGGCGGCCAGCGGGCCGGCAACAACCTGGAGGTCTTAAAGCACATCGCGCTCGGCGGGCGGACGATTCCGGTCGCGCACTACACCTGCATCGGCAACACGCGCGAGGGGATTAAGGCGGAGCTCGAGACGTATCTCGAAAATGGCGTCGACCACATTCTCGCCCTGCGCGGGGACATGCCCTACGGGATGAAGGATACCGGCGGGGATTTCCACTACGCGACGGAGCTCGTGAAGTACATTCGCACGACCTTCGGAGACCAGTTCACGATCTCGGTGGCCGGGTCGCCGGAAGGACACATCGCGAGCCGGAGCCTCGAGGCCGACATCGCGTTCTTAAAGGCGAAGCAGGACAACGGCGCCGACTATGTGACGACGCAGCTCTGCTACGACATGGAGCAGTTCGAGCGCTGGTTCGACGCGATCCGGAAGGCGGGGGTCACGCTGCCGGTCGTCGTCGGCGTGATGCCTGTGCTCGACATCGGCGCGACGATCAACATGGCGCTGAGCCGCAACGGCTGCGCGCTGCCGCGGGAGCTTGCGAGAATCATTTCGAGGCACTGGATTTTCCCGAACGTGTACGCGCCGAATGAGGACGAGGCGGAGATCCGCCGGAAGAAGGACGCGTTTACCGAGGAAGGGATGGCCTATACGCTGCGGCAGATCGACAAGTACCGCGCGCTCGGCGTAAATGGCATCCACCTGTACGCGCTCAACAAATACGAGGCAGTGACAAGACTCGTGAAGGAGTCAGGCCTCATCTATCCCTGAGAGGGCAGATAAGGACGCAGGATGATCACGGCGCGCCCTGCGGCAGCCGTTCATCAATCACACGGAGGACAGAACACGGCGCGCCCCTGCGGCGGCGCCTTCCCATAAAGCACACGGAGGACATAAGAAGTGGCGGAATATAAGTCAGATATCGAAATCGCACAGGCGTCGGAGATGCTCCCGATCACGGAGGTCGCGGCGGCGGCAGGCATTGAAGAGCGCTATCTGGAGCAGTACGGCCGGTACAAGGCGAAGGTGGACCTGCAGCTCCTCAAGGAGACGGAGCGGAAAGACGGCAAGCTGATCCTCGTCACGGCCATCAACCCCACGCCGGCGGGCGAGGGCAAGACGACCACGACCGTGGGCCTTGCCGACGCGATGCGCCGGATCGGCAAGCATGTCATGGTCGCGCTCCGCGAGCCCTCGCTCGGACCGGTCTTCGGCATCAAGGGCGGCGCGGCCGGCGGCGGCTACGCGCAGGTCGTCCCGATGGAGGACATCAACCTCCATTTCACGGGAGACTTCCACGCGATCGGCGCCGCGAACAACCTGCTCGCCGCGATGATCGACAACCACATCTATCAGGGCAACGAGCTGAATATCGACCCGCGAAAGATCACCTGGAAGCGCTGCGTCGACATGAATGACCGCCAGCTCCGCTTCGTGGTCGACGGCCTCGGCGGGCGCGTGAACGGAACGCCCCGGGAGGACGGGTACGACATCACGGTCGCCTCGGAGATCATGGCGGTGCTGTGCCTCGCGGACGGGATCGCCGATCTCAAGAAGCGCCTCGCGCGCATCGTCATCGGCTACACCTACGGCAAGCCCGCGGAGCAGAAGCCCGTCACGGCCGGCGACCTGAAGGCCGAGGGCGCGATGGCCGCGCTCTTAAAAGACGCGATCAAGCCGAATCTCGTGCAGACGCTCGAGCACACGCCGGCCTTCGTGCACGGCGGGCCATTTGCGAATATCGCGCACGGCTGCAACTCCGTGACCGCGACCCGCGCGGCCATGAAGCTCGCGGACTACACCGTGACGGAGGCCGGCTTCGGCGCGGACCTCGGCGCGGAAAAATTCCTCGACATCAAATGCCGCATGGCGGGCATCGCGCCGGACTGCGTCGTAATCGTCGCGACGGCCCGCGCGCTCAAGTACAACGGCGGCGTGCCGAAGGCGGAGACGGGGAAGGCAAACCCCGAGGCCCTGAAAAAAGGCCTCCCGAACCTCATGAAGCACGTGTCCAATATCAAAGAGGTCTACCACCTGCCCTGCGTCGTCGCGATCAACCGCTTCCCGGAGGACACGGAGGAGGAGCTCGCGATCATCCGCGATGCCTGTGAGTCTGTCGGCGTAAATGTCGCGCTTTCGGAGGTCTGGGCAAAAGGCGGAGAAGGCGGCAGAGCGCTCGCGGAAGAAGTCGTGAGGCTCTGTGAAGCGCCGAAGGCATTTTCATACGCTTATGACGTCGACGGGCCGGTTGAAGACAAGATTCGCGCCATCGTGACGAAGATCTACGGCGGGAAGGACGTCGTCTTCACGGCGGAGGCCGAAAAGCAGCTCCGCCAGCTGACGGAGCTGGGCTTTTCCGGCCTCCCGGTCTGCATGGCGAAGACGCAGTACTCGCTCACCGATGACCCGGCGAAGCTCGGCGCGCCGACGGATTTCACGGTCACGGTGCGCAGCATCAAGGTCGCCGCCGGCGCCGGCTTCCTCGTCGCGCTGACCGGCGACATCATGACGATGCCGGGCCTCCCGAAGGTGCCGGCCGCGGAGCGCATCGATGTCGACGACAACGGCGTGATCAGCGGATTGTTCTGAAGATGAAGGAGCACAGGTAATGGAAGATTTTACGAGACACTCCGGAAGGAAATTCGTGGCGCTGCTCGCATCAGCCGCGCCGGTGCCGGGCGGCGGAGGCGCCGCCGCGCTTGTCGGCGCGATCGGCACGGCCCTCGGCTCAATGGTCGGCTCCCTTACGGCGGGCAAGAAAAAATATGCGCAGGTGGAGGAAGAGATCCGCGCGCTCATGAAGAAATGCGAGACGCTTGAGGAGGAACTCCTGGACCAGGTGGCGGCGGACGCGAAGGGCTTCGCCCCGCTCGCGGCGGCTTACCGGCTTGCCAAAGACGTCCCGGGCCGCGCGCTGATCCTCGAGAAGGCGACGAAGGGCGCCTGCGAGGCCCCGCTCCGCATCATGGAGCTCTGCTGTGAGGCGATCGACGCGGTTGCCATTTTCGCCGAAAAAGGCTCCGCCCTCGCGCTCTCGGACGCCGGCTGCGGCGCCGCCATACTGCGGGCCGCGCTTGAAGCCGCCTCCCTCAACGTCTACATCAACACGAAGGCGCTCGCCGACCGCGCCGCGGCGGAAGAAATCAACCTGAGGTGCGGCGAGATGCTGTCGGTCTATGTGCCGAAGGCAGATGCGATTTATGCGAAGGTGCGGGACGCCGTCATGTGAAAAAGAGCGGTTTCCCATTCGGCTTTTGGATGCTTGTGAACGCTGAACGGTCCCACTAAAAAACTGCAGGAGGAATCCATGGCAAAGATTTTATCAGGAAAGCAGGTTGCGGAGGCGCTGACGGCAAAAGTCCGCGCGCGCGCGGATCATCTGTCCGGTCAGGGCCTTGTGCCGAAGCTTGTGATCGTGCGCCTCGGGGAGGATCCGTCGGACCTCGCCTACGAGCGGGGCGCGCTGAAGAGAGCAGAAGCCGCCGGCGTTCTCGCGGAGCGGATTGTGCTGGGTGAGAAGACATCCAAAGAGGAGCTGATCGGGACGCTGCGGCGCCTGAGCGGCGACGAGACGGTGCACGGCGTGCTGCTCTTCCGGCCGCTGCCGGCGCATCTGAAGGCGGACGAACGGGAGATCGTCAATGCGCTCGACCCCGCGAAGGACGTGGACGGAATGACCGACCAGAGCTGCGCCGGCATCTACGAGGGCGCACCGCTCGGCTTCCCGCCCTGCACGGCGCAGGCGGTCATAGAGATGCTGGATTATTACGACATTCAGCTGAAAGGGACCCGCGCGGCGGTGATCGGGAGATCGCTCGTCATCGGGAGGCCTGTCGCGATGCTGCTCATGGCGCGCAACGCGACCGTGACCATCTGCCACACGCGGACAAAGGACGTGCCGGCCGTGACGCGCGAGGCGGACCTCATCGTCACCGCCGCGGGCAAGCTCGGCATGCTGAACGCGGCGTACGTGCGCGAGGGGCAGACGGTCATCGACGTCTCGGTCAACTATGATCCGGAAAAGAACGACGGAAATGGCGGCTTCGCCGGGGACGCCGTCTTCGATGAGGTGGAGCCGGCAGCTGCCGCGATCACGCCCGTGCCGGGCGGCGTCGGCGCCGTCACGACCTCCGTGCTGATGGCGCACGTGGTCCGGTCGGCGGAGAGAACTGCCGCAAGATGCAGCCTTCAGCCGTACGCGACAGAAGACGAATAAAGCTTCGGCGCGGCAGGCGCGCGCAGCGCCCTAAGCGCCGGCGTACAGCGTCAGTCCGGGCGCGGATGCCTGCAGCTTCAGCACCGACGCCTACAGCTTCAGCGCGATGCCGATGAGGGCGGAGATGCCGAGGAAAACGATCGGGTGCCATTTCAGCTTTTTCATGGCGAAGAAGAGCGCGCAGGCCAGAACGATCGGAATCGGGCGGAGCACGGAGAAGATGCTGCTGACGCCGTTCCACACGCTGAGGTCGACGAGCGCGACGCGGACGACGTTAAGGAGCGCGGCCGTGACCATCGCGAGCGACGCGGGGCGCAGCCCGTAGAAGGCCCGCTGCACGTATTTATTGGTGCTGAAGCGGTCCAGGAACTGCGCGACGATGATAATGATGATGACCGACGGGAGCGCGAGGCCCAGCGTGGCGCATAAGCCGCCGAGGAAGCCCGCGGTCTGATAGCCGGCGTAGGTCGACATGTTTATGCCGATCGCGCCCGGCGTGGACTCCGAGATCGCGATCATGTCGGCGATGTCGGCGTGCGTGAACCAGCCGGTGGCATCCGACATCTCGTAGAGGAACGGAAGCGTCGCGAGGCCGCCGCCCACGGCGAAGAGCCCCGTCTTGGCAAACTGAAGAACCAGCTGAAGGAGGACGTTCATGCGGCACCTCCTTTTTTCATCTCATCGTCGGACTTGCCGAAGAAGATGCCGAAGATGCCGGCGCCGATGACGAGACCGGCCGCAGGAATCGCGAAGGGCAGAAGCGCGGAGAAAGCCGTCAGCAGGAAGACGGCCAGATAGACGATGAAAGAGACGCGGTCCGGCACGGATTTCTTCCTGAGCTTTAAGATCGCATTTAAGATGAGGACGCAGACGCAGACGCGGATCCCGGCGAAGGCGTGCTGCACGGCGGGGATCTCCGCGAAATTCGTGAGAAATGCCGCGATGGCGAGAATGATCATGATCGGCCCCGTGAGGAAGCCGAGCGTCGCGGTGATGGCGCCGGGAATGCCCTTTCTGCTGTACCCGATAAAGGTGGAGACATTTAAGGCGATGACGCCGGGCGTGCACTGCCCGATCGCGTAGTAGTCGGTCAGCTTGTCCATCGTCGTCCAGCCGCGCTTCGTGACGAGATCCTTCTCGAGGAGCGGGAGCATCGCGTAGCCGCCGCCGAAATTGACGAAGCCGATGCGGAGAAAGGCGAGATAGAGATCGAGGATTTCTTTCATGAGGAGACTCCTTTTTATGCGCTGTTTCATACGAGCTCTATCATACCACGAAAAAGTTTTAAGTGAGAGTTCAAAAATGCGTCACTCTATTGCACTGCAGTATAAACGTGTGCTATTCTGTTCAAAACCGTTGAGGAAGAGTGAGTAGGTTCTGTAAAGGTTCGCAGGTGAGAGCTGCAGGCGGAGAGATTGCAGCACGAAAAGCAGGATTGAATGGACTTCCAAGGGCGACCGGAACCGCGCGGAAGCGCTTAGTATGGGAGACGGAGAAGGCGCTCCGTGAACAAAAGCCGGCGTATCACTGGTACGCGCAGAGTGGGTATGCAAGCATACCAAGCCGGGTGGCACCGCAGGTAATAACCTGTCCCAGCAAATCACTGGGGCAGTTTTTTTATGCCCCGCGCACATCAGCACAGGGCCGCATCAAAGGCCGGAAAGGGGTACCACATGTATAAGGATATTCTCCAGAAGCTCACGAACAAAGTCGACTTAAGCGCAGAGGACGTCAGCGAGATCATCGCCGACATTCGCGAGGACCGCCTGACGGAAGGCCAGATCTCCGGCTTCCTCGTCGCGCTCGTCATGAAGGGGACAACGCTGCAGGAGACGGCGTATTTCGCGAAAGCGATGCGCGAGAACTGCATCCCCATCCGCCCGAACGTCAAGGCGGAGCTCATGGATACCTGCGGCACCGGCGGCGGCCTCTCGACTTATAACATCTCCACGGCGACAGCCGTCATCGCGGCCGCGGCAGGCATCCCGGTCGCGAAGCACGGCAGCCGCTCGATCTCCTCTCTGTCCGGCAGCGCCGACGTCCTCGAGGCCCTCGGCGTCAACATCAACCTCACGCCGGAGCAGGCGGCGCAGCTGATCGAAGAGATCAACATCGCCTTCATCTACGCCCCGCTCTTCCATCCCGTGATGGGGAAGGTCCTGCCGCCGGAATCCGCCCTCGGCATCAAGACCATCTTCTACACCATCATCGGCCCGCTCATCAATCCGGCCTTCGCGCCGCGGCACCTCCTCGGCGTCTATAAGCCCGAGCTCCTCGAGCAGGTCCCCTTCGTCGCGCAGGAAATCGGCTATACCCGCGCGATGTTCGTGCACGGCCTCGACGGCCTCGACGAGATCTCCCTTATCGGAAAGACCCGGATCGCCGAGCTGAAGGACGGATCGATCAGGACCTACGAGATCGCGCCGGAAGACTTCGGCCTCAAAAGATGCACGCTCGACGAGATTAAGACCGGCACGCCGGAGGACAACGCGGCGACCATCCGCGGCGTCTTCGACGGCAGCATCCGCGACGCACGGCGCGACGCCGTTCTCTTAAATGCCGCCGGCGCCCTCATCATCGGCGACAAAGCCGCGGACTTCCCGGAGGGCATCAGCAAAGTGGCGGAAATCATCGACAGCGGCCGCGCCGAGGCGACGCTTAAGGCGCTGGTGGAAAAATCGAACGCATTTTTGAAATCATGAAATTTCTGGAAAGCTTAAGAAAAACAGCAGCAGCGGGCCGCATCCCCCTCATCCCGGATATCAAGTGTTATTCCCCGAAGGATGGGGATCTCACGCGCGGCCGCGACATGACGCAGGTGGCCCTTGCCCTGAAAGCGGCAGGGGCTCCTGTGCTGTCCGTCGTCACGGAGGAAAAGGAGTTTCACGGCTCTCTTGCGCTTCTTAAAAAGATCGCGGACGCGACGGGCCTCCCGATCCTCCGCAAGGACTTCATCGAGACGGAGGCGGATCTCGATAAGACGCGCGCGGCGGGAGCCGACGCGATCCTGCTCATGTACGCCTGCCTCGGCCGGGAGCGGCTGCACGCCCTTTATCAGGCGGCCCTCAAAAGGGATCTCACCCCGCTCGTCGAGACGCATACGGCGGAGGAGCTCCGCTGGGCGGCAGAGCTCGGCGCCCCGCTCGTCGGCATCAACAACCGCAACATCCGCATTCTCGAGAGGGACGACGGCGACGTGTCGCTGTCGGAAAGCCTTCTGAAAACCTTCAAAAACGAAAATGCTGCCGCCCCCTTCCTCGTCGTGGAAAGCGCCATCAGGGACGGCGCGGACGTGCGCCGGGCCATAAGAAGCGGCGCGGACGCGGTGCTCGTCGGCACAGCCATTCTTAAAGCCGATGATCCAGCCTGCGCCTTCCGCCGCATGACAAGGCTTGCCGGCCTCAAGATCTGCGGCCATCAGACGGAAGATGACGTGCGCGCTTCGCTTACCGCCGGCGCCGATCTCCTGGGCTTCGTCACGGAGTACCCGGTGCCGGTCCGCTGGAATCTCACGGCGGCGCAGGCGGCGCCGCTCCTCGCCCTCGCGCGCGGCGAAGGCGCCGGATCCGCAGACGGGAAGATGACCGGCAGCTCTTCGGATGCATGCGCGAAGACCTGCCCGATGACCGGCGCCTCTTCGGCCGGACGCGTAAAGACCTGCATCGTGACCGGCGGCGCCCCAGCGAAGGTCCTCGCCCTCGCGCGGCAGCTCCGCCCGGATTTCGTGCAGCTCCACTACACGGAGACCCTCGCGGAGACGCAGGAGATCGCGCGCGCCCTCGCAGCGGACGGCATAGCGGTCATCCGCAGCGTCTCCGGGGACCGCGCGATGCGGAAAGCGGCCTACGGGACGGACGAGCTCCCGGAGATCATCGATCTTCTCCTGCAAAGCGCGGTCAGCGGCATCCTGCTAGACAGCCGCGACGCCGGAAATGCCGCCCGCGGAGGCAGCGGCGTCCTTGGCGAGATGGGCGGCGAGCTCACGCCGGCCCTCCGCGACAAGATCCGCGCGGCCGGGAAGCTGCTCATCGTCGGCGGGGGCATCACCGCGGAAAATGCCGCCGCCGTTTACCGGACATTTGCGCCGGACGTGCTCGACGTCATGACAGGCGCGGAGGACGCAGACGGCAGAAAATCCGCGGAACGGATCAGGCAATACATCTTGCATTCGACATGACTTCAATCAGATACAACAGTAAATCAGGCTTCGGAATTCGGACTTTTGGAGGAGGAACGAGACATGACAAAAGGACGCTTCGGCATTCACGGAGGCCAGTACATCCCTGAGACGCTCATGAACGCCGTGATCGAACTGGAAGAAGCGTATAACCATTTCAGCAAATCGCCGGAGTTTCAGGCGGAGCTCACCGCGCTCCTCAACGACTACGCGGGCCGGCCCTCGCTTCTCTACGAGGCGAAGAAGATGACCGCGGACCTCGGCGGCGCGAAGATCTACTTAAAGCGCGAGGACTTAAACCACACGGGCGCGCACAAGATCAACAATGTGCTCGGGCAGGCGCTCCTCGCGAAGAAAATGGGCAAGACGCGCCTCATCGCGGAGACCGGCGCCGGGCAGCACGGCGTCGCGACGGCCACAGCCGCGGCCCTCATCGGCATGGAATGCGTCGTCTTCATGGGCGAGGAGGACACGAAGCGGCAGGCCCTCAACGTCTACCGCATGCGCCTGCTCGGCGCGGAAGTGATCCCGGTCACCTCCGGCACCGCCACGCTGAAGGACGCTGTCTCCGAGGCGATGCGCGAGTGGACGAGCCGGATCGCCGACACGCATTACTGCCTCGGCTCCGTCATGGGCCCGCACCCCTTCCCGACGATCGTGCGCGACTTCCAGGCCGTCATTTCCTCCGAGATCAAAGCCCAGATGCTCGAGAAGGAAGGCCGGCTGCCGGACGCCGTCGTCGCCTGCGTGGGCGGCGGCTCGAACGCCATCGGCAGCTTCTACCATTTCATTGAGGACAAAGACGTGCGCCTCATCGGCTGCGAGGCGGCCGGCCGCGGGATCGACACCTTCGAGACCGCCGCCACGATCAGCACCGGGAGGGAGGGCATCTTCCACGGCATGAAATCCTACTTCTGCCAGGATGAGGACGGCCAGATCGCGCCGGTCTACTCGATCTCCGCGGGCCTCGATTACCCGGGGATCGGCCCGGAGCACGCCTATCTCCACGACATCGGCCGGGCCGAATACGTGCCGGTCACCGACGACGAGGCGGTGGAAGCCTTCGAGTACCTCTCCCGCACGGAGGGCATCATCCCGGCGATCGAATCGGCGCACGCCGTCTCCTGGGCGATGAAAAACGCGCCTGCCATGGGAAAGGACAAAATCATCGTCATCACGATATCCGGAAGAGGCGACAAGGACTGCGCAGCCATCGCGCGCTACAGAGGAGAAGACATTCATGAGTAGAATAAAAGAGGCATTTGCGAAAGGAAAAGCATTCATCCCCTTCATCACCTGCGGGGACCCCGATCTTGAGACGACAGAAGCAGTCGTGATGGCGGCCATCGAAAATGGCGCCGACCTCGTCGAGCTCGGCATCCCCTTCTCCGACCCGACCGCCGAGGGCCCCGTGATCCAGGCGGCGAACCTCCGCGCGCTGACGGGCGGCGTGACCACCGCGCAGATCTTCGGCCTCGTGCGCCGGCTCCGCGAAAAGACGGACGTTCCCCTCGTCTTCATGACCTACGCCAATGTCGTCTTCTCGCGCGGCGCGGAGAGCTTCATCAGAAGCTGCAGCGAGGCCGGCGTCGACGGGCTCATCCTCCCGGACCTGCCCTTCGAGGAAAAAGCCGAATTCCTGCCCTTTAGCAGAAAGTATGGCGTCGATCTCATCTCGCTCATCGCCCCGACCTCCGCGAACCGCATCGCGATGATTGCGAAGGAGGCGGAAGGATTCATCTACCTCGTCTCGAGCCTCGGCGTGACCGGGACGCGTGCGGAGATCACGACCGATCTCAAATCCATCGTCTCCGTGATCCGTGAGAACACCGACGTGCCCTGCGCGATCGGCTTCGGCATCTCCACGCCGGACATGGCGGCGCGCATGGCGCAGGAGGCCGACGGCGTCATCGTCGGGTCGGCGATCATCAAAATCCTGGCCGCGCGCGGGCGGGAGGCGGCGCCTTATGTGGGGTCATTCGTAAAAGATATGAAAGACGCCATTTGCTAAGAAATGCATTGTATTGTCAGGACTGCCGGGAAGTGATAGAATACATCCCGTCAAAGCGGAAAGGCGAAGGCGCCGCCTGTGCGATGTCACAGCCGGCGCCTGATTGTTTTTATGAGCGGATCGCTTTTGTGCGATGACTGTTTTATGAACAGACTGCATATTTGAGATGGAGGATAAGCGGATATGTGTGGAATCGTCGGATACGTAGGGAAAAAGCAGGCGGCCCCGGTGCTCTTAAGCGGCCTTGCAAAACTCGAATACCGCGGCTATGACTCGGCCGGACTCGCCGTCAGGGAGGGCGACCGCCCCGTGGAAATCGTCAAGGCGAAAGGACGGCTGAAGGTCCTCGCGGAGAAAACGGATAACGGCCACGCGCTCGCCGGCCGCTGCGGCATCGGCCACACGAGGTGGGCGACGCACGGCGAGCCCTCGGAGAACAACGCGCACCCGCACATGAGCGACGACCAGAACGTCGTCGGCGTGCACAACGGCATCATAGAGAACTACCAGGAGCTGAAGGACAAGCTCCTTCGCAAGGGCTACAAGTTCTACTCCGAGACGGACACGGAAGTCGCCGTGAAGCTCGTCGATTACTACTATAAGAAGTACAACATCGGCCCCGTCGACGCGATCGCGAAGGCGATGGTCCGCATCCGCGGCTCCTACGCGCTCGCCATTCTCTTCCGCGACTATCCCGACCAGGTCTGGGCCGCGAGAAAAGACTCCCCGATGATCATCGGCCTCGAGGACGACGCCGCGTATCTGGCCTCCGACGTGCCGGCGATTCTCAAATACACGAACCACGTCTACTACATCGGCAACCTCGAGATGGCCTGCCTCAAGGAAGACAGCGTGACCTTCTACAACCTCGACGGCGACACGGTGGAGAAAGAACTCACCGAGATCGAATGGGACGCCGAAGCGGCCGAGAAGGGCGGCTTCGAGCACTTCATGATGAAGGAGATCCACGAGCAGCCGAAGGCCGTCAGAGACACGATCCACGCCGGCGTGAAGGACGGGCAGATCGACCTCAGCGAAGTCGGCCTCACGGACGACGTGATCCGCGAGATCAGCGACATCGTCTTCGTCGCCTGCGGCTCCGCGTACCACGTGGGCATCGCCGGGCAGTACATCATGGAGGACCTCGCGCGGATCCCGGTCCGCGTGGAGCTCGCCAGCGAGTTCCGCTACCGGAAGCCGCTGCTTAAAGAAAAGACCCTCGTCATCGTCATCAGCCAGAGCGGGGAGACCGCCGACTCACTCGCCGCGCTCCGCGAGGCGAAGGCGGACGGCATCCGCACCCTCGGCATCGTCAACGTCGTCGGCAGCTCCATCGCCCGCGAGGCGGACAACGTCTTCTACACCCTCGCCGGACCGGAGATCGCGGTGGCGACGACAAAAGCCTACAGCACGCAGCTCGCCGCGGTGTACCTCCTCGCGATGAAATTCGCGCTCGTAAGAGGCGAAATCAGTGCCGAAAAATGCGCGGACATGCTCGCCGAGCTCATGACCATCCCGGACAAAATCGAGCGCGTCCTTGAGGACAAAGAGCGCATCCAGTGGTTCGCCGCCAAATACGCCAACGCTAAAGACGTCTTCCAGATCGGGCGCGGCCTCGACTACGCGATCTGCCTCGAGGGGAGCCTTAAGATGAAAGAAATCAGCTACATCCACTCCGAGGCCTACGCGGCCGGCGAGCTCAAGCACGGGACCATCAGCCTCATCGAGGACGGGACGCTCGTGATCGGCGTGCTGACGCAGAAAGGCCTCTACGAGAAGACCCTCAGCAACATGGTCGAAGTCAAGAGCCGCGGCGCCTACCTCATGGGCCTTACGAGCTACGGCAACTACGGCGTCGAGGACACCGCCGACTTCACCGTCTACATCCCGAAGACCGACGAGCACTTCGCGACCTCCCTCGCGGTGATCCCGCTGCAGCTCATGGGCTATTACCTGAGCGTCGCCCGCGGCCTCGACGTCGACAAGCCGAGAAACCTGGCAAAGTCCGTGACGGTGGAGTAAGCATTGCCAAGTGTGAGGAAGAAGTGATATACTAAAGTCCGATTCTGTCCGTTTTTACGGGCAATATAGATTCTATCAAGGAGGGAAAAAAGTTGAGAAAAGTTTTAGGCGTATTTCTGGCAGCGGCCATGACACTGTCCATGACAGCGTCCGTATTCGCTGCTGAGGTCGAGACGATCGACCTCGGTGAGGAAGAGTCCGTTGAGGCGGAAGCGGAAGCGACCGACGAAAGCGGAGAAGCCGGCGACTATCACATCGGTATCGTCACGGGTTCCGTCTCACAGTCAGAGGATGACAGACGAGGCGCCGAGGCGTTCCAGGAGATGTACGGCGAAGACAGAGTGACTTTGGCGATTTATCCGGACAACTTCACCGAAGAGCTCGAGACCACGATTCAGACGATCGTCAATCTGTCCGATGACCCGGAGATGAAGGCGATCATCGTCAACCAGGCGATCCCCGGCACGACCGAGGCGTTCCGCCAGATCAAAGAAAGACGCCCCGACATCATCTGCATCGCCGGCGAGTCCCACGAGGACCTTCCGGAGATCGGCAGCGCGGCAGATCTCGTCTGCAACAACGACTTCGTGGCCCGCGGCTACCTGATCATCCGCACGGCGCATGAGCTCGGATGCGACACCTTCGTGCACATCTCCTTCCCGCGCCATCTGTCCTATGAGACGATGAGCCGCCGCGTGGCGATCATGAAGGCCGCCTGCGAAGAGTTCGGCATGGAGTTCGTCATGGAATCCGCTCCGGACCCGACGACGGACGTAGGCGTACCGGGTGCGCAGGCATACATCCTTGAGCACGTTCCGGAGTGGGTCGAGAAGTACGGCACGAATTCCGCTTACTTCTGCACGAACGACGCGCACACGGAGCCGCTTCTCAAGCAGCTGCTTGAGTACGGCGGATACTTCATCGAAGCTGACCTTCCGTCTCCGCTCATGGGCTATCCGGGAGCGCTCGGCCTTGACCTCACAGAGGAAGCCGGCGACTTCGAGAAGATCCTTGCGAAGGTTGAAGAAGCTGTCGTTGAAAAGGGCGGCGCCGGCAGATTCGGCACATGGGCATACTCCTATGGCTACACGGTTTCCGCAGGTCTTGCGCAGCACGCCATGAACGTCATCGACGGCGTCTCCGAGCTCGATAACATCGACGACATCGCCAAAGCGTATCAGGTGTTCTCACCGAACGCGGCGTGGAACGGCTCCACGTACACGAACGCTGACACGGGCGTCAAGCTCGACAACGTGTTCCTTGTCTATCAGGATACCTATATCATGGGCGACCCGGGCTACTACATGGGATCAACCGAGATCGAGGTTCCGGAGAAATACTTCACCACCAAATAATAACGGATACAATGAGAGGAGGGGGAGTGGCATTCGCTGCTCCCCCTGCCTTATGGAAGGCCTAAGACATGAACGAAGCAAAGACACCGCTCCTTGAGATGCGGAATATCAGCAAGGATTTCTTCGGAAATCAGGTGCTGGCGGACATCGACCTCACGGTCGGAGAAGGCGAAGTCATCGGCCTTGTCGGAGAAAATGGCGCCGGCAAGTCGACACTTATGCGCATTCTCTTCGGCGCCAACATGATCGCGGAGACCGGCGGCTACGGGGGAGACGTCCTCATAAACGGGAAAAAAGTGGAGTTTTCCTCTCCTTTTGACGCCATCGCGGCCGGCATCGGCATGGTGCACCAGGAATTCTCCCTGATCCCTGGATTTACAACAACGGAAAATATCCTGCTCAATCGTGAGCCCACCAAAAAGAGCGTGATCTCGGAGGTCTTCTCCGAGCGCATGAATACGCTGAACAGGACGGAGATGTCCGAGCGGGCGAAGGCGGCCATCGAGATGATGGGCGTCAGGATCGACCCGAATATGGTCATCAGCGACATGCCGGTGGGACACAAGCAGTTTACGGAGATCGCGCGCGAGCTGTCGAAGGATCAGCTGAAGCTCCTCATCCTCGACGAGCCGACCGCGGTCCTTACAGAGAAAGAAGCGGAGGCGCTCCTCGATTCGATCCGCGCCATGTCGGCGCGCGGCATAGCCGTCATCTTCATCACGCACCGGCTGCAGGAGATCCTGTCCGTCTGCAACCGCGTCGTCGTCATGCGCGACGGATACGTGGTACAGTCCGTGGACGCCGCCGATACGGACGTCGCCCAGATCACGAAGTGGATGGTCGGCCGCGAGGTGTCGCAGACACCGGAAGCGAATGACAAGAAGGATCTGTCCGGCGGCAAACCCATCCTTAAGATCGAAAAGCTGTGGGTCGACATGCCCGGCGAGACGGTCAGAAATGTCTCCCTCGAAGTCATGGAAGGAGAGATCCTCGGGATCGGCGGGCTCGCCGGCCAGGGCAAGCTCGGCATTCCGAACGGGGTCATGGGACTTTATCCCGCGGGCGGCAGCGTCGTCTTCGACGGCGAGCCCATACCGCTCAACAACCCGCGGCGCTGTCTCGATTCCTCCTTCGCCTTCGTGTCCGAGGACAGAAGAGGCGTGGGCCTCCTCCTCGACGAATCGCTCGAGTGGAACATCGCCTTCCCCGCCATGCAGATTCAGAACAGGTTCCTGAAGAACTACCTCGGCGGCCTCATCAAGTGGAGAGATGAGAAGGCGATCCGCGAGGTGACCGAGAAATACATCGAAGAGCTGGCCATCAAGTGCACGAGCTCTAAGCAGAAAGCGCGCGCCCTGTCCGGCGGCAATCAGCAGAAGGTGTGCCTGGCCAAGGCATTTGCGCTTGCGCCCCGTCTTCTCTTCGTATCCGAGCCGACGCGCGGCATCGACGTCGGCGCCAAGGCGCTGGTGCTGCAGGCGCTCAAGCGCTTCAACCGCGAAAATGGCGTCACGATCGTCATGGTGTCGTCCGAGCTCGAGGAACTGCGAATGAGCTGCGACCGCATCGCGATCGTATCCGGCGGAAAAGTGGCAGGTATCCTTCCCGCCTCGGCGTCCGTGGAAGAACTGGGCGGACTCATGCTCAGTCAGGTCATATAAGGAGGGCGGCATGAACGAAAACGCTAAGACGAATGAAAAAGGAGCGATCAGGAAAGCTCTGGAAAACTTCGGTCTTCCGAGACTGATCATTACGGGCTTCCTTGTGCTGCTCCTTATCCTCGCGCCCTTTGTGGGCGCCGATCTGCCGACGCAGATCTCCAATATCATCGCGCGCTTCAGCTGGAACGGCGTCCTCGTGCTCGCCATGGTGCCGATGGTCCACTCGGGCTGCGGCCTCAACTTCGGCCTGCCGCTCGGCATCATCTCGGGACTTCTCGGGGCGACGCTCTCCATCGAATTCGGCTTTACGGGAGGGCTCTCCTTCTTCATGGCGATCCTCATCGCGACGCCATTTGCGCTGATCCTGGGCTCGCTCTACGGATGGCTCCTCAACAAGATCAAAGGCGGCGAGATGATGATCGCGACGTATGTCGGCTTCTCCTCGGTCTCCTTCATGTGCATGATGTGGCTCGTGCTTCCGTATAAGAGCCCGAACATGGTCTGGGGCCTTGCGGGCAAGGGCCTTCGTACGACGATCTCCCTCGAGGGCTACTACAATCAGGTACTTGCCAATTTCCTTAAGATCGAGATCGGCAACCTGACGATTCCTGTCGGCACGATCCTCTTCTTCGCGCTGCTCGCGCTCCTTATGTGGGCCTTCCTGCACACGAAGACCGGGACCGCGATGACGGCGGTCGGATCCAACCCCGTCTTCGCCAGTGCGGCCGGCATCAATGTGGACAGGATCCGCCTTCTTTCCGTGGTCATGTCCACGTGGCTTGCGGCGATCGGCATCCTCGTCTACGAGCAGGGCTTCGGCTTCGTCCAGCTCTATATGGCGCCCTTCTACATGGCGCTTCCCGCCGTATCGGCGATCCTGATCGGCGGCGCTTCCGTCAACAAGGCGACCATCATGAACGTCATCATCGGCACGATCCTCTTCCAGGGCATCGTCACGATGACGCCCACCGTCATGAACAACATGATCCACATGGACATGAGCGAGGTCATCCGCATCATCGCTTCGAACGGCATGATCCTCTACGCACTGACGAGAAAGACGGAGGGTTCGAGATGAATACGAAAAAGAAAATGAACGCCGGCGAATTCATCCGCAGGGGCTCGGTGCCGATGATGTTCATCCTTATCTGCGCGCTGTGCATCCCGATCGCGGGTCTTTCGCCCACCTACCTTGCCAATGAGATCGTGACCCGCATGGGCCGGAACGCGTTTCTTATTCTGTCCCTGCTCATCCCGATCATGGCCGGTATGGGTCTCAATTTCGGCATGACGCTCGGCGCCATGGCCGGTGAGATCGGCCTCATCCTGGCCTCCGACTGGCAGATCGTCGGCATACCGGGCATGGTCCTCGCCATGATCATATCGGTGCCGATCTCGGTGCTTCTCGGCCTCTTCTGCGGCAAGATCCTCAACATGGCCAGGGGCCGCGAGATGATCACGAGCTACATTATCAGCTATTTCATTAACGGCGTGTACCAGCTCGTCGTGCTCTACCTCATGGGATCTATCATCCCGATCAGGCACAGCTCGATCAAGCTGCCGAGAGGCTACGGCATCCGCAACACGGTGAGCCTCCTCAACATGAGACAGAAGCTGGACAATCTGATCCCGCTCACGATCGGCGGCGTCAAGATCCCGGTGATGACATTTATCATCATCGCGCTCATGTGCCTTGTGATCATCTGGTTCAGGCGCACGAAGCTCGGCCAGGACATGCGCGCGGTCGGCCAGGACATGGAAGTGGCGCGCGACGCGGGCATCAACGTGGAGCGCACGAGAATCCTGTCAATCATCATCTCCACGGTTCTCGCGGGGATCGGCATGGTCATCTACCTGCAGAACATGGGCAATATCGCAACCTACAGCTCGCACTCGCAGATCGGTATGTTCTGCATCGCGGCCCTGCTTGTCGGCGGCGCGAGTGTCGACAAGGCGTCGATCGGAAATGTCTTCCTCGGCGTCATCCTGTTCCACACGATGTTCATCGTGGCCCCCAGAGCCGGCGCGTATATCACGGGCGACTCCATGATCGGTGAATACTTCCGTGTCTTCGTGTCCTACGCGGTCATCACGGTGGCGCTGATCATGTACGAGACGAACAAGCGGCGCGCGAGGCGCGAGGCGGGACAGGAGCTCGTCAAAGAGCAGGAGAAGGAGGCTTAAGACATGAAGAACAAACGCAGACTCCTTGTGCGCATTCTTGCGATTGCCGCCGTGATCGGCATCGCCGCGGTGATGTTCGTCATCGGCCGCGGACACACGGTCTACTTCGACAACAAGGCCATGACCGCCGCGGACGGCACCGAATACAAACCCTTCTACCGGATTGATGTCTACGTGGGCGACGAGTGCGTGGCCAAGCTCAGCGAGGGCGACCGCGGCATGTACGCGATGATGGGACAGAAGTTCAAGATGGTGCTTCACATCACGCCGAAGAAGGACGCGAAAAAAGTCGGAAGCGCGGTCACGATGAAGCTGCCGTACAACCTGGACGGCATCATCCTGAATCTGCCGGCGCTGCTGAACGGCGCCGCGGAGGAAGACTATATGGAAGAGTTCATCCCCGCGCCCGAGGTGGAAGACGAAGACGCGGATTCCGTCGTGACGGACGAATTCGTGATGCCGTCGGAAGAGTAAGCGGCCTTAAGGACCGGAAGGTTCGGACAGGCGGCGCTGCCGGAGAGAAAGCGGCCTAAAGGACCGGAAGGTTCGGACAGATGGTGCTGCGGGAGCAGGATACATGATGGAATGCGGAAAAAGACAGGTCGCGGTGATCGGCGGCGGCGCATCGGGGCTTGCCGCCGCGGTCGCGGCCGCAAGATGCGGGGCGGAGACGACGCTCTATGAGGCGATGACGCGCCCGGGCAGAAAGCTGCTCATCACCGGAAACGGGCGCTGTAATCTCTGCAACAAACGAGCCGGAGACGGCGGTGTATATGCAGGTATGAACGGAACGGATGCGGCGGAACTGGCCGCATCCGTTTTCGCGCGCTTTTCCGCGGACAAGATCTGCGCGTTCTTTGAGGAGATCGGCGTCGCGGTCCGGGCGGAGGGAGACCTGCTCTATCCACGCTCGGGACAGGCGTCGACGGTCCTTGCGGCGCTCCTGAAAGAAGCGGAGCGGCTGCATGTGAAGCTGAAGTACAACGTAAGGATCCGATCGCTCAGAAGAGACGAAAGCAGCGGCAGATGGGAGATCGGCACGGACGGCTGGACTTACACGGCGGACGCGGTCGTGCTCGCCTCAGGGTCGAAAGCCGCGCCCGAGACCGGGAGCGACGGCAGCGGTTATGCGCTGGCGGAAGAGGCCGGTCACCACGTGACGCGCCTTGAGCCCGCGCTCACGGGATTTATCATCGAAGACCCGCAGCTGCGCCTCGCCTCCGGCGCGCGGACGAAAGCGCGCGTCCGGCTGGTTCCGGGCCTGGCCGAAGCGGCAGACGCAGACCCGGCCGAAGCGGCAGGCGCAGTACCGGCCGGACGCGGCAGAACAGTCTCCGAAGAAATCCGGGAGACAGTCTACGCGGAAGAAGACGGCGAGCTGCAGTGGGCCGACGACGGCATCTCCGGCATCGCGGTCTTCCAGCTGAGCCGCATTGCGGCGCATCTGCCGGAGGGAACGCCGCTCCGCCTCGCCATCGACCTTGTCCCGGATCTGACGGAGGAGGAACTCACGGCGTCGCTCCGTCTCATGGCGGCGCACATGGGCGAAGACGCGCAGCTCCGGCAGCTCTGCGCTGCCTTCACGCACGAGCGCGTCGCCCGCTATATAGAAGAGATCTCCGGCGCGCCGGATAAGATGTTCGCAGCATCGGACAAGACCTCTGCGGCGCCGGTGGAGACGACCGGCTTATCGGCCGGAATCTCTGCAGCGCCGGCGGAGACTCCCGGCGCGCCGGACAAGGCTTCGACCGCCGCACGCCTCCTTAAGCACCTCAGCTTCCCGATCGCCGGCACGCGCGGGTTCGACAGGGCGCAGACGACGGCGGGAGGCATTTTCGTAAGTGAAGTGGAGCCGGATACCCTGCGCTCACGCGTCGCCGAAGACCTCTACCTCGCCGGGGAAATCCTCGACGTCGACGGCCCCTGCGGCGGCTTCAACCTCGCCTGGGCCTGGGCGAGCGGCTATCTCGCGGGAAGCGCTGCGGCGCGGTCGATTTGAGCCGCCCGAATCTTGACAGATCATAGCGCTTGCGGCATAATAGACGATGCTATCTGCACTGGCGTGACGAGAACATGCGTCACGCGCTTTTTGACGTTATGGCGGAAAATACACATAAAAAACAAGCGTCCGCTTCTCCCGCATGAGGGACCTGGAACGGGAGGCGTCAGAATACGGAGGAACGTAGGATGAGTGAAGAAACGACCGTAAAGAAGAATATACTTACTTATGCCGGGCTGAAAAAACTGGAAGATGAACTGACGGACCTCAAGGTCAATAAGATGCGCGAGATTTCGAAGAAGATCGGTGAAGCCCGCGAGCAGGGCGATCTTTCGGAAAACGCAGAATATGACGCCGCCAAGGACGAGCAGCGCGATATCGCCGCACGCATCGAGGAAATCGAAGCGATCCTCAAAAATGCGGAAGTCTTCGTGGAAGACGAGGCGGATACCGACGCCGTCAATATCGGCTGCAAGGTGAAGCTCTTCGACTGCGACTTTGACGAGGAGATCGAATTCAAGATCGTCGGCTCGACGGAGGCAAACTCCCTGAGCAACAAGATCTCCAATGAATCCCCGGTCGGCCGCGCGCTGATGGGGAAGAAGGTCGGCGACATGATCGAAGTCGAGATGCCTTCCATGACCAGCCACTACAGAATTATAGAAATCGAGCGCAACGTTTAACGGAGGACGCTTATGCCGGGAAGAATGCAGGAACAGACACAGGATCTGAATCAGCTCAGAAAAGTGCGCCGCGAGAAGCTCGCCGCGCTCATGGAAGCGGGCGAAAACCCCTATGAGGTCGTTACATACGACCAGACGGCGCACACCAAAGAGATCAAAGACAACTACGAGGCATTTGAGGGGAAGGACGTATCGATCGCCGGGCGTCTCATGCAGAAGCGCGTGATGGGCAAGGCCTCCTTCGCCAACGTCCAGGACCGCGACGGCAACATTCAGATCTACGTCTCGCGCGACGACCTCGGCGACGCGGACTACGCGAAATTCAAGAAGCTCGACGTCGGCGACATCGTCGGCGTTAAGGGCGTGGTATTTACGACGAAGATGGGCGAGAAGTCCGTGCACGCGAAGAGCGTGAAGCTTCTCAGCAAGTCGCTCCAGATTCTGCCGGAGAAGTTCCACGGCCTCACGGACACCGACATCCGTTACCGTCAGAGATACGTGGACCTCATCATGAATCCGGAGGTTCGCGACGTCTTCATCAAGCGGTCGAAGATCATTTCCGCCATCCGGCGCTATCTCGACGCCAAAGACTTCATGGAAGTCGAGACGCCGATGCTCGTCGAAAATGCCGGCGGCGCTGCAGCCCGCCCCTTCGTCACGCATTTCAACGCGCTCGACGAGGACAAGAAGCTGCGCATCTCCCTCGAGCTGTACCTGAAGAGACTGATCGTCGGCGGCCTCGAGAGAGTCTACGAGATCGGCCGCGTCTTCAGAAATGAAGGCCTCGACATCAAGCACAACCCGGAGTTTACGCTCATGGAGCTTTATCAGGCCTACACCGACTACAACGGCATGATGGACCTGACGGAGGATATGTTCCGCACGGTGGCGCAGGAAGTGCTCGGCACGACGACGATCGTTTACAAGGGTGTCGAGATGGATCTCGGGAAGCCATTTACGAGAATGACGATGACCGAGGCCGTCAAGGAATACAGCGGCGTCGACTTCGATCAGATCACCTCCCTCGAGGAGGCCCGCGCCATTGCCAAAGAGAAGCATGTGGAGTACGAGGAGCGCCATCAGATCGGCGACATCCTGAATCTCTTCTTTGACGCATTTGTCGAGGACAACCTGATCCAGCCGACATTTATCACGGGCCATCCGATTGAGATCAGCCCGCTGACAAAGAAGGATCCGGAGCATCCGGGCAAGGTGCTTCGCTTCGAGATGTTCATGAACGGCTGGGAGATGTGCAACGCCTACTCCGAGCTGAACGACCCGATCGACCAGCGCGAGAGATTCCGCGCGCAGGAGGAGCAGCTCGCCCAGGGCGACGAAGAAGCGCAGACCACGGACGAGGACTTCCTCAACGCG
The DNA here is from genome assembly GCA_002350625.1 of Lachnospiraceae bacterium UBA2860. GTDB lineage: Bacteria > Bacillota > Clostridia > Lachnospirales > Lachnospiraceae > Chordicoccus. The sequence continues at coordinate 71,457 of DEFE01000037.1, forward strand.
CTCGAGATCGGCATGCCCCCGACGGGCGGCATCGGCTACGGGATCGACCGCTGGTGCATGCTCTTTACCGGGGCGGAGGCGATCAGGGATGTGCTGCTCTTCCCGACGATGAAGTCCATCAAGGAATAACCCAGGTTTTAAGGGCTTTTTTGAAATTTCTTACACCATTTGTACACCAAAGCAGGTACAATTCTATATGGAACAGACAGCGGACGGTCAGATTCTGGCCGTCCTTTTTCTATCGATAAGGAGGGTATATGAAATATTCAGACGATGATATTCGAAATGCATCAAAAGTGACTTTACAGATGGCAGGGGCTTATCTGGGCATATCTCCAAACGCGATAGCTATGGGGATGCGGAACAATTTACTGCCAATAGGGTTTGCGCTCCATAATGAAGACAGAGACAGACGTTATTCTGAAAGCTGGTCTTACCATATCGTCGGGGAGCGGCTAATTGCATATAAATACGGGAGAATCAATGGAATTCAGGTCGACAATATCGAGAATGGATTTAAAAAACTACCAGCCGCGGGTTGATAAATAACCAAAAAGACCTTTTCGCTACATATTCGCGGTACGTGTAGCGAAAAGGGTTGACTTTTTTGCTACATTGACATAAAATGTGTAGCGAAAAAGGAGGGCGGCAACTATGGACGATATGCTTAGGACATATCTGGAAGAGAATAACGGTTTTTACCGCATTGCGGACGCAAGAGCCCTAGGAGTTTCCAAAGGAACGGCATCCGGGTTTGTAAAGGAAGCAGGACTCAGCAAGGTCGCACATGGCGTGTATTGCTCAGAGGAAGCTTGGCCGGACAGGCTTTTCCTCCTTCAGCTTCGAAATCGTAAGATTATCTTTTCACATGAGACAGCCCTTTATTTGCACGGGCTGTCTGACCGGGAATCAGCCCAGCCCGTGGTAACCGTAAAGAGAGGATATAATGCAAGCCATTTGAAAGCGGACAATATCAAGGTTTATACTGTGATTCCTGAATGGTTCGAAATCGGACTGCAGGAAATTCAAACTTCTTTCGGGAATACGGTGAGAGTATATAATAGAGAACGTTGTATCTGCGATATCCTAAGGGAAAAGAAACGGATGGATATCCAAGTATTCCAGACGGCGCTGATCACATATTTTAAGGATCAAAATAAAGATATTCATAAGCTGATGAAGTACGCACTGGAATTCGGGATCGAAAAGATGTTGCGCCAATATACGGAGGTGCTTCTATGATCAAATCACGGATGCAGTTGAACGCGCTGATTAGAAACAAGGCAGCAGGAGATGGGGATAAAGCGCAGATCCTTTTGCGTATCTATATGATGGAACGACTGCTTGAGAGAATATCCGTTTCCAGGTATCGGGATAATTTCATCCTGAAAGGCGGAATGCTGGTATCCTCACTGGTCGGCGTTGATATGCGCACTACTATGGACATTGATACAACAATCAGGGCGCTTCCGCTGACACAGGAAAAGGCAAAAGCATTCCTTGAGAAAATCATGGCCATTGATTTGGAAGATAATGTGTCTTTCAGGATTACAAAGATTGAGGATATCATGGAAGGACATGAATATGAAGGATTCCGGTTTCATATTGAAGGTGTTCTTGAAAAACTTCGCCAGACGATCAAGATTGATATTTCCACGGGGGACGCAATTATACCTGCTGCGGTGAAGTATGAACTGCCGCTGATCCTGGAGAACCGGAAGATCGGATTGTGGGCGTATAATATGGAGACACTCCTGGCTGAAAAACTGGAGACGGTGATGACCAGGGCAGAGGCAAATACAAGAATGAGGGATTTTTATGATATCTACATCCTGACTCGACAAGAAGTGATTGAAATCAATCCCACTCATCTGAAAGAAGCATTTGCAGCCACCTGCAGAAAACGTGGCTCAGAGGCTGCAATACCATCTTTTGATGAAGTTCTGGAAAGCATAGAAGCATCACCTGAGATGCTGGATGCCTGGGAAAACTACAGAAAGAATAATCCCTATGTTGAAGACCTTACATGGGGTGAGGCTATTCATTCTGTAAAGCTTCTGAAGGATCAGATTGATTAAACGAGAATTATAGTTATGAGAGATGCAGTTGAAAATGTCGGCCTTTTGCAGAAGCAGTTAAATGAACTGCAGATTGAGAACCAACTCCTGAAAAGTATTCTGGATCGATCCGGCATTTCTTATATGCAGGAGTTGAGGCATCTGAGGGAACCGGAATCTACTGAGAGTTTTGATCCGAATCAGGGCGCCAGAATCAGACATCCACAGGAGATTACTGAGAAAATGGTGAATATATTCCTCACTTATTTTTGGGGTCGTCCTGATGTTTATGCAAAACGGTCGGAAAAGAAAAACGGTGAATCCAGATATTATCCCCAGTGTAATAACTTCTGGACTGAAATGTGTCCCAGAAAACATGGGCAGAAGATAAAATGTAAAGATTGTTCGCGCAGGTCAGATAAACAACTGACGAAGAAAGATATTCGAGTACATCTGGAAGGGCGATCATATAATGCGTCTGATGTGGTTGGTGTATATCCGTTGTTTCCGAACGGCACATGCCGGTTCCTTGTTTTTGACTTTGACAATCACGGAGAAGATGCAGAAAAACATGATTATGCCAATACAAACGATTCCTGGATAGAGGAAGTGGAGGCAATGCGGACCATCTGCACGCTGAACGGGATTGATCCTCTGGTTGAACGTTCCCGTTCCGGACGTGGGGCGCATATATGGATTTTCTTCGACAGTCCAATTCCGGCGACATTGGCTAGGCGGTTCGGTTTTGCCCTTTTGGAAAAAGGCGTGGAACAGGTCAATCTCAAATCTTTTCAGTACTATGACCGTTTGCTGCCGGCACAGGAGATGCTTCCGGAGGGAGGAGTTGGGAATCTGATTGCGCTGCCGCTGCAGGGAAAGGCACTGCGGGATGGAAACAGCGCTTTTGTTGACAAAAACTGGAATGCCTACCCCAATCAATGGGAGACATTGTGGACCAAGCCGCGTCTCTCCAAAGAGTTTCTGGAACTGAAAGTACAGGAATGGGCAGCGTCTTTCAGTGATCTCCTTCCGGTAAAAGATGAGGAAGGACGGGAGAAACCTTGGGAGAAAGGAAAGAGGTTCTCCGCGGCAGAAGCTGATGGCACGATGAACATTACTCTTTCCAACGGCATTTATATCGATAGACTGAACCTGAAACCGTCACTTCAGAATAAAATCCGAAGGCTGGCGGCTTTTCGAAATCCTGTCTACTACAGGAACCAGGGGATTGGCACTTCTAATTATGATACAGCCAGTTGGATCTATTTGGGAAAGGATCATCTCAGTGGTTATATTCAGATTCCCAGAGGGTTGTACGGAAGTCTGTTGGAAGCTATCGCTGAAGGTGATATTCAGTATGATGTTGTAGATGAACGGCAGTTGGGGAAGCCGATCCGGGCATCGTTAAAGGGCGAATTGCGAGATGAACAAAAGCCTGCCCTGCAGGAAATGCTGAAGCACGACAACGGAATTCTGCATGCAGCCACAGCATTTGGTAAGACAGTCGTATGCAGCGCATTGATCTCGGAAAGAAAGGTCAATACACTGATTATTCTTGAGTCTTCCGCACTGATAGAACAATGGGAGGAATCACTGGAACGATTTCTTGATATAGATGAGGAACTGCCTAAGTACAAAACAAAAACGGGAAGAATAAAAACCAGGAAGAGTCTGATCGGGATGCTTCAGGGAGCTCATGATTCTCTGACAGGTATCGTTGATATTGCCATGGCAGGATCCCTGTGTAAAAAAGGAGAGTGGCATCCTCTACTGAATGAATACGGGATGATTATTGTCGATGAATGCCATCATGCCGCTTCGGACACGATATCGGCGGTTCTGCAGGAAGTAAAGGCAAAGTATGTGTATGGTGTTACCGCAACACCTGCCAGAGGGGATGGCCTTGAAAAGATCAATTACATGCTCCTTGGACCGATTCGGTACAGATACACATCAAAAGAGAAGGCAAAGGCACAGGGAATCGACCATCTGGTATATCCAAGGTTTACAAGAACTGTTCCGCCAAGAGGCGTAACAACAGAAAAGATGCATCCGAATGAAGCATATGAGATCATCCGGGATAACGATCTACGGGATGAGCAGATTGTTTCTGATGTAAGGGAATGCATTGCCACTGGAAGAACGCCGGTCATTTTATCACGGTATAAAGGCCATTCGAAAAAGCTCTACGAAAGAGTGAAAGCTTATGCAGATCATGTTTTTCTTATGACCGGCAACAACTCCAAACGGGAACATAAGCAGATTCTGGAAGAGATGAAGCTGGTGGACAAACAGGAATCACTGGTGCTGGTGGCTACAGGAAAATTGATTGGTGAGGGATTTGATTTTCCTCGTCTTGATACGCTGATTATGGCAACACCGGTTTCCTTTAAAGGAGTCGTCGAGCAGTATGCCGGGCGCCTGAACAGAGATTATGAAGGCAAGGAAAATGTGATCGTCTACGATTACGTTGACAGTCATATTCCCATGTTTGACAACATGTACGCCAAACGGCTGAAAGCATATAAACAGATCGGTTATGATGTCTGCTCTGGAATCACGGGAGAAAAGCAGTCTGCCAATGCGATATTTGACAGTGAGAACTATCATTCTGTGTATATGAGTGATCTTCTGGAGGCACAGAATAATATCATTATTTCCAGTCCGGTGATCAGCGGGGCAAAGGTGCATGAACTGATCAAAACGTTGAAAGAAAGACAAACAAAAGGGGTCAGCGTTACTATAGTCACCTGGAATCCGGATACATATGGGTTTGGGGATGCAGGCTATTGGATGCAGCTGCACGAGGAAATGCGGCAGGCAGGGTTTTATATTAAGACGGCTGAGGAAAACTGTGAGCATTTCGCAATCATAGACCGGGAGATCGTCTGGTATGGCAGTATGAGCCTGCTGGGCAAGACAACGATAGAGGACAGTATGATGCGAGTGCCCAGCAGGAAAATCGCGGCGGAATTAATGGAACTGACTTTTGGAAATAATTAGGCTTTCAAGCCGTTGATATGGTTTTTTGGAGAGTGATCTATCTGCTTACACCAAAACTTACACCATTTGAAACACGGCCTATGGAAACTTATAAGAACTTATGTGAAAGTGTCGAGATCTGATCGGAGTGTAGTACTATAAACTGCTGGTTTATGGTACCCATCGTGTTCGAGGAATATGGCGGTGGTGACACATTTAGACTGGAAGTAGATGCCAAGACCAAGGTCTCGACAAGCCATATTCACACTCCGGAAATCATTCCGGGAAAAGAGGCCGGATGTACCGAAACCGGACTGTCTGAAGGATCAAAATGCTCATCCCGTGGCGAAACTATAGCTGAGCAGGAAGTGCTGCCTGCTCTCGGCCATACACCATGGACATGGACAGTGACAAAGCCGGCGACAACCGAAAGTGAAGGTATTGAGACAAGAACATGCAGCAGATGCGGCACTGAAGAAACAAGACCGATCGCCAAATTGGAACCTAAGCCAACAGATTCTAAGCCGACAGAATCAAAACCAACATCTACAGAAACATCTGCAAAACCCGGAACATCTTCTTCAACTGTGGCTCCGGCACAAACAGTTAAGAAAGCTCAGCCTATGACAGTGAAGGTAAAAAAGCCGTCCGTTAAAGCCTCAAAGCTGACTAAGAAGAAACAGACGATCAAGAAAACTAAGGCCTTTACGATTAAGAATGCAAAGGGCACGGTTACCTTCAAGAAGAAGAGCGGCTCAAAGAAGCTGACCATCAGCAGCAAGGGAGTGATTACTGTAAAGAAGGGGACAAAGAAAGGAACATATAAAATCAAGGTCACTGTTACGGTCGCTGGGAATGATACATATGCGGCCGGTAGTAAAACCGTTACAGTGAAAGTGGCTGTAAAGTAGGGCACAGCAGAGAGACAAGAGAGACGAAAACGAGCAGGGGACGTAATCCCTGCTCGTTTCAATGTTAACAATAATAATCGCACTGACCAAAGTAATCGATCCATTTCTGTATGATCTCATCACTTCGAGATTCTAATATTCTCATGATATTCCTAAGAGTCTTATCAGCAATCTTAGTATTGTTATTGGCTAATAGGGTTTTCCCCGCGGATGTAATCCAAACTTTGGTTGCGTTTGATACAGGCTTTCCTTCAGACACATGCACATGTACAGGCTCCAAAGGCTTATTTTCATTTGTCCAAAAGTAAATCCAGTAGGATCCAATCTTAAAAACTTGAGGCATTTTCAAAACCTCCGTCTTTAGAAAATTCGATGATCAGATTTGCGGCAGATCTGATTACATCCATATACCGCGCTTTCTCGGCCTCTGAAAAGCCAAAAATCTCCGTGATTTCATAAGAAGGAAGATAACAGGTCATATGATGAAAGCAGTCCTTTTCATCCGCTTTTTCAACATAAACTTTTACACGTCCATCCTGCATTTCGGAATGTACGATTTCTGCTCCGTCATCCAGAGTGATAAAAGGATACATCATAGGGCATTACCTCAACGAATATGCTTTGCGGGTTATCTGTTCAGTAGATACACCGGAAAATTTCAGGTTTCTTTATGGTCTTATCATATTAAAAACCAGTCTTGTGGTCAACCGGGCTCCGAAAGAAGACTTACCTCCCTGAATTGTTTTTTTATATTCCAGTCGTGTTAACTGATGTAAGTACATCAATAGGACATTTATATGTGTCAAAGATATCAGTAACGAGAACCGTTGTATCGGTAACTTATGCCAATAATGCAATGTAAGTGTTAGGCTGCCCTGATCTTCTTAAGTCTGAACCGGTTCACATGCCGGACTATTCCCGGACAAATTGCAGACTCTTCCGGATTTAGTCCGGACTCACATCCCTTCTCTGGATGGTATGATCTCACCATCACCAAACACCCATTCATATATACAAATAGAAAACCTGCCCTGGTGCGCAACAAGGTAAGGATGCTGATATGGAGCTTTGCAGATATGCGGATGCATATTGTGAAGTTCCCGGTCGGGATCTCAACCATGCTGCGCTTTTTTGCAGAAAATCATCCTCGGCCTGTCAGTAATCCGGAACGCATAAGGCGGCAGGGGAAGGAGGAGAGCAGATGGCGGGAAACAAGTATCTTGTCTGGAAGGATCCAGACGCGGGCACAGCGGAAGACAACTGGCTTCAGATGAACGGCAGAGAGTTTCGCGAGTTTATCAGGAAACCCGAATCTAGAGGACGTTGCTTCATCCGCATGGGAGACGAATTCGGAGAATGCGGCATGATCACGATTGAGTCTACCAGAGAGCAGTACATAGCGTGGAAAAGGGAACAGGACCGGCATAAGTACCTCAGAAATCAGGGAAAGGGAATTCACGTTCTTTCAACAGATCGGAAGGTGACGAAAGAGGACACACTGCTTGATATGCTTCCTGGTCTGGCGCTTAGCCCCGAAGAAGCATATCTGCGGAAAGAAACGCACGACGAACTCGTAAGATGCTTCAGTAATCTTTCCGAGCTGGAGAAGGATCTGCTCCGCGTTTACGATAACGACACTATGGTGACAACGGAATGGATATCAGCAAAGTACGGGAAAAGCATCAGTACATTAAAGAGAAAGCGAAAGGCATTGAAGAGGAGGCTGAGAAGTGAGCTGGGCTGAACATTTTTCAAGTAAGGTGACCCTTTTGCCTGAAAAAGTTCCCAATAGAGGGGTGAGGGGACATGAGGCGAATGCCCCCGCGCACACTGACAATTGCATATACAGACATCAGATACGTTCTCCTGCGGGCGCGAGAGCGCCAGCCGCACGGTATGCACGCCATAACCTCATAGAGCGAGCGAATCATACATGCCGGAAATGCCGGGCTGCACCCGGCAAGGCGATGAAACGCAGGAATGATCATGATACTTCTGCCGAAGGGCAGCTCTGCGAGAACCGCAGGGAGGTGAGGAGCCTATGGAGACTGCAAGCAGCAGGCCGTCTGGTGTTGATTCCCTTTGCATCGGGGTGAACGTGGTTAAATACGGTGACGATCATAACAACTTCATATAAACCGGCGGAAGGACCATATGTCCGGTCCGCCGTTTACATAGGAGGTGCTCATGAAAGATTTCGCAAATGGCAAACCGGTTCACGAAAACTGGGCCTACCGGAGAGGCGACATCTATGTTGCCAATCTGAATCCATTCAGGGGCAGCGAACAGGGCGGAAGGAGACCGTGCCTGGTGCTGCAGAACAACAAGGGGAACCTGTTCGCGCCGACACTGATCATTGCGCCGATCACCAGTCACCTTAAAAAACGGGGGAAGGCGACACATTATCTGCTGACAAACCAGAAGGGCCTTCTGACCGCTTCAATGGTGGAACTGGAGCAGATCCGGACAATTGATAAGAGCAGGATCATATCCTATCTGGGAAGAATCGACAGTAAGGACATGCGAAAGATCGACGACATTATCTGCTACTCCCTTGGAGTGCAGGTGATCGAGGAAGTGGAGGCTCCATGATGCTGCGAAGAAGGTCATAGCAACTACACGTAAAAGAGTTTTTTGACGGATCTTGGCTTTGAAAGAGAGAGGATGAATATGGAGATGGGGTCTATGAATATAAGAGAAGTTCCGATTTGGGAGAAGAGCAATCTTACAGTTGAAGAAGCAGCAGCATATTCCGGTGTCGGAAGAGGAAAGCTGCGGGAACTGTCAGATCCGGAGGATTGTACGTTTGTTTTGTGGGTAGGCAACAAAAGGCTTATCAAGCGAAAACTGCTGGATGAGTACTTGGAGAATATGTATTCAATCTGATCATGCACAAGATGCATGTCTTGTCAAGGATGTCGATAAAAAATCGACATCCTGTACATCAAAGAAGCGGCCATGATATACCAATGCTGTCGACAGCTGTAACAGCGAATTCATTTGATCGAATGGATCACATTTAGGTGCGAGGTATGTGGTATGTGTAAAGATAATGGTGTGCCGATTTGGGAAAAAAGCAACCTGACATTAGAGGAAGCTGCTGCTTATACAGGAGTCGGAATATGCAAATTACGGGAGATTTCAAATCCGGAAGACTGCGACTTCGTTTTATGGATTGGAAACAGACGTCTCCTGAAGAGAAAGAAGCTGGACGAGTATCTGGAGAAATCCTATTCGATATGAGGAGCATTACTGATGGCAGAAAGGAAAAAACGAAAAACAAAAGGCAGGGTGGTATTAAAAAAGGGGGAACAGCTCCGTAAGGACGGCAGGTATATGTTCCGATGGACAGACGGAAACAGAAAACGTCATACTATCTACGCGAATACACTTGCAGAGCTGCGAGCCCGGGAGGAAGGAGTTACGCGCGACAAGCTTGATGGCTTGCGCATGAATGCGTCTCTGATCTCATTGAATGACATCTATAAGAGATGGGTGGAGACAAAACGGGGAGTGCGGGATAACACGTTTCAAAACTATAAGAGAACCTACAGGCTGCATTGCTATGATGCAATAGGCAAACAGCGGCTCAAGTTTATTAAAAAGAGCGATGTAAAACGTTTCTATAATGCTCTTGTGGAGGAAGCGGGTTTATCTGAGTCGTCGGTGGACAACATACACACAGTTTTACATCAGGTCCTTCAAATGGCTGTTGACGATGAATACATCAGAAATAACCCTTCGGAGAATGTGATGCGGGAGCTGAAGCGCGCTATGGCCTTTAAACGCGAGAAGCGCCGTGCCCTGACGCAGGATGAACAGAAACTGTTCCTGGATTTCCTCTATGAGTCAGAGACATATCGGCACTGGTATCCTGTTTTCGCGTTTATGATCGGATCGGGACTCAGAGTTGGTGAAGTGACGGGACTCCGCTGGTGTGACGTGAATCTCGAACGAGGTGTGATTGATGTTAACCATACGCTCGTGTATTTTCCTCATGAAAATGGTAGGTGCATGTACAACATTCACAGCACAAAGACGGAGGCCGGGACTCGAACAGTTGTTATGGTCGATCTGGTAAAGAAAGCCCTTATGATGCAGCAGGATTATCTCAGAAAGAACGAGATGAATTGTCAGGTGCAGATTGATGGATATACAGACTTTATATTCCTTAACCGTTATGGCGCTCCTTTAAGTCAAGCGGCCCTTAATAAGGCCATTCACCGGATTACCCGTGACTGTAATAATCAGATCCTTACAGAGAATCCGGATGCAGAGCTTTTGCTGCCCCATTTCACTTGTCACACACTGAGACATACTTTTGCAACAAGAGCCTGTGAAGCAGGAATTAATGTCAAGGTGATCCAGGATACTCTTGGACATGCGGATGTCAACACGACACTTAACATCTATGGTTATTTGCAGAGTACCACGTCCATAGGAGCTATGCACCGCATGGGCGTGGGTGAATGCCGTACTTGCTTTACTGGTTTTGTATATAAGCCTGTACCAGAGATAAGGAATTTTCGCTGACAGTTGTGACAAAGTAACTGTCTGACCAGAAGA
>DEFE01000038.1:0-332 GCA_002350625.1 Lachnospiraceae bacterium UBA2860
GCAATGTGCAGATATGCCGTCAACATCGACACAACAGATATGCCGTCAACATATGCGCAATGTGCATCATGCCGTCAAATGTGCTTCAGGGAGAAGTCCTGCGTCACCATACTCAGATTCGGGCTGTAGTACGGATCGCCGTCGCGCAGAATCTCCGGCCAGCACTTGGCGAAGAACTGACTCTCCTTATTGAAGCGGCGCACCTTCTCCGGCGTATTCTCAAGCCCCCGCGACTTCGACTCGTAATGGTATGCCTCCGCATATGGATTATACACGATCAGGCAGCCCTTTGCACGAATCTTCATGCAGAGGTCGATGTCGTTGAAGGCGAC
>DEFE01000038.1:535-692 GCA_002350625.1 Lachnospiraceae bacterium UBA2860
GCCACGCCGCCCCAGCCGACGATGACGCCGGCGTGCTGCACGGTGTCGTCCCCGTAGTAGAGGCGCGCGCCGGCGGCGCCGACATCCGGCCGCATCACATAGCCCATGAGCTCCGTGATCACGTCGGTGATGAACTCGGTGTCGTTGTTGAGGAAGA
>DEFE01000038.1:1014-10696 GCA_002350625.1 Lachnospiraceae bacterium UBA2860
GCGCCGTCCTCCGCCGTCGCGGGAAGGCCGAGCCGGTCATAATGCGCCTGCAGGGCGCGCCGCCCCGCGTCAAAGGCGTATCTCTTGGACTCGGGATTCGCCGCCGTGCTCCCCTCGAAGAATCTCCAGTGATAGAGCACCTTCGGGATGTGGGTGATTCTGTCCGTCCGCTCCGAGGCGCGGAGCAGGAAGTCATAATCCTGCGCCCCGTCATAAGCGGGATCAAGAAGTCCCGTCTCAAGGAGAAATGCGCGCCTGACGCAGGTGATGTGGCAGATGTAATTGACCGAGCGCAGGAAGTCCGGGTTGAAATCCGGCTTCATGTTCGGCTGCATGTGCTTGTCGCCGATCCCGATCTTGTCCTCATCCGTGTAGATGAGATCCGGGCGGCCGCCCTTCGTGATCGCCTGCGCAAGCTCAAAGAGCGCGTTCTTAGCGAGGAGGTCGTCGTGGTCGGCGAAGACGATGTATTCGCCCTTCGCTTCCTCGATCGCCGCATTTGTGTTTTCGGCGATGCGGAGTGCCTCCTCATGCGGGATCACGCGGATCCGCGCGTCCGAGGCGGCAAGAGACGCGAGTGTTTCGCGGATCGGGGAATCCGCGCCGCTCCCGTCCGAAAGAATCAGTTCGAAATGCCCGTAGCTCTGCGCGAGCACGGATGCCGCGAGCTCGGAAAGATACGGCTCCGGCGTCCTATAGCAGGGCACGACGACGCTGAGAAGCGGCGCGTCCTTCATCTCCTCCGAGATCCTGCGCTGCTTTTTCAGCTCGCCGTCCGAGGGCAGATGTTTGCGGATCCAGTCCGTGTAGACGACCGGCTTCATCGCTGGATTAAAGAGGCGGTCATAAACCTTCGTATAGAGCGCGCCCGCGCCCCTGTACCTGAGCACGTCGCCGCTCTTCTTCGCGAGCTGTTTTACCCGCGCCGCGCGGTATGTGACGAGCCCCGTCGGGAAAGCCCGCGTGATCCGTGTGCCCTCCGCCTCGAATCTCACGTAGACGCAGGTCTTCGGAATCGGGCGGAGCTCGATGTGAAAGCCGTTGTCCGGCGTGACCGGGTACTCTTCAAAGAGCTCGACCGTGTCGAAGCGGCGGTAGCGCTCGACCTGGGTCTCAAGCTTCTTTCCCTCGTGATCAAAGACAGTGATCCGCACGTCCTCCTTCGCGACGGCCCATCCCTGGATGCGGACATAGCCGTCCTTTTCGTGGACGGAAAAGTCGTCGAGATAGATCCTGACACTCTTCCGCTTCTGCGCGAGCTCCCTGCCCCTGATCGCGAAGGCCAGATGCCGCCCGTAGCGGTTCTCCGTGTAGACGCGCAGCTCGCCGTTTTCCGGGATTTCCCCCGCAAATGTCATCTCGCAGCGCGCCTCGCAGCCGCCGTAGCGCTCGTCGGTATTCTCCGTCATCTGAGCGATCTCGCAGGGCATCTCCTCCCCGTTAAAGAGCGCCGTAATTTCCGTATCCGGCACGATGTAGCCCTTCAGGACGTACTTCGTCGGATCCGTCAGGAGAAAGCGGTCATATTGTACGAGAAAGCCCGTGTTGCGCGGCGCCTCCGGCCGCGCGAAGAAGCTTCCTCCCATGATGCCTCCCATCATTCATCCTCCTTGCGAAGTGTAAAGTCAGGTCGTTTCAGCGTCAGATTGGGATTGTAATAAGGATCGCCCGCCGCGATTCTCTCCCCCCATCTCTCGGAGAACAGCCGCACCTCGTTCGTAAAGCGCGCCTGCTTATCCGGCGTGTCCTCATAGCCGCGCGACTTGGATTCATAGTGCATGAACTCCGCCTGCGGCTCGTAGACGATGCGGTACCCCGCCTCCGTGATGCGCATGCACAGATCGATATCGTTGAAGGCGACGGCGAGCTCCTCGCTGAAGCCGCCGACCTTGTCAAAGACCTCTCTCCTCACCATCATGCAGGCCGCCGTCACGGCGCTCACGTTCTGCGTGACGAGGATGCGGCTCTGATAGCCGGCCTCCTCATGGCCGAACTCCCGGAAGGCGTGGCCGGCGATGCCGCCGTACCCCAGGACGACGCCCGCGTGCTGGATGCTGCCGTCCGCGAAGTAGAGCCTCGCGCCGACGGCCCCGATCTCCTCCCGCACCGCGTGGCCGAGCATGGCTTCGACCGCGCCGGGGGCGACGAGCTCCGTGTCGTTGTTTAAGAAGAGCAGATAGCTGCCGGACGCCTCTCTTACGCCCAGATTATTGATCGCCGAGAAGTTGAAGGCCCCTTCGTATTTGACGACCTTCAGATGGGGATACGCCGCCTTAAGCTCCTTATAGAGCGCAAATGTCTCTGCCTCGACGGAGTTGTTCTCGACGACCACGTACTCCATCTTTTTGTAGCTGCTCTTCTCCTCAAGGGAGCGGATGCAGCGGCGCAGATCCTCCGCGTGGTCCTTGTTCGGGATGATGACGGAGACAAGCGGCGTCTCCTTTAAGCGGAAGTGCGTCCTGTAGAGGCCCGCATTCTTAAGCCGCGTGACATCGGCGTCTATGCCGCATCGCTCATAGTGCGCGGACAGGGCGCGCGCGCCGGCCCGGAAAGCGTACTCCTTGGCCGACGGGTCGAACGCGGTCGAGCTGTCCGTCATTCTCCAGTGATAGAGCACCTTCGGCACGTGGTACACCGCCTGCGTGTGCTCCATGCAGCGAAGCAGGAAGTCGTAGTCCTGCGCCCCGTCATAGGCGGGGTCGAAGAGCCCCGTCTTCGTGAGGAGCTCCGCGCGGACCGCGACGAGGTGGCAGATATAATTGACGCTCGTCAGAAACTCCGGGCTGAAATCCGGCTTGAAATTCGGCTCTCCGGGCACGTCGCCGGGAAGGAGCTTGTCCTCGTCCGAATAGACCAGCTGCGCGTCTTCGTGCTGAAGGATCGCGCGCCGGATCTCGTAGAGCGCGTCGGGCGTGATGAGATCGTCGTGATCGACGAAGACATACCATTTCCCGCGCGCCGCGTCTATGGCTGCATTCGTGTTCTCCGCGATCTTGAGCGGCTTCATCGAGCGCACGACGCGGATCCGCGGATCCGTGCCCTGAAGATCCGCAAGCTTCTCCGCAAGCGGGGAATCCGGGCCGCTGCCGTCGGAGAGAATCAGCTCGAAGTCGGGCCAGGTCTCCTGCCGCACGGAAGCGATCAGGGCGTCAAGCAGCGCCGGATCCGTCTTGTAGAGCGGCACAAGGATCGAGAAAAATGGCGCATCCGCGGGGTTTTTCTCCCTTAAGGCCGCGGCGCCTTCGCTTCTCTGTCTCCCCAGTTCCTCTTCGGACGGGCGGTGCGCGTCCGCGTAATCGTCGTAGTCCGTGATCACGTGCTGCTCGCTCTCTTTGGCGCGCAGCTTCTTCTCCGCCTCCTCCCGCTTCGCGGGATCGCTCTCGATCGGAAGCTCCTCACAGGTGTAGCCGCGCCCCGTCTCGACCTCGAGATAGAATGGCAGATCCTTTAAAAGCGCGTAGTCGATCCGCACGGTAAAGCCCATCTCCCGCTCCTCGGGCAGATCGAACTGCTTCGCAGCGTCCGGCCTTCTGTAGCGCGTGATCTCCGCGGGGACCTCCTCGTCTTTACTGTTCACGATAAAGACGCGGTCGCCCGCGTAGCCGCGGTCAAAGCACCAGCCGCGCAGGAAGAAGTCATCTCTTCTGTGCGCCATGTGGTCGATGCAATATAAAATCCCGTCGGGGCTGCTCGGCAGAAGCGGCCGCAGCATGCTGTACGGGTCCTCCCGCTTCGCGGTGACGCGCAGCTTCCTGTACGCCTTCATCGGCGCGGTCTTCATCAGCTGCCTGATGATCGCGCCGCGGTGGGAAAGCAGGGCTTCTTTCTCGGCGTCCGCTTTCGTGAGCGCAAGAATGCGCCTGTCGCGCGCGTCGAGCTCTCCCCGCATCCACTCCGCGCTGTCCGCGTCCATCGACGCCATGTGCATCGTGACGTAGAGGAAATGCGCGTCCTCCGGCCATCCGGCGATGATGAGGTAAGGGTCGTTCGTGTCGAAAAGGAAGCGCCGCAGGTCGAGCCGCACGCCATTTGAGATGACAGATGCCGGATCGAGCGGCCCGAGCTCCGTCATGAGGTCGTCGATCGTGACGACGCCTGCGTATTCCGCGGGATCAATCCGCAGCTGCTTAAGCCCTGTCAGCTCCTCCTCGATGTAAATGCTGCCGTCCGGGCGGTGGTCGACTTCTATCGTCTCTTCTTCTCTGAATCCCGCGCCTGTATCGAGGTACAGCTTCGCCTTCGCCTCGCCGCCCCGCCGGCCGTTCATGCGCTTTAAGATCGCGGGCAGGTCCGCGGCCCCTTCGGAAATGTCGCCGTAAAGCTCCCGGAGCGGCGTGTAGTCTCCTTCCGTATAGGCCTGGAAATGGCGCTCCATCGCCTCATAGACGCTGATCTCCGCCTCCGTGATGCCCGCCTTGTCATAAAGATCCTCCGCGCGGAGGAAGAAGCGCTTTGTGTTGCCCTCGATGTAGTAGTGGAGCGCGCGCCATTTGATGAAGCTCAAGGGCACGGCGAAGGGGAAAGTCCACTCGTAGTCGATCACGTGCCACGCGTCTTTCCCCTTTTCCGGATCCGGGGCCGCGATCACGTTGTTCAGCACCATGTCGATGTCGGAGACGCGGGAGGCGCTTAAGCCCGCGGGCAGGGACACATCCCCGAACACGCGGACAAAGCCGTCGCTTTTTACAAAGCTCTCCCCGCGCATCCCGTCAAGCACGCCCATGTAGCCGAGGAGAGCAGCCGTGATCGCCGCGCGGTCCTTTAAGAAGTCGCGGTCCAGCTTCTCCTCGAGGGTCTCTCCCTCAAGATAGGGAAAGACGGCATTTCCGTCTTCAATTTTCACGTGGTTCGGCACGAAGCGCGTGCCGGAAAATCCTTCCGTGAGCGCCTTCTCCCGCGCCTCCATGTCCAGGATATGCGCCGACGCCGCCTCCGAGGCGGGGATCTTCAGCACCTGGCGCGAGCCGTCCGGCATCTCCGTGATGTCCGTGCGGATCCGGAGGGCCTCCGCGCGCTCGTCGGAATACTTGGTAAAGAGCAGCCTTCCGCCTGCTTCCGCTTCCTTCCCGGTCCCGTCCGCCTTGAGCTCGATGAAGAAAGAGTTGGAAAAAAGCGGGAAGAGGCGCGCGTCCGGAAGCGTGTCGTAAGCGGCGGACTCATCAAAGAGAATGAGCCGCTTCCTGTCGAAATTGACGATGTTGTTCCTTAAGTCCCCTCTTCTCGGGAGATAGCCGTCCGAGTAGACGGACATCGGGAATTTATAGTCCGGGTATGGATAATAGAACGCGGCGTCCGAAAGACCCGCGCGGGCAAAGAGCGCCTCAATCTCCGGCTTCGCGAAGGTGCGAACGTATCCCGTGTCCGTGTATCCTTCAATGCCGTCGAAGAAGCCGCCCGTGTGATCCTCCGTGCAGCCGGCGAAATATTTCATGCCGAGACGGTTCTCGATCGCGATGAGAATCACGCCGTCCGCTTTCAGATGCGTCCTGATCTTTTTCAGGAAATCGACGTAAGGATCCGCGGAGTGGATGTAAGCCACGCCGTATTCAAAGACCCCGATCAGTGTGATGACGTCGTAGGCGCCGTCGAGCTTTTTCTCGACGTCTTCGAAATTGCCCACGCGGATCTCGATATTCGTGGCGTTCCGGTTGCGATAAGCGTTGATCAGGCTGCGCTTTTTCGACAGCTCCACGCAGGTGACGCTCTCCGCCATTTCCGACAGCACGCCCGTCAGGGCGCCGCAGCCCGCGCCGATCTCCAGCACGCGCTTTCCTTCAAGGCGCCGGCAGAAGGACAGGATATGCCCGCGGATGCGGGAAAAATGGTACATCACGGGCCAGCTTTTTCTCTCCGCCACGATGCGGTCGAAATCTCCCGGCTCGAAATCCCGCGCGATCTCGAGGAGCTCGTCCTCGACCTTGCCGTCGGAATAGAGGTCCTCGCCCGGATAATCTTCCAGATTCAGTGTGACGCCGCCGATCTTCTCATATGCTTCCATGCGACTCCCCCTCCGCATTTATGATTCCCCGCTGAGCGCTTCTACGCTCACCTGCGACTCCATGTCATAGAAGCCGACCGTATTCTTCGCGGAGACCACCGTCACGTTCAGCACGTCGTAGAGGCGGTGGAACACCCGGAATTCCCCCTCGTGGTACCCGGTGCACCCGAAGGAGAGCAGATACTCGCCGCCCTGGAGCGCCATGCGCTGCCGGAAGCGGACGACAATCACGTCTCCCGCCTTCTTCGGGCCGATGTCGCAGTGCTCGAACATCGTGTTTGTCCCCGTGATCTCGGTGCCTTTCAGGTTCTTGAAGGTGTAGGCGCAGATCGGTTCCTCGACGTCCTTGTCGAAGCGGATCTTCGCCTCGATCACAAAGGACGTGCCTTTCTCGATGCTGTTCGTCACGAGGCCTTTGTCGTCGTAGGTCGTGAGCTTCACGAAGTGCGCCTGTCCCTCGCCGTACTCGATCGTGTCCGGATTCATCGGCAGGATGCCGGTGAGGCTCTCAGAGGCCGCCTGCTTTTCCGACGCCGCCTCCCGCGCGTCCTTCTCATCGCCGAAGGCGTCGCCCGGAAGCGCGGAGGTGAAATCCTCCCCCGCCTGCCCGACGAGCAGCTTCTTGTAGAGATCCACCATTTCCTTGGGGCTTCCCTCCGCCAGCTTCACGCCCTTGTTCAGAACGACGACGCGGTCGCAGTATTTCGCGACGGAGCTCAGATCGTGACTGACGAAGAGGATGGTTTTGCCTTCGTTCCGGAATTCCTCAAACTTATGATAGCATTTCGCCTGGAAAAACACGTCTCCGACCGAGAGCGCCTCGTCCACGATGAGGATCTCCGGATCGATGTTGATCGCGACCGCGAAGGCGAGCCGCACGAACATGCCGCTGGAATACGTCTTCACGGGCTGGTTGATGAACTCGCCGATATCCGCGAAGCTTAAGATGCTCTCCAGCCGCCCGTCGATCTCCTCCTCCGAAAAGCCCATCATGGTGCCGTTCAGGTAGATGTTCTCCATCCCGGTGTACTCCATGTTGAAGCCGGCGCCGAGCTCGAGAAGCGCGGAAATGCGGCCGTCCGCTGTCACGGTGCCGGCCGTGGGCGTGAGGACGCCGGTAATGATTTTAAGGATCGTGGATTTGCCGGAGCCATTGACGCCGATGATGCCCACCGTCTCGCCCTTCCGCACGCTGAAGCTGACGTCATTTAAGGCGTAGAGCTCGTGGTATTTGACTTTTCTTGTGAGTCCGAGCGCCTCCTTCAGGCGGTCCGAAGGCTTGTCGTAGAGCTTGTAGAGCTTGCTCACGCCGTCGATCCGGATCGCGGGCGCCGTATGATTATCCGTCTGCATTGCACTCTTCTTCCTCTGTTCGCGCCGATTGATGACTGACTGCATCCGGCTCCTACAGGACGTCCGCAAAATGGACGCGGAGCCGCATGAAGATCCGGTTGCCGATCACGTAGACAAGGACGGCCCAGATCCAGAAATACAGGCTGTCAAAGCCCCGCTCGAAGAACCAGCGGCCGCCGATGATCGCGTCGCGGTAGCCGGTCACGATGTAGTACATCGGGTTGATCTTAAAGAGCCAGGCGATGTTCTCGAAGCTTCTTATGTCGAACATGATCGGGACCGACCACACGCCGAACTGCAGGCCGATGTTCACGATCTGCGACATGTCCCTGAAAAAGACGACGATCGAGCTCGTCGCGTAGACGAGGCCGATGACAAAGATCAGCATCGCGAAGAAATAATACGGGAGCTGAAGGAGATAGAGGCTCGGATAATAGCCGTACAGAGCCGCGATGATCAGGGCGACCAGGACGAAGAACAGGTGGACGAACAGCGCGGACAGCGCCTTCACGACCGGAAGCACGCGGATGTTGAAGACGACCTTCTTGACCAGGTAGCTGTACTCAAGGAGCGTCGCCGTGCCCGCGCTCATCACCTCCTGGCAGTAGAACCACGGGACGATGCCCGCGACGAGATAGACCAGAAAAGGCAGCTCGAGGGACTGGCCCTGTTTCAGGCCGTGGCCGAAGACCAGCCAGTAGATGCACACGGTCACCACCGGCTGGACAAAAGCCCATATAATACCAAGATAAGACCCGGCAAAGCGGGTCTTAATGTCATTTTTTGCCAGTTTTAAGATCAGGCGCCTGTTCGCGGCGATCTCAGATGGCAGCGTGTTCTTGAAAGTCATATTACTGTTTGTCTCCGCGTCCTGCGATATATGCTTTGAGGCCGCCCCACTTTGTGTCCTTCTCCGACAGATTCGGCGCAGCGTCCGCAAGGAGCGGCCAGTCGATGCCGATCTCCGGGTCGTTCCACATCAGGCCGCCTTCGTCGTTCGGGTGATAAAAATCCGTGCACTTATAGCAGAATTCCGCTTCGTCGCTCAGGACGTAGAACCCGTGCGCAAAATGCTTCGGGATGAAGAACTGCTTCTTGTTCTCAGCGGAGAGCCGCACGCCGAACCACTTGCCGAAGGTCGGCGAGCCGTCTCTTAAATCCACCGCCACGTCGAAGACTTCGCCGCGCACGACGCGGACGAGCTTGTCCTGCGGGAAGTTGATCTGGAAATGGAGCCCGCGGAGGACCCCCTTCGTGCTCATCGACTGGTTGTCCTGCACGAAGACCGCATCGATTCCCGCCGCCGCAAAATCGTTGTAGTTGTAGGTTTCCATGAAATAGCCGCGGCTGTCTCCGTACACGGCCGGGGTGATGACCTTAAGTCCCTCGATCGAACAAGTCTCGACTTCTATCTTCCCCATGATCTAAGCTCCTTTGCCTGACGCGTCTGTCCTCGAAGTGTGCCTTACAGTCCCTCCGCAATTTCCAGCAGATACTGGCCGTAGGCGGTTTTGAGAAGCGGCTGGGCGAGCGCACGCAGCTGCTCCTTGTCAATAAAGCCTCTCTTATAGGCGATCTCCTCGATGCAGGAAATGTAAAGGCCCTGTCTCTTCTGGAACGCCGAGACGAAGTCCGCCGCGTCGAGCAGCATGTCGTGGCTCCCGGTGTCGAGCCAGGCGAAGCCGCGCCCGAGGGGCTCGACGAAGAGGTCTCCTCTGTCGAGATAGGCGTTGTTGACGTTTGTGATCTCGAGCTCGCCCCTTGCGGAAGGCTTCACGTTCCGCGCGATCTCGATGACGTCGTTGTCGTAGAAGTAGAGACCCGGCACCGCAAACTTTGACTTCGGATTTTCCGGTTTCTCCTCGATCGAAATGGCGCGTCCGTCCTCGCCGATCTCGACGACGCCGTACTCGCGGGGATCCTTGACGTAATAGCCGAAGATCGTGGCGCCCTTCTCTCTCGATGCGGCCCTGTGAAGCACGCGCGAGAAGCTCTGTCCGTAGAAGATATTGTCGCCTAGCACCAGTGCCACGCGGTCATCTCCGATGAAATCGGCGCCGAGGATAAAGGCTTCGGCGAGTCCGTTCGGATGCTCCTGCACGCAGTAGGAGAAGCTCATGCCCAGCTGGCTGCCGTCCCCGAACAGCTCCTCAAACACCGGGAGATCCCGCGGCGTGGAGATAATGAGGATGTCGCGGATGCCGGCGAGCATCAGTGTCGAGAGCGGATAATAAATCATCGGCTTGTCATAGACCGGCATGATCTGCTTGCTGACCGCCTTGGTCAGCGGGTAGAGCCTTGTGCCGGAGCCGCCTGCAAGAATGATGCCTT
>DEFE01000038.1:10739-10881 GCA_002350625.1 Lachnospiraceae bacterium UBA2860
CATCCTCATGCTTCGCATTCGGATTCAAACTTCAGCGGTTGCTGTACATATCGTCGTAGTATTTCTGGTAGTCTCCGCTCGTCACGTTGTTCATCCACTCCTCGTGATCGAAGTACCACGCGATGGTCTTCTTGATGCCTTC
>DEFE01000010.1:0-15280 GCA_002350625.1 Lachnospiraceae bacterium UBA2860
ACGTATGGCGGAAGCTGCGTGGGCCCTTTTATCCGCCGTCACCGGTACACCCGCTCCGGGCAGTCCCGCTTCATCTGCGCGAGCATGGCCTCGTCGAGATCCAGCAGAATCTTAATCAGCTTCCTGTCCTCATAGATAATCATCGTATAATAAGGCACGTTGTCATCATAAGACGTATAATCGTATTTCGGAATCTGCTCCGTGCCGGAGCCCTTCCGCCACGCGTCGACCGCCTCGTGGTCATGCGGCGCGACCACCTTCAGATTCTGCAGATCCAGCTCGTGCTCCGTGCGGCGGAAGCGCCGGCCGATAATCACGTCGATGCGCAGGCGTCCGTTGCCATAGATATATTCGTAGTCGCGCTCCGAGAACGCCTCGTAGACAAAGTAAAGACCGGCCATGAGGAAGCAGGGAAGAAAAAAGCCGCGCGAAAAAAGAATGCCCGCGAGCAGAAATACGACTGCAAGAATGCCCGCCGTGAGCTTGATCGCCTTCGTCCCCGCCTTTCGCTTCCGGCTGACCGACGTCGTTATCGTCATCGCCTACTCCTTCCCGGGGCCCCGCTGCCCCTCCCAGTCCTCCGCCTCCCAGCCCTTCAGGGCCGAGACGCGCCGCGTCTTCCGCATGTCGCCTTCCCTCACGGCGCGCAGCTTCCACTGCAGCGGCGTGCTTCCGGTCAGCCGCTTGAAATTCCGGTTAAAGCTCGACGCCGTCTGGAACCCGACGCGGTGCGCCACATCCGTCATCGCGACGTCCTCGCGGAGAAGCAGCTCGCAGGCCTTATCAATCCGCGTCATATTGAGATACTCAACCGGCCGCATGTGGATACTCTCCTCAAAAGCCCTTCGAAAATGGCTCTCGCTGAGCCCGCTCGCATCTGCAAGCTCCTCGATGCGGATATCCTCCTGGTAATGGCGGCTGATATAATCCAGCGCGCGCTCGATATATTTCTCATAGCGCGTGCTGCGCTTCCTGAGCTCCCGCTCCTCACTGAGCCTCAGCAGCTCCACCACCACGGCCCGCAGATGCCCTTTGATGCTCTCCTCATAGTAAGCGTCCTTCGCGCGGCACTCCTCGATCAGCATGCGGATCAGCTGCCCGAGGCGCGGGTGATGGACCATCGTCTTCATCGTCCCGTGTCTGTTCACGACCCTGAGAATCTCATCCGTATCCACGCGGAAATCCCGCATCTCCTCAACGATAAAGGCGTCGAGGTCGACAAACAGAAACTCCCATTTGCAGATCTGTCCGGGATCGCTCACCGTCGTATGCGGTATATTGGCCGGGATCGCCGTATAGCAGCCCCCTTTATAGCGGTACTCCTTCTCCGTGATCATAAGATGGCCCGCGCCCCTGTAGCAGTACCCGAATTCAAACAGGTTGTGAAAATGCAGCGTGTCGCCGGTATCTTCGCCGTAATGAATCTCCCAGCCGCTCCCCAGCTTCGGGAGGATATAATCCCCTCCCGGCTTCTCGTAGTAGCGGAATTCAATTGCCGGTCCCTTTGTCGTCATAGGCGTCACTCCCTGCCGTCATCCGCCTCAAGGCGGTCTTCCTCCGCCGCAATCACGGAGATCCCGTTGACCGTCACCGTCCCGTCCGCCGGAATCAGGATATAATCCCGCCCGTCAATCCTGCGCGTCTCAATGAGGCGCGACCGGTCCGCAGGCAGGCGGATCGTCACCGTGTCCGTCTTCACGGTCACATCCGCCTCCGCCACGGCGCTGATGGCGAGCGGAAGCTCCCCGACGATATCCTCGTAAAGCTCATCGAAAGGCTCCGTATCGACGCCGGCCGCCTCCACGATCTTCTTCAGGTCCTCTCTCTCAAGCGCCGGCCCCTCCTGCTCCGCCGCTTTCTCCACGATATTTTCGGAAATGGCAGCCGCCTCTTCAAGCGTCACGTCCATCCGGCTCAGCATCGAGCCGAACACCTCTCTCTGGGCCTTGACGCCGACCGGCGACTCCTCGGCGGCTATGCCGAAAATGCCGTCGATAAACTCCTCCGTATCCGGCGTCGCCGAGTGAATGAGCACTTCATTCCTGTCCTCGCCCCTGTTGTCAAAAGCCGGATAGAGAAAACCGCAGACGGGACTGCCGATCTGCCACCGCCTGTCCAGCTCCGCGACGCGGTCGATCTCATAGCCGAGCACCGGCTTCGACAGCTTCGCCGGGCAGATCGAAAAGAGCAGCGCTTCATACACCATCTCGCCGTCCTCCAGCTTCCGCCCGTCCTTCGCTTTTGTCGGCACGTCGTAGATCACCCTGACGAGCGTCGCGTAATAAGGATCCGTGTGGGCATACGAAGTAAGCAGCGTGTCCCGGAACGCCTCGAAATCCCCGATGTCCCTGCCGTCCAGGGACCGCATCGCGATCAGCGCCTCCTGCTGCTCGCGGAGGCGCACCGGGAACGAATCCATCCCGACCCGCATGCTGAGCGTTCTCGCGAAGATCTGCAGATGGCGGAACTTCTCCGCGTCCTCCATCTCGCCGAGCCGCACCAGATCCTCATATAAGGCCTGATTCTCCGCGTCGACATAGATCCCGTAGACCCAGTCGATCACCGTCTCTTTTCCCTTCACTGCCTTCCGCAGCTCCCGTAAATCACTTCTTTCCATCGATCACTCCATCTGTATCCGTATTCGCATGTTTCACCGAGTCATTATAGCATCTCCGCCCCTTCCATGCTATGATAACGGTACCGGTCACTTTTGCGAACCCGTTTCCATTAAGAAAGGATCCGCCATGACATTTTCGATAAAAGAAGACGGCAAGCGCCTCATCTTCATCACGATCGCAGCTGTTCTTTTAGCCTTCAATCTCAAGACCTTCGTGCGCACGGGCGGGCTTTTCCCGGGCGGCGTGACCGGCCTGACCGTTCTCATCCAGCGCTCGGTCGATCGCTTCTTCGGGCTCGAACTCCCCTACACGCTCATCAACGTCATCCTGAACGCTCTGCCCGTTTACATCGGCCTGCGTTTTATCGGCAAAAAGCTGGTGCTTTATACCGTCTACTTCATCTTCGTATCTTCCTTCCTCACGGACCTCATTCCCGCCATTGTCATCACCTACGACATCATGCTGATCTCGGTCTTCGGCGGCATGATCAACGGCTTTGTCGTCAGCATCTGCCTGGCCAATAACGCCAATTCGGGCGGCCTCGACTTCATCTCGCTCTATCTGTCGGAGCGGACGGGTCTCGACTCCTTCAACCTTATTCTCGGCGTAAATGTCATCATCCTGTCTTGTGCGGGACTCCTTTTCGGCTGGGACAAGGCCCTCTACTCCATCATTTTCCAGTTCTTCTCCACACAGGTCATCCACTTAAGATACCGACGCTACCAGGAGACGACGCTCCTCATCGTCACCGATTTCCCGAAAGAGGTTTGCCACGCGATCCAGAAAACCAGCAATCACAGCGCGACGATCCTCCACGGGGAGGGCGCCTACGAGGACACGGAACGCGCGGTCGTCTACTCGGTCGTTTCCTCCGGAGAAACAAAAAAGGTCATCTCAGCCATCAGGGAGAGTGACCATCACGCATTTATCAATTCCATCAAGACCGAAGGTCTTTCCGGTTGGTTTTACAGGCGGCCCACAGAGTGAGCCGCTTTCTTATTTCTCTTCAACCGCCTTTCGCACCGCTTCCATGAACCGGCCGACCGTCTCCGGCGGTTCCTTCGCGCTCATTGCGCCGAAGCAGCTCTCATAATTTCCCTTGAGCGGCATCGTGTCGAGCAGCATATGCCCCATCTCCCAGACGTCATATGTCAGGATCAGCTTGTCGCTTTCCGCGCAGGCGTAGTAAAGATCCAGGGAATACATGGAGAAATCCTCGATCACCACTCTCGGATACAGCTTCTTCGCTTCGCGCCTGAAAGCGTCTGCCGACGCGAACACGCCTTTTTTCGGCACGAGTATGGTCTTGCCGTTCAGATCAAATGGCGTCTTTTTATCCGTATATTCATGAACCCACCGCGCATCCGGCGAATAGGCAGCCGACGCCGGCGTCGCCGTCAGCTTCACCGCGTTCAGCCCGAAATGCTTGAGAAACGCCTCGTCAAAGACGCCGAGTATGACATCCGCATCCTGTCCGATCGTGGAAAAAGCCCGCTCCGGACCGGTGTCGTTGTCCTCGATCGCCGTAAACCGGCAGCGAATATCCGGACAGATGCTGCGAATCTTCGGCCACAGCGAAACGAGCAGATCCGGAGGATTCATCGGCGAGACGGCGATGCGCACGATCCGCTTTTCCTTCCTGCTCAGTTCCCTCGCGCGGTCCTCCGTATTTCCGCAATAGCGGACGATATATTTGGCGTCTCTGTAGACGGATTCCCCCGCCTCGGTCAGCGTCACTCCCTTTCGGGAGCGGTCAAACACGCTTACGCCAAGATCGTCCTCGAGCAGCGTGATCTGTTTGAGCACCGCCGACGGAGAAATGCCGATCCCCTCTGCGGCCTTGCGGAAGCTCCCCGCCTCCACGACTTTGATGAAAGTTCCCAAGTGTGTGTTGTAAAGCATGTGCCTCTTCACCTCTGACATGTAAATTATTGCCCGTATCTAAGTCTTATGCTGCAATGACAGAATGTGAGCCGCACTTATTGTATCACTATTTTTAGATAATTGCTCATTTTTTTGAATCTTGTTGAGAATTTTCCAAAAACTGGGACAGTTGCAGGTTTTCACCCGCAGCTGTCCCGTCATTAAACGCATTATTCTAACAATTCATCTCACCCGGCATGCGCCGGCATGAAGCATTTATATTTTTACTTCTCCGCAGCTTCCGCGTTTCTCTCCGCCCGCAGTCTGCGCCCGTTTGATCCGCCGCGCATCGCGCACAGGAAGAGGAACATGATGAGGATGCCGACCGGCAGAGACACGCACGCAGCGATCGTAAGATTATTCGTCGCGCGGGCGATGCCGGAAGCGATCAGATACGTGATGGCCGAAATCACAGCGCAGGACATCGCGTACGGCAGCTGCGTACCGACGTGATTCAGGTGGTTGCACTGGGCTCCGGCCGACGACATGATCGTCGTGTCCGAAATCGGCGAGCAGTGATCGCCGCAGACCGAGCCGGCCATGCAGGCCGAGATCGAGATGATCATCATGTTCGGGTCTGTCGCCTCAAAGCAGCTGACCACGATCGGGATCAGGATACCGAAGGTTCCCCAGGAGGTACCTGTCGCGAAGGAGAGGCCGACCGCGATGAGGAAGATGATCACCGGCAGGAACATCAGGAATCCCTGCGCGGAGCCTTCGACGACGCCCGCGACAAACTCCTTGGCGCCGAGGCTGTCCGTCATGGACTTAAGGCTCCATGCAAAGGTCAGGATCAGGATCGGAGAGACCATCTGCTTGAAGCCCTCCGGCACACATTCCATCATCGTGCCGAACGGCAGCACGCGGCGGAGCAGGTAATAAATCACCGTGATCAGAAGCGCCACGGAAGAGCCGAGCACGAGGCCGACGGAAGCGTCGCTGTTCGCGAAGGAATCCACAAAGCTCTCCCCGGAGAAGAAGCCGCCGGTGTAGATCATGCCGACGACGCAGCAGGCGACGAGCGAAATGATCGGGACGAGCATATCCGCGACTTTGCCGTTCTCCGAAGCCTTGCCATCTTCCTCGGTAGAGAAGGGGCGGTCCCCTGTCGTAAAGAGGTCGTTCTTTTCGACCGCGTTGTACTCATGCAGGTACATCGGCCCGAAATCCGCCTTCATGAACACGATCATGATCATCATGACGATCGTAAGAAGCGCGTAATAGTTGAACGGGATCGCGCGCACGAAGAGGCTGAGTCCGTTCTGTCCCTCGACAAAGCCGGAGACCGCAGCCGCCCAGCTGGAAATCGGCGCGATGATGCAGATCGGCGCCGCCGTCGCGTCGATGAGGTAGGCCAGCTTCGCGCGCGACACATTGTGCTTGTCCGTGACCGGGCGCATGACAGAGCCGACCGTCAGGCAGTTGAAATAGTCGTCGATGAAGATGAGAACGCCGAGGGCGATCGTCGACAGCTGCGCGCCCTCGCGGGTCTTGATTCTCTCGGAGGCCCATGTTCCGAACGCCGCCGAGCCGCCCGTGCGGTTCATCAGCTGCACCATGATGCCGAGGATCACGAGGAAGACGAGAATGCCGACATTATACGAGTCGGACAGCACGGAGATGATGCCGTACGTCGTCTCCTCTCCTCCAGATTCGACCGTGTGCTGGAAGATGTGCAGCAGGGTCGTCTCGAAGTTGAATCCCGAATAGAGCAGCGCTCCGGACAGGATGCCGATAAAGAGCGAGCTGTACACCTCCTTTGTGACCAGCGCGAGCACGATCGCGATCACCGGCGGCAAAAGCGCCCACGCGCTTTGGTGCACCGACTCCGGCGTTGTCTTGACCGCTGCATAGATCATAATCAGCAGCACTGCGATCATCGCAATCGCCGAGACGGCTTTGTTCTGCTTTCTCATTGGTTTCCCCTTTCCTCATTCAGTTTTTCTTTTAACGCATCGATGTGCGGACAGACAGAATCCGGCCGGATCCGTTCGCCGCACATCGCTATACTATCACATCAATGCGTTAAAGTGAAGTAGTTCCTTCTGAAGCCGCACTTCTTCCTGCGTCAAAATGCTTCAGGATCCTCAGGAAGCCACGCTTCTTCTTCGGTGAGCTTTCTCACGAAAATGTCGCCGATCCGCGCCGGATCCTTCGCCTGCTTGTACTGGAACACCAGCTCTCCCGGCGTCTTCTCCCCAAGGATGCGGATCTTGCCGGTCGGATGCGACATCGTGTAGTCCGCGCATTTGCCGAGGCCGCTCTGCATCGCGTTGGCGGCATTTACGATGCGGCTGCCTTCAAGCAGCGGCACCTGGAAATAATTCGTCGCCCCCACAACCGGCCGGCACTGGAAGATATAGTGCTGCACGATCCCGTAGGACGTCACTTTCCGAAGGAGCGTCCCCAGCACCTCCGGGGAGTCGTTCACGCCCTTTAAAAGAACGGTCTGGTTCTTGATGACGAGCCCGCAGCTCTGCAGCGCCCGGACGGCCTTCACCGCCTCCTCCGTAAATTCGCGCGGGTGGTTGTAGTGCGTGATCAGGTAGAGCTGCTTCTTCGCGCAGATCCGCTTCAGGAGCTCGAGCAGCTCCGGATCGCTGTTGATCCTCGCCGGAAATGTCACCGGCGTGCGCGATCCGATCCGGATAAAATCAAGCTGCGGCAGCTCCGAGAGCGCGTTAAGCCAGCGGGCGAGAGAATCCGTGCTCTGGATCAGCGCGTCGCCGCCGCTTAAGAGGCAGTTCGTGATCTCCGGATGATCCCCGAGGTAATCCACCAGGTCCTCCGGCGTGGCGACCGTCTCTCCGGCCATCCCGACGAGTCTCCTGCGGAAGCAGTAGCGGCAGTACATCGCGCACTGCGTGGCCACCAGAACCAATGTCGTCTGTCTGTACTTGTGCTGTATACCCGTCCGCACCGTGTTGGAGTGCTCCCCGCTCGTGTCGAGCTGGCCCTCCAGAGAGGCCCCGGTTCTCGACGGAACCGCCATGCGGCGGATCGGATCGTCCGGATCGTTCGGATCTATCAGAGATGCGTAGTAGCGGGATATTGCCATCGGGAAGCGTTCTGCCTCTTCCCGTATGCGCTCGTACTCCTCTTCCGTCATCGGCAGCACGCGTCGCAAGTCGTCTACTGTCGTGATGTTCTCTTTCCACTCATCCATCCAGGTCATGTGCGTTCCTCCTTTCCCATCTGCAGCGGTCAAATCGACCAAACCGACGGCCTTTTCAGGTCCCATCGCTTACAAATTGTACAAATTTTACCATTTTGACCCGTCCCAAGGCAAGTCAAAATTGTGTTCGTGTGTTCACTTAATGATGAACATCACCGGCATCCGCCCCGATCATTGCATCGAAAATGCCTCCCGAACCGCCCGGAAATCCACGCACGCCTCGCGGTTCCAGATCCCGACCGGCACCGCGTCGTCGAAGGTATACGTCATCGGGATGACCGCCGCGCCCCGTTCGTAGACCATCACGGTCGAGGAGCGCGGGTCGACGATCCAGTACTCGCGCACGCCGCCGCGCATGTATCTGGCCAGCTTGATATAGCGGTCCTTCTCCGCGGTCTCCTCCGTCAGCACCTCGACGATGAGATCCGGGCTTGTCATGAGCCCGTAGGATGTATAGCCGCCCGGCTCAACCGTGACCGTGATGTCCGGCAGCAGGAGCGTGTAGGCGTCCTCCCTGAATCCCACCCCGACAGGCACCGGCAGCACGAGGCCGCGCCGGCTGTCCTCCTTCACGCAGGCGCGCAGCTGCTCGCCGATGAGAAGAACCATCTGCGCGTGCATCAGATCCGGCGCGCCCATGCCGTACAGCTTTCCGTCGATCAGCTCGCTTCCGCGGCTCTCCGCGCCTGCGAGATACTCCGCCGCCGTGCGGCGCTCCTCCGCGCCTTCGCGCGCTTCCTGTCCCCTTGCTTCCATCTGCATGACCATGATGATCCCCCTTTCCTGCCCTTTGTGGTGGACATCCTAGCATGCGCGTTCCGCCTTTGCAATCGAAAGGGGGAAATCCGGTAAGAACCTTATATAACTTCTGAATAATGTCATACTATATGTTTCGATTCGCCTGCAAAGGACGCCCCGCAGAAACAGGTCCGGTCTGCAGACGGCTTCCGCGCTAAGTACATCTAAGCTTCCCGAAAATGGCTAAAAGCATTCGTCCAAAAAGCCTCGATTGATGGCTTTTTGCGGCGAATAACGCCATTTCCGACAAGCTAAGATGTACTAGAGCTTGTGCAGATTGTCTGCAGACCGGACCTGTTTCTGCCGGGCGTCCTTTTGACGGGCGAATCCTGGAACAAAGCTTCAACTGATTGGATGATTGTTTATTTCACAATTTGATATGTCACCGGAAGTTATAACGGTTCCTGACGCAGATGCATAAATATAAAGCAGCGGTTCGCAGAAAAAGACAGCCCCGCCGTAAATACATATACCCGTCAGACAATCTGCACAAGCCTTAGTACTTCTTGCTCGTCGAAAATCACGTTGTTCCAGAAAAAAACCCTGTTTGAGCGAAGCGAGTTAGGTTTTTTTCGAGGAACCGCCCTTAGTGATTTTCGTCGAGCTTAGAAGTCCTTAGGCGCGGAAGCCGTCTGACGGGTATATGCATTTGCGGCGGGGCTGCCTTTTGCGCAGCGAACCCTGCTCATTTATATGCGAATCAAATCATATGCGTACCAGATGGAACTGCACGGCCCGGTATTCCTCCATATACACCGGAAGCGGCAGCCCGCACTCCATAAGCGCGGCGCCGGACGCAGTCAGCGTCTCTTCGACGCCGGAAACATCCTCAACGCGGTACATCGCCGCACTCTCAAGCCCCTTAAGGCGCACATACCGCTGCGGCGGATTAAAACGAATCTCCAGGCTCACGGCCGCAAGCAGCGCCTCCGATCCGTCGCGCGACACATGAAGCCAGGCGGCATCCGGATCACGAGCCGGATCCGTGAGCCGGTAATACAGCCCCTCAGCGACAAGCGGGGCAAAGCGGCGGAACGTCGCGACCTGCGCCTTCACCTCTTCCCGCTCCTCCTCCGTCATCCTGCCGGGATCCAGCTCGTAGCCGAAAGTCCCGGCCATGGCGACCACGCCGCGCGTCGAAAGCGGCGTCATGCGCCCGTTCTGATGATTCGGACAGGTCGACACATGCGCGCCCACAGCAGAACACGGATAGCCGAAAGACGTGCCGTGCTGGATCAGCAGCCGGTCGATCGCGTCCGTGTTGTCGCTGCACCAGATCTGCGGCGTGTAATAAAGCATGCCGGCGTCAAAGCGCCCGCCGCCTCCGCTGCAGCCCTCAATGAGCAGGTCCGGATAGCGGCCGAGCAGCTTTTCAAGAAAATCATAGAGCCCCAGCATATAGCGGTGCAGCACCGTCCCCTGCTCTGCGGCGCCGCTCGAATACACATCCGAGATGCACCGGTTATAGTCCCATTTGATATAATCGATCTCAGCTTCGTCAAGAATCGCGGTCATCTGCGAATAGACAGCCTCCCGCACCTCTTCCCTCGAGAAATCGAGAATCAGCTGATCCCGCGCGAGAATGGGCTTCCTGCCCGGAATCGCGAACGCATAATCCGGATGCGCCCTGTAGAGATCACTGTCCTCGGAGATCGCCTCCGGCTCAAACCAGATCCCGAACTTAAGCCCCAGCTCGTGCACACCCGCCGTGAGCTCCGAAAGCTTCATGCCGAGCTTCTTCTCATTGACGTACCAGTCCCCGAGCCCCGACGTATCCGTGTCCCGCTTCCCGAACCAGCCGTCATCCATGACAAGCATGTCGAACCCGAGCTCCTTCGCCCGCTTCGCAAGGCCGAGGATCCGCTCCCCGTCAAAATCAAAATAGCAGCCCTCCCAGCTGTTCAGCAGAATCGGCCGCACGGCGTCCTTCCACTTTCCCCGGCAGATATGGCCGCGGATGCAGTCGTGCAGATGATGCGAAAGCACGGAGAGTCCCTCCGTCGAGCAGCTCATGATCACCTCGGGCGCCGCAAATTCTTCCCCCGGCGCAAGCGGCCAGCGGAAATTCTCCACCATAAGCCCCATATGCATGCGCACCTGCGAGAAAGGACCGCACTCCGCCTCCGCAAGGAAGCCGCCGCTGTAAACATATTCCATCGCCCAGCAGGTCCCCGCATCCTCCGTCGTCTCCGGGGACGCGAGAATCATCAGCGGGTTATACTGATGCGAAGACATCCCTCTCCCGCTCCCGATCGCGCGGACGCCGTGGCAGACTCTCTCCCTCTGCAGCCGCCGCTCCATGCCGTGCCTCCCGTAAAACGTGAGCACGTCATACGTTCCGCTCTGAAAATCCACATTGGCGCTCAGAAGGCGCGTGATCGCAAAAGGCTCCGCCCCTTCGTTTCTGACGATCACACTCCGCGTGATGACATCAATCTCCGGCAGCACCCCGTAAAGAAGCTCCGCCGTCACGCCGCTCCCCCACTTGTCCTTAAGCGTGATCGCCAGCGTCTCCGCGGACGCATCCCCGTACACCGCCGGCAGCCCCGGAAGAGAATACTTCCCGCGCCTGATCTCGTATCCCGCATAGCGCAGGTCGCAGCTGACCGAGCCATTTGCGAGCTCAATCCGCATCGCGCACCGCCTGTAATCCCCGGTGCCGCTCACCGGAAACTCCTGCGGCAGCACGTCGAGCGAATACGAGCGGTCCGCGGCCGCATCATACAGATTCCCCGAAAAGCCGCGGTCCCTGCGCCTGATGAGATAATCCATCTCACCCTCGCTCCTCCGTCCGTAATAAAGATGCAGCAGCACATCATGCTCGTCCGCCATCATCTGATACGTCGTATGCTCCGTGTGAATCGTAAAAATCCGCTTCTCTTCACTAAAACTGATCATCACATCTCTCCATCTGAAAAAACGTGACAGTGGGTCTGACCCTCTGTCATATTGCATACAACCTAAACATGACAAGGGGTCTGACCCTCTGTCATATTGCATACAACCTAAACGTGACAAGGGGTCTGACCCCCTGTCATATACCTTTCGAACTATAACAGATATCCCGGGAAATGGATAGTCAAAAAAGATACCCGCCTGTCTGCATCCGGCCATCCATGACCACTCCCCCTCTTTAATTGTCACCCACCATTATTATTTCGGTTGACAATTCTCCTGAAACCCGCTATCTTACCTACAGACTATGCAGTGATTCGCCTGCAGAAATCCAAATATCCAAATACAAAGAGAAGGAATCCATCCCATGCAGACAGCAAGCACATCCACTTCCAAATGGACCACAACCAACCTCGTCATGATGGCCGTCTTCGCGGCGATCCTCTGCATCTCCGCCTATATCAGCATCCCCCTGCCCCTCCCCGGGGCGCCCCACATCACTCTCCTCAACTTCGTCATTCTCCTCATCGCCCTCCTCTTCCCCTCTCTCGAGGCCTTCCTCATCATCCTCGTCTGGATGATCCTCGGCCTCATCGGCCTGCCGGTCTTTATCGCCGGCGGCGCGGGCGTCGGCTATCTCATGACTCCCTACGGCGGCTATACCGTCGCATTCCCCTTCGTCGGACTCCTCCTCCCGCTCATCCGGGGCAGGAGCTATCAGCGCATCCGCTACACCGTCACCGCCATCATCGGCGCTCTTTTCATCGATCTTTTCGGCATGATCTGGCTCATGATCGCGACAAAGATTCCGCTCAGCACTGCCATCGTGACCGGATTTGCCGCCTTCCTCCCCCTCGACCTCGTCAAAGCCGTCGTGGCCGCCCAGATCGTCCCCGCCTTCCACAAGGTCATGCACCGTGCATGAAGTCACGCACCACACATGAAGTCATGTGTCACACATGAACTCATTGAATGCACATAAGCGCATGCACCGCGCATAAGCAATACGAATTGAAGGCGGCCCGCCCGCGTGATAGAATCATGAGCGGGTGATACACATGAAACACACGGTGGAAGGATTTAAACTCCTATACGCGGCGGACACGGGACACAGCCGGCTCGAAGTGCGGGAAGGCTATTTCCGCGGCCACGTCTCGCGCCTTCTTCTCGAAGACGGCGCGCTCGAGACCGCGATGCCGCTCACGGAAGGGGAAGAGCACGTCCTGCTCTTTCCCTACATGCGCCTGTTTGACCAGGCCTTCGCCCTCCGTCCCGGCATCCGCTCCGTACTGCTCATCGGCGGCGGCGGATTCCAGTGGCCGCGCCACGTCCTCAAGACCCGCCCGGACATCAAGATCGACGTCGTCGAATCCTCCCCGGACGTCATCAGCATCTCCCGCAGCTTCTTCGGTCTGAACACCCTCGAGCAAGACGCGCGCTTCCATCTCTATCCCGCGGACGGTTTCGATTTCCTTCTCGGGAGCGCGAAGCGCTATGACCTCATCCTGAACGATGCCTTCACCGGCGCCGCCGCAGACAGCGCGCTCCTGTCCGCGGAAGGCATTTCCCTCACAAAAGTCCATCTGTCGGAAGAAGGCCTCAGCCTTCTGAACATGGTCAGCGCCGTGCGCGGGCCCTTCACCTTCCGCACGCGGCACATCCGCAGGCGTTTCTCGGACACCTTCCGCCACACGCTGCTCCTCCAGGCGGACGAGTCGCGCAGCCCCTATGACATCCAGAACTGCGTCCTCTTCGCCTCCGGCCGGCCGCTCACGCCGGACATAAGCACACCCTGAAAGCGCGCAGTCAATGCTCACGCCGGACTAACGCGCACCCGAAACCCCATGAAAATGGCGCAAAAAAGCTCCCGCATCAGCGGGAGCTTCTGTGTCTCTTCAATTATTTCTTCTTGGTCTTCTTAGCCTTCGTGTTCAGGGCGTCCTTCAGAGCCTTGCCGGCCTTNNGGAGCCTTGGAAGCCTTGATCTTAACGGTCTCTCCGGTCTGCGGATTGCGGCCTTCGCGAGCTGCTCTTTCCACAACTTCAAATGTACCAAATCCGATGAGCTGCACCTTACCGCCTGCTGCCAGTTCAGATGTCACAACGCTGATCAGCGCGCTGACTGCCTTGTCGGCGTCCTTATTTGTAAGTCCAGCCTGCTCAGCAACTGCCTTTACCAGTTCCGGTTTTGTCATTTCAATTTCCTCCTAAGATATTGTCGACTATTAGACTGCGCGGCAGTTCCGTTTTCCGTACTTCTGCCGCCGCATCTGTACGCGAATAATCTTACTATTATTTACACACAATTGCAACAAGCAGGCTCAAAAAAGCCCGAATTTTCAGCCTTTTTTGAGCGCAGGGACCTAAAGAAGGAGCATCGCCGTCAGCACGCCTAAAATAATGAGCATGCCGATGCAGGTCATCATGAGCGCAAAGGAGAAATTCTCCGTGAGGGGCGAGAGCGCCTCGGCCGTCGCCTCCCGCATCGCCGTCAGCGTGTGCACCGTCCCGGAGTCCTCCGCGCGGCGGACGCGCCTCTCCCTGACAACGGTTTTGCGGAGCAGCATGATCAGCGCATCCGTGCTCATGGACAGGACTCTGCCAAAGAACGTGCCGAGGAACATGATCAGCTTCGCAAATGGCGCAAGCAGCTTGTTTTCTCCCGGCACGGACGCTGCGGCACCCGCGGCCTTCGGCACCGCCGCCGCAAGCGGCTTAAACACGCGGTTCTCCCCGAAGACGGCCACGATGCGCCCGAAGAAGCCGGGCAGAATCCCCGTCAGCAGCGGGCGGT
This sequence comes from Lachnospiraceae bacterium UBA2860, assembly GCA_002350625.1. Taxonomy (GTDB): domain Bacteria; phylum Bacillota; class Clostridia; order Lachnospirales; family Lachnospiraceae; genus Chordicoccus. The sequence continues at coordinate 14,203 of DEFE01000010.1, forward strand.
AGACCAGATCCTCAAGATCAAGCCATTTCGGCCAGAGATTCACATAGGAGCCCTCTCTCATGAGAACGCGCCGCACGACAAACAGGTAGACGAGCGCGCCGATGAGAAGAGAAATGCCGCCGCCCTTCACATTTGTCCAGGTAAAGACCCGGAAATGCAGGATCTCCTCCTCTCCCGTCATCCACGCGGCGATCCGCGTCATGACCGCCGGCTGCCCGAGCACCGCCATGAGCAGCGACGACCCGAAGATCACGGCGGCGCTCGCCGCGTTCATATAAGGCGCGCCGGAGGCGACCGTCTTCGCCTCATAGGCCGCATCGCGCGCGGGGTCCGTGTTCTTCTCCACGAAAATGCAGATAAAAAGCTTCAGCATATAGGCGAATGTGAACCCGCCGGAAACAAGAAAGACCCACTCCGCTATTTGCAGAAAAGCGATCATCCCATGTTCGCCCGGGATAAATTCCCGCGCGCAGAGGACCGTCTCCACAATACCTTCGTGAAGCATGGTCTTCGAAATGTATCCATTGAGGAGCGGAATCCCGGAGATTCCCAGGCCGCCCAGCGCGAACGCGATCTTAAGGGCAGTCTTGTTCCGGCCCCAGCCCCTGATCTCATCGAGTGTCAGCGTGTGCAGGTTCATAACGACGACACCGGCAGCCATAAAGAGCACCAGCTTGAGGAGCGAATGATTCACCATATGGAGGACCGTCCCCGAGAGGGCCAGCGCAAGGCCTTCCCCGGCCTCCTCCCCACCGACCGCGTTGATAAAGACTGCGCTGCCGATCCCGACCAGGATGAACCCGATCTGTGACATGGACGAACAGGCCAGCGTCCTCTTCAGATTGACGGAGAACAGGGCGAGAAGCGCACCGAGGAACATTGTGACAAGTCCGAGGACAAATACGACCGTTCCGAATGTCCGGCTCTCAAAAAGGACCGTGGTCCCGGTCATGAGAATTCCGAAAATGCCGACCTTCGTCAGAATACCGGACAGCAGAGCCGACGCCGGCGACGGCGCGACCGGATGGGCTTTCGGAAGCCATACGTGTACAGGGAACATGCCTGCCTTGGCCCCAAA
>DEFE01000010.1:15418-16115 GCA_002350625.1 Lachnospiraceae bacterium UBA2860
CCCATGAAGAGGACCAGGCCTCCGATCACGGCAATAAAGAGATAGGTGTATGCGGCGCGGATCGCCCCCTGCGTCTCCTCGTGGATGACCCACGTAAAAGATGTCAGGGACAGGATCTCGAAAAAGACGAACGTCGTCATGAGATCCGCAGAGAGCATGACTCCCTGCGTCGCTCCGAGCGTCAGCATGGTGAACATCCAGTACCTTGACAGTCCCTCGCGCTCATGTCTGAAGTATTCCCGCGCGAACAGAGATGTTCCCGCCCACATGATCGACGTGATGGTACTGTAAACAGTCCGGAAGCCGTCCGCTTCAAAAGAAAGACCGTAGGCCAGAATATACGGGATGGAGAGCTTCGCCCCCTGCATCATAAAGAGCGAAATTGAGACCAGGAGCTCCACGAAGGCGAACAGGATGGCCAGAAGGTCTCTTGCCTCCTCATTTTTCCGCCCAATCCGGTACAGGACCGGCGCTATGAGAATCGGTGCGAACACCAGATAACCTATGAACATATGCTCTCCTCCAAAAACACAGTATGATCCTCACAGGCAGAACTTCCGAGAGGCGTGCTGCCGGCATCCGTCACAGAATCATGTCACAAGGATTCTGCGTCAAAGAATCAAGAACGCCTTGGCGTTCTTGCCGCGCCGCGCTTACGTGCGAAGCACCTTCCTATTTGCGCGGCTGCGATCCGCCG
>DEFE01000010.1:16121-17040 GCA_002350625.1 Lachnospiraceae bacterium UBA2860
GGAGCATTGTGTAGCTGAGGCTTTAATCTCTGACGCGGGTTTACAACTCATGTCAGAGCCAGGTTTCACTTTGGGCATTCATCTCATGATTGAAATCACGAGTATTCTGCGTCAGAGATTAAATGACACCCTGCGCGATCTTCTCCAGAAATGAAATGACCGGGCCGGGATACACACCAAAGAGTATATTGAATACTGAAAAGAGGCAGATCGGGATCAGCATGAGAACGCCGGCTTCCTTAATTCCCCCGCTTCCGCTCCTGTCCGTCCCCTTCATAGGGAAAAATGCCCGGATACTGACATTCAGTGTGTACATCGCGCACAGAAAAGCCGAGATTATGAGCCCTGCCATGCCGACGAGCCCTACCGTCTGTCCGCTCGAAATACCGGCTGTCAGAAGTTTCCATTTTGAGATAAATCCGCAGAAGAGCGGAATCCCGGTCAGGGACAGGGCAGACAGTGTATACAGCGTGAACGTGACAGGCATTTTCCGCCCGATCCCGTTGATCTCATATATATACTCCCTGCCCGTCACATGCATGAACGCGCCGGCGCACAGAAAGAGAACCATCTTGATGATGCTGTGGAACAGCATATGGGTAAGCCCTCCGAGAAGCCCCTCAGGAGTCATGAGGAGGACGCCGAAAAGCATGTAGGACAGGTTGCTGACCGTCGAGTAGGCGAGCCTTCTCTTAAAATGTCTCTCGCGAAGGGCCATGGCCGCACCGAAGACAAGCGTGAAGACCGCTGCGCCGGTGCAGATGATCTGCTCAGTGCTTCCGCGCAGGAGCTCCGGTCCGTATGCATACCAGGCAAGGCGGATGACCGCGTAGACACCGGAATTGACGACCGCGACCGCATGCAGAAGCGCTGTGACCGGAGTCGGCGCGGCCGATGCCTGCGGAAGCCAGTGGAACAA
>DEFE01000010.1:17270-18197 GCA_002350625.1 Lachnospiraceae bacterium UBA2860
AGCGTCAGCATCTCAAAAAAGACGTACATCGTGACAAGGTCCGCGGCGAAGGCAATGCCGAGCGTCACACTGTAAGTCATCACATAGAAGCCGAAAAAGCTCCTCTTGTGCTCCGCCTCCCTCATATATTCGAATGCATAGAGCATGGCAAACGGCCAGAGGACGGAAACCATCCCCGCAAAAAGTATCGCAGGTCCGTCCACTCGGAAGTTGATCGAAAAACCGTCCGTAAAGCTGTAAATAAGCACAGGGTCCCGGGAACCGTACGCCAGCGCGAGCCACACGCAGACAGACGTCAGTATAACGATGGTCTCCGAGTATATTTCCCGGATTCGGTCTTCCCTGATCTTCAGAAGGAGGAGCGACACGCCTCCGATAAAGGGCACCACGATCGGCGCCAGTATGAACAGTGAATCCATTGATCTATTCCTTATCCTGTGTTCCTGTATCAGAAGATTCCGGCGAGAGACGCTCCCAGGATATCCGCGATCCGGGATCCGAATACGCCGACTCCCAGGGCTGCGCAGACAAGCACGATGAGCGGCACTGTCATAAGTGCCGACGGTTCCTTACTCCCGGTCTTCTGCCCGCTCCTTTTCGCCGTTTCTCCCTCCTCTTTGCCCGGGAAGAACGCATCGACCGTCACCGGAAGCAGGTACCCGGCCGTGAGGAGTGCCGAGATGAGAAGAATGACCGGCGGAAGGATCGAAAAGACTCCCATTCCGTCGCCGACAGCTGCGAGCGCTATATACCATTTACTGATAAATCCCCCGAGCGGCGGAATTCCGACGAGCGACAGGGACGCGAACGTGAAGCACCACATGACGATCGGCATCTGCTTCCCGATTCCCCGAAGTTCGCTCACCCTGTGACTTCCGAGCTTGTAAATGAACACACCTGCGCACAGGAAGAGGCATCCCTTGGAGA
>DEFE01000010.1:18457-19312 GCA_002350625.1 Lachnospiraceae bacterium UBA2860
CCGGCTTTGGCGATAATGCCGGACAGAAGCGCTGACGCAGGAGCAGGCGCAATCGGATGCGCAGTGGGAAGCCATCCGTGCATGGGATACATACCGGCTTTCGTACCGAATCCGAGGATACCGGCAAAGATAACGGCAAGGAGGAGCTTTTCATTTCCCGAGACGCGCATAAGATCGAGGAACCCGCCCTGCACAAAGCTGTCCGCATCCGTCGCGTAGTAGCAGACGACGAAGACCGCGAGAAGACCCATCAGGGCACCTGCGATCGAATAAAACAGATATTTGAGGGCTGCCGCTACCGCTTCCCTGCTCATCTCATGGAGGACCAGCGGCATCGATGTCAGAGTCGCCATCTCAAAGCACAGGTACAGCGTGACCAGATTGGCTGCAAGGGCGACCGAGAGCAGCGCACCGAAGCATGAGAAGTAAAACGCAAAAAAGATATGCTCCCGCTCCTCAATATTCATATACTCAAAGGAATAAAAGAGTACACATGTAAAGAGAAGCATGACCACGATCATATAGTAGCGGCCGATGGGATCCACGGAAAATTTCGCATGAATGTTGTCTGTGAACGCAAAAAGCGTCACCGTCCTCCCGAAAAAGACCGTGAGCAGGCCCAGCAGGTCGGTGATAAGCATGACCGCAGTGTATAATAAGCGTCTGGTTCTGGTCTCCATGGTGATCGCAGAGACCGCGACACCCGCGATCATCGGAAACAGGATCGTGCCTGTTGGCAGCATAATGACCTCCTTGACGGCTCACGCAGCAGGAGCCGTCGGTACTCTGACTATCTTATTGAAAATAAGTATTTAACCGCAGCCGCGCAATTAAGAAGGTGCTTCGCACCTCGCG
>DEFE01000010.1:19417-20325 GCA_002350625.1 Lachnospiraceae bacterium UBA2860
TGTAAATCTATGATGAATGCGCACGGTTCATGAAAACATGGCAAGTCCCTTCTCCAGAAGGCCGACGATCTGCCAGGAGAACAGCCCCAGATAGAGGTTCAGCCCCGTGAGGATCGCCGCGGGGATCCAGTAGCCGAGGTGGCTCAGGAGTGTCTCCTCCGTACCGGTCACTGTCCTCTCCTNNGAAGATCCGCTCCGGGCCTCGCATTTTCCTTTTCATAGAGTCCCGGCGCATAGATATCCGCCCCTCCGCGGCCGCTCGTATAAATACGGATACAGGTCCGCATGAAATACAGGGCATTGAGAACGGAGCTGATCGCCAGCGCGATCATGGTGTAGAAGAGGATCCTGTAGTTCCCCGCTTCGGCTGCTGCCGTCGCAAAATTCAGCTTGGAGGAGAACCCCGCAAAAATCGGAATGCCTACCATGGACAGAGAACAGAGAAGGAAGAAAATTCCCGCATCCTTCGCCCTGTGCGCAGAACCCTGCAGATTCCGGAAAAGAAGGCTGTGTCCCGAGACTTCGGACAGCCGGGGCGTTGTCAGAAAAAGCAGGGATTTCGTGACGGAATGAGCGAAGATCTGGAACATGGCAGCCGCATAGCCGTCGATACCTCCGATCCCAAGCCCCATATAGATATAACCGATCTGGGCTGCAGAGGAAAATGCGACCATCCGGTTAATATTCTTCTGTCTCATAGCGGAGACGGATCCGAAAATCATTCCCATGATGCCGAGTACAAAAATGATCTTGCGGATGGGCAGCGCTTCAAAGACCGAAGGCCCAATGACCCGATAATAAATCTTAAATAAAAGAAAGATATACGCTTTGGATACAAGGGATGAGAGGATCGAACCGGATGTCGGGGTGGAACATCCGTAAGTATCCGGCATCCAGAAGTGGAACGG
>DEFE01000010.1:20427-20681 GCA_002350625.1 Lachnospiraceae bacterium UBA2860
ATCGTATTCTGCATCGGGATCATGAGCAGATGTCCCGTGATCGCATAGAGGAGGACGATCCCGAGAAGGAAGAGGCCGGACCCCATCAGATTCAGGATCATGTACCGGACTGCGGCCAGTGTCGTACGGCCGATCTCCCGCACGATCATGATGCCGCAGGATGTCAGCGTCATGATCTCGACAAAGACATACCCCGTGAAGATATCGTTGGTCCACACGAGGGCCATCAGGGCAGCCGTCATCAGATTGATCAG
>DEFE01000010.1:20781-21341 GCA_002350625.1 Lachnospiraceae bacterium UBA2860
GAGCAGAAAAGAATGACGAGGAAGAAGAGAGCCGTCAGCGCTTCGAGGACGCCGGCGCGGATCTCATTTCCCCAGGGCGCCGGGAACTCACCCATCGTATACGTAAAGGACGAACCGTTCTTCAGCGTGTAAAAAAGCACGCAGGCTGTCAGAACGATCAGAATTCCCTCGTAGATCAATGTATAGATTTTTGCTTCCTTCCCCTTGAGCATCGTACAGAGCACACCGGAAAAAAGGCTCAGAACGATCGTAAAAAGAGGAAAATTCCGGATAATGTCCATGAAAGAACTCCTTTGAATGAGACGCGTCACAGCGGCTTCATCGATCCTCCGTCTGATGTCTGGATAAAAGGTAGACGTCGTCCAGATCCAGCGTGTGATAGCGCTTGTAGAGCCTGATCGACAGGGAGAGCATGACTGCCGTGACCGAGACGGAGACGACGATCCCCGTCAGAACGAGACCGGCAGGTACCGGATTAATATATGCCTCCACGTTCTGTATGCCGTCTGTGATGATCGGCGCTTTGCGCCCCTCGATATATCCCATGGACGCAAGAAAGA
>DEFE01000019.1:0-5314 GCA_002350625.1 Lachnospiraceae bacterium UBA2860
TCCATCTGCTCGAACTCGCGCGTGCGGAACGTGAAGTTGCCGGGAGTAATCTCGTTGCGGAAGGACTTGCCGATCTGGCAGATGCCGAACGGCACCTTCTTTCTGGACGTTCTCTGCACATTCTTGAAGTTGACGAAGATGCCCTGCGCCGTCTCCGGGCGCAGATAGACCGTATTCTTCGCGTCCTCCGTGACGCCCTGGAAGGTCTTGAACATCAGATTGAACTGGCGGATGCCCGTAAAGTTGTGCTTCCCGCAGGAAGGACAGGGAACCTGATGCTCACTCACGAACTGCTCCATCTGCTCGTTGGTCCAGCCGTCGACAGAGCTTGTGAGCGCGATGCCGTTCTCCGCGGCGAAGTCCTCGATGAGTTTATCCGCGCGGAATCTCTCGTGGCACTCCTTGCAGTCCATGAGCGGGTCGGAGAAGCTTCCGAGATGGCCGGACGCAACCCAGGTCTGCGGATTCATAAGAATCGCGCAGTCGAGGCCCACGTTGTACGGGCTTTCCTGCACGAATTTCTGCCACCACGCCTTCTTGACATTGTTCTTCAGCTCCACGCCGAGAGGACCGTAATCCCAGGTATTGGCAAGACCGCCGTAGATCTCGGAGCCGGGGAAGATAAATCCTCTTGATTTGCAGAGCGCGACAATTTTCTCCATTGTTTTTTCCATTGAAAGCATTCTCCTTAAGCTTTTTCTTTCATTCCTTTGTGAATTTTATACCAAATCCGCTATCACGGCAAGGCTTTTGAAGCTTTTGTCGACCGCGCGCGACACAGCCTTGTCCGCCTCCGCGGCAAATGCCTTCATCGCCTCTTCGGTGAGCGAAAATGCGAACAGCCTCGTAACGGGACTCGACGCGACATAGCGAAGCGCGTAGCTTGCTGCTTCCGGAAGATTATCCCGGCCGGACGGCGGCGCGTAGTCGCCATTTTCGACGAGCATGCGGATCTCATAGACGCGGCGGATCAGCTCCGGCGGCATCTGCTCCCTGATGAGGGCCCGGAGCGCAGCGTAGAGGAGGTTCACCGCGCCCGCCGCCTCGAGGCCTTCGCGGCCGTAGTAATCGGCCAGCTCGAGGAAATAGTAGCCGTAGAAGACCCCGGGCATGCGCTGCGCAAGCTCCGTCATGTAATCCGCGGCCTCCGCGGAGATGAGCGTGTAGGCGTCGCGTCCCTCAAAGAGCTGGAAGGTCGCGAATACAAAAGGGCTGCCTGTTAAGAGCAGCGGGCTCTTCGGCCGCCGCGCCCCTCTCGCAAATGCCGTGATTTTTCCTCTCTCCCTCGACAGAATGACCAGCCGCCGGTCATACTCGCCGACCGGCTGCGCGAAGAGGACCACGCCGGTCAGTGTCACTGTCTCTCTCATGGCTTCTTTTTCTTCTCGTACCCGTAATCCCTGAGCAGGGTCTCGTTGTCGCGCCAGTCCTTCCGGACCTTGACGAACAGCTTCAGAAACACCTTGCCCTCCGTGAGGGCCTCCAGATCGCGCCTCGCGGCGGAACCGATCGCTTTCAGCTTGGCGCCGCCTTTGCCGATCACGATGCCTTTGTGGCTTTCCTTCTCGCAGATCACGGACGCGTCGATCTCCGTGAGGCCGTCGTCGCGCACCTTGTAGCGGTCGATCACGACGGCGATTCCGTGCGGGACCTCCTTGCTGAGCAGCTTCAGGGCCTTCTCCCTGATGATCTCCGAGGCGATCTGCCGCATCGGCTGGTCCGTGAGCGTCTCCTCGTCGTACAGCATCGGCCCTTCCGGGAGATAGCGGAACACACAGGTGAGCAGCTCGTCAAGGCCTCTTGCTTTCAGCCCCGACACCGGGACGATCTCCTGAAACGGCAGCAGGTCCTTCCAGGCGTCAATGATGCCGAGCAGCTGCTCCTTTTTGATGAGATCCGTCTTATTGATGACCAGGATGACCGGCGTTGTGACCTTGCGGATCGCTTCCGCGATCTCCCTGTCTCCCTCCCCGATGTAGGAGGAAGGCTCAATGAGCCACAAAATCACATCCGCGTCCGCCAGCGTCCCGACGGACACGTCCATCATGTACTCGCCGAGCCGGTTGTTCGCCTTGCGGATAAAGCCGGGCGTGTCGACAAAGATCACCTGTCCCGCATCCGTCGTGAGCACCGTCTCGATCCGGCTGCGCGTCGTCTGCGGCCGGTCCGACGTGATCGCGATCTTCTGCCCGATCAGATGATTCATGAGCGTTGATTTTCCGACATTCGGGCGGCCGATGATCGCCGCAAATCCCGCCTTCACAGGAGCACCTCCACGCTGCCGAAGAGTTCGCGGTCTTTTTCGATCGCGCTCTCCCCGCCGATCACGCAGAAGCAGTCCGTGTCAAGGACGGCCTGCGTGGAATCCGCGAGCTTTCTGATGTCCTCTGCGCTTGTCTGAAGGACTTCATCGCGGAATTTCTGGCGCTGCCCGTCGGTGTAGCCGGCGAGATAATCGTTCATCGAAGCCATGCCGAAGGAAGCGGGCGTCAGCGGCGTATCCAGCGCGCTGATCGTGCCGATGACATACTTCGTCATCTCCTCTTCGTCCGCGTCGAAGGCGCGCAAAAATGCGGGCGCGTCGGCAAAGACCTGCTTCGTGCGCGCAAGATGCGGATCCCTGTAGGAGGTCATCGAGCCTCTTCCGTTCCGACCCATGCTCGCGCCGCAGCCGTAAGCGCCGCCGCGGACGCGCACATTCTGCCACAGGTATTCATAGGTCATCACCTGCCGGTAGACGGCCATGGCGCCCACAAACGGGATGCCCGCCTTCACATAGCTGCCGCAAATGGCGACGTACTGCACCTGGCCGGGCGTCGTGAAGCCTTCGTTTTTCTTTCCGTACGGGGCCGGCTCGCTCTCATCGGCGAGCGGCGCATGCGCGGGCGCCCCCTCGAAAATGGCGGTGAGCACGCCGGCAAGGCAGCTCCGCTCCGCCTTAAGGCAGGTGAAGCTCGCGATCACATTGTCCGGGCGGATCACGGCCGCCGCCGTCTCCTTCAGTTTTTCGATCAGCGCGTCCTTCCGCTCTTCGTAATGCTCTTCCAGATCCTTCAGGAAGCGGTAATAGGCGATGCCGCTGACCGCGTCGTTAAAGGCCGCGTCGGAATACTTATAGGCAGCGGCTCTCGTGAGGGCCGCCGCGTGCCCGCTCTGCTGCAGGGTCATCTGCAGGTGGGACCTCGACTGAGCGACGATCTCGCGCAGCCGCTTGTCGTCCGTGAAATCTGTGGTGAAAAGAATCTCTCTAAGGAGAGCGGCGCCATTTTCGATCCTGTCCGTGAGCGCTTTCATCCGCACGTCAAGAAGCGCCAGATAGGCGTCCTCGTCGCCGAATCTGTCCGCGGTTCTTAGCGTCACCGAGATGCCGCCCGTCTCGGAATGAATCTCGTTGCTCAGTTCATTATAGGTGTAGGACGCCGTCCGCATGCCGGTGAGCGCTGCCCTGAGGAGGCCGAGATACGGCAGGTCCTCCGTCTTTACGCGCTTAACGTTAAAGAGCAGCTGCAGGTACCCGATGCCGTTCGTCTCCGCGTCGTGATAGACGACCGGGACCGCGTGCTCCGTCCCGGCGGCGGAAGTTATGAGGACGCTGCCCTCTTCATTCGACCGCGGGAGGACATGCTTCCGGATATCCGCCCTCGTCAGAACGGGCAGAGAGGCCAGCGCCTCCTCGCTCTCCGGCGCGTCTTGCCAATCGCGCAGGGCCTTCGTCTCTTCGATGAGCCGGGCGACGCCCGCCTCGTCGAGTCCCGCCTTCATGGCGGCAAGCTTTTCCTCAAGCGCCTTCTCGCGCCTCTCCTGCAGTCCCTTTTCGGGCACAAGAATCACGCTGGCCGCATGGGGATTCATCAGCAGCTTTTCCGTGATCAGCTTCTCGAAATAGCCCGTCTCCACCTCGGCGCCGAGCTCCTTAAAGACGCCGAGCAGCTTCAGCGCGTCGAATGGATGGCCGTCATCATAGAGCCAGGTGTCCAGGACGTCGAGGCCGTAGAACAGGCCCTTCGGGTAAGACCCGTAATCCGCTTCCCTGAACGAGAACTCCAGGGAGCTGAGGCCCGCGCGCAGCGCCTTCCTGTCCACGCCGTCTGCGGCCTGCTTTTCCAGCGTCCCGCGGATGACTTCGCGGAAGCGCTCCGCGTCCTCCGCATTGGCGTTCTTTGCCGTCACGGAGAAATACGGCTGGAGGATTCCCTCCGAGAACCCGCCGTAGATATCCTGTCCGATGCCCGCGTCGAGCAGCGCCTGCTTTACCGGGGCGCCCGGCGCGGAAAGAAGCGCATAGTCAAGGACATCGAGCGCGGTCAGCTCCTTCATGTCGAGCGCGTCTCCGGCCACGACGCTGTAGGACAGATAGGTGTTGTCCTTCTCTTCCTCGTCCGAGACCGCGTAGGACTTCGTCACGACGCGTTCCTCCGAAAATGGCGCCTGCCTTAAGATGGCGGAGTCCACCGTCAGATGATCGAAGCGGGACAGGTACTCTCTGTCCATGAACGCGAGCGTGTCCGCCATGTCGAGATCGCCGTAGAGATAGATGAAGCTGTTCGACGGATGATAGTAGCGGGAATGAAAATCCAGATAGTTCTCATAGGTGAGCGTGGGGATCGCTTCGGGGTCCCCTCCCGACTCCACGCCGTAGGAGGTGTCCGGGAAAAGCGCGTTCATCTGCTCTCTCTCGAGCGTGTCCTCCGCTGACGAGAAGACGCCCTTCATCTCGTTGTAAACGACGCCGTTCAGCTTCAGCTCGCCGTCCGGGCTCTCGAGCTCATAGTGCCAGCCCTCCTGGCGGAAGATATTCTGCTCGTGATAGATGTTCGGGAAAAAGACCGCGTCGAGATAGACGTTCATCAGATTCCGGAAGTCCGCGTCATTGGTGCTGGCGACCGGATAGACCGTCTTATCGGGATACGTGATCGCATTGATGAACGTGTTCAAAGAGCCCTTGATCAGTTCGACGAAGGGGTCCTTGAGCGGAAACTTCTCGGATCCGCAGAGCACCGTGTGCTCGATGATATGGGCCACGCCGGTGGAGTCGGTCGGCGGGGTGCGGAAGGAGACGGCGAATACCTTGTTCACGTCCGCGCAGGGGATGAGCGCGACGCGGGCGCCGGTCTTCCTGTGCCGAAGGAGGATGCCCTCCGCGCCGATATCCGGCAGTGCTTCTTCCTTAATGATCTCATATGTCCCTAATTCTTTAATCTTACGCAGATCCATCTTTATCATACCCTCACATACATATAGTTTTTGCCTGATTCGCAAGTCAAAAGTCCGGTCCTCCGGAATTGTATATTGCAGGCAGACAATCTGCACAAGC
>DEFE01000019.1:5346-9716 GCA_002350625.1 Lachnospiraceae bacterium UBA2860
ACGTTGTTCCAGAAAAAAACCCTGTTTGAGCGAAGCGAGTTAGGTTTTTTTCGATGAACGCCCTTAGTGATTTTCGTCGAGCTTAGAAGTACTTAGGCGCGGAAGCCGTCTGACTGCAATATACAATTCCGGCGGGCCGCACTTCTGACAAGCGAATCACTTTTCTATTCTTTTTTCGCTTTTGGCTGCACTTCCGGATTATACCAGAGATTCCAGTCCTCTCCGCGGAGGATCACCTCATATCCCTTCGCCGAAAGATCCTCGTCGCAGTTGACCCGGCTGTACATCAGGATGTAATTGCACCGCTGCTTCTTCAAAGACCGCACAACCTTGTGCTCGTCGTCGGTTTTCGCGCCGTAGAGAACGACGAGATTCCGGTACCATTTCGGATTATAGGTTTTGATCGGCTCGATGTTGAGAATCCGCCCGGTAAAAAGCGTCACGTCGCTCGTCACTTCACGGAGCTGCGACGACACGGTCTGGGGCGCCGCGAGATGGGCGTAGGTGTTGCCCGTGGCGGCGATATTGTCCTCGATCGCGTGATAGGTCTGCATCGTCATGAGCGACAGCTTCTCACGGCCTGTCGACTTCTCGAAGGCGCCGGCCCGGTAGAGATTGCTGCCGCCGAGGATGAGGCCCGCGGCAAGCACGACGGCCGTGAGCACCTGTACCATCCGTTTTGAGGAGATGGTGATGAGCTCCGTCGCCGCGGCTGCCAGCAGTTCGACCGTGGGAATCAGCCACAAATAGCGCCAGTAGACATCGCCCTTCCGCATGAACTTCATGGCGAGGTAAGCGGTAGGCGGCAGGAAAAACAGCGCGATGGCGATGACGCTGTACAGGCCGAGCGCCCGCATTTCCTTTCCGCGCCCGCGCACGAGCAGGAAAACGGCCGCACAGGCGCCGAGGATGAAATAGATTCCTTTGGGATCCGCGCGCAGAAGGGTGCTGCGGATCAGTTCAAGTAATGCAGCCATCTCACCCTCCCACTTTCAGATACAGAACCGCAGTCGCAAGCGGCAGAAGCAGCGCCGGCAGCGTATAGAGCACCGTCCGCACGGATTTGTTCATGTATGCCGCGACAATGCTGAGGAGAAGCGCTTCCGCGGCGGCGAGCATCGCGCCCATCGAAGTCAGAAGGCAGGAGGCCTCGAGGAGAACGACACAGATGAGGACGTCCCGGCCGCGCATTTCTCCATTTTGAACGACAGACAGATACAGCGCGATGAGGAGCGGCAGAATCATGCCGACGACCTGCGCCTTTCCCTGCCAGCTGCGCACCATGAGGAAGGTTCCTGCCGTATACGGCGCGTAGTAGGAGCTCATCGCCGCAAGAAACGTAAATGCCGCAAAGAGTCCGGTTTTTGCGCGGTCCTTCTTAAAGAGGACGTACCCGAGGATGAAAAAGGACGCAAAGAAAAGGCAGGTCAGCACCGGCGGCAGATAAGTGTGGCAGAGCGCCGCCGGCCGCGTGCCGAAGAGCTTCGAGACGGCCGCGTAGAACGCAAACTGCGGCGATGAGACGATGCGGTCGATGCCCTCATCCGCATATGTCGTCAAGGCTTTGCCCGTGCCTCCGATCACTGCAAGGAGCCGGTTCGTGTCGACAGCCGTCGTCGCGTTGGCGACGAAGGCGTAGTCGTCGTCATCGATGTGCATGAACACGGCTGTGACCGCCGCGTGGGCAAAGACCGCCGCGGAAGCTGCAATTTCCGGAAAGGTGATGCCCTTCAGGTACCGGCCGATCAGCATGTACGGGCATTCGCGGCGCCGCAGCATCTTGATGACGGACAGCACAAACAGAAGCATCACAAGAACAACCCACAGAGCCGTGAGCTCTGTGAGACTTCTTCCGAGCAATATGGCAAGAACCGCCGGCCAGTGCATCAGGGCCATGAGAATGGCAAAGCCTGCGCACCACATCGCCGGGAGCGCATACGCGCCTGTCTCCTCTTCTCCGCCCGGCACGATCAGATAGCCGAGGGAGGCCGGGAGCAGCGTCAAAAACAAAGCAAATAAGATGATCTGTAACATGTGTAGAATCATAGCACAAAAAAAGACCGTGCACAATTCTATGTGCACGGTCCGTAAAGCAGGCCTTTTGATTACTTCGCAGCGTGGAAGTCAACCAGCTTGACCAGGTTCTCGTATCTCTCCTTCGCCTCTGCCTCGGACTTCGCGAAGAGCTTCGCGGCGCGTTCCGGATTCGCTCTCTTGAGGGAGCTGTAACGGACTTCGCCCATGATGAACTCTTCATAGGAGTCTGTCGGAGCCTTGGAGTCAAGGATGAACGCATCCTTGCCCTCAGCCTTAAGCTGCGGATTGAAGCGGAAGTTTGACCAGTAGCCGGCCTTTCCTGCGAGCTCTTCCTCTGTGATGGACTTGCCCATGCCCTTGCGGATGCCGTGGTTGATGCACGGTGCGTATGCAAGGATGAGGGACGGGCCGTCATAAGCCTCGGCCTCGGCGATCGCCTTGACAGCCTGGTTGTAGTCCGCACCGATGTTGATGCTGGCCACATACACATAGCCGTAAGTCATAGCGATGCCCGTGAGGTCTTTCTTCTTTGTCTCCTTGCCGGCAGCGGCGAACTGAGCCACAGCGCCGGTCGGCGTAGCCTTCGAGGACTGTCCGCCTGTGTTGGAGTAAACTTCCGTATCGAAGACCATGATGTTGATGTCATGGCCGGAAGCAAGCGCATGATCGAGGCCGCCGAAGCCGATGTCATAAGCCCAGCCGTCGCCGCCGAAGATCCACTGGCTCTTCTTCGCCAAGAAGTCCTTCTTAGCTACGATATCCTTCGCGCGCTCGTCATCGCAGCCTTCAAGAGCCGCTACGAGAGCTGCGGAAGCCGCGCCATTTTCGGCGCCGCACTTGAAGGTGTCGAGGAACTTCTGGCCCTCTTCCTTCGCGATGCCGTCAGCGACGAGGCCTTCGACCTTAGCCTTGAGGCCGGCGCGGATCGCCTTCTGAGCGAGCTCCATGCCGTATCCGAACTCGGCGTTGTCTTCGAACAGAGAGTTCGCCCAAGCCGGGCCCTGGCCCTTGTCGTTCGTCGTGTACGGTGTGGACGGTGAGCTGTTGCCCCAGATCGAGGAGCAGCCCGTCGCGTTCGCGATGTACATTCTGTCGCCGAACAGCTGTGTGATGAGCTTCGCGTACGGTGTCTCGCCGCAGCCCGGGCACGCGCCTGAGAACTCAAGCAGCGGGCGCTTGAACTGGGAGCCCTTCACCGTGTTGATCTTGTACTTCTCGATGACGTCTTCCTTCTCGGGTGTCTTGACCGCGATGTCGAAGATCGCCTGGTTGCATGTTGTGCCATCCGCAGCCGGGACCATCGTAAGAGCCTTCTCGACCTCTCCGGTCTCCTTGTTCTTCTTGCCCGGGCAGACATTGGCGCAGGAGCCGCAGCCCGTGCAGTCAAGAGCGGAAACAGCGATCAGGTACTTCTTGTCAGCGAACTGCATCAGCGGAAGTGTCTGTGTGCCTTCCGGAAGTGCCGCAGCTTCGGCCTCTGTCAGCGCGAACGGACGGATGACGCCGTGCGGGCAGACATAGGAGCAGCGTGTACACTGGATGCACTTTGTGCTGTCCCAGACAGGAACCATGACCGCGATGCCGCGCTTCTCGAAAGCAGCCGTGCCGGACGGTGTGGAGCCGTCGACATATTCCTTGAATGCGGAAACCGGCAGGTTGTTGCCTTCCTGAGCGGAGACGGCGTTCTGGATGTTGTTGACGAAGCGGACCTGTTCGGAGTCGCCTTCATGGACCTTGAACTCGAGGCCTTCGTCAGCGCAGTTCGCCCATTCAGCCGGAACCGGGAACTCGCGGACCTGCTTGGCGCCCTCTTCGATGGCGGCCCAGTTCTTCTCGACGATATCCTGGCCCTTGCGGCCGTAGGTCTTCTGCGCGGCATCCTTCATCAGCTGGATCGCTGTCTCTTCCGGAATGATCTTCGCGAGCTTGAAGAACGCGGACTGCAGGATCGTGTTGATACGTGTCGGGCCCATGCCCGTCGCGATACCGATCTTGACGCCGTCGATGACGTAGAACTTGATGTTGTGCTCAGCCATGAACTTCTTCATCTGGCCGGGAAGGTGATCAGCGACTTCATCATCGGACCACGGGCAGTTGAGGAGGAATGTGCCGCCGTCAACCAGTTCCTGAGCCATGTTGAACTTCGTGACGTATGCCGGGTTGTGGCACGCGACGAAGTCAGCCTGCTTGATGAGATAAGTCGACTTGATCGGCTTCTTGCCGAATCTTAAGTGGCTCATCGTGACGCCGCCGGACTTCTTCGAGTCATAGTCGAAGTATGCCTGCGCGTACATATCGGTGTTGTCGCCGATGATCTTGATGGAGTTCTTGTT
>DEFE01000019.1:10038-10178 GCA_002350625.1 Lachnospiraceae bacterium UBA2860
TCCGGGATCGCATCGATGAGGGCCTGTGTGGAGAACGGACGATACAGGCGGACTTTGACGACACCGACCTTGGCGCCTTCTTTGGCGATGAGGTAGTCGATCGTCTCTTCGATGGTCTCGCAGCCGGAGCCCATGGCGAT
>DEFE01000019.1:10312-37030 GCA_002350625.1 Lachnospiraceae bacterium UBA2860
GCTTCGCGTGCCTGGAAGAAGATATCCGGGTTCTGCGCGGAACCTCTCTCGCACGGATGATTCGGATTGAGCGCGTGATCGCGGAAGCGCTGGATCGCGTCCATATCAGCAAGATCCTTCAGGTCTTCATAGTCCCAGGTCTCGATCTTCTGGATCTCGTGGGATGTGCGGAAGCCGTCAAAGAAGTTGATGAAAGGAATGCTTCCCTTGAGCGCTGCAAGGTGGGCAACCGGTGTCAGGTCCATGACTTCCTGTACGGAAGAGGAGCAGAGCATCGCGCATCCTGTCTGACGACATGCATAAACGTCAGAATGGTCGCCGAAGATGGACAGAGCGTGGCTTGCCACAGCGCGGGCGGATACGTCGAAGACGCCCGGAAGCTGCTCGCCCGCGACCTTGTACAGGTTCGGGATCATCAGCAGAAGTCCCTGGGAAGCGGTGAATGTCGTCGTCAGAGCGCCTGCTGCGAGGGAGCCGTGATAGGCACCGGCAGCACCGGCTTCGGACTGCATCTCCGTGACCTGGACCTCCTGGCCGAAGATGTTCTTGCGGCCGGCTGTCGCCCATTCATCGACATGCTCGGGCATGACGGATGACGGCGTGATCGGATAGATGGTCGCTACTTCGGTAAACGCATATGAGGCATGCGCTGCCGCTTCGTTTCCATCCATGGTCAGCATTTTTCTTTTTGCCATGTTTTCGTTTCCTCCTTATCCCTTTAGAAAAGCGCATTCCCGCGCTTTTTCATACTTTGGTAATTATAGCACGCTCCCGCCTTTCTTGTCCATGCGTCTCCCGGATTGTTGCAAAAAATATGACACGGGGTCTGACCCCCTGTCATGTTGCATACAATATAAAACTGACAGAAGGTCTCCCCCCTGTCAGTTTGCATGCCAGTGATATCATCGCCGCGCGAACACGTAGCTGTCCGGCGTGTGCGCGATTGCTTTATACCCGGAGGAGCGCAGGGCCTTCTCGAGCTCGCTGCTCTCCTTCCGGATCACGAAGAAGTCCTCCGTGCTTTCCGTGTCCGGAGACGGCGCTCCCTCGTCGGCATAGAGCGCAGTCGAGATGAGTATTGCCGGATTATAAGCCATCGCTTCTTCCGCGAAGTCCGCTCTCTCGAACGCCACGACCGGCGCGTCTGTCTCCGCGTCGGCGGCGATGTAGTCGCAGATCGTGACGAGCTCCGCATCCGCCTTCATCATGTTCGCCGGCATTTCCGTTCCGGCATAGCTCCTGAGCCGCGGCGTGCCGAGGAGTGCAAGAACGGCGAGCGCGAAGACGGTGAGCAGGATCTTCGGGACGATGTGCGGCAGCCGGGACGCGGCCGAGACGACGCCCGCGGCGGGGATCATGGTGATCGGTACGATCCAGAGCACGCTGTAATAATTCTCGATGAAGCGGCTGTTATTGCCGAGAAGGAGCGGGAACACATACGGGTTGAAGACGGTGAGGATGAGCAGAATGAGCGGGTAAAGAAATGCTGTCCTGACCCGTCTTCCGCCGGAGACGGCAGCGACGACAAGGAAAACCGCCGCCACGATGATATAGTATCCCGGTGCCTGATACTGGCTGAGTGTTTTAAGGAGAAAAGAAAGACCGGATTCGGTCGGCAGATAATTCGTCAAGGCGCACCTCCTACAGAGCCGGCACAGCCAGCGCATTCATGTGAATGAGCAGGACGATGAGCGGCACGGCCGCCCCGGCGGGAACGAGAAGAAGCAGCATCCATTTTTTCCTGATCACGGCCGTCGGGATAAACACCGCCGCCATCGCGCAGGGAATGATAAGGAGCGCCGACTCCGTGAAGCTCACGGATGCGATGCCCGCAAGCACGGCGAGAAGCCACAGCCGGATGTTTCCCGGGCGGTCATAAAGCGCCTGGGCAAGCAGCAGGATGAACGGAATCATGACGCAGGCGATCGCCGCCTCCCCTGTCCAGCCCGCGCCGTACAGAAGCCCCTGCGGCGTATAAGGCGTCCGGAAAAGAAGCCCTGCCGCATACGTCAGGATCGCCGCAAAGGAAGCGCGGATGGTATTGCTGTCGAACAAGCGGTAAAACACGCGGTAGATGATGAGCGAGCTCACGATATGCGTCACGACGCTCCGCACGATCTTCATCTCCGTCATCGGATGGAGCCCCGTGAGGCGGACGATCAGTTCGTCGAGCCCGTAATAGCGGACATGCATATTCGCGATCGTAAATGCCGCCTTCTCTCCCGTTCCGGGGACATACACGCCAAACGTGTCCGTGTACACATCCTTGGCCACGCGCGCGATCACATGTCCCGGATCACCGGCGCCCGGAAGGATGATGACAAGAGCCGCGCACCCGGCCGCCACAAGAAGCGCGATGAACGCCGAGAAGCGGAAGCCGATCCCGCCGGAGAACACGGACGTTCCCCTGAAAACGGAAGAAAAATTGACGACGACGGACAGCGCGGCCGCAAAGCACAGCGCGCCGGCCAGGACATAGACGTACTTCGTCAGTGTGAAATGCATATAAAGAGCGACAAGCGACACGATCTCCGTGATGGCGTGCGTCACGACAAAACCGGCGCAGATCGTCTCCGCGGCGGACTTTTTC
Organism: Lachnospiraceae bacterium UBA2860; assembly: GCA_002350625.1. Classification (GTDB taxonomy): domain Bacteria; phylum Bacillota; class Clostridia; order Lachnospirales; family Lachnospiraceae; genus Chordicoccus. Next base: position 12,903 of record DEFE01000019.1, read on the forward strand.
TCGTCCCCCGCGGCGAACGGCATCACGCCGCCTGTCAGAAACAGCACCAGCAGCTCGGCCATAACAGCCGCCGCCGTAACCACCATCTGTGTCATGAATCTCTTCTGCCGCCTTTCGCTTAGTTATCTTCTTCCTGCTCCGGAGCCGCCACATAGATCTGGCGCTTCTTGGCCATCGCGTCGCTTGCCAGATACTCGTCGTAAGTGCCGACCTTGTCGATCAGCGTCCCGTCCGGAAGGAACTCCATGATGCGGTTCGCCGTCGACTCCACGATCTGATGGTCCCGCGACGTGAACAGGATGACGCCCGGGAACTTGATCATGCCGTTGTTGAGCGCAGTGATCGCCTCCATGTCGAGATGGTTCGTCGGCTCGTCAAAGATAAGGACGTTGGCGCCGGATATCATCATCTTCGAGAGAAGGCATCTCACCTTCTCGCCTCCCGACAGCACGCGCACGCGCTTGATGCCGTCCTCGCCCGCAAAGAGCATGCGCCCGAGGAAGCTCCGGACATAAGTCGTATCCTTATTCTCCGAATACTGCGTCAGCCAGTCCGCGATCGTCATGTCGCTCGTGAACTCGTCGCTGTAATCCTGCGGGAAATACGCCTGCGAGGTCGTGATGCCCCACTTGTAGTAGCCCTCGTCCGGCTCCATCCGGCCGCAGATAATCTCAAAAAGCACGGTCTTCGCGCGCTCATTGCCGCCGACAAAGGCAACCTTGTCTGTTCTGTTGATGATAAAGTTCAGGTCCTTGAAGATCACTTCCCCGTCGATGGTCTTGGAGAGGTGCTCGACGAACAGGACGTCATTGCCGATCTCGCGGTTCGGCCGGAAGTCGATATACGGATACTTCCGGCTCGACGGCACCATCGTCTCGAGCTCGATCTTTTCAAGAGCGCGCTTTCTTGATGTCGCCTGCTTCGATTTCGACGCGTTCGCGGAGAAGCGCGCGATGAACTCCTTCAGTTCCTTGATCTGCTCTTCCTTCTTCCTGTTCTGCTCCTTCATCTGCCGGACAAGCAGCTGGGAGGACTCGAACCAGAAGTCGTAGTTGCCCGCGAAGAGGCGGATCTTTCCGTAGTCGATGTCCGCGGTCTGCGTGCAGACCTTGTTGAGGAAGTACCTGTCGTGCGACACGACGATCACCGTGTTGTTGAAGCCGATCAGGAACTCCTCGAGCCACTCGATGGCGTCGAGGTCCAGGTGGTTCGTCGGCTCGTCGAGCAGCAGGATATCCGGGTTTCCGAAGAGCGCCTGCGCGAGCAGCACCTTGACCTTGAGCGGTCCCTCCAGTGTGCCGAGCTTACTGTGATGCAGTTCCGGATCGATGCCAAGTCCCGTGAGCAGCGTCTCCGCGTCGGATTCCGCCTCCCAGCCGTTCATCTCCGCGAACTCGCCCTCGAGCTCGGAAGCCCGTATGCCGTCCTCGTCGGTAAAGTCTTCTTTGGCGTAAATGGCGTCCTTCTCTTTCATCACCTCATAGAGCCTGGGGTTCCCGAGGATGACCGCGTCGAGGACCTCGTAGTCGTCGTATTTGAAGTGATCCTGCTCAAGGAAAGAGATGCGGTCGCCGGGCGTCACGGCGATCGTTCCGTTCGTCGTCTCCAGCTGTCCCGCCAGAATCTTCAGGAAGGTGGACTTGCCGGCGCCATTTGCGCCGATGAGGCCGTAGCAGTTTCCTTCCGTGAATTTGATATTGACATCTTCAAACAGTGCTTTCTTGCCGACCCTGTAGGTCACGCCGATGGCTTCAATCATCTCTCTTATACATCCTCGCTTCTCTACGTTTTTTCATTTCACTTCTGAGTCTTGCCCGCTCGAGCTTCGCGCCCTCCTCCCGGGCCAGGCGGATCTGCTCGTCCCACGCTTCCTCTTCCTGTTCTTTCAGGCGCTCCTCTTTCTTCAGGTGCCGGCTCTGCCAGGCGCTGTAGATGAACAGGATGAGCGCCACGGCGATGAGAACGCCCGTCATGTCGATGCACACATCCTCGAATCTCCCCTCTCTTCCCGAGACATAGCTCTGGTGCAGCTCGTCGAAACAGGCGTATATAAACGAAATCACGATGGATACCGCCGCGCTCCTCGTGGCGAGCATGGAGAAGAAGAACGACAGGAACAGCAGCGTCATCAAAATGGCGTATTCCGTCATGTGCGCCCCTTTTCTCACGACGGGGTGCAGCGTCTCGATCAGCTCCTCGGGACTCTTGTCCCGCAGCACGGTCACGTGCAGAAAATCCGCGATTTCCGCCGTCACCTTGTAGGACAGGCCTGCGGACAGCTCGCCGTCCTGTCCGGAAAACTGAAAGATGACAATCATCCAGACCACGGTCGGCACAAACCAGAAAAACCTGCGTATCACACTCATCACAAACCGGCAGTTTCCTCACAACTAAAGGGTGCGCTTTTCTCTTTTCCGGAGTATAATGTCTCGTAGAAATCACTGCGGGCAAACGGAAAGGAGAAGGCGCATGTTCAAAAAGGCTAAAATTCAGGAGGAGATCGTGCTCGGCTGCGCCGCCATCGCTTTTATGGCGATCCTCATGCTGGCCAGCTATCTCGACTCCGCAGCAGCCCGCCGCGCAAAACACTGACGCGGCGTCCCGTAAAAATCTGCATAACGCGCCGTCTTAATGGCGCGGCAGTACGCTTATTATAGCAAAACCGGCGGGGAAATTCATCCAAATTTCCTCGCCGCTTTTTTATGTCCCTTTGTGAAAATAGAATAAACGATGTAGAGCATGCTTAAGATCAGCGCCGCAAGCGAGAGGTAGAGGCCCGTCGCAAGGCCCGGCACCTGATAGCGGAACTCCACGCGGTTCGAGCCCGCGTGCACGCGCACGGCCATGAATCCGTTGATATCAATGATCTCCGCGTCTTCCCCGTCCACTTTGGCGCTCCATCCCGTGTCGTTCGGGATCGAGAAGAAGGCATACTTCTCGCTGTCCGCATTGATGATCGAGGAATAAGAGGACGTCGTCCGCATCACATCCGTCGAGCATTCCGCAAGGTGCTGCTCGCTGATCTCCTCGAGCGCTTCAGAGGACACCACCCCGTCCACGGCCTCGTCGTAATGGCGGAGGCACTCCTTCACGAGATCCTCTTTCTCATCGGGCACGACAAGCGTCTTCAGCATGAGAATGGCACGCAGATCCTTGTCCGACTCACCGAACTCCGTGGCAGTCATGTACGTGTTGTAGGTGAAGCCGATCGGGGGAACGGCGCCATTTTCGTAAATGAAATAGCGCTTTTTCTTCCCCTCGTAAGTCTTCAGCGGCTCGCCGAGCTCCTCCTTCTCTTCCGTCTCGTAGCGGAAGCGGGCCGACACCAGCTCATAGAGTCCCTCCGGCGGCGTCGGGGACTTGACGTCCCGCTTTAAGCCGAGCGCCGTGTAGAAGCGGAAAATCGAGCCGGACACCGTGCTGCAGAAATTCGCCGTGGACTGGAAGCCGTGCGTCAGCGTCTCCGGGTTGTCGCTGTTTGCGAACCGGTAGGACGGCCCCGGATCTTCAAATTCGCGCGAAGTCGTCAGGCGGTCATAGAGCCCGTCCGCCAGTTCCCCGTTCGCACGCTGATACAGATGCAGCAGCGCCGCCGACGTGCCGACGGCAAAGGCGCACACCATCACGCCAAAGAGGATCAGGCGCTTCTTCTCCGTCTGCGTGAGGATGACCCAGGTGAGGATCGTGCCGGCCGCGGCCACGGCGGACCAGGCCGCGAAGACGTCGTCGTGATAGATCTTGCTCGCCTCCGAGCTGCTCCACGGCACAAAGAGTAAAAACGCGATGAAGGCGATCGTGATGACGCCCCAGATCACCGTCGCTTTCGTCACTGCTGTCTGCGAAGGCGTCGGACTCATGAAGACGAGCGAGTCATTTTCGATGCGGTCAAGCACGAGGCCGCCGGCGAGCGCAAAAAGCAGCACCGGCATGTAGAACCAGCGGTGATAAAGCCCCGCGAAGAGCGAGAAGGACGCGTTAAAGAACGGGACCACCGCCATCACGAGACACCAGATGAGCATGCGCTTCACCCAGTGCTTCCTGTACAGCATGAAAAATGCGATGACCAGCGTCATCCCGGCGAGCGGGATATACGCGGCGCAGGAGGCAAAATTGTGCTCAATCACCGCGCTCTGGTCCGACATGACCTCGCCGGGGAAGATCAGCGCCTTCAGGATATAGAGATAGCGCTCCGCGGTAAACACGAGCGAATTGTTGCCGTAATAATCGAACTTGACGCGCGGGTTCTGCATCGTGAAATAGACGGAAGGCAGAAGCCACGCCATGCCGAGGAGAACGCCGAGGATCCCCTCGATGAGGATTCCCGGAAGCCGCTTCCACGTCTCCTTCCCCTCGCCAAAGACATAGCGCAGAATGAAGTAGGCGATGAGGAAATACACCTCTCCGAAGAAGAAGAAATAATTGACGATCGCGTTGATGCACACCGCGAAGATGAACGGTCCGCGCCGCCTTTTCTCCATGAGATCGTCAAAGGTGATGAGGAGCAGCGGAAAGAGCGCCGCCACGTCATGAAAATGGTAAAACAGCAGATTCTCGTTCATGAAGCCCGAGAAGGCGTACATCACCGAGGCGATGAGCGCGTGGTTCGGATTCTTCACGAAGCGGCGGATCCAGAGGAAGGATGTCAGCCCGGCCACCGCGTATTTCAGGATGTAGAGCCACCCGACTATGAACATAAACATGTCGGACGGGAAAAGAAGCGACAGCCAGAAGGAAGGATTTCCCAGGATATAAAATGTCATGCCGCCGATGAAATTGGAGCCCAGGTCGAGGGACCAGTCCCAGATCACGTTGCCGGACTTCACGGCGTCATTGGCGTACATCGCAAACGGAATCTGCTGCACGTTAAAATCTCCTGCCACCGAGAAGAGGCCGCGGTGCAGGAGCATCGTCCAGGCAAAAGACAGCACGCCAAGTATAAAACTTAAAAGGAACGCGCGGAGCGCGTACTTCCGTTCGGTTCCCGATTCTGCTGCGGTTAAGGGCATAGATGTCAGCCTTTCAGTTTAAAACAGGTGGAAATAGTACATGAGAAACAGCACAAAGAGAATGTCGGCGACGATCACGGCTGCAATTACCTTTGACATGACGTGCTTCTCTTTTTTCACGGGCGACGTCTGCGCGAGCTCCTCCTCGTACACGCGGCCGGCCGGAACAGCGCGCGCCGAGCGGTCCGGCACTTCCTCCGCCGTCTCTTCCGCGCCCGGTTCGGCAAAGCCGTTCATGATGGAGGCGATCTCTTCGGCCGTCACGGTCTCGATCGCCGTTCCGCACTCGTTCGCGAGCAGGTCGACGCGCTTCATGCGGTCCGTGTTCTCGTGTCCGAGGATCCGCAGCACGAGCATGCGGTAGGTCTCGTCATACCAGTCCTCGAGCTCGTCCGGGCTCATGCGGGCGACGCGGTCGATCCGCTCCTCTCCCTCCCGGTTGTCGCTTCTGATGTTGACGTTGTTGAGAAGGAACTCGAGATGGCTGTACAGCTGATTGTTCCCGTTTTTAAGATTGTCCGGATAGGACTCGATCGTCGCGCCGAGCTCCGCGAGAATCGCCCGCTTTCTCCCGAGATTCCCCGCGGCGCTCGTGCTCCGGTATTCCGTGAGCGCCCCGTAGAGCGGATTCGACGGGATGTCGGGAATCGCCGCGTCGGCCGCCTCATCGTGCGGGACGATGAATATGTATTCCTTCGCCTCTACGTAGCGGTAATCATAGCGCAGTTTTTTCAGCATTTCGCGGATGCGCGAAAGGAGCTGCGTGTAATTGCGGATATCAAAATCATACCCTTCCGCGTCGTCCCTGTTGAAGGAGCGGCGGCTCAGCTCCGCGATATTGATCACGTACTGCAGGTAGGTGAGGGCTTCGCTCTCCGAAGGATTGCCGCTGCGGAGAATGCCGTCGATATTGAGGCCGGCGCGCATCTCGTCCGTGTCGGCGCAGCCTTCGCGCGCCTTCCACTCGGAAAAGCAGCGCTTGTCGGCGTAATTCTCCAGCGTGTATTCCTTGTAGCCGAAGGAAAGGATGTGACTCTGAAAAAGCATCTCGATCTGGATCATGGAATCGTGCAGATCAAAATCGAGCAGGTCATAGGCCTCCCCTTCGCGCGCCTCCCGGGCCGCCGCTTCATTTTCATCCACGATCCCGCGGACCGCCGCCCCGAGCGCATCGAGCTCGTAGACGCTCCCTTCGATGTCTTCCTTCATCACAGAACTCCCCTTTTATTGCCCCTTATCTTTTACTGATTCCTGAAGTCCGCGTTCTCAAGGAAAGCCTTGTACGCGCGGAACGCTTCATAGAGATCCGCCTTGCTCGTCGCCTCATAAGGCGCGTGCATGTTGAGAACAGCCACGCCGCTGTCGATGACATTCATGCCGTAGAGAGCGAGGATGTAAGCGATCGTCCCGCCGCCGCCGATGTCGACCTTGCCGAGCTCCGCCGTCTGCGTGCACACGGAGGCGTCGTCGAATATGCCTCTTAAGTGCGCGATGAATTCGGCATTTGCGTCATTGGAGCCCGATTTGCCGCGCGATCCCGTAAACTTGTTGAACACGAGGCCGGATCCCATGAAGGCCGCATTCTTCTTCTCAAAGAAGGAAGCGTAGAGCGGATCATACGCCGCGCTCACATCCGAAGAGAGCATGCAGCTGTTCGCAAGCGTGCGGCGGAGCGCAAGCTCGCTGTAGCAGCCGGCGAGGTTCATGACCTCGGCGAGCGCATTTTCAAAGAAATGCGAGCGCATGCCGGTCGCGCCGACCGAGCCGATCTCCTCCTTGTCGACAAGCAGGCAGCAGGAGGTGCGCTTGATCTTCTTCGCCTCAAAGATCGCGCGCATCGAGGGATAAGCGCACACGCGGTCATCCTGTCCGTACGCGAGGATCATGCTGCGGTCAAAGCCCGCCTCTCTCGCCTTGCCGGCCGGCACGATCTCGAGCTCCGCGGACTCGAAGTCCGCCTCCTCGATGCCGTAGTCTCTCTTCAGGATCTTGAGAATCGCCTCCTTCACGGCGTCCTTCTTCTCATCCTGACCGTCTTCCTTCTTCTTGTCCGCGTCGATGACGACCGGGCTCGAGCCGATGATGAGGTCGAGATCCTCTCCCTCGACGACCTTGGCGCCTGTCTTCTCAAGCTGCTGCTGCGCCAGATGAATCAGGATGTCCGACACGAAGAAGACCGGATCGTCCTCATCCTCGCCGATGCTTAAGACGACGGTGCTGCCGTCCTTCTTCACGACCACGCCGTGAAGGGCGAGCGGCTGCGCGACATAGTGATACTTCTTGATGCCGCCATAGTAATGCGTATCAAGGTACGCGATGCTGCTGTCTTCATAGAGCGGGTTCTGCTTGACGTCGAGGCGCGGCGAGTCGATGTGCGCGCCGAGGATGTTGAGACCATGTTCAAATGGTTCCGTCCCGATCTCGAAGAGCACGATGGATTTGTTCATCCACACGCTGTAGACTTTATCTCCGGCCGCAAGCTTCTTTCCCTCGCGCACGGCTTCCGAGAGTTCGATGTATCCTTCCGCCTCCGCGTCGTTCACGATGCGGTCGATGCACTCGCGCTCCGTCTTTCCCTCATTGAGAAAGCGTATATATTCTTCCGCAAATGTGTCACAGGCTTTCTGTGTCTTCAGGTCATAAGTATTCCATACGTTTTTGCGTTCCATATCGCTGTCTTTCCCTTCTTTTGATCGGCAGATGTGCTGCATTTCTGCCCGACACATAAGTTTACACCCGCTTCATGCAGGTGTAAACAATGGGTGCTTAACTTTTCCCGGACGCTTATATCAGATATCTCCTCTGTCAGATACATCCGAGTTGATCACGGCAGACGTAAATGCCGCATCCACCGTGCCGAAGCCCTTCTCCCCGTCATCACAGCAGGGATCGTTAAGGACCTTAGCCTTCGGCTTCGGAGACTTGTCGATCTTGGTCGCGTCGCCGATGCCCAGCGCTTCGGAGACAAGGCCGAGTGAAGTCACGGAAGAGGCGATGTCGCTCGGCATGTAGATCTTCGTCGCGCGTCCGTCGGCCACATCCTTCAGCGCCTCAAGGCCCTTCAGCTTGAGGACGGATTCGCTCACCTGCGCTTCATTCAGTCTCTCAAGACCTTCCGCTTCTGCCTTGTAAACAAGCTCGATCGAGCGGGCGCGGCCTTCCGCCAGAGCGACCTGCGCGTCGCGCTCCGCCTCGGCGGCAAGGATCTTGGCCTGCTTGTCACCTTCCGCTCTCGACACGACCGCTTCCTGATGCGCCTGCGCCTCGAGGACGGTCTGCCGTCTCTCACGCTCCGCTCTCATCTGCTTGGTCATGACTTCCTCGATCTCCTTCGGCGGCTGAATATTCTTCAGCTCGACGCGGGTGACCTTGATGCCCCAGGGGTCCGTCGCCTCATCGAGGACGGCGGCAAGGCGCGCATTGATCTGGTCGCGGCTCGTGAGCGTCTGGTCGAGCTCGAGCTCACCGATGATGTTTCTCAGCGTCGTTGCAGACAGGTTCTGGAGACCGGCGATCGGGCTCTCCACACCGTAGGTGTAAAGTCTGGGATCGAACACTCTCGCGAAGACGACGGAGTCGATGTTGATGGTGACGTTATCCTTCGTGATCACAGGCTGCGGCGGAAAATCCAGCACCTGCTCCTTCAGCGAGACCTTCTTCGCGATCCGCTCAAAGAACGGAACCTTGAGGTGAAGTCCTGCATCCCAGACAGTCTTGAATTTACCGAGATTCTCGATGACGAAGGCCTGGCCCTGCGGCACCACGCGGATATTGGCGAGGAGCAGCCACAGGATGATCACTGCCGCGACGATTCCAAGAATCATAGTCGTACTCATATGATAATCCTCCTTATATCACTTACAGCATGTTCACTGCCTGTCATATTATAGCACCTTATGTGAAAATAGTCTGTTAATTCTTTGTTAATGCAAAAAGCCGTCAGTTACAGGAAAACCTGATACTGACGACTTCTTTGATCGGGGCAGCGGGATTTGAACCCACGACCTCTTGACCCCCAGTCAAGCGCGCTACCAAGCTACGCCATACCCCGAAGTGCCTTCTTTTATGAAAAGCACGTCCTATATTATGCGTTGATTTCCGCAATTTGTCAATGATGAATGCGGCGGAAATCACCGCGCCACCGCATCCACCGCGTCGTCATCCTCAGGTACGTCTTCCCCGGAGGTCATTCCCTCCACCACGAGATGATGCGGAAGGCACACGATCACATCTCCCCTGCGGGAAATCGCGCGCTCATGAAGACAATAGCCGTCCGGACAGTCCGCCTGCGCCATTTGCGCCGTCCCGTCCTTAATCACAAGCAGGTTGTGCCCGTAATCCGTATCGATGGCAATCTCCCGGTCTTCATGCAGCGGATACGCCCCCGTCTCCTTCCCGTCGATGCGCACGACGACCAGGTCCGCCGCCCCCTGATTGGCAGCCAGGAGCCTCTGTGTAAGGAGAAGGATCCCGCCAATTGCAAGAATCATAAGGAACAGCAGCAGGTCCCTGCGATGTCTCCTGCCGTCCTCCGCACGCGCGCTCACTCGCTTCTCAGCGCGTCGATCGGGTTGAGCTTCGACGCCTTGAGCGCCGGAAGAAGGCCGAAGATGATGCCGATGCCCATCGAGAAGCCAACCGCCACGATGCAGGCAGGAATGCTGATGGCAGAAGGCGTCCCCATAATATTGGAGACGACTCTCGAGAGCACGATGCCGCTCACGACGCCGATGAGTCCGCCGAGCGATGTCAGCACGGCCGCCTCCGTCAGGAACTGGGCGGCGATCTTCTTGCGCTTGGCGCCGATGGCCTTCTTAAGACCGATCTCTCTCGTTCTCTCCGTGACGGACACCAGCATGATATTCATGACGCCGATGCCGCCGACGAGCAGCGAGATCGCGGCGATCCAGATCAGCTGGTTATTCGTCGCATTTGCCAGCTGCTGCATACGCGACGCCTCCTTTAAGAGGTCGTCCGCCGTATAGGTAAATTTGGAGCTTTGATTGCCGACATCCTGGATCTGCTTTGATGTCAGTGCCTTCGCGACGTTGCTGCCGGCCTTCGTCATGTCGTCCGTCGACAGCGCCTGGACGGCCACGCTCTGCGGCTCGTCATAGCGGTAGACGATCGGCCAGGTATCGATCGGGATGAAAATGGTTCCGGCCGAGGTGTCCGCATAAGTCCAGTAGTCCTCGACAGAATTAATCTTCAGCTTCGTCTGCGCGCGCTTCTCCGCGACGCCGACGACGACAAAAGGATCCGTCTGGATCTCGATGGTTTTGCCGATCGGGTTTTCCCCCTCGAAAAGCGAGGAGGCCGTGCTGCTGTCCACGATCGCACACTTGTGAAAGCTCTTGTTGTCGAAGTCCGTGAACCCCCGCCCGTAAGTGATCGCATAGTCGTTGACGGTAAAATAGTGACTGTCGATGCCCACCAGGTTGCCGTTAAACGCCGAATTTCTGAAATAGACACTGTCCGCGTAGGTCCGGCTCCTGTAGAGCGAAACCTCCTTCACGCCCTCAAGCTTCTTAAGGCTTTGCCGCGTGTCCTCCGAGATCACGGACACACCCTTCGGCAGCCCGTTGTACTGCATCTCATAGTCGCTCTTGTCCTGCTTGAGCGTGACATTGACCACATTATTGCCCGAGCCGATCAGATTTTCCTTGATCTGCTCGTTTGTCCCGACGATGGTGGAAACGATCGCGATGATCGAAGCAATACCGATGATGATGCCGAGCATCGTCAGGAGCGAGCGGAGCTTATGGCTCCAGATTCCCTGAAAGGACAGGGTTATATTCTCTAACATGAAGACTCCCCTTTTTCAGCCGTAAAGCGCATCGATCGTCGCGTCCTCCGTCACGGCCCCTTCCTCAACATTGGTCCCGTACGGAAATGCCAGCATGTCATCCGGACTCAGGCCGCCGCGGATCTCCACGACGTAGCTGTCCGGCGACTTCCCGGTGACAACATTCCGCCGCGTGAGCTTTCCGTCCTCGCCTTTCACATAGGCATACCGGCCGGTGCTGTCCGAGAGGATGAACATGCTCTCCACATAGAAGGCCCGGCTGCCCTTGTTATTGTTCTTGTATTTGACGCCGACATAGTCCCCTTCCCGGAACTCCGCGTCGTCGATGATGCTCACTGTGCAGGGATAATAGGAAACATTCGGATTTCCCATCGACCAGCCGTCCCCGCCCCCGCTCATCGGGTAATCGGAGACTGTCTTCACAAGTCCGCGGTATGTGTCGGATTCGTTATTGAAATTACTGACTTCCACTTCCTGCTCAACGGCAACGGAATCGAGCTCCAGCTCGCTGATGCCGATGTTCACCAGATATCCGCCGCCGCCGGACACCACGACCACAGCCTCCGAGTTCGTGTAGGCCGCATCCGGATCGCGCACGGTTTTGACGACGCCGTCCAGCTTGCTGCGCACCTGTCCGTCCGCCATCTCCGCCTTCATCTCCTTGAGATTAATCACGGCCAGCTTGTAGCTGATCGTCTCGTCGCGCACCTCTTTCTCTTTCTCGGATCTCAGCTCCTCGATTTCCTTTACCGTGTAGTGCGCGTTCATGTCGATTCCGGGCTCGGAAAGAGACGGCGCCGTGGCGGCTTCTATGTCCTCGTCACCGATATCGCCCTCATCGTCATCGACGGAGATAAGACCGCCGCCGGGGAGATCGACATCATCGATATCTTCGATGTCTTCCGCATCGCCTTCATCATCGGCGTCAATCTCCGTCACATCCGTGATATCATCCCCTTCGTTATTCGACGTATCCTCCTGCGCCGCGTCGGGACTGAAGAGGCGCACAGCCACCTCCGCACCGTCGCGGATCAGATGAAGGCCGAAGCGAAGGAGAATCGGCGCTTTGGAATTGTTGCTCTCATGCATCTCGAGGATGACATAGACTTCATTCGGCGCGCCGCTTAACCACGAAGTATCTTCCACTGCGCCGACACTGCCGGCAATCACAGGAATCGGAATACCCTGGTTCTCGTCAGGCAGGAGCGTTTCCTCGGAGATGATTTCGGTGGAGATCTCCTCGCCGCTCTCAATATCCTCTTCGCCGTCGTCATCGTCCCCCGCTTCGCCGGGATCTTCGGTCCACGTGGGATCTGCATAGGACGGATCCATAAGGACCTCATCGTCCTCCGCCGCGAACTCAATCACAGGCTCCCCGGACTCTTCCGGCAGGAGCGTCTCGTCGTCATATCCGCTGATAATCTCGTCTCCGGTGATGATTTCGTCGCCACCGTATTCGACGCCTTCCTCGACGCCTTCTTCGACTTCATCGCCGTAGACCGTGAAAGGAATGAGGCCGAGGCGCTGGAAGATAAAGGCTTCCTGCGCCGTCTCCACGCCTTCCTCCTCCGGGGTGTCCGCCGGCTCGTCGACCTCTTCATAGATCTCGCCGCCTTCAACGACCTCCTCGCCTTCGGGGGTCGCGTATCTCACCTCCGGGGCGACGCCGCTCTCCGTAAACATGGCCAGCAGCTGTCGGGTCGTGAGCGCGTCGTCCGAGCTCCACAGGTAAATGTAGGGATCCTGGAGCGTTCCTTTGCCGCTTAGCCTGATGGCGGTCTCCTCCGGAGAATACTGCACCGGCGCTTCCGTGGGCTCCGGCGTCGGCTCAGGCTCTTCTATATCGCCGACATCGCCGCCGTCATCCTCAAATTCGTCCTCAGACGAAGGCGTCAGACGCTTGATCATCTCAAGCTCCTTCTCCGAGCGCTTCAAGATCAGTTCCTGCTGCGCGAGTTCATTCTCCGCCTTCTCCAACTGGATCTGCGTGAGCGTGGTGTCGTAGCTCATCAGAGGATCACCCTTTTTGACCTTCTGTCCCTCCTTGACGAGGACCTCTTTGACATTCTGGGTTCCGCTGATGAAGACACTTTGGATGCGGTCAGCCGTGATCGACCCGTAAGCTTTTGAGTCATCCATAAAATACTCTGAGGGCATCACAACATCGCGGACGGGATAGACGTTGACCGCCATCGTCTGCGATTTCTTATAATAGGTCAGACCGCCGTAGATCCCGCCGGCGACCAGCGCGGCGATGACCAGAAATATCAGCAGTCGTTTGATGATCTTGCCCATATGTTCCTCCGTCTTTATGAAGCGGCCGTCTACGGCTTAAGCTCCCTGCGGCTGTTCTCCTGCGCGCGAAAGCTCTCCGTCGAAGATTCTGTACTCCGTATCCGCGTGAGAGGCGATATTGGCGTCATGTGTAATCATAATGATCGTGGAGCCGCTGTCGTGCAGCTGCCGGAACAGCTCCATGACCTGCTTTCCGGAAGTGGAATCGAGCGCGCCTGTCGGCTCGTCCGCAAGCAGCAGCTTCGGATTGCCGACGATCGCCCGCGCGATCGCCACGCGCTGATTCTGTCCGCCGGAGAGCTGGTCCGGGTGGTGCATCATGCGGTCCTCAAGACCGACGATCTTGAGCGCCTCTGCCGCCCTCCTTCTGCGCTCCGCCTTGCGGACGCCTCCGAAAAGGAGCGGCAGCGCCACATTGTCGAGCGCCGTCATGCGCGGCATCAGGTGAAAGGACTGAAAAACAAATCCGATATAACGGTTTCTGAGCTCGGCGAGCTTGTTGTCCGAGCAGCGGCTGATGTCATTTCCTTCGAGATTATAAGTGCCGGATGTCGGCACGTCCAGGCAGCCGATGATGTTCATCAGCGTCGACTTGCCGGATCCGGAAGGACCCATGATCGCGATGTAGTCGCCTTCGTTCACGGTAAGGCAGACATCCTTCAGCACATGCAGCGTGGATGTCTTTCCCATGCGATAATCCTTGCAGATGTTTTTCATCTCAAGTATCATCCGACGATCTCCTCTCCGACAGCCGCATATCTCTCTTCGATCGCCTCGAAACCGCCATCGTCCTCGTCATCAAAGTCTTCGTCGTCAAAGTCCTCATCGTCGAAGTCTTCGTCATCAAAGTCTTCGTCGTAGCCTTCGTCATCATATTCCGCGTCATCGATCTCTTCATAGCCGAGTCCGCCGCCGAAATCATCGTCGGCAAAGTCCTCGTCATCGGCCCCTTCTTCATCGTCGAAGCCTTCTTCACCGCCGAAGCCTTCGCCATCCTCGCCGTAGAAGTCCTCCATATTCTCATCGGCCTCAAATGCCGACTCGTCGTTCTCCGTGACCGGCATGCCTTCCTTGTAGTTCTCTGAAGGCATGGCGATATAGTCTTCCGCGCCGAGGCCCTCGTCGATGACATAGGTGTCATCCTCGGCGATATAGGCGCCGATGACGACAGGGCGCTTGGCCAGAGCTGCGTTGCTGTCTTCCACCCAGACCCAAGGCTCAGTGTCTGCGTCTACAATAAAAGCAGAGCTTAAGCGGATCTCGTCGCCATTTTCATCTTCGCCGAGATCTTCCGTCATGTAGACGTGCTGGCCGATCATGAGTCCCTCCAGCGCGTCAAGCTTGACGTAGAAGGGGTACTTGGAGCTCGTCGTCATCTCCGCGTCGTCTCCGTCATCGCCGCCGGAATACATATTATTCTGATTTCCCGAAGCGGGCGCCTTGGTATCGATCTCGGACACGGTTCCTTTCCAGGTCACCGTATCGTCCACTCTCGAGTGAATCACCATCTCCATACCCACGGAGATCACGCTGATATTCGTCTCATTGATTGTGCCCTTGACGCGGTAATTGTCCGTTTCCACGAGCTTGATGAAGACTTCTCCCGACCCGTCATCACCCAGGTCAAAGTCGCCGAGATCTTCTTCCATATCATCCCCGGCAAACATCTCCGTGGTATTGAGGTCAGCTGTTCCCGCTTTCTCAATGCGGCCGTCGAAGGGTGCCGTGACGTCCAGATTCTTCGTTCCCTCTTCCAGCTTCAGGATCTCTTTTTCTTTGAGGCCGATATTATACTCTGTCTCGCGGATCTCGGTAGCTGTCTCCTGAATCTTCAGCGTGTATTCAAGCTGGTCGTCCTGCTTCGCCCTCTTCTTGTCCTTTTCCAGCTGTTCCTTCTCTTCATTTTTGGATTCA
Organism: Lachnospiraceae bacterium UBA2860; assembly: GCA_002350625.1. GTDB lineage: Bacteria > Bacillota > Clostridia > Lachnospirales > Lachnospiraceae > Chordicoccus. The sequence goes on from DEFE01000019.1 coordinate 27,924, forward strand.
AGCGCGTTCTTCATCTCCTCCAGCTCGAGCTTCGCCTTGTCAAGGCTGTTCTGTGCCTGTTCGGCGTCATAGACAAAGAGCACGTCGCCGGCCTTCACAAGATCTCCTTTTTTGACGTTGACCTTGGCGACCTTCTTATTGCCGTCCTTCTTTATATTCGCCTCGTTTCCCGTGCTGACGACGCCGGCGAAAACCTGCTGCTGCATCGCGTCCGTAAGACCGCAGAGCATGGCGACAGACTGCACGGGAACGGCATTGTCTTTCTTTTCCGTGCACCCTGTGGCAAGGCCGGCGATGAGCGCCGCTGTCAGGATCAGTGTGAGGTTTCTGCGCATAATAAGCTCCTTTCGCATACACAGTCATCATAAACGCTAATTATGTTTGATCTGTGAACGCTTTTTTCTCCTTTTCCGGCTTTTTTGCGCTTCTTTTACGCCAGTCTATTCCTCTCGTTGAACAAGGCACGTCTTTGTGGTACAATGCTTTGCATGAAGATCGCAGTGATTACCGATACAAACAGCGGCATGCTGCCGCCCGATGCTGAAGAGCACGGCATTGTGCTGATGCCCATGCCCGTCATCATCGACAATAAAGAATACAGGGAAGGCGTCAACCTGACAGACGAGCATTTTTATCAGATGCTTGCCGACGGAGCCGATGTGCACACATCGCAGCCGGCTGCCGGGGACGTCCTTGATCTATGGAACGACCTCCTTAAGGATTACGACGAGATCGTTCATATTCCCATGTCCAGCGGCCTCTCCGGAAGCTGCCAGAGCGCCGTGCTCTACGCCGAGGAATTTGACGGCCGCGTGCACGTCGTCGACAACCAGCGCATCTCCGTCACGCAGCGGCAGTCCGCGCTCGATGCGCGCGTCATGGCCGACAGCGGCCTGACCGGCGCCGAGATCAAGTCGATCCTCGAGGAGACAAAGTTTGACTCGCACATCTACATCATGGTCGACACGCTCACCTACCTGAAAAAGGGCGGCCGCATCACGCCGGCTGCTGCCATGATCGGCGGCGTCCTGCATCTGAAGCCCGTCCTGCAGATCCAGGGCGAGAAGCTTGACGCCTTCTCGAAGTGCCGCAGCATCAAGAATGCCAAAAAGATCATGACGGACGCCGTCGCGGAAGGCATTGAGCAGGAGTTCGGCGGGATTGCCTACGCGGATAAGCCCGGCGCCTGGATCGGCCTTGCGCATACGCACAACGAAGAAGCTGCCCTGCAGTATGTCGCCGAGACGAAGGAACGCTTCCCGGGCTTTGACGTCCACATGGACCGTCTTCCGATCAGCATCGCCTGCCACATCGGGCCAGGTTCTCTCGCGCTCACCTGCACGAAGGTGCTGCCGCAAGGCGCGCAGTATTCATAAGACTTTTCGGCATTCTTTTGATCTTTCACCTAAGTATTTTCTTACTCTGAAGACAGCGGAAAGCTGTTCGCGAGTTTAAAAACTTTTAATCGGTTTCTTTCAGCAGAAAAGCTCCCCGTCCGGGGAGCTTTTCCTATACATCTCTGCTTTTGATTACTTCTTTACTGTCACCTTGAAGGCCTTGAACGTGCCGTCCTGCGCGTATGCATAGATCTTGCACTTGCCGGGGCCCACGCCCTTCACCTTTCCGGTCTTGCTCACGGTCGCGACCTTCGGATTGTCGGATTCATACGCGACCTTCCTGTGAACCTTAGCCTTCTTGCCCTTCTTGACGAGCGAAGCTTTGATACTTGTCGTCTTTTTGACCTTTATGCTGCCGGAAGAATTCTTCAGCTTGACGGCTTTATAGTTGTTGTTCGTGCCGCCGAGCGTCGTGATATGCAGCGTCTTCGAAGTCGCGACGACCACATCTTTCTCGTCAACAGCCATGACCATAAACTTGTAGTAGGTCTTCGGCTTCAGCTTGCTGCCGTCAGCAATCGCCTTGCAGGTGAAGCTTGTTCCGCTTACCGTCGCCAGTTCCTGGAACTTCTTGCCCTTGCCGCAGGCATTGCCGTAGACGATATACTTCTTCGCGCCGCTCACACGCTTCCAGCGAAGCGCGATCGAATTCTTGGTCGCCTTCTTCAATCTTGCCTGCAGCAGGTTGAAGTTCGAGCCGCTCGGGCCTTCCTCGGAATTGGAGGAGGTGATGGCCGCTGCCGCTGTCTTCGCCGAAGCGCCGGCGCCTGTCGCCGTGCCGTCCGCTGCCTTCGGAAGCGGTGCAGCCGGCTGCGGTGCAGGCTGGGGCTGCGGCTGTGGCTGTGGCTTAGGCTGCGGCTGCGGTGTCGCCACTTCGACCGTGATCTCAATGGTTCCCTTCACGCCGCTGCCATCCTTCGCTGCCGCCGTAATCGTCACCTTGCCGCTCTTAACAGCCGTGACCTTGCCGTTTGCATCGACCGTTGCGACAGAAGCGTCGCTGCTTGTCCATGCAAGCGAGCGGTCAAAGGCCTCAACCGGCAGCACATTGGACGTAATTGTCACGGTTTCGCCTGCAGCTGTAAGCTTTGTCTTGTCCGCGGTCAATGTAACCTTCTCAACCGGGATATTAACAAAGTCCGCAGTAAATGTTGCATTTTGTGTCAACGTGACTGTAATGGACTCGCTGGTCCAGGTTCCGGAAACTAATGTCGGTGCTCCTGTGACAGTCCACTTGCTGAACTTCTTTCCCTTCGCTGGCACGCCGGCGCTGATCTTCACCTCTTCGCCTTCTGCCGCCTGATAGCTGGTGTTCGTTGTGCCGCTTATGCTGCCGCCGCTGATCGCAGCCTTATACTTTGTGAGGCTTACTGTGAGATCGGCCTCTCCGTACTTGCCCGTGCCGTCGTTCGCCGTCGCTCTGATCTTTACATTTCCTTCGGCCACAGCCGTCACAACACCGCTCTTGTCAACGGTCGCCACAGCCGTATCAGAAGAGGTCCATGTCACAGTGTTATCATCTGCATCATTAGGCGTGACAAGGGCGGTCAGTGTTGCCGTTTCACCGAGCTTGCTGATCGTTGCCGTTGCCGGCGTCACCTCTACTTTTTCCACGAGCTTGGCTTCGACCGGTGCGTCTTCATAGGTTGCCGTCACAGTGGCCGCGCCGGCCGGCATGGTCACAGTTGCAGAAGCAGCCGTCTTTGTACTGCCAGTTGCAAATGTGACGCCATCCGACACAGTCCATTCCTTGAACAGTTTACCCGTCGCCGGTGCATCCGCCTGAATCGTAATTTCTGCCTTAGCGCGGAACTTGTCAGTTGTCTTTTCGGAGCCTGCGATCTTTCCGCCTGTGACAGTAAAGTCATACGTCGGAATTTTTACAGTAATCGTTGCTGTCGCAGACTTCCCGCTGCCATCCTTGGCTGTCGCCGTGATTGTTGCGGTACCGTCATCCACTGCTGTAACGACACCGACATTGTTCACGGTCGCCGCATTCGGATTGGAAGATGACCACTCTACTTCTTTATTGGTGGCATTGTCCGGCTTAATCGTCTCGACAAGTGTCAGCGTCTCCCCGACAGAAGTCAGTGTTGCTTGTACAGGCTGCAACGTCACTGAAGAAACTTCTACCGTCTCTTCCGACTTCACCTTATATCGTGCGGAAAGGTGTGTCAGATTGTCCGTTGGCACAAAGTCAAGGTCTACCTTCTGCCCGTCCTCCGTATACCAGCCTTGGAACTCCATTCCTTCCGGAGGTATGACGTTATCCATCAGATCCGCAAAGCTGTACTGACCACCACCTATCGTCTTGTCGAAGTCGGAAAGCTTTGTGTTCTTGTCAGGGAAGGCCATCCAGACCGAACTTCCGGTCCTGCCGAACCAGCCGTCTCCGCAGCTCAGCGTGACCTTTACAGTCTCAACCCATTGAGCTGTCAGTGTCTCCGCCTTCGTCGGGACGTATGTATCCGGGTTAATGACGGTACCTGAAACTGTCCAGCCGCCAAAGCGGTTATATCCGGTTTTCTCAACTCTATCATAGTAAGTCGAGGCAATCATCGCGATCGTCTCGCTGCCTGTCGCTCCGAACTGAACCGGCGTTGTAACCTCATCGCCACTGTAGAAGTAACCGCCATTCGGATCCAGCGTAACCGTGAACGTTCTCTTCTTGTACTGGGCGTAGAGATCGGTCTCTTTCGCAAATGTGAAGTCTGTGACTCTCGTGCCGCCGCTGGCAGCGGTAAAGAATCCCTGGAAGACCATATCCGGATTATCGTGAACAGGTACGGGCACCTCCTCCAGTGTATTGCCTGCCGGCATGGTGCACCACCAGGTCAGCTCCCCGTCGAAGTCCCCGCCATTTCCATGGAGATAAACCTTAATATTCGGAATCCACTTCGCGTACAGGTTCAGCTCTGTCTCATCGCCGATCAACACATCGAAATAGGCGTCATTGATTTGATTTGCCGGCTCAGTGCATTCCTCATTAAGATACCATCCACCGAACGTCACTGTATCATCGGCATGGCGCGGGATCCTTTCTTCATCGTCCAGATCAATGACCATATGGTTTCTGGATTGCATCTCATAAGTATCTGTATAGCTCTCCACGTATCTGCCGCCAACGTACTTATAATTTCGGAAAAAGCCGCCATTAGCATAGAGCTTAACAGGCACACTAGTCACATACCCCGCATACAGCTCCACAGGTCCTGTCACTGTCTGACTGAAATCAGCTCTCTTCGTACATTCCTCATTGAAGTACCACGAACCATCCGTTATGCGCTTCGGATCAGAAGGTAGTATACTATACCAGGAGATCTCTCTCAGGCGTGATCCGATCTTGATTACCTGAGAATACATATCTTTTCCAAGATAGGAGAATTTCCCGCTACCTGTCCTGGATGTAGCATGCAGCGTCACTACAGCGCCCTTTACCCATTTCAAAAAAATCGTAACATTTCCCTGAGGTTTATAATCTTCTATATCATCTATATCATCGCCTATGTAGGAATCATCCGTGAAGGCCGCATCGGTATAGAAGCCGTCAAACAGATAACCCTCCTTCTCCGGCGTATAGATATTATAGTAATCACCTAGTGAAGCTCCTTTCGGAACAATCATAATATCGGACATACTGTAAGAACGACGCTCCCTGATTGTCATTGAACCGCCATCAAGCGCCAACTTCACCTCCGTCCCGTCTATAAACCCCGCATAGAGCATAAGACCGGCTTCCGCTTTCAGCGTGCTCAGATCTGCAGGCTGTGTACAGGCCTGATCACGATACCAGGCGTCAAATACTTTTCCGCTGCCCGCATAACCTAAAGGATATATTTCGTAAAAATCTTCGTTGTCATCCAGCTTCTCCCCTGCTGTCACATCAATATACATCGAAGAGCTTGTCATACCCCAACGATACAGATAGCCTCCTTCCAAAGCCTGACAGCCCACGTGAACGTAGTCCGAATAGATCGCATACAGCGTCTTCTGTCCTGTCGTGTCGAAAAATGGATACGCAAGCTCCATATCCTTCTCGATGATTGCACCCGGATCTCCTTTCACCTCAGACCAACCGAGGAACGCCTTGCTTTTGTGCTCAGGCCAATAACTATAAATTTGGAATTTTGATCCCAGCTCGTTCTTTTCCGTACACAACTTGCCGTCAGAAGAAATGTTGTCATAGTCATCTTCGTCCCAATAGCCTTCATCCGCGTCTAGTACCACCGTACAAGCATCTCCATAGACCGCCGTAAGCGTCATATCTCCAAGTATAAGGTCGTTATCAAAATCGAATCTGACGCCATTCTTTTCCCAATGATAGAAGATCTTCGCCGGGTCATTTATGTCTGGATCATCAGGTCTCGTAAGACCGCGCGAATTTTGAAGTGCCTTGACCAGTTTCTTGCTGCCGTCCGCGAATTGACCTTCTCCTGCATCGAAAGTCACCGTGTAAGCGGCACCATATCCAGCATAGAGTGTAGTGCTTGTACTGAACTGATCGCCTTTTTTAAGTGCCTCTGTCAATGCTGCATCCTTATACCAGCCTTTAAAAGCTGCATCACTGCTGTCCGCGACAGGACTCGGCAGCTCTATTTTTTCCCGCCCATAGACAGTTCCTTTATCGATCATCGTGCTTTCTTTTGTGCTGCCGCCGAAGCTGCCAGATGTCTGTCCCTGAGGCGCCGCCTCAAAGGTCAGCGTAATTCTCTCAACCCATCCGAAATAAAGGGTAGTATCCGCATCAGGGATGAAATCGTCAAGATCCACCTCGCGCGTACAGGCCTCATCGTCATAGATTTTCCCTGTATAGCGAATGTCACTTCTGTCGGTTCTGGGCGTTGGCGTCTCGTTATTGTAGTAGAAGCGTTCTCCTTCTTTCACATAATAGTCAGCCTTCTCGACTATTTTATATTTTTCTTCATCATAATCGTAAACACTGAAATACCCATTATCGGCAACGAAAGTCACCTGATAGGCACTCCCGTACACAGCCTTCAATTCTTCTCCGTCATGCTTCGGCACATAGAGGCTTATAGCAGAGTCTTCCAGAATCTCGTGGTTTTCCGTTTCATATGCGTATAATACCGGTCTCTTTTTGTCATAGGCAGTCGGATAAATATAGTGGGACCCAATCGCGTCCCCTGCGACAATGTCATAGGGCATACTATCCTTTTTGACATACTTCCCGTTTTCCCATACTCTGAAATATCCCTCAGTACCACTCTTAAGAACAATGGTATAGCTCTGCCTGTAAACAGCTGTAAGAGTGACATCTTTCATGGGATAATAGCTATTTCCCGGCTCGTACCTTCTGCCGTCATCGCCCTCCCAGTAAGCAAGGACCTGCTTTTCACCCGGTGCTTCTATATCCTCTTCATCATATGCGTAGAAACTATTTCCCGGCTCCAAATAATCAGTAAACGGCTCGCTGCTTTCGTAATGTGTGCCGCCGTTCGGATCAAAAGTCACAGCAATTTTATGCACGAACTGTGCGATAAACGTCACATCCTCCGTAATCTTGACTTCGTCATCGCTTTTATACAAAGTGCCGTCCTGAGCAGTATAGCCCAAAAGCTTCATCTTGTTATTATCATACTCGATCCCTGTATCCTCGAAACTGAAGGTATCTCCAGGTGCCACATATACGGTTCTGGATGGAACCGTATACTCTTCGTCATCCTCATCGTATTTTGTAAAGTGTCCCTCCCCCGCCTCAAGCGTCACTGCACACGTCTTGGCAAAATGAATGGTGAGCACTGTATCGCCATCCACACGATACGGTTCATCCATCAGGTACTCAGTACCGTCTTCATCCGTATAATATGAAGGTATGAACAACTTCTCATCATATTGAATATCAGTGTGTTTTAAGGAAATCTGTTTTCCTTCCGGGTAAGCCTGCTGGTAAGAGGACACAATTTTTTCTTCGCCCTCATCATCCCAGTCGATAAACCAGCCTTTGTTAATATCTTCGGTCTGAACGGTAACCTTACGGTAGTCCGAGAACTTAGCCTTCAGTGTCTCATCATGCTCAGGAATATATTCATAAAGATTATAGATTTCTTCTCCGTCTTCATTTATCCAGCAGACAAATCCCTTTGCCCCTTCACCGGATTCTTCCGAATAAGCTTCAACATCCTCGACTTGCATTGGTTTTCCAGAGAACACTTCTAATGTTTTATTATCCTCTGAATAGAGAAAACCTGGTGACGGATCCAGCGTAATTGTGATACTCTCTATCAGTTTTACTGAAAATGTCTCACCGCCATTTGCATGATAGCTTGTTGCAACAAAGTAATAGGTGCTGCCCTCTGTCAAGTAATCTGAAAGAAAGAAATTTCTTTCTTCCCCATCGTCATCATCACTTCTGATGCTTTCTCTCTCTTCATCGAGAAGATAAGCATAGGGATCATATTCAGCATAATCGTCTTCATCTTCATATACGTTGTTGAAAGAACAAAACGCATATCGTTTTGTTTTCTCCGGAGTAAACTTGAATACGCTGTAACCGTTTTCTTCAAGACTGATCTCGATTTCTTCACCGACTGCAATCGGATCAGCCAGTTCAAAATCAATATCTTCGGGATCAGGTCTTTCCCCAGACTTTCTCCCTCTCCTTACCGTCGGCGCCTCCTTCTCAATTTCAGAAGACTCTTCCATAAGGGCAGCCTCTACCTCAGGTTCTTTATCTGCTTCTTCCATAGAGACAGAGTCCTCCAACGCTTCGCTTTCTCCCAGGATCTCTTCCCCTTCCTCTACGAGATCCTCTTCCACCAAAGGTTCCTCAAAGGAAGCGCTGTCCTCAGTTAGCTCATCTTCGGCGACAACGTCCGCAATCTCCGCGCCGTCTTCCGTGTCAAGAATCGGCTCTTCATCAGACCCTTCCTTGTAAGGCTCCGCATCGTCTTCTTCAGCGCCCGTCACATACTCATCTGCAAGCTCCGCCTCGATGTAAAGTTCTTCATCCGCAAATGCACTCACAGGCATAAGCGTTGTAAGCATTGCGGCGGACAGCAGGATCGCAAGTCCTCTTCTCATTTTCTTCATAGCCTTTTGTCTCCTCTCTTGGGAAAAACATGATGCGGGCCCCGGGCCCGGCATGATCTCTCAGGTGCCGGTCAGCAAAGCCTCTTCGGGTTTAACTGTGTTTTTTGGTCACAAAAAGATCACATAGTACAATTTTACTCGCAGTATCAGCATTTTTCAACAAAAAAAGCACTGGAAGTAGTGGCTTCCAGTGCAAAATGTCCTATATATGGTTTTGGCTGCTTCTCAGTTGTTGATCAGCTTGTCGTTCTCACTCCAGCTGTACAGCGAGCGGATCTGCTTGCCGACGGTCTCCGACGGATGCTCGGCCGCTTTTCTGCGCAGCGCGTTGAAGTGGGCCTTGCCGCCGGCCGGGCTCATGTCGAGCAGGAAGTCCTTGGCGAAGGTGCCGTCCTGGATGTCGGCGAGAACCTTCTTCATCGCTTCCTTGGTCTCGGCGGTGATGATCTTCGGGCCGGTGACATAGTCGCCGTACTCGGCCGTGTTGGAGATGGAGTAGCGCATGCCCGCAAAGCCGGACTCATAGATGAGGTCGACGATGAGCTTCATCTCGTGGATGCACTCGAAGTACGCGTTTCTCGGGTCGTAGCCGGCTTCTGTCAGCACCTCGAAGCCCGTCTGCATCAGCTTGCAGACGCCGCCGCACAGGACAGCCTGCTC
>DEFE01000019.1:37059-69298 GCA_002350625.1 Lachnospiraceae bacterium UBA2860
AGGTCGGTCTCGGTCTCGGTGCGGAACGTAGTCTCAAGGATGCCGGCTCTCGCCCCGCCGATCGCGGCGCCGTATGCGAGCGCGCGGTCAAGCGCCTTGCCTGTCGCGTCCTGCTGTACGGCAACAAGCATCGGCGTGCCCTTACCGGCCAGATATTCGGAGCGGACCGTGTGGCCCGGAGCCTTCGGCGCGATCATGGTGACATCGACGAAGGAAGGCGGCACGATCTGATTGAAATGGATATTGAAGCCGTGCGCAAACATGAGCATATCGCCCTCTTTTAAGTTCGGCTCGATATCCTTCTTGTACATGGAAGCCTGCAGCTCGTCATTGATGAGGATCATGATGATGTCCGCGCGCTTCGCAGCCTCTGCGGCCGTATAGACCTCAAGGCCCTGCTCCTCGGCTCTCTTCCAGCTCTTGCTGCCCTCATAGAGGCCGACGATCGAGTGGAAACCGGAATCCTTCAGGTTGAGCGCATGCGCATGTCCCTGGGAGCCGTAGCCGATGATCGCAATCGTGGAGCCTTCAAGAAGCGACGGATTGCAGTCTTCCTGGTAATAGATCTTTGCCTGTGCCATATTGCATTTCCTCCTCATGCATATTGAATACTTATAAAAATACCACGTCCGCGGCGCCTCGAGACAGGCCCGTGATGCCGGTCCTCGCGATCTCCGCGATCTGATAGTCGCTCAGCATATCAATAAGCGCGGCAAGCTTCGACTGGCCGCCCGTGAGTTCGATGATCAGAGAATCCTTCTGCACGTCGACGATATTGGCCCGGAAGATATCCGCGATCGCGATCACATCCCTGCGGTTTGACACGTCCGCCATGACCTTGATGAGGATTTCTTCACGAACGACAGAATTGTCGCGCTCGAGCACCTTGATGTCGCGCACGTCCTCCTGTTTCCTGAGCTGCTCGACGATCTGGTGCAGGACGAGATCATCGCCGCGGCTGACGATCGTCATGCGGGAAATCGCGGGGTTCGCGGTCACGCCGACGGTCAGGGAATCAATATTGTAGGCTCTTCTTGAGAACAGGCCGGCGATTCTGGAGAGCACGCCGGCGGCATTGTCGACGAGAAGTGATAAGATAATGGTGTCCATAGAAAGGATCTCCCTTGCTGAGCATTTATATGCTATTTTACATCGAATTCCCTGTTTGTCAATTCCAAGGCGGCGGAAGCGCCTCAGCCGTGTGAACCGCCTGCTTCTTCAGACGAATTCTTATACAGCTTAAGGCGCATATAAAATTCCACGCCGCTGTCGTCGTTGACAAATCCGTACTCGCCCCCGGCCATCCGCATAATATCCGCCACGATGTAGAGGCCTAAGCCTACGCTTGCCGCCTCTTCCTTCTGGTCGCCGCGATAGAAATTCCCCCAGATCTTCTCGGCAAGAGCGTCCGGGACGCGCTCGCCGTCATTGTGCACGCCGATTCGCGCGTACCCGTCGTCGGCGGAAAGGGACAGGATGATTGTTTTCCCGCTCTTTGTATGGACGATCGCATTCATCATATAGTTGTGTACGGCCTGCTCGATATATACGGGATCGGCGACCGCATCGATACCGGGGCTGATCCTGCTCTCAAAAACAATCTGTTTTGACAGGAGGATGCTCTCGTATTTACCTGCCAGCTCCGTGATGAATTCCGTGAGGGATATGCGCCGCGGCACGTAGGCGAAATCTCTTTTTTGTCTCTGCGCGTCTTTCAGAATGTTGCTGATGAGGAAGCTCATCTTTTCGATCTCTTCCATCATGGACGCACAATAATAGTTTCGCTTCTCTTCGTCCGTCTCCTCCTGCAGGAGTTCCATCTGGCTTGTGAGAATGGCGAGAGGTGTTTTCAGCTGATGGGTAATCTGTGTGATGGTCTCCTTGCGCGCCCGCTCGTCATAGAGATTTTCAAGATCCATTGTGCGCATGAGATAGGCGTAATTATCAAGATCATGCTGATACGTCGACAGCCGCCCGGCGATCCGGTTGAGCTTCCAGGCCACCTCGCGGAAAGAATTATCGGGCATCAGCGCCGTAATTCGTCCCTCGTAATCGCCGTTGGCAAGCGCATCCACTTCCTGCATGATCGCGCGCCCCGGCTTCAGATTCCTGCCGAGGATCGCCCGCAGGCAGAAAAAAGCGGCAAGAAGGCAGATAGCCGCCGTAACCCACATGGCAATTTTGTAAGTGGTAACTCTGTTGCTGACCCCGGCAAGCCGGATATACAGATAGATGAGATACTCTCTGTCACCGGAAGTGATCTTTCCGTAGAGCGCGGTCTGCGAGCCGTGCTCTTCCGTTTCATAAGCGGTAAGCGCCTCCCGTGTAAATTTGTCAGCCTGTCCGGAGAGCAGCTTTCGCCGATGCTCCGTATTTTCACCACCGTCGTCTGCCGCAAGAATGGCAAACTCGCTGTTCATGATAAGATAATGGATATGACTGGTAGACAGGTTCTCTATAACATCTTCCAGATCGGCGTTTGCGGCATGGGGATTTTCAAGCATGTACTCGAGATCAATCCGCCCGAGCCTCCGATAGGCCCGCTTCAGGGACTGCTTGTGCAGAAAGATCTGCGAGGGGAACATCATGACGCTTGCGAAGATGGCAAGTACTGCGAGAACGACGGCAAGAAGGAGCAGAAACTGCATTTGGATCTGATGCCGCATTCTCTTCATACCGGATATTTACTCCTCTTTGAAACAGTAGCCGATGCCGTAGACGGAGTGAATGTATAGACAATCACTGCCCATCTTTTTTCTGAGCTGCTTGACGATGGTGTCGACGGTCCGGATATCACCATTGTAATCAAAGCCCCAGACGGCGTCGAGGATCGTCTCACGTGTCATCACTTTATTCTTGTTCTGGATGAAGTAGACAAGAAGGGCAAACTCCTTGGGCGTGACCTCGATCACTTTCCCGCTCACGCGGACTTCCTGTCCCTCCAGATCAATTTCAATTTTGCCGGAAACCAGCTTCTTAGTAACGGGATTGCATCGCTTTAAGAGGACTTCCATGTGCGCCTCAAGAACGCGCAGGCGGAACGGTTTTGTGATGTAGTTGTCGGCGCCATTTCCGAGACCCTCAAGCTGATCCTCTTCACTCTCTTTTGCTGTCGTCATGATCACAGGCACGTTCGAGTACTCACGGATTGTTTTAAGGATCTGCATGCCGTCAACATCCGGAAGCATCACGTCAAGGAGCACGATGTCAATCTCATGATTGGAAGAGAAAAACAGATCCAGGGCTTTCTGCCCCTCGGCAGCCGCAATCACCACATAGTTTCTGCGCGTGAGGTATTCTTCCATACTCTCAAGCAGCTTCGGATCGTCTTCAACAAGCAGAACTACATGTTTTCCGTGCTTCATCCTATTTTCTCCCATCAGAAAAGCATACGTAATAATCTTAAATATCATAAAGCATAATGATGAGAGAAATATGATATCTGATTACCTATTATATCCGCTGTTCTATTCCTCTCCGCTGTTCATCAGTTCGTCAAAGATCGGATTGATGAGCTTCGAAGACACATAGGCCGTCACACTGCCCACGCCCAGGATCCAGAACATCGTGAGTGCGACGAAGACTGTCGGAACAAACAGGAAGATGAACCAGGGCACCACATGAAGCACTACGAGGATCGCCGTTCTCGGAAGCTTCACGATGGCGATCCTGCCGGCATTTGCAAGCGTTCCCTTTACGGTGTTCTCAAACTTAGCCTGCAGCGGCCACACATAGCTGAAGACGCCCTGCGCGACCATGATGGCCACCATGCAGAACCCGAACATGAAAGAGCCGAACGTCCCCTCCCAGTTCCGGATGATGATCATGTCGCTGACCAGCACCGCCGCCGCTAGAATGTAGATCAGCGTGAGCGGCACAGTCTGCTTGAAATTCGATTTGAACGCGGAGAAAAAGCCGCGCACCATATAGCCTTCTTCATTTTTCGCGCGGCGCAGCATCACCGTATAGAGCGCCGTCGTCGAAGCCCCGAAGGTGATCACAGGGATGCAGCAGACAAGCCAGATCAGATTCATCATCACGAGGTCGAACACGAGCCCCATGAAAGAAAAAAACGGATTGCTCTCAGAGAAAAATCTGCCCATATCTATCATTCCTCACTTGTGTCGTCTGTGGGCTGCCTGCCTGCATCTGTCGAAAGCAGCGCGTCCAGCACGAGCATCGCGTTGTTCGCATCCGGCGCGCCTTCCACGAGTCCGGCCACCGGGTCTTCCACGAACATGGACACTTCCTTCCAGAGGTCGCTGTCTTTTAGAGAGAGCCCGTAATTCTTCTCCTCTCCCTTTCCGATCGTGTTGTCGCCCTGGTCCTCGATGTCATCTCCCGAAAGCCGGCCCGGCGCTTTTACGAGCTTTGTCGAAAATGCCGCCGCCTCTTTCTCGTTCATATACTGATCAAGGTCCGCGAAGTAGCCGATCCCCGCCAGTTCCCGGAAGAAGGTCTCGCCCGCGATGATGAGGTCATATTCGTTCGCGGCGACCATGACGCTGATGCGGACCCTGTCATTCGAGGAGGTGATGCTGTAAGCGTCGTCGAATCTCACGACATCGTGCTTTCCCGTGCTGTGAAGCAGTGTCTTTATCTTCTCCGTAAATGCGGCCTTCGCGTCGTCGTCGAAGTACTCCTCAAAAACCGCCGCGGAAAATATGTGTGTCTCCTCGGGATGGAAGAAAATCCTGGAGATAAGGACGATGCCCAGAATCAGTATGGCGGCGACGATCCCCACGGGCAGCGCGTAATAGGTCTTAAAATGCTCCAGCTTCTTTCCGAAGCTCATCTCCCTGAATGCCTGTCGTTCATGTTCTTTCTCGTGCGGAAGCATAAGTTTCGTCCTTTCCGGCCAGATAATTGATAAACTGCTGCGCCGTGCGGCCGGACATGCCGCCGTGCGCAATCTCCCACTTGTTTGCCTCGGCGAGGAGCTCCTCCTCCGTGAGGTTCAGCGCCGGGCAGCGCTCGGCGAGACCGCGCACGATCTGCCTGAATACGGCCGGCGACGGGCGCATGAATCCGATCGTCACGCCGAATCTGGCGGCGAGGGAGAGCTTCTCCGACATCGTGTCGGTGCGGTGGAGCTCATCGTCCCCTTCGACCTTGTCCTTCCAGCTCTCCCGGATCAGGTGCCGGCGGTTGGATGTCGCGTAGATCAGCACGTTTTCCGGCTTCGTCTCGATCCCGCCCTCGATGACGGCTTTCAGGTATTTATATTCCGTCTCGAATTCCTCAAAGGACAGGTCGTCCATGAAGAGGATGAAGCGGTAATTCCGGTTCTTGATCTTCGAGATGACCTTGGAGAGGCAGCGGAACTCGTGCTTATAGATCTCGATCATGCGGAGGCCCCGGTCGTAGTACTCATTAAGAATCGCTTTGACAGCCGTGGACTTTCCGGTCCCGGCGTCTCCGAAGAGAAGCACGTTGTTCGCCGGGCGTCCGGCGACAAAAGCCTCCGTGTTGTCGATCAGCTTCTGCTTCTCGCGCTCGTAGCCGATCAGGTCGCTGAGGACCACATTGCTCGTCGCCGTGATCGGCTCGAGGATCTCCCCGCCTCCCTCGCGGATCCGGAACGCTTTATTGAGGCCGAGCTCCCCGACCCCGTATCTCCGGTAAAAATCCGTGACGATCGCATAGAGCTCCCTGCCGTCTGCGGCCTCCTCGATCGCGGCGCTTAAGGCCTGCACCTTTTCACTCACGCTCTTATTGAAGATGCGCTCCGCTTTGCCGACGGCCTTGTAGTGGCTGATGACAGAGAAGCAGTCGATGCCGAGCGCCTTCTCCATGTCGGAAAAATCGTAGTCAAAGAGCTGCTTGAAGACCGCAAAGTCATTTTCTGCAAAGGTATTGACCGAGCCTTCGTTTGCGCCGACCTTCTCGGACACAAGCGTAAATGGCGTCTCCGTCATGGCGAGGAGATACGCCAGATAGTTGTGCCAGAGATTCCTGTCAAAGCCGTAGGTCGTCGAAAGATCCAGGAGGCGGTTCACCTCGTCGAGGATCGCGCCGACCAGCTCTTCTTTTTCATACGCTTCCTCATAGAAGCGGTGGCAGATCCCGGAAAGCGCGAACAATATGCTGTCCTTCGGGATTTTGCGGTATATGATAAGCTTGGAAACAAGTCGATACATAGATTCACCTCACTTCTGACCATTATACTAGCCGCACCTCCGCGCGTCCATGAAGAATTCCCGAAAATCCATGGTCAAATCAGGCGTTCTGTTATACAATTGTGACAATAAATCGCTCTTATTCAGCTAATCGTCGTTCCTGTGCTGCGGAGGGATTCCGCATGCGATCATCATCCCTGTGCTTCGGAGGGATTGCATATGAAGAAGAAATTACTGCCCCTCATGCTGCTTCTCAGTCTGGTGCTGCTGATGACTGCCGCCGCACCTGTTTTCGGTGCGGAAGCCTCTGCAGATGCAGAAGTTGCCCAGAAGCCGATCCGGATCGGCTATATGGACTACGGCTCTTTCATCGAGCTCGATGAAACCGGTGAATACACGGGCTTTGGCGTCGAATTTCTTGAAGAGATCTCCAGCTACACGGGATGGACTTACGAATACGTCTACGACACCTGGTCAAATCTGCTCAAGCGGCTGAAGAACCACGACATCGACTTTCTCGGCACGCCGCAGAAGACGCTGGAGCGGGAGGAGATCTACGACTTCGCCGATCAGTGGAGCGGCGTGGAACAGACGATTATCTATACGCGCCTCGGCAATTCCGACATCTACTACAATGATTTCGCCGCCATGGACGGAAAACGCGTCGGACTCCTCCGAGGCAGCTATCAGACAGACTTCTTCGAAGAATATGCGAAGAAGCACGGATTCACATTCATTCCCCTCTATTACGACACGGATGAAGAGATGAAGGCGGCCTTAAAAAGCGGCGCCATCGACCTCGTTGCCGGCGGGTCGCTCGCGCTGTCCACGGATCTCAAAGTCGTCGGGAAGGAGGGCGCCGATCCTTTCTACTGGATGACCTATAAGGGGAACGACAAAGTCCTCTCCCAGCTCAATAAGGCGATGGCGCAGATTCTCAACGATGATCCGTATTACTCCTCCAAGCTCATGGAGAAGTACTACGGCAACAGCGTCGTGACCTCACAGCCGCAGTTTACGCGCGATGAAGCGCGTTATATCGCGCTTAACCCCAACCTTCGCGTGGGCATCTATGAGGATGCCTATCCGCTCTGCCGCTATAACGAGAAGACGGAAGCAGCTGATGGCGTCCTCGTCGATATCATGAACATGATCGCCGAAGAGACGGGATTTCATGTGACCTACGTGCCGATTCCGCTCTCCGCGCAGGTCGAGGATGGCCTTCTGGCCGGCGACTACGATGTCTTCCTGCTCTACTCGCAGACCGGCTATACGCCGAACTCACTGCTGCTCCTCTCCAATTCTTATTTCTCAAGTACGATGCTTCCCGTCATCCGCACCGGCACCTCCTTCCGCTCCGGCGAGCAGTACAAGGTGGCGCTCATCCGCAACTACAACGCCACGCTCTCATTCCTGAAGTCGCTCGTCACGGATTTCATCCCGTTATACTACGAGACTGTCGACGAATGTCTCGGCGCCGTGCAGAGCGGCAAAGCGGATCTGTTCCTCAACGATACCTATGTCGCCGCCTACCACCTGAAGAGTCCTTACTTTGAGCATCTCGAGGAGGATTTCGGACACACCGTGAGCCGCGACTACTGCTTCACGACGCTCCGCTCCAACCGCATGCTCATGGACGTGCTGAACGCCGCGATCAACGCCCTCGACGAGAACCTTGTGAACGACACACTCGCGATGCATACCTACGGTTCAAATTATCGCTACACCTTCCGGGAGTGGCTCTATAACAGCCGCATTCTGATCTTTGTCATGCTGCTCACCTCAGCCCTCATCATCGGTTTCCTCGGGGCGCTGGTCGCCGTGCAGAAAAAGGCCGTGCGCGAGATTGAGGAAAAGAACAAAGATCTTGAGATCGCAACGCGCGCAAAGCAGGACTTCCTCTCCAATATGTCGCACGAGATCCGCACGCCGCTCAACGGCATCAAGGGGTCCCTCGATATTCTGATCGGCACCGGCGGCTTCGACGAGGAGACGACGCGTCTTCTTACGATGTCGGCCGCATCGGCCGATCACCTGTCGAATCTTGTCAATGACATTCTAGACATGTCAAAGCTCGAGAGCGGAAAGCTCGAGCTGCGCAGCGCCTGGTTCAGCACCCAGCATTTCATCGAAAATGTCGAGGCAATCATCGAACCGCTCGCATCTGCCAAGCGCATCCGCTTTTCCATCCGCTCCGGAGATAATTTCTGCGAGCAGATCCGCGGGGACCGCAGCCGCCTCATGCAGATCACGATCAATATCCTGTCCAACAGCATCAAATATACGCCCGAGGGCGGGCTCGTCGACTTTGTGTTCTCGACGATTCCCATAAGCGGGCGCAGCATGACCGGCACCGATATGTGTACGGTCACCATCATCAGCAGCGATAACGGCATCGGCATGTCGGAGGAATTCCTGGCGAATGCCTTCGAGCCCTTCGCACAGGAAGCGACAAGCGAGACGCGCACCGGTACGGGGCTCGGTCTTTCCATCACGAAGAGCCTCGTAACTCTGATGGAAGGCAGGCTCGACATAAAGAGCCGGATCGGCGAAGGGACTACGGCCACGATCAGTATCGTCATGCCCTGCCGCGGATCCAAGGACAGCGCCCTCTCCGAAGAATTCATGCCGGTGAGAAGCACGGCGCCGTCCTTTGACGGAGAGCTGCATCTGCTTCTTGCGGAAGACAATGACATCAACCGGGATATCGCCCGCATTCAGGCGGAACGGAGCGGATTCATCGTCGACACGGCCGAAAACGGCAAGGAGGCGCTGGATATCTTCGCCACCTCTCCGGTCGGCTATTACCGCATCATCCTCATGGACATCATGATGCCGGTCATGGACGGTCTCACGGCAGCCCGCGAAATCCGCGCCCTTGACCGGGAAGATGCAAAAAGCGTATACATCGTCGCCATGACGGCGAATGCATACGCTGAAGATATTGACCGTTCGATTGAGAGCGGCATGGATTCACATCTGTCAAAGCCGTTCCGCGAAGCGGATCTCAAGAAGCTGTTCCGGGATGTCGCCTCTTCCCGGGGCCTTGTGTAAGCCGCTCCGGCTGTGACGCTTACTGCTGTTTCTCCCGTGTCCTGATCCAGTAGCTGCCCATGCTCTGTCCTTCCTCTTCGGTCACGTCGCGGCACAGATAATCCCTGAGAGCGGGATCGGACGGCACATAGGCTCTGCCCTCCTCCACACTCGGGAATTCGATCTCCGCATACCAGAATTCCGTCGGCTGCCCTTCGTCGACGTGGTTGACTTCGAGCACGAGTCCTCCGGGAAGCGCGTAATTCCTGCGCACCTTCGGTATGAGCGGCTTTCCGATCACACGCTCGATCTCGCGGAACTTGTCCTCCGCAAGGTCCATCTCGATCTCTTCTCTGGCGATTCCCCGTCCGGATTTCAGACAGAGGATATACGCTGTCCTGCCGTCTGTGTCCGTCTCCTCACGGATCCGTACCGTCGGCACCACGACCAGATACCCCTGGCGCATCTTCTGCTCGCTGAGCAGCTGAAGATCCGCGTCCGGCCATCCGTCCACAAGCCATTTCCTCTCTATTTCCATCCTGGTCTCCTCTTTTTCTTCATCGCGCCCGTGAAAGAGATCTCACGCATCTTTTTCTGCATCGCGTCCGTGAAAGAGATCTCACGCATCTTTTTCTGCGTCGCGCCGTCTCACTCATCCCATCCTTCGTGCATGCGGTAGATCACGAGGATGTCCGTGAGTGTTTCTTTATCGCCGAGGACAAGGTCCGCCGCATCGGTGGCAGGCGGGAAATCCGGTTCTTCTTCGGACATCTCGAGCTCGATCCAGTCATGCGCCGCCGCCGTGGCGTTGCGCACGACCTCCATCATAGTCTCTCCCGCGGCTTCGCACATCGCAAGATCGGGGAAGCGCGCCTCAAACGTGCCGTCTTCCTTCTCCTTTATGATTGCAGGGTATATAAAGCGCATTTCGCATTTCTCCTTTTGTCATGGGTTTTCCGGCTGCATGATCATCCTTAAGACCTCTCCCGGCCGCATGGCCCGGAGACCGTCCGGGTCGGTGATAACGCCCGCGCCCGAGACATCCCAGCTGAACTTCCCGGCATTGATGTCGCTCATCATGTCGGCATAGTTTGCGTAGTTTTTCAGCATCACCTCGTAACGGGCATACCACTCGGGACAAAATTGCGCCATATACTGATCCGCAAGGCGGTAGGCCTCGCACTCCGCGCTCTCGCCGAGCGCCGTCAGCTGCACGCCGCCGCCGTGTCCGCCGGTCCGGCTGTCGGAAGGCGAGCTGTGCAGGATCAGGATGCTTCCGTCGTCGCAGGTGCCGAGGCACAGCCAGACGTGTCCGCTAATGCTGACAATGTCTCCGGGCAGGAAGGCGGAGGTGTCGTGATTCGCCGGCTTTACGAGGTCGCGCGTGTAGGTGCCCCAGTACTTCTCCGCATAGTCCTTGGCGGTCTCGGTCGAAGTCAGCACATACCCGTCATGGCTGCTCTCGGTATTCAGCACATTGTAGATCACCCAGCCCAGGTAGCCCGAGCAGTCGGCGCCTGCGTAATAGTATTCGTTGTAGTGCTGGTACGGGAAATAACTGTGCTGCGGATCGTCCGGATCCTCCGTATTCCGCTTCCTGAAGATATAGTCTGCAGTCTGCGTCCCGAAGAAATCCGCCCAGGACGACGGCATGCCGATCGTGACAGCCGTTCTTCCCGCTTTGGTATTCTGCCAGTTCCATCCGCCGCCATAGACATAGAGGCAGGAGCCGACCGGCATCATCGCTGTTCTCAGGTAATTGAGCAGTGTTCTTTCGCCGGGCTTTCCGCTGACCGGCGGCGTGTACGGCGGCGTGACCGGCATGAGATAGAGATTGGCGGCCTTCCCGTTGCTGTTGATGACAACCCGGGCGCTGTCCCCGACCTGAACCTTAGCCGGCTCGGCAGAGGCGCCGCCGGCCGCGCAGGTGATCCTGTAGACGCCCGTCTCCTCCGTCACCGTAAGTCTTCTTCCGCTGACCACGATCGTCCCGGTCTCAGCGTTCTTGTCCTCGATGACGCCCGCCACGATCCACTCGTTGTTGTCGTCAAGCGGAATGACGCGCTTTACGCAGCCGTCCTCCACGATGAGATCGTAGATCCGGCCTTCTTCAAGCACGTTCTGGATCGGGTAGGCGTAGACGCCGTCAGCTTCTCTCTCCCCGTTATCAATCGAGTAGATTTCTTCTTTTCCGCCGACAAAGAAACGATACGTGAATTTATTCTTGTTATCGATATTCTTGTCTTCATCGCCGTATCCGACGACGCCAAGATAAACCGCCTCTTCCGTTTTTTTCCCTCCTGAGCCGCTTCCCGCACTGCAGCCGGTGACGAGCATCACCGCGCATACGAGCACGGCAAGGCTCAATAGCGCTCTTTTATTTCGCAGCTGTACCCTAAAATTCATCGATCAGTCCGCTTTCTTTGATGCCTCGTGATCAGTATCATCCGTGACGGCGAATTCCGCAGCGTCCTCGTCTTCTTCTGCAGCGTCTTCCGCTTCCCCGGTCTCTTCTGTCTGTTCATCCTCTTCCGCTTCCTCGGCTCTCGTGTCGGGCGCGTCCTGGTTCCAACTGTCGCCGGGGCGTCCCTCGCGTCCCTGATCGACGTCGTCTCCCTCTTCGGGCGCAGGTACGACATCGTCGAGCTCCGACCCGTCGCTGATCGGGATCACTCCGTCATCACCGTCAGACGCCGTACTTTCCTTCGCGGCGCTTTTGCCCGTGCATCCTGCAAGAACCGCAACGGCCGCTGTACAGGCGGCTGCCAGAATTAGCCATTTTCTCTTCATTTCTACCTTCCTTTCCCCGGCCGAAGGCCGGCACTCATGCTTTTCATTTCGCATCTTATGCGTTAGAATGATGTCCATGGAAACGATATATATCCCAGAAAAATACCGGATACTGGACGGCGCGGCCCTCAAGATGATCGCCATCGTGACGATGTTTATCGACCACGCCGCGAAAGGCATTCTCTACTACGGATACCTCATCCCGAGGCGTCCCGTCTCGCAGGGCACTTCGCTCTACACAATCTATCAGTTCTACCGCATCCTGCGCGGGATCGGCCGCATCGCATTTCCGATTTTCTGCTTCTTTCTCGTACAGGGCTTCCTGTACACGAGGAGCCGTCTGAAATACGCGCTGCGTCTCTTTATCTTTGCCCTGATCTCAGAGTTTCCCTTCGACATCGCGCTCTATCAGAAGTGGATTTACCGCAGCCACCAGAACGTCTACTTTACGCTGCTCATCGGCGTCCTCATGCTCTGGGCCTTTGAGTGGATCGGAGAGCACGTGCGCGCCTCCTATCCCATGGTATTTCTGCAGGCGGCAGCGGTGGGCGCCCTCATGTATCTGTCCTATATCATGCACACGGACTACAACTACAAAGGGCTGATCCTGATCCTGACCTTCTATCTCCTGCGCTTCCATCATCCGCTCGCCGTGACCGGCGGCGCGGTGGCGATGTGCTGGGAGTGGCCTTACGTGCTGCTCGCGTTCCCGCCGCTTCTGCTCTATAACGGGAAGCGGGGAAGGCAGAACAAGTATTTCTTCTACGTGTTCTACCCCGCGCATCTCCTTCTGATCTACTTCATAAGGCTTTTTATGCTCGCCGCGTTCCCGGCCTGACGCTTCAGGCCTTCTCCCGCTTGGCGATCTGTTCTCCCGTGTTCTTCACGATCGTGTCGGACTTGATGACGCCGCGCACGCAGGTCGTCGGATAGATCTGTGAGCGCTGCCCGACGACGGTCCCGGGATTTAATACCGCGTTGCAGCCGACCTCGACCCAGTCGCCGAGGATCGCGCCGATCTTCCGGCGGCCGGTGACATATTCCTGTTCGCCCTTCACGACGATGTTCATGCGGTCCGCCTTGACATTCGAAGTGATGGAGCCTGCGCCCATATGCGCGTGGAAGCCGAGGATCGAGTCGCCGACGTAATTGTAATGCGGGACCTCACAGTTGTTGAAAATGATGACGTTCTTCAGCTCCGCGGAGTTTCCGATGACGCAGTTGTTGCCGACGAGCGCGTCGCCGCGGATAAATGCGCACTGCCTCACTTCCGTGTTCTCGCCGATGATGCAGGCGCCGCCGATGTGCGCGGAGTCAAACACCTTCGCCGATTTGGCGATCCAGACATCCTCTGACGGATGATCGTAGAGCTCGGCCGGAAGCTTTGCCCCGAGCTCGAGAATCAGATCGTGGATCCCCGCGAGCGCTTCCCACGGATAGGTGAATCCCTCCAGATACTCCTTCGCGATCGTCTCGCTCAGTGTAAACAGCTCTGCAATTTTAATCTGTTCCTTCTGTGCCATCTCTCATACCTCCTCATCATAATCATTCTGTGTTCTAAAAGGCACGCCGTATTAAGAGCGCGCCGCGCTTTTTTTTGATCTGCCGGAACGCGTGCCGGTGCGGCTTTGCCGGCTGCCCGCCGGCTTTGCGGCCTTCCGGTAATATTTCGCCGCCTCCTCGTAAAAACGCCGCATGCCGGCGGTACTGCCGATGCCCTTCACGGCGTTCGTGCGCCTCGCGACAAAGCCTTCCAGCTTCTCCATGTATTCTTCTCTGGAAATGCTGCCGTCCGCCACGCCGGTAAGTCCTTTCTCCCAGCTCGCCGTCAGCTCGGCGCTCAGCAGCGGCCGGATCGAATGGTCAACCACGTCGTATACCATTTCCCCGAGAAGCTCAGGCGTGATGATCTGCGTCTTTTTATTGAGACTTAAGTAACCGATCCGGATGAGCTTTGAGAGGATCTCGGCCCGCGTGGCGCTCGTCCCGATGCCCGATCCGCGGATCTGTTCGCGCAGCTCTTCGTCCTCAATCAGCTGGCCCGCATTCTCCATGGCGAGAATGAGCGAACCGGAATTGTATCTGGACGGCGGCTTCGTCTCTCCCTCGCGGATGCGGAAGCTGTCCGCTGCGATCTTCTGGCCCTTCTTGAGCGCTTTGAGGCGCGCAAGCGCCGCCTCTCCGGCAGGTGCGCTGTCCTCCCCGGACAGATCTTTTGCCTCATCCCCGCCGTTTTCCGTCCCGTCCGAAGCTTCCTTTGCGCCGGCGTTTTCCGATCGTTTTCCTCCTCCGAGAACCTTGAGATAGCCCTCATCCCGGAGCACGCGCGCATTCGCGAAAAAGTGCTCTGTGCCGATCACGAATTCAGCCGAAGTCTTCTCATAGACGGCCGGCGGATAAAAGACTGCCAGAAAGCGGCGGCAGATCTGCTCGTAGACGCGCGCGGCCAGATCGCTGAGCGATCCGAGGGCGCCCTGCCCCGATCCTGTCGGGATGATCGCGTAGTGATCCGTAATCGCCTTGTCGTTCGTGTAGCGGCTGCGGCCGATCTTCTTCCAGGCGTCGCCGGCGAGGACTTCATCCGCATAGGCAGAGACGGCATGAACCTTCTGAAGGCCGCGCAGGTTTTTGCCGATCTCTTTGGCGACAGCGGACGAGAGCACGCGCGCGTCGGTGCGCGGGTAAGTCGTCAGTTTTTTCTCGTAGAGCTCCTGGGCGATTTTCAGCGTCTGGTCCGGAGAGATCCGGAACATGCGCGAGCAGTCGTTCTGCAGCTCGGCCAGATTGTAGAGGAGCGGAGGATTCTTTTTCTCCGTTTTTCTTGTGACGGAAGCGACGTCCGCAAGCAGGCTCTCCCCGGCCGCGTCGCCGCCGGGTGATAGGCGTGCCGGATAGTTTCCCTGTCCGTCTGCCTTAAGGCTCTCCGGCCCGCATTTAAGAAGAGAAGCAATCAGCGCCTCCGCGTCTTCCCTTGCGCGGAATCCGTTGTCCCTGTAGAGCTTCGGCGACCCGAAATAAGCGCTTCCCGTAACGGCGCGCCACTCGGCTTCTATGCCGGAAAACGAACCGGTGACACGGTAAAACGGTTCCTTCACGAAGGCGCGGATTTCCCTCTCGCGGCGCACGACCATGCCGAGTACGCAGGTCATGACGCGTCCGACCGCGACGGCCGACCACTTGTCACCGCGGAAATCCGCGATGCCGCCCCCGTATTTCAGTGTCAGGACGCGGGAGAAGTTGATGCCCATCAGATAATCTTCTTTTGCGCGCAGATACGCGGAGTCGGAAAGAGCGTCATAGGCGGCAAGCGGTTTGGCCTCGCGTATGCCTCTTTTAATCTCCTCCTCCGTGAAGGAATCGATCCATACCCGCCGCCGGTCCTTCTTCCGCACACTTGCCGGGGCCATCATCTCAACCAGGCGGTAGATATACTCTCCCTCCCGCCCCGAGTCCGTGCACACATAGATGCGCGTCACGTCCTCTCTCGCGAGCAGGCTGCTCACCGTCTGAAACTGCTTCGCGGAGGAAGCGATGATTTCATAGCGGTACTCCGTCGGCAGAAACGGCAGCGTGTCGAGACTCCACTTCTTGTATTTCGGGTCATAAACCTCAGGATAACTCATCGTCACGAGATGCCCGAAGCACCACGTGACGATATAGTTTTCAGTCTCGATATAGCCGTCCCTGCGACCGCCGGAGATCTTAAGCGTCCCCGCAAACTCCTGCGCTACGGAAGGCTTTTCTGCGATAAAGAGCTCTTTACCCAATCCGCTCTCCTTATTTCTCCTTGATATAGCCGAGGGCCTTCAGCATCTCCGCGCACTCCACCGCGCCGCCGGCGGCGCCGCGAAGCGTATTGTGGCTGAGCCCCACGAACTTCCAGTCAAATATGCTGTCCTTTCTCAGGCGTCCGATCGATACGCCCATGCCGCCCTCGTAATCGACGTCCAGCGCTACCTGCGGGCGGTTGTCTTCCTCAAGATACTGGATGAAATGCTCCGGCGCGTGCGGCAGATGCAGCTTCTGCGGCTCTCCGGAGAAGCTTCTCAGCTTCTCGATCAGCTCCTCTTTTTCCGGCTGCTTCTTGAAATTGATGAAAACAGTGGCGGTGTGGCCGTTTAATACGGGCACGCGGATGCACTGCGAAGTGATGCGCAGGTCGCCGGAAAGCGGGACGATCTCGCCGCCTTCGACACGTCCGAACACCTTCATCGGCTCTTTCTCGGACTTCTCTTCCTCGCCGCCGATGTAAGGAATAATGTTGCCGATCATTTCCGGCCAGTCGCGGAAGGTCTTGCCGGCGCCGGAGATTGCCTGATAGGTGCTGACGATGACTTCCGTCGGCTCATATTCCCGCCACGCCGCGAGCGCGGGGGTATAGGACTGGATCGAGCAGTTCGGCTTCACGGCGATGAAGCCTCTCTCCGTGCCGAGACGCTTCTTCTGCGCCTCAATGATCTCGAAATGCTCCGGGTTGATCTCCGGGATCACCATCGGTACGTCCGGCGTCCAGCGATGGGCGCTGTTGTTTGAGACGACAGGTGTCTCCGTCTTCGCGTAAGCTTCCTCGATCTCGCGGATCTCTTCCTTCGTCATGTTGACGGCGGAAAAGACAAAATCCACGTCCTTTGCCACATCCTCGACGTCTGCGACATTTTTGACGATCAGCTTCTTGACGCCTTCCGGCATCGGCACGTCCATCTTCCACCGCGCGCCGACGGACTCCTCGTACGTCTTGCCCGCGCTGGAGGCGGATGCCGCCACGCATTTCACCTCGAACCAGGGATGATCCGCAAGGATCGTGATGAAGCGCTGCCCCACCATACCGGTTGCACCTAAGATTCCCACACGCAATTTTTCACTCATAGTCTCTCTCCTCCTCATATCTTCTGTTCCAATATGAACTTATTTCTTATTTGCCGAGATATGCCCCGGCCGCCGCGATCTCCTCGTCGACCGCGCCGGGCGCGCCTTTTGTCTTCCTTCGCTCCACACAGGCCTTAAGCGAGATCGCCTCGTAGATGTCCTCGTCAAAAGCCGGACACACCGCGCGGTAATCCTCAAGCGGAAGCTCGTCAAGCGACAGGCCTTTCTCCATGCAGGTGAGCACCAGCTTTCCGATCACGCCGTGAGCGTCGCGGAAGGGCACGCCTTTCCCGACGAGATAGTCCGCCGCGTCCGTGGCGTTGGCAAAGCCCTGGCCGGCCGACTGCTCCATCCTGGGTGCGCGGAAGGTCAGCGAGGACAGCATGCCTGTCATGAGGCGGATGCATCCCTTCGTCGTATCGATCGCGTCGAAGGTGAGCTCCTTGTCCTCCTGCATATCCTTGTTGTAGGCGAGCGGCAGTCCTTTCATCACGACGAGCAGGGACTGCGCGGCGCCGAAGACTCTGCCGGTCTTTCCGCGGATGAGCTCCGCGATGTCCGGGTTTTTCTTCTGCGGCATGATGCTGCTGCCGGTCGCATAGGTGTCGTCGAGTTCAATAAAGCGGTACTCGTTCGTATTCCAGATGATGATCTCCTCCGACAGCCGGCTCAGATGCATCATCGTGATCGCGAGCGCGTTCAGATATTCAAGCACGTAGTCCCTGTCGGACACGCCGTCTATGGAATTCGTGCAGGCGCCGTCAAATCCGAGAAGCTCTGCCGTATACTCCCTGTCGAGCGGATAGGTCGTGCCGGCGAGGGCGCCGCTGCCGAGCGGGCAGACATTCATTCTCTCCCTGACGGACTTAAGCCGCTCTCTGTCCCGCTTAAACATCGAGAAATAGGCGCCGAAATGGTGGGCGACCGTCACCGGCTGCGCTTTCTGCAGGTGTGTGAACCCGGGCATATAGGTGCTCTTATGCGCCTCCATGATCGCGAGGATCTCACAAAGCAGTTCCTCAAGAAGCGCCGCCGTCTCATCGATCTCGCCCCGGATATAGAGGCGCATATCCGTGGCCACCTGGTCGTTTCTCGACCGCCCGGTATGAAGCTTCTTTCCGGCCTCCCCGATCCGTTCGGTGAGTACGGCCTCCACAAAACTGTGGATGTCCTCGTAGCCGCCTTCGATCGCAAGCGAGCCATTTTCTACGTCTCTTTTTATGCCGTCGAGGCCCTGAAGGATCTGCGCGCCTTCCTCTTCCGTCAGGATGCCCTGCTTTGTAAGCATCTTCACATGGGCCTTCGAGCCCTCGACATCGGCGAAGAAGAGCCTCCTGTCAAAGGACAGCGACGCGTTGAACGCATAGACGAGCGCGTCCGTCTCTTTCGTAAAGCGGCCTCCCCACAGCTGTGCCATCGTTTACCTCCCCAAAAATGCTGTCTTTTTTATATGTATCTCCTAAAATAACCCAAATCTGCTGAATTTACAACCGCAATAGTTCTGCCGGTACAGTCCGTAGATGCGCGAAAGCTCGATGGAGCGCTGGTAGCCGCCCTTCTTCTTAAAGTCACTGGGGAGCCAGCGGAGTCCGTAAGAAGCCGCGGCTTCTTCTCCGATCGCGTTGAGAATCGCTGCATTTTTCAGCGGTGAAATCGTGAGCGTCGTCGTCATGAAGTCATAGGTCCCGCCGCTTGAGGAAGCGGCACGGGCCGTCTCCTGAAGGCGCAGGGAGAAGCATTTCCTGCACCGCTCCCCGCCTTCGGGACAGTTTTCCAGTCCCGCGGCCGCTTCTAAGAAGCGTTCCGGCTCATAGCTGCCTTCAAGGAGCGTGACGGGGTTTGCAAGCGGCATTTCCCGGATGAGCCGTCTGAGCTCCGATACGCGGAGCGCGTATTCCTCTCTGTCCGTGATGTTCGGATTATAGTAGAAAACCGTGATGAAGCAATGTGCGGACAGATATTCCAGCACGTAGGAGCTGCAGGGCGCGCAGCAGGCGTGCAGAAAGAGACGCGGCGTGCGTCCCTCTTTTGCATACGCGGAAATCATCTGTTCCATTTCCTTTTGATAATTGCGCTGTACCGCCATCAGGCCTCCTTAAATCACCGGACATGCAGCTTCCGCATAAGAGAAAGAATCTTCGTGCCCATCGGAAGGCGGCGGATCTCCTCGTCCGTCAGATCCGTGATTCTCCCGTAGATCGCAAAGTATGTCGCGATGCCGGCGAGCACGGCGAGCACAAGAAGCAGCGCGCTGCCGATGTAGCGCTCAAAGACCGAAGGAATGAGGAGCGTCGGCACCCAGTAGATCACGGCGACGACCGCCCCCATCACAAGCGCCGCCTTGACAGGGATGAGAAGTGCGCGAAAATCAGGCAGGTAGCCGATATGCTTGCGGATCGCCAGCATATTGAGGATCAGCACGACAAAGGAATACAGCACCATCGCGAATACGATGCCGTAGATGTGGAGATTCAGCGGGCCGACCATGACGGCCGCCACAATGGCGTTGACGGCGAGTGCGATCGCCGCGTTCCTGACCGGGATCGATGGATGGCCGCTCCCCTGCAGCACGCCGTTCATCACGGTGGAGAGACTGTAGAAGATGACGGAGACGGCGCTCCAGGAAAGCAGCTCCGCCGCGCCGGCGACCGCGCCGCTCGGATAGAGGGCGAACATCACCGGGTAGGACAGAATCGCTATGCCGACCGCGGACGGGATGGCGATAAAGGCCGTGAGTCTTATGCACTCGTTGATTTTCATGACGGCCCCGTCCTTGTCCTTTGCCGCGAGAGATGTCGCGACCGCGGGGATCAGCGCCGTCGAAGTGGCCGATGCGAGCGCGATCGGGATGTTGATGATCGGGCGCGCCCTGTAGCTGAAGAGGCCGTAGAGCTTGCTGATGAGATTCGCGGAATACTGATGCGTATGCATCAGATTGGTGAAGATCACCTGGTCGACAACCGTCGCCATGTTGTAGACGAAGGTTGCGAGGATGATCGGCGTGCACATGAGGAGAATGTCGCGGAAGACGTCTTTATAGCTCTCCTCCGTCGTGCTCTTGTCCCTTGCCAGCTGCTTCTTGATCGTGCCGCGGCTCACAGAGTAGGCGAGCAGCATGATGATGAGGCCCGTGACGACGCCTGCGCCCGTGCCGATCGTTCCGCCCGCAGCGCCGAACTTTCCCTGAAGGAGCTCGTCCGCCGTGTAGGGGCGCGTGAGCAGATAAGCCATGAGGACGGAGAAGACAGCATTTAAGATCTGTTCCGCGACCTGTGAGATGGCGGTCTGCTTCATCGTGTTGTGGGCCTGGAAATACCCGCGCAGAACGCCGAGGAAACCGGACAGGAAGATCGTCGGAGACAGAACGCGCAGCGCCAGGACCGCCTCGGGCTGCCTGACGAGGATGAGCGGGGCGCCGACGAGGGCCACCAGCGCGCCGATGGCGCCGGCCACTGCCACATAGAAAAGAGCCGCCTTGAAAACCTTCTGTGCGTTTTTATACGCATGGACGGCGAGGCGTTCCGCCATCACCTTGGAGACGGCGCTGGGGATACTGTAGGAAGCGATCAGCAATATGATCGTGTACCACTCGTACGCGAACTGATAGTATCCGTCTCCGAGATCGCCCATCAGCGAGTGCAGCGGGCTCCGGTAGAGCAGCCCGATCACGCTCGATATCATCTGTGCGGTCATCAGAAATGCCGCCTGCTTAACGACTTTTCCTTTTGTCTCTGCCATGTCTGCTTAGTTTTTTCCCTTCTCGCCGGCGGATTCTCCCGTGTCCGGCTTTCGTTTATTTCTCCCGGCAGGGCCACGCCTGCCCGGTTTGCAATTATTTCTCCCAGCGGATCGGTGCGATGCCGCAGGAGACAAGATAGTCGTTGCATCTTGAAAATGGCCGGCTCCCGAAAAAACCGTTATACGCCGACAGAGGCGACGGGTGCGCCGACTCTATGATCAGATGCTTCGGGTTCGTAATCATCTCCTTCTTCCTGCGCGCCTGAGAGCCCCAGAGAATGAAGACCAGCGGCCTGTCGAGCTCCGCAAGAACCCGGATCGCCGCGTCGGTAAAGGTCTCCCAGCCGATCCCCTTGTGGGAATTGGCCTCATGCGCGCGGACGGTAAGAACAGTGTTGAGAAGCAGAACGCCCTGTCTCGCCCAGTGTGTGAGGTCCCCGTTTTCCGGGGGATCACAGCCGAGATCGTCCCGCATTTCCTGATAGATGTTGACGAGAGAAGGCGGGATGCGGACGCCCGGTTTCACGGAAAAGCACAGACCGTTGGCCTGTCCTCTCTCGTGGTAGGGGTCCTGGCCGAGGATCACGGCTTTGACCTCTTCAAGCGGCGTGAACTGAAACGCATTGAAGATGTCCGTGCTCGGCGGAAAAACCTCGCGCGTCCGGTATTCCTGAAGAACGGTCTTGTACAGTTCAGCATAATAAGGCTTCGAAAACTCTCCCTTTAATGCTTCCGCCCACGCTCCTTTGATCGCCATTTTCCTATCCCCGCATACAATCACAAAAAGGGTGCTTCAGTAAGCACCCGCCGCCTTCAGTGCCTTCGCCAGACGCTTTGCAATGCGCTTTCGCCCCGCATAGCTGGGATGATGTCCGTCATCACTGAAGTATTTCTCGTTATTCGGTCTGCGAAGCACATTCGTGACATCCGTAAGGAACTTGATCCCGTGGGCTTTACAGACGGATTTATACCAGGGAATGCGCTTCATTACAATATCCTGATAGGCTACCGCTTCACTTTCGGAAGCCGGGTCCGAGAGAACCCAGTTGGCGTGCCAGTGCGGAATGGCGTAATAAAAATTCGCATTCGGATAGATATCCTCAAGCCTGTCAAAAAAGCGGTTCATGGCAGCCTTCAGCTGGCTTTTCGGCACGGTACAGTCATTCCACGGGCCGAGCATGATGAGCACTTTCCTGATATGAATATCCTGGCGGATCCCCGCAAACGCCGGCATGATGGATTTAGTGCCGTCGACCTTCTTACCGACATACCCGTAGCCCGAATAGCTGATATTCCTGTAGTTTTCCGGCGAAAGGCCCATTTTCTTCACTAAAAAATCCACGACGCCGCCGGACTTTCGATGAGTGATATAAGAATCCCCGACAAAAACCCAGCTGCACTTGCTGGTTCTTTTCTTATACGCCGCCTGTACCGGATAAGCGGTGACGATAAGGAGGACTGCCGCGATGAGCATCGTCCTTATAATTTTGCCTTTTCCTGCGTTCAAATCTGCCTCCTCACAGGGACTCCCCGACTGCTGAGATATTCTTTCACCGACCCGATCGTCAGCTCTTTGTAATGAAACAGCGAAGCGGCCAGCGCAGCGTCCGCGCCGCCCTCCGTCAGGGCGGTGTAGAAATCTTCTTTCTTTCCCGCGCCCCCGGAGGCTATCACCGGTACGCCGACGGCATCGGAAATGGCGCGTGTGAGTTTCAGGTCATAGCCGGCCTTCGTCCCGTCGGCGTCCATCGAGGTGAGCAGGATCTCTCCCGCCCCGAGCGACACGGCTTTCTCAGCCCACTCGACCGCATCGATTCCCGTGTCGTCACGCCCCCCGCGCACGTAGACCGTCCAGCCGTCTCCGTCCGGGCGGTGCCTGGCGTCGATCGCGACGACGACGCACTGGCTGCCGAACTTCATGGCTCCGTCATGGATCAGCTGCGGGTTTTTCACGGCAGCGGAATTGACGGAGATCTTGTCCGCGCCTTCGCGGAGTATGGCCCGCATGTCATCGATCGTGCGGATCCCGCCGCCGACGGTGAAGGGGATAAAAACCTGTTCTGCGACGCGCCGCACCATGTCGGCAACCGTGTCTCTCCCGTCCGAAGTCGCGGTGATGTCGAGGAAAACAAGTTCATCCGCGCCTTCCTCATTATATGCTTTCGCGATCTCCACGGGGTCGCCCGCGTCGGCCAGATTGACGAAATTGACGCCCTTCACGACGCGGCCCCCGCTGACATCGAGGCAGGGAATAATGCGCTTTGTCAGCATACTCAGCTCTCCATTTCCAGGAAATTCTTTAAGATGCGCAGTCCCGCGTCTCCGGATTTCTCCGGGTGAAACTGCGTGGCAACAAGCGGTCCTCTCTGCACGGACGCGTGGAAGATCTTCGTGTATTCCGCGACCGCGCGCACCTCCTCCGGCTGATCCGCCTCACAGTAATAGGAATGCACGAAATAGACATAAGTGCCTCCCGGAATCCCGAAAAACAGATCTCCTCCGTTTAAGGGATGCAGCGCGTTCCAGCCGATCTGCGGAATCTTGAAGCCTTCCTTCTCCGGGAAGCGGCGGCATCTTCCTTTGAGGATACCGAGTCCAGGCACATCCGGGCTCTCCTCGCTGCCCTCAAAGAGCAGCTGCATGCCCACGCAGATGCCGAGGAGCGGCTTCCTGAACCGGACCAGGTCCCGGATGACCGCATCCATGCCGTATCTCGTAAGATTCTGCATCGCGTCCCCGAAATTGCCGACGCCGGGCAGGACCACGTGATCCGCGGAAACGATCGCGTCCGGATCGCGCGTGATCACAGCTTCGCGGCCGAGCTTCTCAATGGCCTTCTCCACACTCTTTATATTTCCGGCATCATAGTCGATAATGGCGACCATACATATCTCCTGTCAGTCATGTAAAAACTCAAACGATACGAGCGAGGCGGCCCCGCTGCCGCAGAAGGTCAGGAAGAGCGCGCACTTGCCGTCCGGCCACGCGCCATTTTCGAAATGGCACTCTCCGGCCGTCCAGATGTTGCTGTTCTTCATGCCGATCCGGCCAAGCACCTCGCCGTCCGGCGATCTCCTGATCTCAAAGAAACCGTCTGCGTAGGCGCGCGTCCGGATGCGCAGGCCTGTGACGCCTTTTGCGTCAAAGTACTTGAAGCCGATTGTCGTCCCGTCGGTGATTCTCCGGATAAAGGAATAAGGCTCTCCGCCCTCCTCGCTTCCCTGCGCGATCTTCGGCGCGTCATATTCGACGTAGACCGAGCGGGCCGGCGTATACAGATGGCAGGCTATATAAGCGGGATATTCTCCCCGGTCGGACAGCGGTCCGCCGTTCATGCCGGAAGAGGTAATCTCCGCCTGCAGGATGCTCCCGTCTTCCCGGAAAGAAATCGGTTCCGCGCAGCCCTGCCTTGAAAACCAGGTGCCGTTGGTGTGCCTGTGGTAAAAGATATACCACCTGTCCCCTATTTCGATCATGCTGCCGTGGTTGTTTGATCCGTAAGCGGAAGGCAGCGCCGCATCCTTATAGGTACCGATGCCGATATCACAGTTGCTGACGATCACGCCGCCATAGGTGAATGGCCCGCGCGGATTGTCGGCCGTGGCGTAGCAGAGCTCATGCATGACCTCGGAAGAATAGATGAAATAATAGAGATTCTCACGCTTCCGGATCGAGGCCGCCTCAAAATAGGCGTGTCCCTCATAAGGCGTTCCCGCGCTGTACTCCATGCCCGGGGCGATGATCACCGGCTCCTCTTTGATCGTGAGCATATCCGGCATGAGCACCGTCAGCATGGCGCCGTGCCTTGAGCGGTCCCCCTTCGGGCAGAAGCCCGTGTACATATACGTCACGTCTCCTTCCGTCAGCACGCCGGGATCAAACTGCGGCTCGTCGCCCGCTCTCTCCCCGAGCACGCCGCCCTTTTCATCATGCACATAACCGAGAAAACGGAAAGGGCCGGCCGGCGAGTCGCTGACCGCCACCGACACGACGCTCACTCTGTCGAGCACATAGTAGAGATAATACCGCCCGTCCGGTCCCCGCGTCAAGTCAGGCGCGTACAGGCACATGGCCCCGTCTCTGTTAAGCGGGTCCTCCGTCTTCTTATAAATGACGCCTTCGTACCGCCAATTGCCGAGATCGTCCACAGGGGCGGACCAGGTGACGTAGTCGCGCACGCAGAAGGTCTCGCCGTCGTAAGCGTCGTGGGAACCGTAGACATAGACCCGCCCGTCGAACACATAGGGCTCCCCGTCGGGGATATATTCCCAGGAGGGAAGGTAGGGATTGACAGCCTGCTTCTTTCCTTCGGCATTTGTCCCGATCGACGCCATTTTCGTATTTCCTCCTTTTAAGAGCGCGCAGTCACGCGTCGCCGCAGTGTTCCAGCGTGAACCAGAAGGCCACGCCGTTCTCATAGTTCCTGACGCCGCAGACCTGATGATGCGCCTCCATGATTGCCTTCACGATCGACAGCCCGATCCCGGAACCGCCGTACTCGCGCGTCCGCGCCTTATCCACCTTATAGAATTTCTCGAAGACGTGCGAAATGTCCTCCTCCGGGATCGGCGCCCCGGTATTGAAGACGGTCGTCCGCACGTTATTGCCCATCCTGTCAAGCCGGATCTCGATTCTTTTCTCACCTCCGGCGTGATGGATCGCATTTGTCATATAATTCGTCACGACCTCCTCGATCTGGAACTCGTCGCCCCAGACGTAGACCGGTTCACGCGCGTCAAAAGACGCCTTGACGCCGGCCTCCTCCAGCATGATCTTCATGCCGGCGAGCACGCCGGTTATAAGCTGGACGAGATCAAAGCGGTCCATGGCGGTCTGATCGTTGCCGAATTCAAGCTGATTGAGCGTCAGGAGATTGCGCACCATCGTATTCATCTTGGCGGCCTCGTCGATGATCACATCGCAGTAGAACTCACGGCTCTCCGCATCTTCCGCCACGTTGTCCTTAAGGCCTTCCGCATATCCCTGAATGAGCGCGATCGGCGTCTTCAGCTCATGGGACACGTTGTTGAGGAATTCCTTGCGCATCTCGTCAACCTTCGTCTTCCGCTCGTTGTCCCGCATGAGCTCCACATTGGCGCTTTTCAGCTCCGAGATCGTGTGCTCAAGCTCGTCGGACAGCTTGTTGATGCTGTGTCCGAGCTCGCCGATCTCATTGGTCTCATCGCCCGTATAGCGCGCGTCGAAGTCAAGGTCCGCCATCCGCTTCGACTGCTCCGTGAGGAGCGCAATCGGTCTTGTGTACCGCTTCATGATGGCGCTGATGCCGACGACGCAGCCGAGGATCGCGAGAAGTCCCACAATCACATAGAAGACCATGGACAGCCTCGCCGCCTGCGTCATGCTTTCGAGCGGCGTGGCGATCAGGAACCAGTCTCCGTCCGACAGCTTGCCCCACATCTCCAGGTAGTTGACGTTGACCTGCTGGTCCTCCGTCTGCTGAATGGTGTAGTTGTCCGTCTGCACCATCACATCGATCACATTCCTGTAGAGCCCCGACCAGTAACCGAAGAGACGCATGACATACCGCTCCCCGTCGTGTCCCGTCGACTCGAAGGACTCGAAGAGCTCATCTGTCACGGTGATGCGGATATTATCCTTCTCGGCGATCTCATAGAGCTCCGAGGAGAAGTCCTCATAATCCTCCGTGAGCGCGTCGATCTTATTGTAGGTGCTGATCAGCTTGCGGATTTTATTCTGTTTGTAGAACGGCTCCAGCCCGAAATACGTGACGATGCCGATGAGAAGCAGCGCGCATACCATGACGCCGACAAGGATCACCGACAGCTCCCCGCGCATGGAGGTCCGTTTCCTGCCCTCTGTGTCCATCATTCTCCGTCCGCGCTGAACTTGTAGCCCATACCCCAGATCGTCTTGATCAGGTTGCCCTTATCTCCCATCTTGCTGCGAAGCTTCTTTACATGCGTGTCGATCGTCCGCGCGTCGCCGAAATAATCGTAATTCCAGACAGCGTTCAGGATCTTCTCCCGGGAGAGCGCGATCCCCTTGTTCTCCACGAAGTAAGACAGGAGTTCAAATTCCTTAAAGGAAAGCTCGACGAGCTCCCCGTCGATCGTCACCTGGTGCGCCGTCTTGTCGATGCGTATGCCGGCGGCTTCCAGCACATCCTCGGAAGCGGCCGCCCCCGAGCGGCGCAGCACGGCGTCTACCCGGGCCACAAGAATCTTCGGCGAAAATGGCTTCGATATATATTCGTCGACGCCGAGATTGAAGCCCAGCAGTTCGTCCCGCTCGTCTCCGCGCGCCGTCAGCATGATGATGGGCACCTTGCTGTACTGCCTGATCTCGCGGAGCACCTGCCAGCCGTCCATCCGCGGCATCATGACGTCAAGAAGAATGAGCGCGATATCCTTTTCCTTGAAGAAGATGTCGACCGCTTCCTCGCCGTCTGCGGCTTCTATGACCATATAGTCCTGCTTCTCAAGGAAGTCCCTCACAAGCTTCCTCATGCGGCTCTCGTCATCCACGACCAGGATCTTCAGTTTATCCATGTATCTTTCCTCCGTACGAGTCCATTTATGCATTTTATCATATTCCGCATGTTTGTTGAATATGTGAAGGGGCAAAACAAACCGGCAAAAAGGGCAAAAAAAATTTGCACCGGAGATGAAGTTGGGGGTTATCCCCCCGCCTCCATCTGAGGTGCAAATCCAGAAGACGCAAATTACAGGACTTTGATGCCGAGCTTCTTCGCGTTCTTCTTAAGCTTCTTGTAGGTCGCAGTCTTCTTAGCTGCCTTTGTGCCGCTGATGGTGACCTTTGCTCCCTTGAAGGACTTCGTAGAATACTTGAAATTCTTCGCTGCACTCTTCGTAGAGAAGTAGATCTTAACCTTCTTCTGGCCGCCCTTAAGAGCGTTCTTGGCAAGCTTGACAGACTTGGAGTTCTTAACAACGATCTTCTTGACCTTGGAGTCCTTCAGAGCGTTAGCTGCGAACTTAACCTGCTTCTTCGACTTGACGACGATGACCGTCACTGCCTTCTTGCCGCTTTCCGGCTTGAAAGCACCAGCCTTAACAGCTGTGATCGGGACCGCGCCCTTCGGGCCAAGAGCCTCATCGAGGACCACGTTGCCGGTAGTCTTCGCCGTACGGGAAGCGTTAACGACTTCTGCCTCTGTCCCTGCAGCATTGATCTTGGAAGTCACCTCAGCATTATCATGCATCTGTGTGTTCTTCTCGTCCATGCCTGTTGCAGGATTATAAGAGCTCTGGCTGCTTGTTGCCGCGCTGACGGAGACAGATCCGAAGAGGACTGTTGCTGTCAGCACCATAGCTAAAACTTTTTTGATGCCCATTTCTCATTCACACCCCCTTCCCTGGTACATAATCTATAGTGAAATGGGGAGTTAAGCCCATAATCACCCGCTTGAAACTGTGATTCCGAAATATTGTTATCACAATCCAAATTGCATTGTACACCAATGACATCACAATGTCCAACAAAATGTGAAAAATAGTTGCCTTCTGTCTCGGACTTGAGCGTCACGGATTGTCACGTCTTTTTGTAGTATTCCTCGGAATAGTACTTTCCGTAATACTTCCCATAGTACTTCCCGTAGTATTTGCCATAGTACTTTCCACCGCCGGCACCGGCCCTGTTGAGGACAACGCCAAGCAGCGGACAGCCGGCTCTTTCAAGCTGTGCCACCGAACTGCGGATAATCGCCTTCGGCGTCACGCCGCTTCTTACCGTCAGGATCGCGCCGTCACAGATATGGCCGATTCGCTCCGCGTCCGATACCAGACCGAGCGGCGGGACATCCAGAAAGACGTAACGGTATTCCTTGGCAAGAGAATCAAGCAGATTGCTGAAGCGCTCGCTCTCAAGAAGCATGGATGGATTGATGATGTTATTGACATTCGGCAGAAGGTCCCCGTCCGGGATATCCGTGCTCAGAATGCAGTCCACAAGCTTCTTGTTGTCCGAGAGATAATGCGAAAGGCCCCAGAGCTCCTTGCCGTCTTCCCGCGAGATCTTGTAATTCTCAACCATCACGGATTTACGCATATCCGCGTCAATCAGGATGCTCTTTTCTCCGGCGAGCGCCATCTGTTTCCACAGGCTCATCGCCACGAAGCTTTTTCCTTCGTTCGGCTCCGAGCTGACAATCAGAATTTTGCGGACATCCGTTCCGAAGAAACTGACGTTGATGCGGAGGCGGTTGACTGCCTCTTCTATTGAATAAGGAAGTTCCGGCTGCACGCCTATGATTGCTTTAGTATTCATGTTGCCACACTCCCCGCTGAACTCTTCTTGCTCTTCTTTTTCTTTCTGTGTCTGCGGCGTCTGACGGAATCCGAATCCTTCTTAAGCCCGGCAATATCGCCTTCCGGAATGACCGAGAGAGGCATGACGCCAAACATCTTCTCCACATCCTCGGACGTCTTCAGCGTGTCATCCATCATGTAGATGATCGTGAGGATGGCCAGCACGACGACGAGCGCCAGAAGTCCGCCGATTAATGCATTCCTTGTCAGGGACGGAGAACTCTTCTTCGTCGGGAGCACGGCCTCTTCAGCGATACTCGGCGTAGGCGCCTCCATGACTCTCGGCAGCTGCTGCCGCGCGGTCCGCGCGAGCTGATTGGCGATGTCCATCGACAGCTGCGGATCGAGCGTGGTGGCTGCAATCTTGACGATACGCGTGTTATTGACCACAGACAGCGAGATCATGCTGCTGAGCTGTTCATAAGTGAAATCGAGCCCCAACTTCCTGATCACGCCCTCGATGACCGGCCGGCTCATCATGAGCTCTACATAGTCCGAGGAAATCGATGTGCCGAGGTTCAGGTCCGAAAGATTGACGACCGAATCGCTCGACGCCGACACCATATACATCCTGGAGGTTGCCGTGTACTTGTTCGGGATCATGGTCTTCGTGAAGATGCCTGCGCACGCAGCCCCGATCACAAGCGCCAGGATCAGGTACGGCAGCTTGCTCATATAAAAACCAAGCAGATCCAGAAGGTCGATCTCAATCTCCTGATTATCTGTATTGGTCTGGTTGATCTGCTGACTCATGGGTTATCCGTTTTCCTCTCTGAATAGTAATGTCTGTTAGTCTTCATTGAAGCTGTCTCTTACTCTGCTGCTACCGGATCCGGTGTCCAGTTCGGATCGATATCACCGTATTCATCGAGCTTCTTTGCCGAGAACAGCGTTGCGAGCACGTTCACCATGGACGTCTCGTCCGGATAGAAGGTCTCATGCTCCATGTTATCGCCCGGCGATACCTCGATCACCGTCTTTCCATCAAAGCGGAGAATGCCTTTGTTTTTGCCCTTTCTGACAGCTTCGGCGATACGTCCCACGTCGTTGCCGGAGATATCCGTCACGGCCACGTCCTTCATCTGGCCGTAGAGTTCGTCGATGAAATTGTAATCGCTGTTTATGCGCGCCATCGCCTTATCATAGAAGCTATGCATATAAGCGCGCTGTCTGCGCATGCGTCCTTCGTTCGTGCCGTCGCCAACCTGCATGCGCGCCCGCACAAACTTCTCTGCCGTCGCACTGTCAAGGGTCACGGTCTCTCCCTTTATGAAGGAGGGGTCGACATTTGTCATGTCGTCTTCAATCTTGACATCGACGCCGCCCACAAGATCGGCCAGGCTGCCGACATCGTCCATGTGGAGCGTGTAATAGCCGTTTATCACCTCAAAATCACCGAGTGCAAGGCGAACCGTTTCCACCGTGTTCTCACTGCTCTGCTCCGGAGAGCGGCCCCAATAATGCGAGACGCACAGGAGCATATCCTCGGCTCCCTGGAATTCGCCGTTGCTGTCCAGGATATCCACGCGGACCTTCATGTTCCGGTCAAGCTGCAGGAATCCGAAAGAGTCGTCCGTGTGGTCAATGACCAGCAGCGTCAGGAAGTCAGCCATGCGGCCCTTGTACTCGCCGCGGTCCATGTCGACTTCACTGTTCATATTTGAAATCAAGGCGTCGACATCGTACTCGTTGCCACTGTCATCCGTGCCGATAAAGAGATAGGTCTCAATGCGGTGGTCAAAGACGTACTCGTTGTCCCCGATCGTGAAGCTGTCGGCATTTGCCCAGTCAAAGTCCTCTATATCTTCCGTCTCGTCGAGGTCCTCGTCCTCATATATATCCTCGTCATAGTTGACGTCGATGAGTCCCTCGTCGTCATCCTCATCATATTCGATTTCGATGAGTCCTTCGTCATCAACCTCGTCAGCGCACACAAACGCGGCGGGCATCATACCTGCCGTCACGGCTGCTGTCATCACAAGTGCCAGAATCTTCTTTTTTAATTTCAAAGCCCCAGTACCTCCCGGGTTGTCCTGTCAATCCGTTCAAGCGCCTCGTCACCGAAGGCTGCAGCGATTTCCTCACGGCCGGCCTTCAGGTTGGGACGGCGTCCCTCCATATTGTGGCAGTCGCTGCCGAGGATCATGTCCGGATGCGTCTTCAGAAACTGCATCGCAAACTTGCGTTTTTTATCTGTTCGGAAAAGCCCTGTCTTCTTCTTGATAAAGCTTCCCGTATTGATCTGCGGAATCAGCGGCAGGGAGAAAACCTCATCCCATGCGCTTCTGTCCTTCTGGAATTCGTCATAGCGCTCGACGTGTGCGAGCACGACGCGCAGCTTCTGCTTGCGGATGATGTGCTCGATGTCGCGGCAGACTTCCTTCGTCCACTGCGCGAAAGGCATCTCGACGAGTATGGTATCCGTGCCTTCGATGGTCAGGCGCGGCAGCATCTCCGCGTCTCCCATGCCCTCGAAGTAATAGACTTCAGCCCCGGTCATGAGCTGCGGCAGGCTTCCCTCGGGAAGTGTCTCCCTCAGGCGTTCGGTCTCCTCAAAAGCTGCCTGCCTTTTGTCGAGGAACTTCTGCACCGACATACTGTTCGCATAAAAATGCGGAGTAGCAACGACAATCCCGGTTCCCTGTGCACTCTCCTCGCGGAGCATCGCTTCGGTCATACCGATATTCCGGCTGCCGTCGTCGATCCCCGGCAATACATGTGTGTGAAAATCGATCATATCCCTGCCAAATTGTATGCGCGCCGTCTCCTTGATCAGGTGTGCGCCGAATGTATTATATAAATATGTAAGCCTAAACGTCTATATAATAGCATTCGCGAAGTGATCGCACAACATGAAGATATCAAAATCGTCATTTCCACTTGAGTTCTTCCCATATTTGCCGGTCTGCTTTGTCGTTATTGCCAGTTACCCCGTGGTTTTATATGTTTTTCCGCGCACAAATTACAACATATGCCGTTTTTTTGAGGTCAGTACACAAGATAAGCACAAAAAAGCCGGAACTGTCTGATCATAGATCTTCAGTTCCGGCAGTGGACCTGGCGGGAATCGAACCCGCGTCCGAAAGCTCATCCCCCGGGGCATCTCCCATCACAGCCGTCTGTTTGAATTCCCCTATGCCATGCGGCAGGCGGCGGCCTCACGGATAAGGTAGCTTCATATTACGCCCGCAGGCTCAAAGCTTTGCCTGTGTCGTTTCCCGCGATCATGACGCCGGGAACCGGAAGCGCGGGTGCAACCGGGCCGACGAGCAGCAATTAAGCCGCTACTGCAACTTTAGTGTTGTCAGTTAAATTTATAAGTTCCGGTTCTTAACGCGGTCCGGACCGCGGATGGCTTCCCCGACTTCAAAACCCCCGTCGAAA
>DEFE01000035.1:0-45774 GCA_002350625.1 Lachnospiraceae bacterium UBA2860
TTTTTGCCTCCTCTTTGATCTGCTCTTCCTGTGAGCGAAAGTATTATGTGTGTATGAAGCCGGTAAGCTCTTTACCGATCATAACCGAGAATGCTGGCTGCGATCCATCCGTCGAACGGATAATCGATCTGTGCCCAGTTGCGGCCGTCAGCCTCTTTGAATTTTCCGGTTGCATTGACGACCGTGCCGTTCTTCAGAGATCCGATCTGCTCGTATTTCTTGCCCGCGCCATCTCTTACGGCTGCGTTCTGGCTTGTGCCTGTATCGACGACTCTTTTTACACCGCCGCTTACGTTGTCAAGGGACTCATCATTGATCTTATTGATATCTGTCATTGTTCTTTCCTCCTGCCGTCTTATGCGGCTGTGATTATCTTTTTTGTGGAACGCATCTGTAACATTTGCTTTTGCTTTTTGTTACGCGTAGAGCATATCATCCGTTTTGTCACACTTAACGCACAGTATCTGCAGGCGCCGCACCGTCATCCTCCGGTGTGGGATCATTGTCTGCAGGCGCCGCACCGTCATCCTCCGGTGCGGGATCATTGTCTGCAGGCGCCGCACCGTCATTCGCAGGCGCGGCACTCAGATCGAGGCGCTGCCGCTCCACGAGTTCCGCGAAGTATCCGCCCTTTTCGATGAGTTCGTCGTAGGTGCCGTCTTCGATGATATTGCCGTCGCTAAGGACCAGGATCCGGTCGCAGTTGCGGATCGTGGAGAGGCGGTGGGCGATCACGATGCGGGTGCAGTTCAGCGCGTCGAGCGCCTCGGAGACTCTTTTCTGCGTGCGGTTGTCCAGGGCGCTGGTGGCCTCGTCGAAGATGAGGAGCTTCGGCTTCGGCGCGATGGCGCGCGCGATCATAAGGCGCTGCTTCTGTCCGCCGGATATGCCGCCCTGTCCCTCCGAGATCACGGTGGACATGCCCATGGGCATCATCTTGATGTCAGCTGCGATGCCCGCGGTCTCCGCCGCTTCCCAGGCGTCCTTCATGGAGAGGTGCGGCGCGGAGATGACGATGTTGGAGTAGATATTGCCCTGGAAGAGACTGCCGTTCTGCATCACGACGCCGATCTTTCTGCGCAGGGACCTGAGGTCGAACTTCTTCATGTCCTTGTTGTCGTAGTAGATCGAGCCCTTCTCCGGCGTCTCAAAGCCGAGGAGGAGGCGCACGAGCGTGCTCTTGCCGCAGCCGGTGCGTCCCACGATGGCGACGTACTCGCCCGCGCGGATCTTGAGGCTCAGGTCGTTGATCACATAGGGCATATTCTCATTGTAGCGGAAGGAGACGTGGCTCAGCTCGATATTTCCCGTGATGCTGCTGAGCACGGTCTTGTTCTCTGCGGCTTCCGGCACCTCCTTCAGAATCGGTTCGGCCATCTCAAGGATCGGATTGATCTGCGCCACGGAGACAGCGACGGCGGCCAGAGAGGAGAAGGCGCCCATCAGCATGCCGAAGGCCGTGTTGAAGCCCAGATAGTCGGAGGGCGTGATGTTTCCGTTCTGTACCGCGAGCGTGTAGAGCGCGATCGTGCCTATGAGCGAGACAAGCAGCTGGACCGCCGAGCTGATCTTCAGGAAGAACGGCGGATTATAAGTGTAGGCAGCAGTTTTCGCATAGGCGGAGGCCCAGCGCGAAAAAGCTCTTCTCTCGGCGCCGCTCAGCTTGATCTTCTGCACGCCGGAAATCATGGCGAAGGACATGCCCCGCTCTTTCGCCTGGCTCTCCATCTGGAGGCGTGTGATCCGCATCTGCATGAAGGCCGTGACGAGCATCACCGCGATGACGCCGGCTATGGTGAGCAAGGCCGGGGCCACGAGCACCGGCGCGTAGCGGAAGATATCCGTGATGTAGAGCAGCGAGCAGACAGACGTAATCCCCAGAGAGAAGACCTGTCCGAGGAGCAGCGACGAGAGCTGATTGACCGCCTGGGAGCGGGACGCCAGCTCACCGGAGCTGTATTTCCGGAAAAATGGCGCCGGGAGACTCATGAGGCGCATCATCATCGCGGCCTCCACCGAGAGGGAGGTCTTCGTCTCGAGCCGGCTCATGAGCAGTTCTCTCGCCGTGTTGAAAAGCTGCGAGGACACAAGCGTCGCAACCAGAAAGAGCGCGGTCGCAAGGAGCATGCTCAGGTTTTTCTGGCCCGCCACCACGCCGGTTAAGAAGGAATTGAAGCGCGGCAGGAGCTTCCCGACCATGGTGACAATGAGCGTGATCGCGATGAGAAAGATAATGTCGCTTGCGCTCAGGCAGTGGAACAGGTATACGATGAGATCCTTGATACTGATGGTTTTGAGCGGAAGGGGCTTGTAGAAGCAGATGGCATTCCCGTCCAGACGGTCCGCAATCGCTTTTGTCACTTTGTGCTTGCTGCCGTTGTCATCTCTATAGTAGTAGCCATAGAAAGACTTCGGCAGGATCGTCACAGGCTTTCCGGTCTCTTTCTCAAATGCGATCATGGGACCGTAAGCTTCTTTCAGCCACTTTTCGCCGAGCGTGACCTTCCGGTGCATCAGGCCGTGGGGCCTCAGCGCATACTCCATCTGATCCTCGAGCGTCTCCGCGGAATCCGGAATCTCCGTCGTTTTAAAATGATAGTAATCCAGGATTTCTTCGAGCTCTTCCCGCGCCACGCTCTTCGCGTCCTTGAGCTGGTCAGCGTTATCGCTGCCCAGGATCGAGGAGGCCATGTCGACGAGAGAATCCTGGAAGATTTCCTGATTCTTCGCATATCTTTTTCGGAGCTGTTCATCAAACCAACCCATTTTGTCTTTAAGACCTCCTCATCAATCGTTAGAGATGAGCTCTGTGTAAGCGCCTC
Organism: Lachnospiraceae bacterium UBA2860; assembly: GCA_002350625.1. Classification (GTDB taxonomy): domain Bacteria; phylum Bacillota; class Clostridia; order Lachnospirales; family Lachnospiraceae; genus Chordicoccus. The sequence goes on from DEFE01000035.1 coordinate 2,823, forward strand.
CCTTGGCGTACAATTCCTCGTGCGTGCCCCGCTCGACGACATTTCCGTGATCAAGCACGATGATCTCGTCGCAGTCGCGGATGGTGGAGAGGCGGTGCGCAATGACGATGCAGGTGATGCCGCGGTCCTTGACGGCGGTCACCAGCTCATATTCCGTCTTGGCGTCGAGGGCGCTGGTCGCCTCGTCCATGATGATGACGGAAGGATCCTGGGCGAGCACGCGCGCGATTTCAAGGCGCTGTCTCTGTCCGCCGGACAGATCGTTTCCGCCTTCGATCAGGCGCCCCTGGTAGCCGCCTTCGCGCCGCATGATGTCGTCGTGAATCTGCGCGTCTCTCGCGGCAAGAATCATCTCGAAGTCCTCGATCGACTCGTCCCACATCTTGATGTTGCCGGCGATCGTATCCTCGAAGAGAATGATGTCCTGGTCCACTACGGCGACGGAGCCGGTGAACACGTTCTGATTAATCTCGCTGATGGGCTTCCCGTCGAAGAGAATCTCCCCGCTCCACGGGAGATAGAGGCCGGAAATCAGCTTCGAGAGGGTGCTCTTGCCGCAGCCTGATTCCCCGACGAAGGCGACCCGGCTGCCGGGCTTCACCGTCATCGAGAAGTCTTTAATGAGCGGATCGGAGAGACGCGAGTAGCCGAAGGTCACGTTTTTCAGCTCGATGCCGCCCTGGAGTTTTTCGTATTCTTCGCTGTCCGAGAGCTTGTCCTCGGTGAAGACAACGTCGTTCGGGTACTTCATGACGTCTTCCACACGCTCCATATTGGTGCGCATCTCCTGGATGGTCTGTCCGGCGGTGACCAGTGTCATCGCGGGCGCCATGAAGGTGCTGACGAGCTGGGAAAAGGTGAGGATGCTGCCGATCGTGAAATGTCCCTGGATGGTCAGATAGACGCCGAGGACGAGGACGAGCGCGTTCACAAGCGTCACGAGGAAGCTCGGAATTGCGCCCAGATAGGCGTTGAGCCGCTGGAAGCGGACCTGTGCCGCGTTGACGGAGGCCTGGTAGCCCGCCCATTTTTCGAAGAAGCCGTTCTCCGCGCCGCTCGACTTGATGGTCTCCACCATCTGGATGCCGGAGACGGTATAGGAGGAGAGGTTGCCCGCGTCGCGCATCTGCCGGCGCGTGATATTGACGCGCTTCTCAGACAGGAATCTGCCGAGGAAGGCGTTGATCACGATCGTGCCGACGCTGATGAGCGTGAGCAGCGGGCTGTAGCGAAGCATGACGGAGATGTTGATCACGATCATGAAGACATTGAGGACGAGGGGCGTCAGCGTGTTGACGATCGTCCCCGCGATGCCGGCATTGGTGTCCGCGCGCAGCTGAATATCTCCGGCCATGCGCTGGGTGAAGAATTCCATGGGCATCCGGAGGACCTTCCACATAAAGGTGCTGCTGCCGACGACGGCGAGCTTTCCGCTGATTTTAAGAGAGTAGATCGATTGTATGGCGCTTACGAGGACCTGCAGGAGACCGACGCCCGCAAAAAGGAGGATGAAGGGCAGCAGCAGGTCGCGGTTTTCTCCCGTGAGCAGGCGGTCCATGAAAAACCTGCTGAAGGCGGGATTGATGACGCCGAAGATATAGCCGATGATCGTGGTCAGGACGACAAAGACGACCGCGGTCCGCGCGCCTTTTAAGCGGTTGAAGGCATAGGACAGGGTGCTCGTCCTTTTTCCGGTAGGGACATAGCCCTCCGCGGGCGTGATGCGGAGCACGACGCCGGTAAAGGCCTGGTCGAACTCTTCCATGGTGACTTTGACGTCGCCTCTGGCCGGATCGTTCAGATAGGCGTATTTTCCTTTGAAGCCCTTCAGCACGACGAAGTGCTCGAAATTCCAGTGGACGATGCAGGGATATTCGCCATTTTCCTTGAAGGCGTCAAGCTCATAATGATAACCGTCGGCCGTCATGCCGTAGCTTCTCGCGGCCTTCAGGATATTTCTTGCAGAGGACCCGTCTCTCGACACGCCGCAGTCGACGCGCACTTTTTCCAGAGGGTACCAGGTGCCGTAATAGGCCATGATCATCGCGAGGGAAGCCGCGCCGCACTCCAGCGCTTCCATCTGCATGACGACCGGGACTTTGGCGACGCCCCGCGTAACCGGTGCATTGATCGTTGAACCCAAGATTCTATTACCTCCGGGAATTCGAGTTAATTGAAGAGAATGGACAGTGCCTTTGTCCGTCTGTAAGTGACCGAGCAGTCATAGGTCGCGTCCTGCAGCTCTGTCGTCGTGCCGCCCGCAACGATTCTGCCGTCCATATCCGTTCCGACGGACGTGAGCGGGACGGTGACATTTCCGATGACGGCCGACATGTCGTCCGTGACATTTCTGGCCAGATTCGGATCGTCGAAGGTGATGAGCACGGTGCCGTTCTCGACGACCGCCTTTCCCGTCGCCTTGCTGTCGATCGTGACGAAGGTGCTCCAGAGGAGCATGCTTAAAACGAGCACGATCACGGCGATGAGGACGATCCAGATCGCCGGCCGCGTGACGTGAAGATAGTCGTTGAGATCCTCGGGGGCGGAGAGCGCCGCGAGGGATTTTTTCCTGAAGACCTGATTTTCCATAAGTGTCTGTCTCCTGATAAAAAGGCGTTTTTTTTCACTTGCGAAGCATTATAGCATTTTTGCGGGAGTAATGCTACGATTCGCGCCGCAAAAGTCGCTCTTATGAGGCCGCGAAAGCAGCAAAATCAAGTGTCGGTGCCTTATGCGATCCAATCTTGCGTCCGCTTGAGCGATACTGTATACTTACGGCACACATGTGCAAACAATATAGAAACGATGTATCTTCTAAAGGGAGGAACAACATATGAAGAAAATGCTGAAAGCATTGATTACGGGTCTTGTCCTTGCCGCTTTGACGGCAGGCTTTTGTGTTCCGGTCATGGCGGAGGCTGAAGCGGCTCCGGCAGCGGGAAATATCAAAAAGCTGGAGCACGTGGGGGTGAATTTTGACTTCGACAGCGTCTATGATTCGACGGAATACGATACCCAACTGGACGAGTATGGCATTATAAGAAGAACACCTTTTCTCGCTGTCGCCGAGATTATCTATTTCATGATTCCGAAGGATGAGATGATTGAAATGGACAACAAACTGCTGGATGCTTCTGATGAGGAGAAGCAGACATTACAGACTTATGTCCAGAGCAGTGCACTGCCGCTGGCCTACATCGTGTGTTCGGATCTGACCGACGAGAAGGAACTCAAACTCGCCTTGTTCGAGCAAGATGTTGACAATGTGGTATGCACGGAGACCGGTACGGTGGACAGCTATCATTTCTACGCCTTAATTCCGTCTTATGGAGATGCGTTCAAAAACGCTGAAAATGCCGGTGAAGAAGCCCTTGATACAGACTTCGGGGCAGATATTGAAAAAGTGCAGGAGACACTCCTTAAGGCCCTTTCCGAGGCGGAATACTATAAGCCTCATGACGAATTAGGCGACACTGTCGGCACGGTCATTCAGTTTGAATCGGTGGACCTCGACGGCAACACGGTGAAGAGCGGGGACCTCTTTAAGGACAATAAGATCACGATGATCAATGTGTGGGGATCGTGGTGCATCAACTGTCTCAATGAGATGGAGGCGCTCGAGGCCATGCACAAGCGTCTCCTTGAGAAAGGCTGCGGCATTGTGGGGATTGAGTATGAGTATGAGAATCGCGATGTCTGGGAAGAAAGGGCCCGCGGCATCCTTAAAGAATACGGCATTACCTATCCCAGTGTCCTCATGCCCGAGAATCATGAAATCTTTGACATCGTGCATCAGTACCCTACGACGTTCTTCGTGGACAGTGAGGGCAAGATCCTTACAGCGCCGATCGCGGGCGCCAGGGTCGAGGAATATGAAAAGACCTTTGACAGGCTGTTTGCGGGTGAGGAGGCAGAAGCCGTCCCGGAAAGTGGCGATGCCGCGGAAAGCACTCCGGAAAGTGGTGATGCCGCGGAAGCCGCCCCGGACAATGGCGGTGCCGTGGAAAACACTGAGAATAAATACCGCGTCATCGTCCGTGACGACGAGGGCAATCCCGTGGAAGGCGCCTTTATCCAGCTGTGCGACGATGTGAGCTGCCAGTTCCAGAAGACGGATGCGGACGGGGTCGCCTCGTTTGAGACGGATGAACAGAAGGCTTATGAAGTGCATGTGCGGCAGGCGCCGGAAGGCTATGCGCCGGACGAGAACGTGTACAAGACGCTGGAGACATACTCCGACGTGAACATCTCCCTTCAGAAAGCGGCATAAACATTTATAAAACAGCCTCTTTGCGGGGCACAAACAGAGAAAGCGAACAGGGGACGGAACCGTCCCCTGTTCGCTTTTTTCAATTTGTTGTCAACTGTCTGCCTGCTGATAGAGGTCTTCGAGCATCTCCGGCGTGACCGAGCCGACCCGGTTGTAGATGACCTCGCCTTTCCGGTTGAGGACGACGGTCTGCGGCAGTGTGCTGCCGCCGCCTGCGATTCCGAAAATCTCATCGTCGTCTTTGTCCGTGGCGAAGGGGATGACATAGTCCTTGCCGGACATGTACGCGACCGGATCGTCGGCGATGAAGGAGCTGTGGACGGCGAGCATGGCGATGTCGCCTTCGTGCTTTTTGTACAGATCATTGAAGAAGGGCAGCTCCTTAAGGCAGGGCGTGCAATACGTCGCCCAGAAGTTGATGAAGGTGACTTTGCCGCGCTGGTCCGCCAGATGGAATTCACTGCCGTCGAAGCAGGTGACCGTGAAGTCGGCGAGCTGCTGGCCGACCTCGTGCCCGATCGGGGCGTCGCTTGTGTAGTCGGACGATAGCGTTGCCTCGGAGGCCGTCCCGGCGGCCGCCGGAGCGGCGGCGGGACTTTGCGCAGGGCTCTGCGAGGTGCCGGATGCATTCTTTCTTACGGCGGGATCGAGCACATTGAACCACAGGAGCGCGAAGCAGAGCACGGCAAGCGCGATCCCCCAGAGGATGCGGCCGAGGCGCCTGCGCTTTGCAGGAGCGTCGGGCCCGTCGCCCGCACAGCCTTTTTCCGGGGCCATGAGGACGATGCTGCCGGCCTGCACGGAAATGGCGCTCTGCGCACAGACGTCCATGCACTTGCCGCAGTTGATGCACTCGCGGTCGCCTGCGCGCCGCACGTCCATGCCGCAGCTGCGCACGCAGGAGCCGCAGTGATTGCAGCGGTTTTCGTCCACTTTGACGCCGATGATGTTGAAGCGGTTAAAGAGCCCGTAGATGGCGCCGAGCGGGCAGAGGAAGCGGCAGAAGCTTCTGTACATGAAGATGCAGGCGAGCCCGATCACCAGCATGATGACAAATTTCCGGGTGAAGAGGATGCCCAGCATGCTGAAGAAGGAGACGTTGACGGGGTTTGCCAGATGCCCCATCGCGCCCTCTAAGGTGCCGGCCGGACAGATATACTTGCAGAAGGCCGGCAGCGGGAGATCGTGACGGAGGCCGTACCACAAGGGGATGGCGATCACGAACAGGGCGAGAATCACGTATTTCAGCCAGGTGAGGGCCCGTGTGATCGCGCTTTTTCTGATCTTTAGCGTCGGGATCTTGTGCAGCAACTCCTGGATGAGCCCTAAGGGGCACAGCCAGCCGCAGATCGTGCGGCCGAGGACGACGCCGTAGAGGAGGAGGATGCCGAGCACGTACCAGCCGGCGCGGTGCCCGGTGGAAGCGAGCGCGTTCTGGAGCGAGCCGAGCGGGCAGGCGCCTGCCGCGCCCGGACAGGAATAGCAGTTGAGGCCGGGGACGCAGGCATATTTTGCGTTCCCTTTATAGATCTCGCCGGAGATAAATCCTTTGATGTAAGCGTTGTGAAGGAGTGCCGCATAGAGCTGGACAAGCCGCCGTGTCGTCGGACGGTGCGCCTGCCGGGAGGACTTCCGATTATCCAAGGCCGATACACTCCGAGCAGATTCTGACGGCTTTATAGAGCACGTCCCGGGCGCTCTGATTGATCACGCCGGCGACGATGAGGGCTGCGGCCACGACGACGATGACCGCCTGCAGCACCCATTTCTTCTCAGGCGCGCGCACCGGCACGCCTGTGCCGTTTTCTTTTTCTTTCTTCGCATCCTTTACCGGCTTTTCCGCATCTTCGTCTTTGATGCCGAGCACAAGGCCGGCACCTGCAAAGCCGAGAGCGGCAAAGAAGAGGGGTGCGATGGGCGCGAATTTCGCGGACACTTCCTCCGGGGCGTAGATGATCTCACCGGGATTTTGCGCTTTTCGCGCCGAGCCCTCCCGGTAGATCTGCACGGCCGCCACGGAGAGAAGCGTCACGAGGAGGATGCATAGCAGCGCCTGTATCACAAGATACACTTTGGCTCTTGTCATAAGAAATTCCTTCCCGATGGACGATGTGCCTGTTAACGGTTTAGATTCTGCCGGGGCCGGAGTGACAGCCGTCACACCTCGTCGTCATCCTCTTCCATGCGCCGCATCTCCCCGTAGAAGTTCACGATGATGGAGGTGATGAGGGAGACCACGACAATGCCGTAGATGCCGAGGATGACGGAGAGGATCCGGCCGATCACGGAAGTCGCATAGATGTCGCCGAAGCCGATGGTCGTGACGATCGCGAAGCAGTACCACAGCCCGTCGCCGAAGCCGGAAATCGACTCTTCAAAGAGCGGCAGGATGAGTGAAAACGCCACGATCAAAAGGACGATGCCGAAGAGAATCTCGGCGGCGTAGGTCCGCCGGATAATCTTTTTGAGAATGTCCATCCGGATCCGCGCGAAAGCGATCGGAACGATGGAGAAGAGCGCCTGCATGTCAATAAAGAAGACAGCGAAGATAAAGGCGAGAATCATGCAGACCAGGAGCAGCAGGATCTGGAGGATCAGGAACGCCACGGCTTTTTTGCTGTGCGCGCGCCGGAAGGCAAAAATGCGGGAGATGATGACGGCCGCGAGATACACCGTGCCGGTAAATTGAAAGGAGGACGGGTTGTTTCCGCGGACGTACAGATTGGCGGCGCCGATGAGAGCGGCCGCGCCAAAGAGGAGATGATTCAGGGCAGCGGCCCGGTCAGCTTTCCTGTGGATAAAGCTGAGCGCGCTCCTGCCGAGACCGACCGCCAGAAAAAGGACAAATGGCATCCGGCCGAACGCCTGATAGACCTCCTCCAGCTCTTCGGTATGCTCGAGCCGTGTGAGAGCCGCAAGATTCAGCGCGAGTATGGTAACGGCAAAGAGGCCTGTTAAGGCATTTCGGATCAGCTGGGATTTATTGTCTGTCTGCATATCTACGGCTACCTCACATGCGGCCTCACCCGGGATGAAGGTGAAGCAAATTGACATCTTCGATGTATATTATTGTAAATGAAAAGGGGCGGCCAGTAAAGCGGCGCAAAGGCGGTTGACATGAAATACAGCACAACCGGAAAAACGGATCCTTAAGGTCAGCCGGACGCAGAGCCGTCCTCAGCCCGCACGGCCGGCAGATACCGGCTGTGCTGTTCCTCCACGGCGTCCCGGATCCAGTCGCCGGCTTCGAGGCCGGCTTCGGCCTCGGCCAGGGCGGATTCGTCGGCATACGTGAGGAAGGCCTGCCGCTTTTCCTCGAGGATGGCGCGGATGGATTCGTCGATGGTGTCTTCGCACAGGAGGTGTAAGACCAGGACGCCGTGCAGCTGCCCCATGCGGTAGACGCGCGACACGGCCTGCCGCTCGAGGGAGGGCTTGATCTGCGGCTCGCAGAGGATGACGAGGGAGGCGGCCTGGATGTTGAGCCCGGTGCCGCCGGCCTGGATCTGGCAGAGAAGCGCGCTGCCGGGAGCGGCGTCCGAGAAGCGGTCGATGATGTCCTGCCTGAGAAGCGGATCGGTGTCACCCGTGATTTCGCCGGCGATGCGGACGCTTATGAGCGCGGAGACTTTCCGCAGGGTCTCCCGGAAATAGCTGTATACGACCGCGCGCCTGCCGCTGCTTTCCGCGTCCGCAAGGAGCTCGGCGAGACGCGCTGCCTTTGAAGCATCCGCGGGATTTTCCGCAAGGAAGCCCACGCGACGCATCGCCATGAAGTTCCGCTTCATGACTTCCTGCACGTAAGCCTCCCGGTCGGCGGCCGTCATGGTGCACCACTCTTCGCTTTCAATAAGCTCCGGGAGCTCGTCTAATACCTGCGCCGCCTGCCGGCGGAGATAGACCGGCGAGAGCATCTCCCTGAACGCTTCTGTTTCTTTCAGCGCCGCTGAGACTCGCGCCTTCTCTTCGAGCTCAGGCCGGATAAATCCGATGAGCCCGCACATCTCATGCACGCGGTTTTCAAGCGGCGTCCCCGTCATGAGCAGGAGGCGGGACGCCTCGTCGCACAGGCGCTTCAGGTAGCGCGTGCGCTGTGCCTCCGGATTTTTGATATAGTGCGCCTCGTCGATCACCATGAGATCCATGAGGATCCGCCCGTCGATGCGGTCCGTGAGATGCCGGAGACTCTCGTAATTGGTGACGGCGGCGCCGCCGGACGCCTCCCACGCCGAAAATGCGTCCATCAGGCCGGCACCGTGGAGGAGATGGGCGCGGATGGCGCTGAAGCGCCCGATTTCGCGCACCCAGTTCACCATGACGGAGGCCGGGCAGACAATGAGAAAGCGGGCACCGTGTTTCTCCGCATCCAGGTGGACCATGGCCGCAATCGCCTGTATGGTTTTTCCGAGCCCCATCTCGTCGCCGAGAAGGACTCTTTTTTGATGCAGGATGTATTTGACGCCGAAGAGCTGATAGCGGCGGAGCGAGCCGCGGAAGTCCTGAAGCTGTACTTCTTCTGCTCTGATTTCGGAAGCCAGGCGCTCCGGAATGCTGCCGTAGATGAGCTCGTCCGGGGCGGATCTGCCGGTGAGATCTTCAAGAAGGGCATAGTAGGCCGCGCTGTTTTTTTCGTAGTCTGCGAAAGCCTCGTCTTCGGAAATGGCGACCGCCGCAAGGAACGCGCCGTAAAGCCGATGGAGACGGGCATTTTCCTGCCCGGACGCATACGCCTCCAGCTGCTCAGCCGCGGCCAGCGTCTCTGCTTTTTTGCCCGCGCCGGAGAAGAACCAGCGGAGGCGGCCGCGGATTTTGAGGCCATCGATGAAGCCGCAAAGCTGCGCGTGCAGGCGCTCGCCGGGTCCTTTCAGATCCTGCGCGGCAAGACGCGCAAGCCGGTATCTGGAAAGCGACGTGATCAGCTCGTCATCCGCCGGGGCTCCCGGTTTTTCCGGGAGGCGGAGGCGCTCTCTCCCGGACAGCTCAGAGAGAAAACCGTCCGTGATCATGCGGATCTGCCGGACCTGCTTTTCGGCGACGCCCGTGAGCGCATAAAGCTCAGCGTCTCCCGCGAGATAGAGGTCATAAAGCGTGGCGAAGCCTGCGTCCGTCAGCACGCTTGTGCGGATGCCCGCCCGTGAGCTTTTCAGCGCCTCCGTGGAGATCTCCTTGAGATGCGCGGCGGCCTGCTGCTTTAAGCGGCCGCGGCAGATCTCTGCCGCCAGCTGCCTGAGCTGCTCCGTCTGCTGACCTGCGCGCCCGACGGCTTCGTCCAGGTCCATAAGCTCGCTGATTTGGTTGTTGATCCGTTTGAAATCGGGGCGCATGGAGTCCTCCGGTCTTAAAGATAAACTTTTTGACAATATAGCGTTTATCAGCGCCGAAAGCAACTTTTCATGGTATAATTTCACTTGTGTGACATCTGTATGACGACATTTTGAAAATCGACCTTTTACGCTGCCTTTCAGAAGCGAGGCAGCAGCTTGTAAGACAGCAGACGGAGTAGAGACGGATGAAACAATCTTTCTTCTCAAGTAAACATATCCCGGACAACTTTCCTTCCGCACCTTCACCCGGCGCAGGAGAGGCCGTAAGGAGGCGGAAGCATGGCGCGCTTTTCGCACTGTGCCTTGCCGTTTTTGTGCTCAGCCTCACCGCCATCAGTGCCTTCGGGCAGGAATCCGGCAAGACCGTGCGGGTGGGCTGGTTCGAGTCGTCGTTTTGCGCGACGGACGAATTCGGCAGGCGGTCCGGCTACGCCTACGAGTATCAGCAGGAGCTGGCCGCCTATACGGGCTGGAACTATGAGTACGTAAGCGGGAGCTGGTCCACGCTCATGGAGATGCTGATTGACGGCGAGATCGATCTCTTAAGCGACGTTTCGATCACGCCTGCGCGCGAAGACCTCATGCTCTTTCCGTCTCTCTCCATGGGCACGGAGGAGTACTATCTCTTCATCGCCTCGGGCAACAAGGAGATCACGCCGGATCATCCCGCGTCTCTGAACGGCAAGAGGGTCTGCGTCAACAAGGGGAGCCTTCAGAAGGATCTTTTCCTGGAATGGGCGGAGAAAAACGGGGTGAGCGCAGAACTCATCGAGGTGACGGGGAGCGAGGCGGAATCGCTTGACAGCCTCGAAAAGGGTGTGTATGACGCCTACGTCACCGTGGATTCCTTCGCGAATCCGGAGCGCATGGTTCCTGTCTTTAAGATCGGCTCGTCCGATTTTTATTTCGCCGTCAACAAGAACCGCCCGGACCTGCTGAGCGAGCTCGACAGCGCGATGAACAGAATCCAGGACGAGGACCGGTATTACAATCAGAAGCTGTATGAGACCTATGTGAGGAGCACCGGGCCGAACGCCTTCCTTACGGAGGAGGAAGAGGCCTATCTTGATGCGCACGGGCCGATCCGGGTCGGCTATCAGGATAACTATCTCGCCTTCTGCGCGGCGGACGAAGCGACGGGAGAACTCACCGGAGCGCTCAAGGACTATCTCGCCCATGCCGCCGACTGCCTGGCCAACGCGCATCTCGACTTTGAGGCGACCGCCTATCCCACGGCCGGGGCGGCGATCGACGCCTTAAAGCGCGGGGAAGTCGACTGCGTCTTCCCGGCAAATATCAGCAATTATGACGCGGAGGAGATGGGCATTCTCCTCACGCCTTACATCATGCGCACGGAGACCTTCGCCGTGGTGCGCCAGGCGGATCAGAATCTGTTCTCCAAGAAGGAGCACGTGATCGTGGCGGTCAATGAAGGCAACCCGAACTACGAGACCTTCCTTATGACCCATTTCCCGGACTGGAGAAAGATCTATTTCCCGGACACGGAGGACTGCCTGCACGCCGTCGCGGACAGAGTGGCGGACTGCGTGCTGATCAGCAGCTACCGCTACAACAATATCTCCAGATTGTGCGAAAGGCGGCATCTTGCCACCATTTCCGTCGGCGAGACGCTGGATTACAGCTTTGCGGTCGGCAGAGACAACTCGGCGCTGTACGCCATCCTCTCGAAGAGCACGGGCCTCGTTCCCGACTCCGCCCTCAATGTGGCGCTGACTTACTACATCACGGAAGATGCCAGGTTCACTTTCCTGGACTTTGTCATGGACAATCTCTGGGCTGCTGTCGGCCTGACAGCCGCGGTGCTGCTCGTCATCATCCTGCTCCTCTTAAGGAGCATGCGCTCGGAGAAAACGGCGAAAATGCTGATCTCCGCCACGGAGACGGATGATCTCACGGGCCTCTACAACCGGAAGTACTTCTTCCAGTACGCCAACAGGCTGTACCGCGCGCATCCGGATGTGCCCATGGACGCCTTCGTGATCAACATCGAGCAGTTCCACTCCGTGAACGCGCTGAAAGGCAGAAACTTCGGCGACCGGACGCTGCGCGCGCTCGGCAGCGAAATCAGCGAGGTCGCGCGGGAGTACCGGGGCATCGCCGGCAGATTCGAGGCGGACCGCTTCGACATCTACTGCAGGCACACCGATGAATATCAGGCGATTTTCAAGCGCCTGCAGGATAAGCTGGACACTCTGTCGCCCAACACAAGCATCCGGATCCGCATGGGCGTGATGCCCTGGCAGGCGGAGCTCGAGCCCGTGCAGCTCTTTGACAGGGCGCGGACGGCCTGCGGTACGGCCCGCGGCCACTACAAGGAGCACCTGGTGATCTACGACGAGAAGGCCGGAAAGCAGGAGATGTTCGAGCAGCGCCTGCTCAGCGACCTGCGCCGCGCGCTCGACGCCTATGAATTTGAGGTCTACTATCAGCCGAAGTTCGACATCCAGACCGAACCGCCCGCGCTCATGAGCGCCGAGGCGCTCGTCAGGTGGAATCACCCGGAGCTCGGCATGATCACGCCCGACGATTTCGTGCCGCTGCTTGAGCGGAACGGGAAGATCAGTGAAGTCGACAAGTATGTGTGGGAGCATGCGGCCAGGCAGATCCGGAGCTGGCGGGAGCAGTACGGCGTCAGTCTCTCCGTCTCCGTCAATCTGTCCCGCGTCGACGTGTTTGACCCTATGCTCTCCGAGACCCTTGACGAGATCCTGCGCTTTAACGGCCTCGATCACAACCAGCTCGTGCTCGAGGTGACCGAGTCGGCCTATACGGAAAACGCCGAGCAGGTCATCCGGGTCGTCGGCGATCTGCGCAAGAAGGGATACAAGGTCGAGATGGACGATTTCGGGACCGGCTATTCTTCGCTCAACATGCTCTCCCGGATGCCTGTCGACGTGCTGAAGATGGACAGGGCCTTTATCAGGGACATAGAATTCGACGCGAAGGACAGGCAGTTCGTCTCCCTGATCTTAGGGATCGCGGACAATCTGCAGATCCCCGTGGTCGCCGAGGGCGTGGAGACAGAGAAGCAGGTGGCGCTTCTCAAAAATCTGGGATGCGCACTGGTGCAGGGCTACTATTTCTCGCGCCCGCTGCATCCGGTGGAATTTGAGGCGGCTTATATCCGCCCGAAAGAGTAAAGAGAGGTGCAGCCGACATGCATTCACTCAGAACAAAGATCACACTCGTCACGCTGGCCCTGCTGGCGATCGCCGTATCCGTCGTCGCGGCTCTAAGCGTCTTCTTCGTGCGGAACGACAAGCAGCTTGAGACCAACCAGCTCCTTCTTCTCCTGTGCGAGACGGGAGAGAAGAATCTCGACTACTACTTCGACAGGGTGCAGAAAGCGGTCGGAGAGGTGGCGCGCTTCACGGAAGAGGATCTGGAGAAGACGGGGCAGGACGATCTGATGTCCCACACAGAACGCGTTGAGAAGTACTTTATGGATATGGCCGGCAGGACAGACGGCGTCCTGACTTACTATTACCGGATTGATCCGGAGGTCTCTGACAGCGTGAAGGGCTTCTGGTACACGAATCTCGAGGGAGAGGGCTTCGAGCCGCATGAGGTGACGGACATCACGCTCTATGACACGGAGGACACCTCGAGCCTCGTCTGGTTCACCGTGCCCAGGCACACCCGCGCGCCGATCTGGCTGGCGCCCTATATCACGGACAATCTGGACGTGCGCGTGATCTCCTACAACGTTCCGATCATCTACCGTGGCCGGTTTATCGGCGTCGTCGGCATCGAGATCGACTACTCGGTGATGGCGGAGCAGGTGGAGAGCATAAGGCTCTACGACCACGGCTACGCGTTTTTATGCGACGCCGCGGGGAATATCTTCTACCACCCACGCATCGACGTCACGCAGCTCAATGATAAGAACAGGCCCCCGCTGCCGGAGGGACTCATCGGCAGCAAAACCTTTGTCCGGTACACCTATGACGGCGTGGAGAAGGAGGCCGCCTGGCTCCCCTTAAGCAACGGAATGCGCCTCAACGTGTGCGTGCCGGTGGCGGAGACGAACGGCGACTGGATGGGACTCGTCCGGGAAATCCTGATCACATCCGCCGCTGTGCTGCTCGCCCTGTGCCTGTTCACCCTGTTCTATACGAGGCGCATCACCGATCCTCTGGAGAGACTTACGCGCGCTGCGGAGCAGGTGGACAACGGCAACTATGACGTAAAGCTCGATTACGACGCGGACGACGAGGTCGGGCGGCTCACGAAAACCTTCCGGAACCTGTCCGACCACATGCGGGAGCACATCAGCGACCTGAACAAGCGGGTGTATGTCGACGCGCTCACTTCCGTGAAAAACAAAGGCGCTTTCTCCTCCGCGCTCGACGCGCTTGACGACGAGCTGAAGGATAAGGGCAGCCGGAAACCGTTCGCGATCGGCGTGTTTGACTGCAACAACCTCAAAACCATCAACGACAGGTACGGCCACGATAAAGGCGACATCTACCTGAAGACAGCCTGCCGCCTGATCTGCCACGTGTTCCAGCACAGCCCCGTGTACAGGATCGGCGGCGATGAATTCGCCGTCATCCTGAAGCATGATGACTTCGAGAACCGGGAGGCGCTGATCAGCACCTTCAGGGACATGAGCGGGGAAATCAACGCGGCGACGAAAAATGCGTGGGAGAAGGTCGATATGGCAGTGGGCGCCGCGGACTACGATTCCGAAATCGACGCCTCCGCGATCGACGTGGTCCGCCGCGCCGACTCGTCAATGTACGCCAATAAGCGCGAGCAGAAGAACGCAAGGCTCGCGAAAGAAGAGTCGTAAAGCAGATGGACGAGCAAGAAGACTCGCGAAAGAAAAACAGTAAAGCGAATGCACAAACAAGACTTACGGAAGGGGTGCCGTGCCCATGGAAAAGGAGTTTTACAGGAAAAAATCTTTAGAGAATATCTCCTCGCCGGAGGCGCTGCACGACTACATGCGCGTCACGAGCCCCCGGCTGTGGATGCTGCTTGCGGCGATCAGCGCGCTCCTTGTCGGCTTCATGATCTACGCCTCCACGAAGAAGATGGAGAATACCCTGCCGTTTACGGTGCACGTCGAAAACCGCGCGGACGGCGGAAGGCAGGTGTCCGCTGAGCTTCCGCTCGGTGAGAAGGACGTGGTGGATGCCGGGATGCCGGTGCGGATCGGGAGCGAGAACGGCAGGATCGAAAGCATCACGAGTTATGCAGGGAAGGGAAAGATGTCCCTTGTGATCGAGCTGGATAACAAGGACGCGGATCTTCAGGACGGAGCCCATGACGCGGAGATCATCGTGGAATCGACTTCGCTCACGAGCTTTTTGTGGAATAAATGAAGGATAAGGGATGAAAGAGCAGTGAGTGCTGTGAAAAAGCCGGTCAGGGGCGCCGTGGCGAAGGTGCCGGTCATCATGCAGATGGAAGCGCTGGAGTGCGGCGCGGCCTGTCTCGCTATGGTGATGGCCTACTACGAAAAATGGGTTCCGCTTGAACAGGTGCGCCTGGACTGCGGCGTGAGCCGCGACGGATCCAACATGAAGAATATCCTGCTGGCCGGCGTGAACTACGGCTTTGAGGTCAAGGGGTACCGGGCGGAGATTGAAACGCTCAAGACGGAGTGCACCTATCCCTGCATCATCCACTGGGATTTTAAGCACTTTGTGGTGCTGGACGGCTTCAAAGGGAACAAGGCCGTCATCAATGACCCGGCCAGAGGCGTCGTGCAAGTGCCCATCGAGGAATTCGACAAGCTCTTTACCGGGCTTGTCCTGCTTTTTGAGCCTTCGGCCGACTTTGTGCCTTCGGGGAAGCGAAAGAGCACGCTGTCATTTGCGAGAAAGCGGCTGAAGGGCGCGGGGACCGCCGTGGCCTTTGTCGTCATGACCACGATCATCAGCTATTACTTCGGCATCGTCAACCCCGTCATGTCCCGGATCTTCTTTGACCGGCTCCTCACGGGCAGAGCCCCGGGCTGGGTCAGGCCTTTTATCGCGGGCATGACCGTGCTGGCCGTATTCCAGCTGATCGTCCTGTGGGCGCAGACGATCTATAATCTCAAGATCAACGGCAAGATGGCCATCGAGGGGAGCGCCGCCTTCATGTGGAAGGTGCTGCGCCTGCCCATGGAGTTCTTCTCCCAGCGCATGGTCGGCGACATCATGCAGCGGCACGGCACGAACGCCAACATCGCCAACACGATCGTGATGACAGTGGCGCCGCTCGGCCTCAATTCCATTATGCTGATTTTTTATCTGGTGGTCATGCTGCGGTACAGCCCGATTCTCACGCTCGTCGGTCTGGCCTCCTTCGTGCTGAATCTGTGCATGGCGAGATATCTCTCCGCGAAGCGCGTCAATCTGACCCGCGTCCAGATGCGCGACATGGGGAAGCTCAGCTCCGCGACGCTGGCGGGCATCAGCATGACGGAGACGATCCGCTCCGCCGGGGCGGAGGCCGGTTTCTTCCGCAGGTGGAGCGGATACCAGGCTTCCGTGAACACGCAGAGTGTCCGCTTTGCCTCTCTGAACGCCCGTTTCGGCATCATCCCTTCCTTTATCAGCAAAGCGAGCAATTACGCCGTCCTGTTTCTTGGCGTTCTGCTCACGATGAGAGGAAACTTTACCGTCGGTATGATTTTCACCTTCCAGGGAATTCTCAGCGCCTTTATGGGTCCGGCCACGACCCTCGTCAGCGCGAGCCAGACGATTCAGGAGATGCGCACGGAAATGGAGCGCGTGGAGGATGTGCTCGAATACCCGGACGACCCTGCCCTCTCTTTCGGCGCAGGCAAAGAGACGGAGGACTACGCGAAGCTTAAAGGGGAGGTCGAGCTCAGGCATGTCAGCTTCGGCTATTCGCGGCTCGGAAGCCCGACAGTGACAGATTTTTCCATGCACTTAAAGCCCGGCGGCCGGGTCGCGATCGTCGGCCCGAGCGGCTGCGGCAAATCCACGATCAGCAAGCTGATCACGGGGCTCTGCCAGCCGTGGGAAGGGGAGATCCTCTTTGACAAAAGACCGATCTCCGAGATTCCCAGAGCAGTCTTCACCGGCTCCGTGGCCATGGTGGACCAGGATATCGTGCTCTTCGAGGACACCATTGCGAACAATATCCGCATGTGGGACGAATCCATCAAGGACTTCGAGGTCATCCTGGCCGCCAGAGACGCCCAGCTGCACGACGACATCCTGCAGCGGCCGGGCGGCTATCAGGCGCAGCTGATCGAAAATGGCATGGATCTGTCCGGCGGGCAGCGCCAGAGGCTGGAGATCGCGCGCGTCCTGGCGCAGGACCCGTCCGTCATCATCCTGGACGAGGCCACGAGCGCCCTGGACGCCAAGACCGAATACGAACTCGTGAAGGCAGTGAAGGACCGCGGCATCTCCTGCATCGTCGTGGCCCACCGTCTGTCCACGATCCGTGACTGCGACGAGATCATCGTGCTCGAGAAGGGCAAGGTCGTGGAGCGGGGAACGCACAGTGAGCTGTACAAAAAGGGCGGCGCGTACGCAGCCCTGGTCACCAGTGAATAGGAAAGGAGGTGTCCGGTTTGGGCTGGTTCGATGAGCAGATCAAAGAGCGCATGGAGAGCGACCAAAGCGTACTGGAGGACGCCTTCTTCCGTATGGCCAGCGTGGTCATGGACAAATGGAACCAGTACCGTCTGGAAAATGACCGGCTTATCGCCAGGGAGGCGATCGGAGAGATTTTGAAATATTTCCGTGAGAAGCCCGTGGAGATCCCCGACAACATCGAGGATCTCGGCGAGCAGCTGGAGTACGCGCTCCGCCCGTCGGGGCTCATGGTCCGGGAGGTCACGCTCGAAGAGAACTGGCAGAATGACGCCTACGGGCCGATGCTCGGCTGCATGAAGGAGACCGGGACCGCCGTGGCGCTCCTGCCGAATGCGCTGCACGGCTACCATTACAAAGATCCGGGCACCGGAAAGGACGTGCGCATCACAAGGAAGAACCGAAACCTCTTCACGAAGGAGGCGATGTGCTTCTACAGGCCTCTGCCCATGAAGTCGCTCGGGATCAAGGATCTCCTGCTCTATATGAAGAACAGCATCTCGAAGGGCGACCTGGCCCTCATCGTCCTGGCCTCGGCGGCCGTGACGCTGGTGGGCCTCATCGAGCCGCGCATCTACAGCCTGATCACAGGGCCGGTCATTACAACCCGGAACCTGAACCTGCTCTTCGGCGCAGGGATCTTTCTGCTCAGCAGCGCCCTGGCCGGACAGCTGATCGAGATGGTGCGCACGCTGCTCATGGAGAGAATCAGCATCAAGACGTCCCTGGCGGTGGAGGCCTCGGTGATGATGCGCATCCTGTCCCTGCCGGTCAGCTTCTTCCGGAAGTACTCCTCGGGCGAGCTGTCCTCGCGCGCGGGCAGCATCAAGTCCCTGTGCGACATGATTCTCACGAACATCCTGTCCGTGGGCCTTACGAGCCTTATGTCGCTCGCTTTCGTGGGACAGATCCTGCGCTTCGCGCCGGCGCTGGTCGTGCCTTCGCTTATCATCATAGGGGTGACCGTGGCCGTGACGGTGATGACTGCATTTGTGCAGATCGGCATCTCCCGCCGCAGAATGCAGCTGGACGCCAAGGAGAACGGCATGAGCTACGCGATCATGAGCGGCGTGCAGAAGCTCCGCCTGTCCGGCTCCGAGAAACGCGCGTTTGCGCGCTGGGGGAGGCTTTACGCCAGAAGTGCGGCGCTGTCTTATAATCCGCCGCTCTTTATCAAGCTGAACCGCGTGATCACGACGGCGATCTCGCTTTTCGGAACAATCATCCTCTACTCCCTCGCGATCAGTACCGGCGTGTCCACGAACGATTACTACGCGTTCAATGTCGCCTATGGAAGCGTCATGGGCGCCTTCACCGCGCTCTCCGGGATCGCCATCTCCGTGGCCGGGATCAAGCCCGTGCTGGAAATGGCGGAGCCCATCTTAAAGGAGACGCCGGAGGTCGCTGCGGACAAGGCGCCCGTGGGCAGGGTGAGCGGGCGCATCGAGGTGAGCCACGTGAGCTTCAGGTATTCCGAGCAGATGCCTTATGTGCTGCGCGACATGAGCCTCACGATCCGCCCCGGCGAGTACGTCGCGATCGTGGGACGCACGGGCTGCGGAAAATCGACGCTCGTCCGTCTCCTGCTCGGCTTCGAGAAGCCGGAGACAGGCGCGATCTATTTCGATCAGCGCGACTTAAATGACATCGACCCGCGCTCGCTCCGCAGGCATATCGGCGTCGTGATCCAGAACGGCGGGCTGTTCCAGGGGGACATCTACTCGAACATCGCCATTTCCGCACCCTCGCTTACGATAGAAGAGGCCTGGGAGGCGGCGGAGAAGGCGGGGATCGCAGACGATATCCGGGAGATGCCGATGGGCATGAACACCGTCATCTCCGAGGGGCAGGGCGGCATATCCGGCGGCCAGAAGCAGCGGCTCATGATCGCGCGGGCCATCGCGCCGAAACCCCAGATCCTGATCTTCGACGAGGCCACGTCGGCCCTCGACAACAAGACGCAGAAGCAGGTGTCGGATGCGCTGGATGAGCTGCACTGCACCCGCATCGTGATCGCGCACAGGCTGTCCACGATCCGCAATTGCGACCGGATTCTCGTGATGGACCAGGGGGCGATCGTGGAAGAAGGCCGCTACGATGAGCTGATTGCAAGGAACGGCCGCTTCGCGGAGCTTGTGGCCAGACAGCGTCTCGACAGACCCGAGGATATTGTGGTAGACAATTCAAAGATGTGATAGAATGAGACCAGCACTTAAAAAAATAATGCTTAATTTTTAGAAAGGAAGATCGGAAATGAAGAAATTTGCGGCGCTTTTGCTTGTGTTCACCATGCTTTTAGGAGCTGGACAGAGTGTGTTCGCGGAAGTTGAGCCCGACGAGGATATCGAAGGAAAGATCATGATTTACACGTCGATGTATCCTTTTGCGATCGATATGATCACCGAGGCTTTAAGAGAAAAGTTCCCGAACCTTGATGCCGAGCTGTTCTACGGCGGCACCGGAGACCTGCAGACGAAGCTCGCCGGAGAGATGGGCACCGCGCTGAACGGCATCTTAAGCTGCGACATGCTGCTCGTCGCCGAGCCTTCCTATTCTCTTGAGCTCAAGTCCTACGGCTATCTCGAGCCGATCGAGATCGACGACCCGGAAAACCTGCTCCGCTTCGATTACGACGAGGAGGGATATTGGTATCCGGTGCGCGTGCTCAACATGGTGCTCGCTTATAATCCGGAGCTGAACAAGTACGAGGACGTGCCCCACAGCTTCAAGGATTTTGCCGAGGATCCGAACATGAAGGGCTACATCTCCATGAGCAACCCGCTGACCTCCGGGACGGCGATGGCGGCGATCACCGCGCTCTCCGACAAGTACGGCTATGAGTACTTTGACAAGCTCGGCGAGAACCAGGTCATGGTGGAGTCCGGCTCCACGGCGCTCGCGAAGCTCCAGACCGGCGAGTGCAAGGAGATCATGATCCTCGAGGAGTCCGTGCTCAAGGTGCGCAAGGAAGAGCAGTCAAAGCTCGAGGTCATCTATCCGGATGACGGCGTGGTCCTCATCCCGAGCACGATCATGACAGTGGCGGAGGAGAAGAGCGCCAACGCCAATATCGAGGCCTGCGAGGCGGTCACGAAGTGGTTCCTCAGCGAAGAGGGACAGCACTATATCACAGAGGCCTATATGCACGGCGTCCTTAAGGGCTATGAGGAGATTCCGTACGACTCGGTCAGCACAGATGAGCTTATCCCCAAGGATATCGGCGTGGACTGGGAGCGCTGCTACTACGGGCGCGAGGAGATCCGCACGAGATTCCAGGAAGCAGTGACGACGGGCAACTGACGGAAAGAGGCCATGAACCGGAATCAAAACAGGAAAAATCGAGGAAAGACAATCATTATTGCGGCCCTCTGCATATTATTTGCAGGGGCCGTATTGCTCATTGCGGCAGGCGTGAAGGGCATGCGGTCGGCGCAGGATTCGACCTTCGCCGGCGACGACGTGTGGCAGTCGGGCATGCTCCTTAAGGCAGAGGCGGAGGAGCTGTATCAGAAGACGCTGCAGCCGGCGCTTGAGAGGGCGGACGAAGCAGTGCGGGCAGGCGCTGCAAGTGAGGCGCGAAAGCTCCTGGCCGAGGCATTTGCGACGGACGAGGACGCGATCGCGGGCGACTCGGATGAAGCGGTCTATGAGATGCTCGCCATGACCTACGCCTGCACAAAGAAGAAGATCTCCTCCGGCGACCGGAAGGAGCTTGCGAAGTATGACGCGAATCAGACGGAGGACCATCTGCTGAAGCTGATCGCTTCCGGCGGGGCGGTGGCCGACGACGATTATCTTGGCTCCGCAGAAGCGCTTCAGGGCGCGGATGCATCCTTCCTCATGCAGGTGCTGTTCGCACTTCGGCAGGACGGGATGACCGTGCTCGGGAAGGACAACGCGCTGGCCTTCCGGCGGGCGGCGGGAAATGAAGACGCCATCAAAGAGGCGGTCCGGGAGATCGCCGGCGGGGGCGTCTCGCCGCTTATGGCGTGGATCATCAAGCACGCGCGCACTGTCATACTCGCGGGCGTGCTGCTGCTCATTGACGTGGTGCTGCTGTTCTTCCTGCTCTTATCGGACCGCAGCTGGCGGATGGATTTCAAGTGGATTCTCATCCTCGTTATCGTCGATTTCCTGCTGTTCTTCCAGCTGCTGCCGCTCATCTACCTGCTTGTGAAGGCGGTCTTCCCGGACGGGAGCTTTTCGCTTGAGACGCTGACGCGCCTCTACACCTACAAGATGAACTGGCAGGCGCTTCGGAATACGATGATCGCGTCGCTTGCGACGATGGTGCTCGGGACGGCGATCGCATTTCCGCTCGCCTGGCTCGTCGGCAGGACGAATGTCTACGGGCGGGCGTTCTTCCGCCGCCTCTTCGTGGTCACCTACATGGTGCCGCCTTACGTAGGCGCCATGGCCTGGCTGCGCCTTCTGAACAAAAATGTCGGCACCGTGAATCTCGTGCTGCGGAAGGTTTTTTCGCTCGGCATCACGGAGGGCCCCTTGAATATCTACACGCTCGCCGGCCTGATCTGGGTGCTCACGACTTTCTATTATCCCTATGCATTTATCACGATCTCGCGCTCCATGGAGAAGATGGACCCGACGCTTGAGGAGGCTTCCCGCGTGTCGGGCGCCGGCGCGTTTGTGACGCTGTTCCGCATCACCTTCCCGATGATGCTGCCGTCTCTTATGGCCGGCGCGCTTCTCGTCTTCATCAGCGCGGCGAGCTGCTACGGCATCCCGTCGATTATCGGCGCGCCGGGAAATGTGCACACGGTGACGACGCGGATCGTGCAGTATTTCGGCATCGGCGTGCAGGGCATCAATGACGCCACCGGCCTTGCGGTGTTCCTCATCGCGGCGGCGATCCTCGTGATGCTGCTGTCGGAGGTCGTCGTCGGGAAGCGGCAGTATGTCACGGTGTCCGGGAAATCGACGCGGCCGAATATCGTCGACCTGAGGCGCCTCCGGATACCATTTACGATTCTTCTTATTCTGTTCTCGCTGATCGCGGTGGTGATCCCGTTTTTGACGATTCTCGGCACGTCCTTTAAAGTGGACGTGGGGAAGACGCTTCTTGCGCCCGGCAATTTCACCTGGGCACAGTGGAAGACGCTGATGCGGGGCGAGACGGTCTCCTGCCTCGTGAATTCGCTGCTTTTCGGCGCGGCAGCGGCGACGGCCGGTATCGCCATCTCGTGCACGATGAGCTATCTGCTGCAGCGGACTACGATTCGCGGGCGGCAGATCCCGAACTTTTTGATTACACTCGGGTCGGGGACGCCGTCCGTGGTCATCGCGCTCGGACTCATCCTCACGATGCGCGGGCAGTTCGGCGCGAATCTCTACGGGACGGCGGCAATTCTGATCATCGCCTATCTCGTGAAGTACCTGATGATGGGCATGCGGACCGTGACGTCGGCGATGTCGCAGATCCACGTGTCGCTCGAGGAGTGCTCGCAGATCTCCGGCGCGAGCTGGCTGAAGACGATGCTGAAGATCACGGGACCTTTGATTTTCCCGTCGATTGCGGCCGGCTGGTTCCTGATTTTTATTCCGAGCTTCTATGAGCTGTCGATGACGACGCTGCTTTATTCGGACCAGACGAAGACGATCGGCTATCAGCTTTATGAGTACTGGACGCTGACGAGCCAGCCGCAGGCCTGCGCGATGGCCTCCGGGATCCTGTTGTTTATCGTGCTGCTGAATTTTGTGCTGAACCGCCTCACTAAAGGCGAGTTTTCAATATGAGGGTAAGCCATGTCCCAAGTGACGATTAAACATGTGACGAAGAGTTTTGATAATGTGCAGGTGCTGAAGGAGTTCGACGCGGTGTTTCATGACGGAGAGTTCGTGACGCTGCTCGGGCCTTCGGGCTGCGGGAAGACGACGATGCTGCGGATTATCGCCGGGTTTGAGAAGCCGACGACGGGGGAGGTTTATTTTGACGACCGGCTGGTCTCCGGCGGGAAGACTTTCGTGCCGCCCGAGGACCGCGATATCGGTATGGTTTTTCAGTCGTACGCGGTCTGGCCGCATATGACGGTGTACGAAAATGTCATTTATCCGCTGAAGATCAAGAAAGTGCCCAAGCAGGAGATCCGGGAGCGGGCGGAGCGTATCCTGGATATTGTCCATCTGACGCAGTATAAGGACCGCCTGCCGAATCAGCTGTCGGGCGGACAGCAGCAGAGAGTGGCGCTCGCGCGGGCGCTTCTTGCGCAGCCGAAGCTGCTGCTTCTTGACGAGCCGCTCTCGAATCTTGACGCGAAGCTCAGGGAGACGATGCGCTTTGAGATTAAGGAGCTGACGAAGTCGCTCGGGATCACGG
Organism: Lachnospiraceae bacterium UBA2860; assembly: GCA_002350625.1. Lineage (GTDB taxonomy): Bacteria > Bacillota > Clostridia > Lachnospirales > Lachnospiraceae > Chordicoccus. The sequence goes on from DEFE01000035.1 coordinate 26,337, forward strand.
TTGTCTACGTCACGCACGACCAGACGGAGGCGATGGCGATGAGCGACAGGATTTTCCTGATTAATGACGGCTGCATCCAGCAGTCGGGCGCGCCGGAGGAGATTTATAACCGGCCGTGCAGTCCGTTTGTGGCGGATTTCCTCGGGAAGGTGGATTTTTTCAAGGGCGTCGCGGAGAACGGCGTCGTGAAGGTGACGGATTGGGGCGCGGAGCTGCCTTATCCGGAGATGACGCATACGGGCGCGGTGCAGGTGGCGATCCGGCCGGAGAATATTCTGATCGGCGGGGACGGGGATATCTGCGGACGGCTGCGCCGGGTGTATTATCTTGGCGATGTGACGGATTGCCGCGTGGCGGTCGGCCAGGCGGAGGTGCGGGTAATTACGGACGGGTTTGCGCATGCGTCGCTCCGGGAAGGGGAGGATGTGCGGCTGCACGTGAAGGAGTTTCTTGTGTTTCCGGGGGAGGATCTTGAGGGGCAGCTGCAGATTCGGACGTGATGCGGCGGCTTGATTCATAAGAATTGAAGGGTGATGATTCGCCGCAAAAGTGTGTTCCGCCCCGAAATGTATATCGCAGTCAGACGGCTTCCGCGCCTAGGACTTCTAAGCTTATCGAAAATCACTAAGAGCGGTTCTTCGAAAAAAACCTAACTCGCTTCGCTCAAACAGGGTTTTTTTCTGGAACAACGTGATTTTCGACAAGCAAGAAGTACTACGGCTTGTGCAGATTGTCTGACTGCGATATTCATTTCGGGGCGGAACGCTCTTTTTGCAGGCGATTTATAAGAGCAAGGGGGGAAGGCGTGTGGCAGAGACGGAAAGTAAAGGCGTCGGGACGAGCAGGGTGCAAAGGGATAAGGCGTGTGGCAGAGACGATAGGCGATGACCGAGGGATGGCAGGGTGAAGCGGAAGGTATGAACAAAGTGTGAATTCGGGGATATGTGGGGGAAGTTTAAGGTTCAGCTAAGGTTGGTGTTGTATTCTCCGTGCAACGAAACAAACAAGACAGCTTGAGACGCGGGTACCACAGGGTGTACCGCATAGCAGAAAAAGGAGGATACAGTAATGAAGAGAAAAATGGTGACAGCGCTTCTTTGCAGCATGGTGATTGCGACTTCGGCAGCGGGCAGTGCAGCAGCGGTCAGCGCAGATACAGAAGCAGTGATGACAGAGGCAGTTGAAATGCACCGCGGCTTCGGCGGCCAGGGACAGGAAAACCGCGGCGGAATGCCGGGCGGCGAGTTTGGCGGCCAGGGACAGGAAGATCGCGGCGGAATGCCGGGCGGCGAGTTTGGCGGCCAGGGGCAGGAAGATCGCGGCGGAATGCCGGGCGGCGAGTTCGGCGGTCAGGGGCAGCAGGGTGCACCGGAAGGCCAGCAGCAGAACGGCCAGCAGGGCGCGCCGGAAGGTCAGCAGCAGAACGGCCAGCAGGGCACACCGGAAGGCCAGCAGCAGAACGGCCAGCAGGGCGCGCCGGAAGGCCAGCAGCAGAACGGCCAGCAGGGCGCGCCGGAAGGTCAGCAGCAGAACGGCCAGCGGGGCGCATCGAATGGCCGGCAGGGACAGATGCCGGGCAGAGCTCCGGAGATGGGCAGCAATGGAGCGACTGTAGGTAAAGTGACAGCGATTGACGGCAATAAGGTGACAGTTTCTGTTTTGAAGGACGGCAAGGAGGAGAGCGTTACTTATGATCTGAGTGACGTGGAGATTACGAAAGCGCAGGGCGGCCCGATGATGGATAGACGTGACAGCCAGACGCCGCCGGAGAAGCCGGAAGGTGAGAGCGCGGGCAATGATCAGCAGACGCCGCCGGAGAAGCCGGAAGGTGAGAGCGCAGGCAGCGCGCAGCAGACGCAGCCGGAGAAGCCGGAAGGCGAGAGCGCAGATAGTGCGCAGCAGACGCCTTCGGAGAAGCCGGAAAGTGAGAGCGCAGACAGTGCGCAGCAGACGCCGCCGGAGAAGCCGGAAGGTGAGAGTGCAGATGGTGCGCAGCAGGGTGAGAAGGCAGCGGTGAGTGATATATCCGCAGGAGATTTAATTGAAATCGCGCTGGATGAAAGCGGAAATGTAAAGTCAGTGACGCTTCGTCAGAAGCCGGACAGGAGGGGCCAGGTTGGCCCTTCCGTTCAAAATGACAGTACTGCAGGCGCGAAGATGTCGATGAGCACTGACGGCGATACAGAGAACGGTGAGGTTAGTACATCGACGGAAAAGCCGGAGAGCGAGAGCGATAACGGTGAGCAGCAGACGCCGCCGGAAAAGCCGGAAGGTGAGAGCAATAATGGTGAGCAGCAGACGCCTCCGGAAAAGCCGGAAGGTGAGAGCAATAATGGTGAGCAGCAGGCACCGCCGGAAAAACCGGACGGAGAGGCATCGAGCGGTGAAGCTCCTGATGGTGAGATGCCGAATGGGGAAATGCCCGGCGGCATGCCCGGAGGGATGCCCGGCGGCCAGGGAGGTCCCGGCGGATCTGCACCGACAGAGTATGTGGCAGCTTCGGCGCTGACGGAGAATGCTTCAGGTGAGACGTATACGTCCTCGGCGGAAGGCGAGAGCGCAGTGCTGGTTGATGGCAAGGAAGTCAGCATCTCCGATATCACAGTGGAAAAGACCGGGGACAGCAGCGGAGAGGATTCGGATTTTTATGGGACGAACGCTGCGGTGCTTGCGATTAACGGCGGACATCTGGTGATTGACGGCGCGAGCATCACGACAGATGGCACGCACGCCAATGCGGTGTTCAGCTACGGAGAAGGGACGACGGTGGATGTTTCTGATGCGACGATTACGACGACCGGTAATAATTCGGGCGGCATCATGACAACGGGAGGCGCGACAATGAACGCCGAGAATCTGACGGTGAATACATCCGGGAATTCATCCGCTTCAATTCGCTCCGATAGAGGCGGCGGAACGGTGACGGTCAGCAAGGGTTCCTACAATACGTCAGGTGTCGGATCACCGGCGATCTATTCGACGGCGGACATTACGGTTTCGGACGCGGCACTTTCGGCGACGAATTCCGAGGCGGTTGTCATTGAGGGCGGTAATTCCGTGACGCTGAACAATGTGAATGCGACCGGCAATAACGCCACATTGAACGGACAATCTACGATTAAGACCAACGTGCTGATTTATCAGTCGATGTCGGGAGATGCGTCTGAGGGGAAGTCGGCATTTTCGATGACGGGCGGATCCATGACGTGCGAGACAGGGACGATGTTCCATGTGACGAATACGACAACGACGATTGATCTCAGCGGCGTGGCATTTACATACGCAGATGACAGTGATGATTTCATCGTGATCTCCGAGGATTCCTGGGGCAATGCAGGGTCGAACGGCGGACACGTTACGATGAATCTGGATGCGCAGACGGTGGAAGGCAACGCGGTGGTGGATCAGTCTTCGGATTTGACGATGACGCTCGCGAACGCTTCTTCTTACACAGGTGCTGTGAACAGTGATAACTCCGGGGCGGAGATCTCCGTGAGTGTGAGCGCGGACAGCACCTGGACGCTGACAGGGGACAGCTACATCAGTTCTTTTGACGGTGATCTCAGTTCCGTCAATACGAATGGATATCATCTGTATGTGAATGGAGAACTGGCGGCGTAAACTGATGGATATTCGCTATGAAAACAATATCATGTTTCACATCACCATGAGCATAAGAGGCTGCACTGGGCGGCCTCTTTTTTCGCATTTCCGGAGAGTGCAGAACGTTATTGACGTTAATCCGTAGATGAATAATAATTAGACTATATACCTTGTAGTACAGGTCAGGCGCCTGGCAGGTTCTGATCACGCGATGGAGGAGGCTGCGGAGGTGATGTATACGGCAATTACAGATGAGCAGATGAAATCATATATGCTGCGACGGGAAATCGCTATCCTGGACCGCAATACGTTTATTACTGCGGCCAGAGAGGAAGGAGAAGCGCGAGGCATAGAGATCGGAGAAGCGCGAGGCATAGAAATCGGTGAGGCGCAGGGAAGGCTACTTGGCGCACAGCAGAAGCTGGTGGCGATGGTGTGCCGTAAACTAGCTAAAGGAAAAACTGCGGCACAGATCGCCGAGGATCTGGAAGAGAATCTTGAGGAGATTGAGGCTATTGTGAAGGCGGCGGCTGCATTCGCGCCGGATTACGATTCGGAGAGAGTACAAACCGCATTAAATGCAGTAAAGTGAAACAGCGCAGAGGAAGGAGTGCATGATGAGGGATGCCTTCATTCAATGATGCGTGAACAAATGCAGGGAAGGATACAAAATGACCCGGGCTCATATGAACCCGGGTCTCTCTTTTTATTTTTCCCATTTCCATCCGGCTACTTCCGGCAGGTCCACACCATACTGGTGAATATACTGTTTATGCTCTACAAGCTTGTCGCTCATTCTCTGATAGAGATAAGCGCCCCTGTTGCCCAGCTTCGGCAGATTCTTGATCGCTTCCTGCACCAGGTGGAAACGGTCTACCTCGTTTTGGACACGCACATCAAACGGTGTGGTGATCGTGCCTTCTTCTTTATAACCGCGGACATGAACATTGCGGTTATTGTGACGGCGATAGATGAGCTCGTGTACGAGTCCCGCATAGCCGTGGAAAGCAAAGATCACCGGTTTATCTTTGGTGAAGAGGATATCGTATTCCGCATCGGTCAGTCCGTGCGGATGCTCGTTGGATGGCTGCAGCTTAAACAGGTCAACGACATTGATAAAGCGGACCTTCACTTCCGGCAGCTCCTCTCTCAGGATGGTAACAGCAGCCAGAGCTTCCAGCGTGGGTGTTTCACCTGCGCAGGCGAATACCACATCGGGCTCCTGCCCCTGGTCATTGCTGGCCCAATCCCAGATGCCGACACCTTGCGTGCAGTGCTTGATCGCCTCCGGCATGGACAGCCACTGAGGTCTGGGATGTTTGCTTGCTACAATTACATTGACGTAATTGCGGCTGCGGATGCAGTGATCAAAGGTGGAGAGCAGGCAGTTGGCGTCGGGCGGCAGATACAGACGGACGACATCCGCTTTTTTATTGGCGATATGATCCATAAAGCCCGGATCCTGATGCGTAAATCCGTTGTGGTCCTGCTGCCATACGGTGGATGCCATGATCAGGTTGAGGGATGCAATCTCTTCGCGCCAGGTAAGCTGGTTGCAGACCTTAAGCCATTTCGCATGCTGTGCAGCCATGGAGTCTATGATACGGGCAAATGCCTCATAGGTTGCAAAGAAGCCATGGCGTCCGGTAAGCAGATAGCCTTCCAGCCAGCCTTCACACATATGCTCGGACAGCATGGAATCCATCACACGTCCATCTGCTGCCAGGTGATCATCCGTATCATAATGATCGGCGTTCCAATCGCGGTTTTCAACATCGAAGACAGCGTTCAGACGGTTGGAATTGGTTTCGTCAGGTCCGAATATACGGAAATTCTTTGCTTCTTTATTCAGGACAAAGATATCCCGGACGAATTTGCCGAGCTCAGACATATCCTGGCCGTCTGTCTCCCCGTGTTTAGTCACCGGGAAAGCGTAATCTCTGAAATCCGGAAGTCTCAGATCGCGGAGCAGAAGTCCGCCGTTTCCGTGCGGGTTGCAGCCGATCCTGGCGTTCCCCTTCGGGGCGAGCTCTTTCAGCTCCGGGATCAGGCGGCCCTGTTCATCAAACAGTTCCTCCGGGTGATAGCTCTTAAGCCATTCTGTCAGAATATCCAGATGCTCTTCCTTATCCATCATGATCGGAACCTGGTGGGCCAGGAAGTTGCCTTCGATTCTCTGCCCGTCCACGACCTTCGGCCCGGTCCAGCCTTTGGGAGTCCGAAGAACGATCATTGGCCAGATCGGACGTGTGGCGTCGTTGTTTTCTCTGGCATGCTTCTGGATTTCCTTAATCCTTTCGATGACCAGGTCCATGGTTTCCGCCATGCAGCGGTGCATCGGCATGGGATCATCACCTTCCACAAAATAGGGTTCCCAGCCGCAGCCATGGAAAAAGTCTACGATTTCCTGGTGGCTCATGCGGGCAAAGAGCGTGGGATTGGCGATTTTATAGCCGTTCAGATGCAGAATAGGAAGAACTGCACCATCGGTAACGGGGTTCAGGAATTTATTGCTCTGCCAAGATGTGGCCAGCGGCCCGGTCTCTGCTTCGCCGTCTCCTACAGTCACAGCTGCGATCAGATCCGGATTGTCAAAGACAGCGCCGAATGCATGGGCGATGCCATATCCGAGCTCGCCGCCCTCATTGATGGAGCCGGGTGTTTCCGGTGCACAATGGCTGGGCATGCCGCCCGGGAAGCTGAACTGTTTGAACATCTTTGCCATGCCGGCTTCATCTTCGGAGATGTTTGGATAAAACTCGCTGTAGGAGCCGTCCAGATAATCATTGGCAATATAGAAGTTGCCGCCGTGACCCGGTCCGGACAGAAGAATCAGATCCAGATCATAACGTTTGATCGCCCTGTTCAGATGGACAAAAACAAAATTCTGTCCCGGAACAGTGCCCCAGTGTCCGACGATCTTCTTTTTGACCATATCACGGGTAAGGGGCTTCCTGAGAAGCGGGTTCTCCAGCAGGTAAAGCTGGCCGGCTGAGAGATAGTTTGCGGCACGCCACCAGGCGTTCATCTTGGTGAGAAGTTCTTCTGTAATGGGGCCCTTCTCTGCACAGGTTGGGTTGGCGCTCAAGTCAGCGGGCATATAAATCCTCCTTTCGAAAATGGTTAAAATGATTTAACCTTATTATATGTTTATCTCCGGTCTTTGTCCACAGTGTCCTTAGATGACGGCAAGGCGTTGCGGCGCATATTCTCTCGGTTCCATTCAGTCTTCTTCACCGAGTAGCAGATAAAGTTGACGTGGACTCCGGTCTGCCTGACCGTTATAATTAGAGATAATTCGCAACAGAAAACAATCATGCCGGGAAAGGGGGCAGCGCAGACAGATTTTCCTGAATAAAGGAGCTGCGCCAGGAAAGATGAAAAAGAAACTTGCACTGATCTTATGTGCAGCGCTTATGCTGCAGCCGGCAGCCTGCTTCGCAGAGAGCACAACTGTATCGACTGAAGAAGCGGTTGCAGAGGAGAGCCTTGTCGAAGAGACTGAAGAAGCAGCAGACGAAGAAAGCGCGGTCGAAGCGCCGGCGCTCCCGGGGCAGCTTACGATCGAGGAGATCGACAGAATTAACGACGGCAAAGAGCAGATCTTCATGCACGACGGCAAGGTGACCCTGATCGAAGGCGCCTGCACCGAGGATCCTGTGAAGAACCAGGAGGACGCCGCGAAAGTGGTTGACGCCATGGTGTCGCTGATGGGCGGAGATGAGAAGACTTCATTTGATCCCTGGGACATTCTCACGGATACCGAGGGCAATCAGTACTATGTCTTCCAGCAGGTCTACAACAGCTATACCGTGCCCGGCGGCGCGGCCAAGGTGATCACGGACGCGGAAGGCAACATGCTCACTTTCAGCTGCTCCGTGGAGGAGAATCTTCCGGACGAACCGGAGGGAACGTTCACGGCGGAAGAGGCCGCGAAGGCCGTGGAAGCGTACGCGGAGGAGCATCATCAGACACTCAAGGTGATGACGGAGTGGACGAAGCAGATTATCCTGCCGCGCGTGCTGAAGATCGATCTGACGAGTGATGACGCGACGGCGAGATATGTGTGGGCCATCTATACCAACAATCCGCTTGAATCCAAGTATTATTATCAGGAGGCGGCCCTGCCTTACCGGGTGCACTTTGTGACGATGACCGGTGAGTATCTCTACAGCGTCCCGACGATCGCGCCGGACGACAGCACCGGCGACACAGGCTATGATTCGGAATATATCTTTGAGTTCATGGAGCCTGTGGATTATACGGGATACGTGGACATGGCTGACGGAAGCGAGAAGGAGATCACGGTTACGGTGATGCGCGACAGACGCACGGGCATGTATTATCTCGGCAATCTGGAGCGCAAGATCGTCGTCGGGGACTGCTATTCCTTTGTCTATGAAGGAGAAGTGGTGCTGGAAGCCAGTACGGACAACAGGGAATGGGACCAGGTCGGCCTCCTGTCTCTTTACAATTACTGCCGCGCGTACGACTACTACAAGGAGATCGGCTGGATCGGCGGCGACAACAAGGGAACGCCGATCATGATTCTCAACAATTACTGCGATGACAGGCACATCGGCGTCAACAACGCCTGCTACTGCGGGAAATATTACGGATGGCAGACATTTGCGGCGAGCTCGATCAACGATCTCTCCCAGTGCATCGACGTCATCGCGCACGAATTCACACACTGTGTGACACACACGGTGACGACCTACAACGCTTATGTCAATGACTACGGCGCCCTCAATGAGGCGATGAGCGATGCGCAGGGCATGATCTGCAAGAGAATGTACGCGGAAGCGGAAGGGGAAGAAGCGTCCTGGGAGCTGGGCGACAAGTCTGCCGCCCGCGCCATCCGCAGCATGAGCGATCCGCAAAGGTACAACCAGCCCGCATATGTCTGGGATGTCCATTACGTCGCCAATGTGAAGACGCCGACCGAGGTCAATGACGAAGGCGGCGTGCACACCAATTCCTCCCTTATGAACAGCATCTGCTACCGGCTCATCGAGGAAGGCGGCATGACAAATGAAGAAGGCCGCGCTTTCTGGTTCGCGGTCGACGCGTCGATGGTGCCGAAGACGGATTATCCCCAGCTCAGTGAGCTCCTCCCCGTCGTTCTGAGGAATGTGGGACTTAGCAAGTATGAAGAGGCGCTCGCATCCGCGATCGACTTTACACGCATCAGAAATACGGACCTTCCGGAGAGCTTCGGCGAAAACCGGGCGTTTGTCACGCTGACGCTGCCGGATACGGAAGCGATGACAGACGGCAACTGGTCGCTCGGCATTCAGACGCTGAATGTCGATAAACTGGTCGAGAAGCTCAAGACGTATGGCGCGATGGTCAGTGCGCAGGACTACAGTTTCCTCCCGCAGATCGTGCAGGATTTCCTGGAAGAAGAAAAGTCAAAAGCAGAAAAGGCAAAGGAAGAGAGAAGCGCTGAGGATGACCCGGGATTCCTCGTGGGTCTCCTTGAGGTTGTCGGAGAGGTCGCCGAAAATCTCCTTTCGGAGGAAAGTGCGGCTGAGGAAGACGCAGCTTCCGCAGCGCCCGCTGTTGAGGAAGCGGAGCTTGATGAGCACACCCGGGAAGCCCTGGAGGCATTGACCGAATGGCTGCAGGGTGAGATCGAGGAGGTCTTCGGAAAAGCCTCCGGCGTCGCCGGCCAGGATGGCCGTACCGTGCAGATGGTCACCGGGACCGGTTATACGGTACCGCTTCTGACCCACCTCCATGTGGTTGAGGGATCAGCAGCGGCAATTGATCAGATTACGTATGCCGTCATGCTCGGGAACCGCTGGTTTGATCTGGCGCCTGTTGCCGGCATCCTGGAGAAGTCATTCACGGAAGGAAGAAGCGTAGACCCCGAAACCTTATTAGAGAATGAATTTGTTCAGGACGTGATGAATTACCTTACGGAGAAGGCAAAGGACATAAAGAGCTTAGAGGATATCCCTTCGATCTTTACAACCTACATAAGCGGTGACAGCAGCATGGAGCTTCCGGCGGACGGACTTGAGTCGATCGTTCTCCCCGACATGGAAGCGATCGATCTCATACCGCCCGCACCGGTGCAGGCCGGACCGAAGTCCAGACCGAAGGAAGATACGGCTGAGAGCGAAGCCGAGGCAGAAAGTACAGCTGAGGCAGAAAGCACAGCCGAGGCAGAGAGCACAGCCGAGGCAGTAAGCACGGCGGAGCCAGAAAGCACAGCTGAGGCAGAAAGCACGGCGGAAGAGGAAGTGGCGGAAGCCGCGTGAGTTTAGCAGGTGGACAGGGGACGATTCTCCTGTCCGCCTTTTAAAGCCTCCCTGCCCGATCAGAGAAGGAGCTTGTATGTTCGGCAAAAAGAAACGGGAAAAGAAGAGAAGAAAATCTCTGTCCAAGTCCATACAAAGACTTGTGCTTTCCGTTGCGGTAATCATCCTTGTGGTCGCTTCCCTTCTGAGCGTGATCGGCGCCAACAGGCAGTTTTCCAGCATGTTCGCGACGAACAGCAGGCAGGTTGTCAACAGCATGAGAACGGTGCTTGAAATCGTGGGCGGCTTTGACGAGTACTCGAAGGATGTCATCGACACCTGGAGGGAGCTGCCGGAGGAAGTGCGGATGAATACCGCGGTGCCGGAGTATCTGTCTCACTTTGTGCGGTTCGAGGCAAGCCCGTACTACAAAAAGATCGTGAAGCTGCTGAACGACCTGCAGGGCGGCATCACCATGGGCGACATGTACGTCGCCGCGCTGGACGAGAAAACGAATACGCTCATCAATCTGATCGACCCTGATAACGACCTGGAAGCCGAGCATTATACAGTGGGCATGTGGGATCAACTGACGGCGGAGCAGGTGGCCCTGCTGCTGCATCCTGAGGGAGAGGCCGGCATCTTCACGGAGCAGACGGATAGAATCGGCCCCATCATCGTCTACGGCATGCTCATCACGGATGAGGAAGGGTCTCTTCCCATTCTTGCCATGTACGATTTTCCCATGCTCGCGTCAAGTTTATTCACCTTTGCCTTCGTGACGATCTATGTCATCCTGCTTGGCGCCATCATTCTGATCATTATCCTGATCACCAGAAGCCGCATAAAGAAGCGGCTGGTGCGGCCGATCAACACGATCACCTCGGCAGCGGAGCAGTACGTGGAGAGCAAGCAGAAGAATCCCGACGGCATGACGGGCTGCTTCGGAAACCTGGATATCCACACCGGTGACGAGCTCGAGGAGCTCGGGGACGTCATGGCGCAGATGGAGCGCGACATCGGCATCTACGAGCAGGATCTGACGCAGGCAGCCACGGAAAAGGCACACATCCAGACGGAGCTCTCCGTAGCTACGGCCATCCAGTCGCATATGCTTCCCGATGCGTCGACAGCCTTCCCGGACCGCAAGGACTTTTCCATCTTTGCCACCATGAATCCGGCGCGGGAGGTCGGCGGCGACTTCTATGATTTCTTCCTCATCGACGAGGACCACCTGGGCATCGTGATCGCCGATGTCTCCGGAAAGGGAATCCCGGCGGCGCTGTTTATGATGTCCTCCATGATCATCATCAACAATTTTGCGATGCTCGGCTTCTCGCCGAAGGAGGTCCTTGAGAAGGCCAATGCGAAGATCTGCAGCTCCAATGTCCTCAACATGTTCGTCACGGTCTGGTTCGGCATCCTCGATCTGAAGACCGGGACGGTGACCGCCGCAAATGCCGGCCACGAATACCCCGCCATTGAAAAGAGGGAAACCGGGTTTGAACTCCTCAAGGATAAGCACGGCCTCGTGATCGGCGGCATGGAGGGCGTGACGTACAAGGAGTACAGCTTCACGCTGGATAAGGAAGAGAGCATATTCGTATATACGGACGGCGTCGCCGAAGCGACGGACGCACAGGATGAGCTGTACGGGACGGACCGGATGCTCGCGGCGCTGAACAGTGCGAAGGGTAAATCAGTCGGTGACATCTGCGGAGCCGTCGCGGAGGATATCAACCGCTTCGTGAAGGACGCGCCGCAGTTTGACGACATCACGATGGTATGTATCCGCTATCACGGCCCGTGCGAATAAGATTTCTTCGCAAATGGCTCTTGTACATGATTGCTATAGAAAACAGAACGTAGTATACTATATAAGGCTATGTGCACAATGTGCGCAGCGGATAAAGCACATAAAGCAGATGCTTTGGGATGCACTTGTTTTATTCTTTTGAAAGGGAGCGGACAAATGGCAGAGAGACTGTTTAACAGAGGCGAAGAGATTTTCCATCAGGGTGATCATGGCGAGACATTCTATCGGATCATCGACGGTACTGTTGGCATCTATGTGAACTACAGTGAAGGTGAGGAGCACAAACTGACGGAGCTTACAAAGGGTCAGTATGTCGGCGAGATGGCTGTCATCGACTCCTATCCGCGCAGCGCGACAGCAGTGGCGCTTGAAGACGGGACGAAGCTCCAGGAGGTCTCCGAGAACGAACTCAACAATTTCTTCTCCGAATCACCGGATAACATCGTCTCCCTTATGAAATACCTGAGCCTCAGGATCCGCGACCTCACAAAGGATTATGAGGATGCCGTGTCGGTAGCGGAGACTCTCAACGTTGCCGGGCGCGACACGGATGAGCTCTTTGATGAAAAGCTTAAGAAATACAAGTACTACGCCAAGGCAAATCGCGGCAAGATGGCTAAGGCGGAAGAAAGCGCTGAGGCGGCCAGGGAAGAGAAGCGGTCTCACTCCGACGGATATGCAAAGCGGGTCGAGAAGTATCCCAAGGGAACCGTCATCTGCAAAGAGGGCGAGACCGTCGAGTGCATGTACGACCTCCATTGGGGCTGCGTCGGCATCTACAAGAATTACGGGACGCCGGAGCAGGTTCTCCTGACCGAGCTCTATTCAGACAGCTTCTTCGGCGAGATGGGCATGATCTCCGGAGAGCCGCGCAGCGCGACGGCAGTGTCCCTCGACGACGAGACAGCCGTGGAAATCATCTATCCGGAAGATTTCCAGGACCTCTTCGAGCAGAACCCGCCGAAAGTGGACATGATCCTGAGACATCTTTCCTCAAGACTCAGAAAGCTTACACAGCAGTATGAGACGGTCTGCGCTCAGATCTATGACAAGCTGATCTGACAGATATGCTTGATTTGAAAATCCGGCCGGAAGGCCGGATTTTTTGTAAGAGCCGGAAAAACAGCTTTTCGAACAGGGGACGGTTCTGCATTCGAAGTGGAGGCAAGCGTGAGATCCATTGATACATATCCGACGAACCGCATCAAGGACCTGGAATACCGGATCGGCCGCGTATTCCCTTTCGGCGCGACGCTGACGGAACATGGCGGCGTGAACTTCAGCATCTTCTCGAGGGAGGCGACCGGCTGCACGCTTGTCCTCTTCCATGAGGGCGAGGAGGAACCATTTGCGGAGATTCCCTTCCCGGAGGACTTCCGCATCGGCGACGTCTATACGATGATGGTTTTCGGACTCGATATCGAGACGACGGAATACGGCTACCGCATGGAAGGCGTGTACGCGCCGGAGCAGGGACTGTATTTTGACTCCTCCAAGGTGCTGCTGGATCCGTACGCGCGGCTTGTCTCCGGGCGGCCGGTATGGGGCGAAGCGGAGGAACACGCGCTCCGCGGCAAAATCCTGCAGGCTGATTTTGACTGGCAGGGCGACCGCCCCCTCCGGATCCCGCAGAAGGATCTGGTGATCTACGAGCTGCACGTCCGCGCCTTCACCAACGGGAAGAACAGCGGCGTCCGCTATCCGGGGACCTATGCGGGACTGAAGGAGAAGATTCCTTATCTCAAGGAGCTGGGAATCAACTGCGTGGAGCTGATGCCGGTCTTTTCCTTCGATGAACTCGAAAATGCCGACAGGATCGAGGGCAGAAAGCTGCTGAACATGTGGGGCTACTCCACGGTCGGCTTCTTCGCGCCGAAGGCAGGCTACGCGGATTCGGGTAAATTCGGCATGGAGGCGGATGAGCTGAAGACGATGATCCGGGCCCTGCACAGAGAGGGCATCGAGGTCATCCTTGACGTTGTCTTCAACCACACCGCCGAGGGCAATGAGCTGGGCCCGACGATCTCCTTCCGCGGGATCGACAACCGGACCTATTACCTGCTCTCGCCGAAAGGCGAATACTTGAATTTCAGCGGCTGCGGGAACACCATGAACTGCAACAACGCGGTGGTCCGGAGCTTCATCCTCGACTGTCTGCGCTACTGGGTCGCGGACTATCACATCGACGGCTTCCGCTTCGACCTGGCTGCCATTTTGACGCGCGACATAAACGGCGAGCCCATGCTGTCCCCGCCGCTTCTCGAGTCTCTCGCGAATGACCCTGTTCTCGGGCAATCGAAGCTCATCGCGGAAGCCTGGGACGCCGGCGGCCTCTACCAGGTAGGCAGCTTCCCTTCCTGGAACCGCTTCGCCGAATGGAACGGGAAATACCGGGATGCCGTCCGCCGCTTCGTGAAAGGAGACGCAAGCGCCGCACCGGAGGTCTATCTTAGGATCGCCGGATCGCCGGATCTCTACGGCAGCCGTACGCCTGCCTCTTCCATTAACTTCATCACCTGCCATGACGGGTTTACACTGAACGACCTGGTGTCATATAATGAGAAGCATAACGAAGAAAATGGCGAGAACAACCGCGACGGCGCGAATGACAACCTGAGCTGGAACTGCGGCGCGGAAGGGAAAACGGACGATCCTGAGATCCTTGCCCTCAGAAAGCGGCAGATGAAGAACTTCTACACATTGCTCCTCATGAGCCGCGGCGTGCCCATGCTCCTTATGGGCGACGAGTTCGCGAACAGCCAGGGCGGCAACAACAACGCCTACTGCCAGGACAACGCGACCTTCTATCTCGACTGGGACAACTGCGCATCGGAGAGAGACCTCAGCACCTTCGTGCAGCGGCTCATCGCTCTTCGCATGGCGCATCCCGTGCTCCGCGCAGGAAGCTACGACGAGGGCCACAACGGGACCGGCTATCCCGAGCTGTCCTTCCATTCCGTGAAGCCCTGGGAACTCGACCGGTCGGCGCATGCCCTCTGCTTCGCCTTCATGTACGCGGAGGACCATGCAAAATACGGGACAAAAAAAGACGTCTTCCTCTATGTGGCAGTCAACGCCCACTGGGAGCCGCACGACTATGAGCTGCCGATCATCCCCGCGGGCATGACCTGGACGGAATACGTAAACACCGCGAAGGAGGAAAGTGCCGGCGGCAGAAAAAAGAAAAAAGATCCGGAAGTACAGGGAAGCATCACGCTCGGACCGCGGTCCGCAGCGATCATTATAGGTAAGTGAACAGATAATGGTTCTTCGTTTGGAAATTCACGTTGCACAGGAAAGGAGATGAAACTGATGAAAAAGCTCAAAACAAACCTGCTGACGGTCCTGTTTATTGTGATGACAGTCCTCTGCACAGCAACAGTTTTCGCAACACCCTGCACGGTGGGGGCGGCGCCTGACATCAAGAAGATCGATTACGAAGGCAAAGGCCGCATCGATATCGACTTCGCCCAGGCAGTCCAGTATAAGAATGTCAAGGTGACCGTAAAGGACGCGAACGGCAAAAAGTACAAGGTGAAGATCAACGGCCGCGACAGCGACGACATCAACTTCTCCATCAGCGGCTATAAGGCCGGGAAAAAGTACAAATTCACCATCAGCGGCATCCGCGTAAAAGGCGAGACGAAATACGGGTCAGTCAAAGGGTCCTTCAAAATTCCAAAGCAGCACTATGGCATTACAGTAAAAGAGGTGGAATACGAGAAGGCAGAGAACAAGATAGAGATCGAATTCCTGGAACTCGTCGAGTGGAAATCACCGAAGGTGAAGATTAAGGCCGGCGGAAAGAACTACGCGCTCGGCGTCAAGGAAAAAGACGCCAATGAGATTACAGTAAAGGTAAAGGAGCTGACGAAAGGCAAAACCTACAGCTACTCCATCAGCGGCATCCGGAAAAAGGGAAATACCAAATATGTGACCCTTACGGGGAAGTTTGTGGCCTGACGCAGCCACAGACAGATCAGGCAGCAGACAGAAGAAGATGAAAATGCGGGATGGCCCGTCAGGCGACACCTAGACGGCACCGGCCCGAAAAGAGAACAGGGGACGGTTCTTCGTTCAGAGCGAGGAACCGTCCCCTGTTCATCTGTGCTGACAAATATCAAAGCCAAAAACGATTACGCGGTGTATTCAAAAAAGAATACAAATTCAAATTCCTGACCAGCGGGTTTTGCGCACCGCAAGAATGGTTTGGCGAATCGCAATAATTGTGCAGTAAAATAAGGCTAAACCGTCACACGATAGTCATAAAAATAATCTTCATTGTGAAAAATATGACATAGAAAAAGCTGAAATTGGATGATTTCACGATTTTAAGCGGTAAAGCGATTTTTCAACCTGTGACCGATTGTTTTGCGAAAGATCCATGTTAATATTTATGTATCTTAAAATAATCGTCCGTATTTTATGTTTTCATATTTCACAAAACAGTCAAAGGGAGACAGTGATGAAGAAAACCGCAAAGAGATTATTAGCACTTATCATGACAGCGATGATGATCTTCAGCCTCAACGGATTCAGTGTTTTAGCGGATACCGCGGCTGAGTCCCAGGTGGAATCCGTCGTCGGAGCCGCCGAGGAGAGCGCAGAGGATCTGGAAGCCCAGGCCGCAGCGGAAGCTGAGGCGCAAAGAATTGCGGAAGAAGAAGCGGCCAGAGCGGCGGCTGAGGAAGCTGCAAGGATTGCGGCGGAGGAAGAAGCCGCGAGACAGGCAGCGGCTGAAGCTGAGGCGCAAAGAATTGCGGAAGAAGAAGCGGCCAGAGCAGCGGCAGAAGAAGCGGCCAGACAGGCGGCAGAAGAAGCGGCAGCTGCTGAAGCAGCGGCGGCAGCTGAAGCGGCAGCGGCTGAGGCGGCGGCTGAAGCGGCGGCAGCAGAGGCAGCTGCAGCAGAGTCGACAGAGAATACTTCTGTCGAGGAAGCTGAGGAAGTTACGGAAGAAAGTACTGACAGTAATACAGATGAGAACACAGAGGCGGTTTCCTCTGAAGCGGCATCTGAAGAAAGCGGCACGGAAGAGACTGTCTCTGACGCAGAGAGCATTTCCGAAGAAGCAGATCTCATCGCGGACCTCGACTCTGCGGCAGCCGAGGCGGAGCTCGTGACGCCGACTCCGACACCTACGCCTACACCTACACCGGTACCGACCAAGAGGGTGTATCAGTACAGCGACAGCAGAATCTATGTTGTGGCGACACTTCAGTATGCAGCGGCTATTCCGGACGACGCACAGTTTGTCGTAACATTCCTCGAAGAGACTGAGGATGCTCTCTACTATGACATGCACTTCGAAGGCCCGCAGAAGGATGAGCTGGGCAATGTCATCGGGTACGGCGAGTTCGAGCCGGAAAAAGGATCTGTTTCCCTTTCCTTTAAATTTAAACAGAATCAGCTGACAGATGACCTCGGCGCTGAAGAGGGCGGCGATGTTACTGTTGTGCACGTGCATGACAACGGTTATGAGGAAGAACTGGATGCGAATGTTTCCTTAAGCGGATCTACGGATAAGGTTACATTTACGACGGATAATTTCTCAACATATTACTTCTATGTGGATAGTCATAGTGCGGAATATATTACTGCCCAGGATCCGAATACTACCTGGAATAACGAACAGGGGAATGCGAACACGGGCAAGGATTATAAGATTGACGATATTATTAAGAAACTTGGCGCAGCGACAGACTATGGTGTTTATGCAAATAAGCTGATTAACTCAGAGCATATCGAAGGCAACGTAGCAGTCGGGACTTATGAGATCACCAGCGGAAAATCAGAATTAAATACAGCGACTCGTATTAATAAGGGCACAAAATTGAACAGTCTCACAATTACAAAGACTGTGACAGGTGGTGAGCCGAACCAGACATTTACATTTGAGTTACTTGATGCTAGTGGCAATCCTTTGAAGGTTCATGATAAACCGTATAGATTTACAATTACTACTAATGGTTATAGTGGAGAAATCAGTCTTTTCAAAAATGGACCTAGAAAGGAAATAGAAGACGCGCTTAAAAACGGACCGCTGTATGTCCACGAAGTGGGTGAAACCGACGGAAAGCTTACGATTGCAGGCGAGAACAGTGATAACACAGTATATAATGTGACCTATACCACGACTGACGGAAACGGTACGATAGATGGAAATCAGATTGCTTCAACGGCTCTGAGCAATATGATAGGTACTTTTACGTTCGCGGGCAATGAAATGACCTCCACGACCAGCTATTACTTTGGCCCGGACGGTACAGTGACGTATATTGACAATATTGCAGATGTAGATAGCATAACAGAAAATGGTCAAACATATCTCGTCATTACAACGACTGATAATAAGAAGTTTAAAATTCTTGAAGGCCAAGGCAACATTGTTGTTCCCAAAGGGAATATTGCGACTACAATCAGTACGAAGCTGACTGATCTGGAAACTTATTCGGAGGAACTTGCGACTGCGAAAAACGGTCCGGTATATGATCCATATGATAAGGCTCCCCGCGCACTAAATGTCATTAACCTTAAGTCGACAACAGGATATCTTGTGGCAGACTTGGCGGCCGCTGGTTTTAAAATTACTTCAAACCGACCAAGTGAAGAGATGTTCTCGAGCCAGCCACAGAATATCAATCAGAATGACACTGATGTTTGGATTTCTGGAATGCTCGATAATAAACACTTACAAGATATCGGGGCGGATGAGAGCAGGGATCAGTATCTGCTTATTAACATCGATGTAGGCGACATGAATACTTATAATCTGGGCAAGATACTAATAGACGGTATAAGCCCGGATTCTAACGATCAGTTTTCTAAGCTTAGCTCTCACGTGATCTATAACTTTGTTAGAAGTAATGGAGACGGTACATTCTCGGCATATAATGGTGTGATCACAAACAATCAGAGCGTCACAGGCGGAACGATTCTGGCTCCTGCTGCAAAAGTAGTGCAGGGCGATGGCCAGTCCGGATTCTTTGGCGGCATAATCGCAAATGAAGTTGACCGTAGGAGAACCAGTGAAGGGGCCGAAATCCACAAAAAGACGCTGACAAGCGCTGACCGTGATGTGACGGCTAACGTTGGAAATGCAACAAATTCCAGGACAGAGGACACAGATGCTGATCTGAATCTTAGAAAGATTAATAATGAAAATGTCGCCATTTCCGGAGTAGTGTTTACACTGAAGAATGGCGAAGAAACTGTTGCCAGCGGAAGCACGACTTCTGACGGTACGCTGAGCCTTACGATTCCGAAGACATTCCTCGGTGTCAGTGAGACCGCGAAGAGCTTTACACTGGTGGAAACGACCCCCGCCGGATATGAAGCAGCCGGTCCGTGGACGGTTACGGTGACGCCCACGAAGAATGTCGCCACAGTGGAAGGCGTGAAGGTGACGACATACACATGGACAGTGGCATCTGTCGGATCATCTTCCGGATCCGAAGGCGTTTACACAATTAGCAATACAAAGAAGACTGGCGAAGACCGTGAAGATAATGAGGTCACGCTGAACAAGGTGGACCAGGACGGTGAGGCTCTGGCTGATGCGAGCTTTGGAATCTTCGATAATGCAGAGGGCACCGGAACAGCTCTGAAGACCTTCACAGCCGGTACGGCAACCATCAGCACGAATGATACAACTCTTGCATCCAAGCTGCCGGCGGCAGGCTCATCAACAACCCTGTATGTCATTGAGACAGCAGCACCGGCAGGCTATGAGAAGGATGAGGAAGCGCATGAGCTGGTAATCAGCGCAAGCGAG
>DEFE01000035.1:45851-46306 GCA_002350625.1 Lachnospiraceae bacterium UBA2860
AAAAACGATCAACGTTACGAACAAGAAGAAGACAGATGTCGACCGCGAGGACGACTCGGTCGAACTGGTTAAGAAGGACCAGGACGGCAAGGATCTTTCAGGCGCAACGTTCGGGATCTTTGACAATGACAAGGCTGAAGGCGAAGCGATCAAGACCTTCACGGCCGGCACGGCAAAGATTTCAACAGACGACAAAGCTCTTGCAAACGTCCTTCCTGCAGCAGGTGCAACGACAACGCTGTACGTCATCGAGACAGCAGCACCGGAAGGCTATGCGAAGGATGAAACGGCACATAAGCTGGTAATCAGCGCAAGCGAGAGAGAAGAGCTCATCGATGACGTATACGTAACGATCACAACCTACAGCATGACGCTGGATGGCGGAAAAACGATCAACGTTACGAACAAGAAGAAGACAGATGTCGACCGTGAGGACGACCAGGTCGAGCTGAACA
>DEFE01000044.1:0-6168 GCA_002350625.1 Lachnospiraceae bacterium UBA2860
GAACATGGAGCTGACGCTGCGCCAAAAAATATGACAAGGGGTCTGACCCCTTGTCATAAAAAAAACACGGCACCCATCCGGGTGCCGTGTCCGTACCAGCTACTTTCGAGACTCGAACTCGAGACCTCCTCACTACCAATGAGGTGCGCTACCACCTGTGCCAAAGTAGCCTGCGTCAAACGCGACTCTCATTATACCCGATCCGCGCCTGTTACGCAAGCGCTAATTCTCTCTCACATGAATTGCTGCAGGAGCACGCCCGCGAGCACGGAAAGAAGAAGCAGCAGCACCGTGATGACGACATCCTCTCTCCTGTCCCTGTTGATCCTGAAGAGCACGATGAGCCCGAGCCCCGCAGAGGCGCACAGCCCCGCGACGGCGGAGCCGAAGCTGATGACGTGCGCGAGGTAGAGGCGCGTCAGGATGACCGAGGCCGCGCAGTTCGGAATGAGCCCGATCAGCGCCGCGAAGAACGGCTGGAACACCGTGTCCGCAAGAAAGATCCGCGTCACGTTCTCCATGCCGATCACTTCGAGCAGAAGATTCAGCCCCAGGGTAAAAATGAAAAGAAAAAGCATCACTTCCCCGGTGTGTTTAAGGGCCGGCTTCAGAATCCCGCTGTGCGCCTCATGACAGCCGCAGTGGTCGCATATGTGTCCGGGTTCCTTATGCGCCGCGCGCAGGAAAGGAACGCGGCCGCGCGCAAGCTTCCCGATCAGAAGAAGCAGATATCCCGCCGCCACGCCGATGCACACCTTCGTCGCAACGAGGAGGCCGATGTCCTTCATGTGGCCGGGCTCCGCGAGGAGAATGATCACAGCCTCGTCGGAAGTCGATAGAAAGACGGACATCAGCGTCGCCAGAGAGATCACGCCACCCGCGTACAGATTGGCGGCCATAATGGAAAACCCGCACTGCGGCACACAGCCAAGCAGCGCGCCGACAAGGGGCCCGCTGCCGTCCGCGCCTGCAAGCGCGCGATTCATTTTGTCCGAGATACGATGCTCAACCGCCTCTATGATGAGAAAAGCCGCGAACAAAAACGGCAGTTCCTTGAGGCAGTCAAGAAGCGCGTCCAAAAAAACATCCAAAAACATAACAGCTCCGTTACAGCATGATCCTGAAATTCGCCAGGTCATCCGAATTAGTCATGAGGACGACCACCACATCCGGATGTCCTGCCGCCTTAATCTTCTTTCTGTCAAAGTGCATGAGCGGCTGTCCGCAGGTTACCTTGTCGCCTTCCTTCACGCGCGGCTCAAAGCCGTCCCCGTTCATCATGACCGTGTCCACGCCCACGTGGATGAGAAGCTCCATGCCGCCGGGCCCGGTGAGGCCGATCGCGTGCTTCGACTCCGCCAGCGTGGTCACCGTGCCGTCAAACGGCGCGTAGATCTCTTCCTCCTCAGGAGTTATGCCGACGCCCTCTCCGAGGACGCCCGACGCAAATGCCTCGTCCGGGATCTCGGTATAACTGCGAAGCTTTCCGGGCACAGGAGCCTTCACGTCTCCCTCGTCGCAGCGCATCACGACAAGATCGATCTGCTTGCTGTCCGGCGCGGCGGAGGCGGTCTCCGCTGCCGGCGCCGCCATGGCCGGTGCCTCTCCTTCTGCCTCCTGTACCGCCCCTTTCCTGCCGCTCAAGGTGCGCATCGCGGAAACCGCCACGATGAGGGCGATCAACCCGAAGCCGATATTGGACAGCATGTCCAGATAGCCGAACCATTCCGTCTCCGTAAAGCTTAAGCCCGGTACGAAGCCGAGGATCTTGATGATCGCAATGATGAGGCCGATGATAATGACCGCCGGCAGAATCGGGACAAATATCTGCTTAAGCGTATGTGATTCGCCGGTTTCGACGGACAGGTTTTCTTCATCTCTTTGATAGTCCTTAGACATGTGCATGCTCCCTTCTTTTAGCCCGGCTTATCTCAGTCTCGGCAGTTCGCGCCCCTTGCGCTGCTCATTTTTCTTATAGGTGGTCAGAAGCCAGGCGAAGCCGCAGGCCGGAATGCCGACCGCCTTGGCCTCTCTCGCCTTCCCCGTCATGAGGTCCACGTAATCCTCCACTTCATTGATCCAGGCCGTCTCGTCGCTGTCGCTGAAGTTAAACAGAGCGATCAGCTTCTCGCCGTCATAATACCGGCCGAGCCCGAGAATCCTGTCATTGTAAGTCTCCACGACCCAGGTGTCCGCATCTCCCTCGAAGACGCTGCAGTTTCGCCGGATCTCCGCCATTTTCATAAGAGACTGCCAGATTCTGCCCTGGCGCGTGTCCGGATCCTTCCTCAGTTCCACTTCCTTCCAGTTCAGATCGCCCCTGTGGAGATAGCGGCTGTCCTCCGCGCGGAGCGGGTCCTCGTGGTAGCCGTAATCATTGAGCTGGCCGATCTCGTCGCCGCTGTAGATGACCGGTATGCCGCTCTGCGTGAACAGGAAAGCATGCAGCGTCACGTCGAGACGGATGGCGCGGTCAAGCCGGGCGGAATCCTTTTCATGCTCGGCCGCCTCGATGCCGCACAGAGAGGCGGTCGTTCCCGTCAGGCGCGCGTCCCCGATGGTCGGGTCGTCATTGTAGAGCTCGCCTCTGGCTAAAGAGCCCTGCCACTTCCCGGTCAGATAGTCGTTCAGGTACTTCTTGTGCGCCACCTGTTCGATGCCGAAGCCGCCGAGGAAATCATAGTCAAGGCCCCAGCCGATGTCGTCGTGGCACCGCAGGTAATTGAGGAAAGTGTAATCCTTCGGGAGCGCGCATACCGTCCCCAGCTGGTGCTTAAGGAGCCGCACGTCCTTCGTCGCCACGGTGTGCCAGGTGCTCGCCATCGTCGTGACATTGTAGAGCATATGGCATTCCGGCTTGTCGAGCGTCCCGAAATACGGCACGACCTTGGACGGCTCCATCACAACCTCTCCGAGCAGCATCGTGCCCGGACAGACGACCTCCGCCGCCATGCGCATGAGGCGCACAAGCGTGTGGACCTGCGGCAGGTTTCTGCAGTTCGTGCCGAGCGTCTTCCAGATATACGGCACCGCGTCAAGCCGCACGATATCCACGCCATGGTTGCACAGGTACAGCATGTTTTCCGTCATGTCGTTGAAGACCGTCGGGTTGGCGTAATTGAGGTCCCACTGATAGGGGTAAAATGTCGTCATGACGATTTTCCCCGCCTCCTCGCAGTAGGTAAAATTGCCCGGGGCCGTCGTCGGGAAAACCTGCGGGACGAATTTTTCAAACTGCGACGGGATGTCCCAGCTGTCAAAGAAGAAATAGCGGTCCTGATATTCCTTTTCACCCGCGCGCGCCCGCTTTGCCCACTCGTGGTCCTCGCTCGTGTGGTTCATGACAAAATCGAGGCAGACGCTCATGCCGTTTTTGTGGCAGAGTCCCGACAGCGCCGCGAGGTCCTCCATCGTGCCGAGTTCGGACTCAACCTTGCGGAAATCCGACACCGCATACCCGCCGTCGCTCCTGCCCTCCGGGCTCTCAAGAAGCGGCATCAGATGCAGATAGTTGATCCCGCACTCCTTCAGGTAGTCGATGTGCTTTCGGACGCCGTTTAGCGTCCCGGCAAACGCGTTCACATACATGACCATGCCGAGCACGCCGCTCCCCTTGTGCCATTCCGGAGACGCGGCGCGGACGGCGTCCCACTTCTTCAGCTCCGGAGAGCGGTCCTCGTAACACTTATAGAGCATTTTGAGAAAATACCGAAATGCCTGCTCGTCTCCGTGATAGAGCTCATAATAGAGCCATTTCATCTCCTCAAAGCACTGATCAAGCCTCTCCCGGAACTCCTTCTTCCATTTCTGATTGATCATCGTCCCCACTTACGTATCTCCTTTTCCCGTTGTCGATCCGCGCACGACGAGCTCGGTGCCGAGCCGGATCTCCTTAACTGTATGCTCCGTTCCTTTGATCAGATCGAGGATCAGCCCCGCAGAGCACTCCCCGCTTTTTCTGTACTGAAAACGAACCGAGGTGATGCCGGGCGTCGTCACGGCCGCAATCCGGTCGTCGTCAAATCCCGCGACCGCCACATCCTCCGGCACTCTTTTTCCCGCCTCCTTGAGATATGTCATCGCGCCGAACGCGATCTCGTCCGTCGCGCAGATCACGGCGTCGATCTCAGGGAACGAGGATAGAAGCTTCTGCATTTTCTCCCTGCCGGCCTCTGCGGAGAAATCCGCCGTGACATGCATCCCGGCTTGCATGGGGATACCGGCGGCCAGGAGCGTGTCCGCGCAGCCCTCGCACCTGCGCTGCCCGACGGCCACGTCCTCCTTCATGACGCCCAGATAGCCGATCTTTCTGTAGCCCCTGCCGAGCAGATGCCTCGTGAGCATGGCGCCGGCCTCGTAGTTCTCGTGGCTGACGGAAGGATAGCCCTGCAGCATCTGGCCGGTGATCACGATCGGCACCGCCATCTCCTTTAATATTTTCTTGTGTTCTTTGGTGAAAACCGTGGCGATCAGAATGATCCCGTCGACGCGCCTGTTGGCAAAGATCCGCAGATAATCCAGCTCCTTCTCCGGAACGTTATCTGTCGTGGCAAGCAGCATGTCGTAGCCGGCGTCATGAAGCACGGCGCCGATGCCTTCGACGACACCGGCGATTGCATCAGAATTGATGCGGGGCAGAACGACGCCGATCAGTTTTGTTTTTTTGGTGCGCAATGTCTGCGCCATCACGGACGGCTGATATCCCGTCTCCTCGATGACTCTCCTGATCCGCTCGCGCTTCTCCGCACTGATATAGCCGTTATTTAAATAGCGTGAAACAGCGGCTCTTGACACGCCGGCCATCTCCGCTATGTCCCCGATGTTCATCAGCCCCTCCTTGTATGACATCGTTTTCACATATCAAGCGTACCATGCCGGCTCTTCCCCGTCAACGGGGAGTCGCAATTACGACGGGCGGCCGCCGTCATCGAGCGTCTCGTCAATCAGAAAGCGCGGACGCCCCTTTGTCTCAAGATAGATCTTGCCGATGTATTCGCCGACGACGCCGATCGACAGAAGGATGAGCCCGCCGATCGCCCAGATCGAGACGATCATGGAGCTCCAGCCCTTAACCGTAATGCCCATCAGCTTCGTGATGACGCCCCACAGCAGCATGATAATGCTGATCAGAAAGACGATAAAACCGAGGTCCGTGATGAGCCGGATCGGCGCGACCGAGAGCGAGGTAATCCCCTCGATCGAGAAGTTGAGCATCTTTTTCAGCGGGTACTTGCTCTCGCCCGCAAAGCGCTCGCCGCGGGAATAATACACCTTGTCCGAGCGGTACCCGATCATCGGGACGATGCCGCGCAGAAAGAGATTGACCTCCTTAAACTCGGCAAGGCCAGTGAGTGCGCGGCGGCTAAGGAGCCGGTAATCCGCGCTGTCGCTCACCATCTCAACGCCCATCTTCGCCATCAGCTTATAGAACAGGCGCGCCGTGTTCCTCTTAAATGCCGTGTCCGTATCCCGGTTGTTGCGCACGCCGTAGACGACGTCGCAGCCGTCCTCGAACTTGTCCAGCATCTCATCGACCGCCCCGATGTCGTCCTGCAGATCAGCGTCCATGGAAATGGCGGCGTCCGCCCTGTCCTTCGCATAAAGAAGACCCGCGAGCAGCGCGTTCTGGTGGCCACGGTTCCGGCTGAGCGAGAGCCCGGAGAAAACTGGATTCTTCCGATGCAGGTCGCGGATCATCTGCCAGGTGCGGTCGCTGCTTCCGTCATTGACGAAGAGGATGCGGCTGTCCCGGGACATCCGTCCGTCCCGGACGAGCTGCTCATACTTGATGAGGAGACGCTTCGCCGTCTCCGGGAGCACCGCTTCCTCGTTGTAGCAGGGAAGCACAAAATACAGCACAGTATGACTCATAACTACCTCCGCCCTAAAAAAACTTCCGGGGTCTCATCTCCCGGAAGTTCTTCTCATGCCGGTGGTCGGACTCGAACCGACACGAAGTTGCCCCCGAGGGATTTTAAGTCCCTTGCGTCTGCCAATTCCGCCACACCGGCAAGTGTGTATGTCTTTGAAAGTTGCGGGCAGGCCATACAGCCTGCCCGCCTCGCGACCCAGAACGGACTCGAACCGTCGATCTCCGCCGTGACAGGGCGGCGCGATAACCAACTTCGCCACTGGGCCTGATTAAAAATGGATCTTCGGGGACTCGAA
>DEFE01000044.1:6470-16688 GCA_002350625.1 Lachnospiraceae bacterium UBA2860
TTATCAGGCGTGCGCTCTAACCAGCTGAGCTATAAGCCCGAAATCTATATTAAGCACGAGCAATATGATAGCAGAAAAAAACGCGGGCCGCAAGTGCTTTTTCAGCACATGGCAAAAGACAAGACAAAAGAAATGCTTGCTTTTTTCTCCACGCTCTGCTAGTATAGATATGCTGTTCAACAGACAGCATCATATCGTTCGAGTATTCGAGCATCTTGGAGAAGTACCCAAGCTGGCCGAAGGGACACCCCTGGAAAGGGTGCAGGTCGTTAATAGCGGCGCGAGGGTTCAAATCCCTCCTTCTCCGCGAAAAAGAGGAACGCGTAAGCGTTCCTTTTTTCGTTGAAGAGGGATTGGCCCGAGCGCCGCTTGAGGCGCAATGCGGAGTCCCTTAGCGAGGTACGAGCTTAGGGACTCCCAATCCGAGTAATGGCGAAGCCGGACGACGGTGGGTTCAAATCCCTCCTTCTCCGCGAAAAAAAGGAACGCGTAAGCGTTCCTTTTTTCGTTGAAGAGGGATTGACCCGAGCGCCGCTTGAGGCGCAATGCGCGTGTGTCATATTCACATCAGTTGTCCCGATATGCGGAAGGCGTCTTTCCGTAATGTGTCTTGAAGGCCTTTGAAAAAACGAGCGGATCCCTGTACCCGCAGGCCGTTGCAATATGCTCTACGGAATGTCCCGAATAACTGAGCAGGTCTGCCGCCCGGCTCAGCCGGAAGATGGTCAGATACTCCCGTGGTCCCATGCCCAGGTTCCTGCGAAACAGCGTATAAAGGTAGCTCCGGTCAACGCCTGCATGGTCTGCCAGCCTCTGTACGCTGATCTGTTCCTGAAAATGATTCTGGATATAAACAAGAGCGGCTTCCACATAGATATTGTCCATGCTGTCATTCCTGATCAGCTGTGCCTGCTCAATATCGCGGATCAATTTTGAAAAGAACATGCACAACTGGGCCTGTATATAAAGCTCCTGATCAATTGAATTCTTTTTCCGCCCGCACATATTGAATACGATTTCTTTCAGTTCATCACCATGTGATGTACGGAATACGGCGTGTTCGCCGCCAAGGCCAAGCTGCCGTACGACTGAAGGGGCCAGCTTCCCGTCAAATCCGATCCACAGATAGCTCCACGGATCCGTCCGGTCCGCCTGATAGAAGGTCTGCTGTTCAGGCTCTATCAGGAAGCCTTCGCCGGCGGAGAGCTCCCGGGAACCGTTCTGATTCCGAAAATACCCCCTTCCGCTCAAGATCACATGGATCAGGAAATTAGGACGAACTGCAGGGCCGAAAGCATAGAGCGGATTGCACTGCTCGAAACCGCAATAGCAGGTGTATAGGTCCTGAAAACGCATGTCTACTGTCTTAAATGAAGCAAAGCAATGCAAACCGATTCCTCCTCACATGCCCAGTTTCTTCATTTCTCCAAGCGTCTTTTTTCCGGAGCTGCTGTGGTTTTCCCCACTGTCAGTATCTTCCTGCGTTTCATCGTCGGATGAAGGTGTCGTCGAAAGGTGTTTCTCAAAGTCGCGGATTAGTAATGAGGAATGTGCCATAACAATAGCAGAAAAACCGAAAAAGAACCAGCAGAAAGCATATAACGGCTGCAGATAAACATGAAGAAATGTAACCGCTGCAGGGATCAGATAAAGCGAAGCCGAGGCGATCAGGCGCAGCGGGTTTTTTACGGCAAAGTACACTGCGTTTCTCATAAGATGCGGGAGCGTATCCGCAAACGCCGCCATGACCGGATAGAGAAAAATCATGATAATAAATGCGGCGATCAGAACCGTGAGGACGCCGTATTTCATGATCGCTGCCGGCCCTGCCCCTGCCGCCCCGCCAGTGGTAAGATGCCGCAGAAAGCGGTAATCCAGATAGCCGAGAACGGCAATAGCCATGAAAATCAGGTGGCTGATCAGCGCCTGACGGAAGTTGCTCCGGAAGCCTTTCCAGAATTCCTTAAAGGGATTCAGATCCCAGCGTCCTCTGAGCACAGACAACATGACATGGTACAGCGCGCACAGAGCCGGTCCGGCCGTCACAACGGGAATGCTGCATACAATAAACATCAGGTTGGCGGCAACCAGTATTCCGCAGCGCGTCATAAGCTGTCCGAAAAGACTGTCATTGCTGAATACCCCGCCCAGAAATTTACCCATAAACGGATACCCCTGTTTTTTATGCTTCCGGAAACGGAAGCGATACGATTAAAACAGGGCGGCATATATGATGCAGCCCTGTCTGTGATCATTGATGAATCTTTTTTATGTTTCGCGAATTACAGCTTTCCGCCGGATGTAGCGATACCTTCGACAAACTGTTTCTGGAAGATCACATAGATGATGATCATGGGAAGCACGGCAAGCGTCGCGGCCGCCATCATCGTCGGATACTCGCTGCCATACTGCCCCTGCATCTTCGCAAGGCCTGCCGACAGTGTCGTCGTGCTGGCATTGGTGCAGACGATCATCGGCCACATCAGATCCTTGAAGGCAAAAACCGCGGTGAAGATGCCAAGCGAAATCATGGAACTGCGTGTCAGCGGCATCATGATGTGAAGGAATCTCTGTCCGACGTTGCAGCCGTCAATCATGGCCGCCTCCTCAAGGTCCTTCGGGAGTCCTTCATAGCCCGTCTTGAGAAGGTAGGTGCCGAAAGCCGTCACGAGTCCCGGAAATACAAGGCCGAAAGTCGTATTCAGCGCGCCCATCTTGGAAACCATCAGATACTGCGGGATGATGAAGATCTGTCCCGGCACCATCATCTGGATGAGAACAAGCGCAAACAGAATTTTCTTAAACGGAAAGTTGAGTCTTCCAAAGGCATAGCCGGCCATCGTTGCCGTCAGGCAGGCGCATACCACGCGGAAGAAAATCATTAGCAGCGTATTCTTATAGAGCACGATAAAATTGTAGCTCTTCCACACGGTGCCGAAGTTTTCCCAGTGCCAGCCGCTTGCAGGCAGAATATAGAACGGATCCACGGAGATCGACTCCTGTGTCGTCTTAACCGCCGTCAGAATCATCCATGCAAATGGCACGAGCATGATAAAAGCCATGATAATCAGCACGACATGTGTCAGCAGCTTTCTGGTGCGGGCTCTGCGTTCAGCTCCTTCCATATCTGTTCTTCAGCTCCCTTCTCTAATTATGATAGACAATCTTCTTTTCAGCTCTCTGCAGAATCCAGGTCAGCAGCATGATGAAGAGCAGAAGAATCACGACCAGAGTTGCGCCATAGCCCTTGTTGCCGTTGGTAAAGGCGTATTGATAGAACAGATAGACGATCGACTGAACCTTGGGCAGAGCCACATTGGTCTTGTCCATGACCATGAACATTAAATCGAAGATGGTCAGGGCGCCGATGATTCTGGTCTGTACGATAAAGAAGGTTGTCGGACTGAGCAGCGGAACGGTTATGGAGAAGAACTGCCTTACACCGCTGGCGCCGTCGATATCCGCCGCTTCATAGTAATCCCCCGGAATCTCCTGAAGACCGCCGATAAACAGCACCATATTATAACCGATGATGGACCAGACGCCGATGATGCCGATGGAAATCCAGGCAATCTTCGGGTCAGAGATCCATGCGACTTTGGTGTGCAGCACATTGTTGAGAAGGCCGAACTGCGTGTTGTAGAGCCATTTCCAAACCATCGCTACAGCCGCAGGAGCACAGACCATGGGCAGGAAGAAAATCGTCCTGTAGACAGAGCGCCCGCCGATCTTCTTGTTGAGAAGCACTGCCAGAAGCAGCGCGATGACAACGCCGAAAGGCACCTCGATGAGCGCGTATTTTACGGTATTCCACAGGGCCTGCCATGTCTCCTGAGAAGACAGGACCTTCTGGTAATTTGCCAGTCCTATAAAGATGTTCCCTTTTCCGAAATCACCTGTCTTGAAGAAGGACTGATAGATTGTATTCGCAATCGGGTAGAGATTAAGGACCAGAAGGCCGATGATTGTCGGGGCCACAAACAGCAGCCCCCACTTCGCCTCGCTTTTTTGCGTCGGGGTCATCTTACTCCACTTCAACCGGGTATCCCCCTCTCTTTCTATTTATTCGTTGGCGATTGCGTTTTCGATAATCTGCTGCGCGTTGTCGCAGGCCGCAGCCATCTTCGCCGGGTCAGAGGGATCCTGCCACGGATCAAGGAATCCGCCTGCCTGCTGCAGAGCATCTTCCCAGATGGTCGTATTGCGGGTATAGGGGCGGAAGAACAGGCTGGCCTCTTCCTCTGCTCTTGTGAAGGCTGACACGTCCATCCCCGGGAAAGCATTGGCAAACTCCTCGGAAACGCCGATCATTCCGGCCATGGTGACACCGAGCTCCGCCTGCTTTTTCTGATTCTCTTCATTGCAGAAATAAGAGATCAGGCTGTAGGCGGCATCCGGATCTGCCGTGTTGTAGGAAGCAGCCCAGCCGAGACCGTTGTACGCGCTGTAGCGCTCTCCTTCGTCGCAGGTGCCGTTGCCATTTGCATCGTGATAGGGAAGCATAGCCCAGGCGTAATCTGCGGAGTGCTCGCCCTTATAGAAGGTATTGATCATCCAGGAGCCCTGTGTGATCATTGCCGCAAGTCCGGACATGAACAGGGAATCCGTCCCGGTTTCTGCCACTGTGATCTGGGGAGCCGCAACCTCGAGGATCTGACGCATCATCTCCATCGCAGCCTTGCCTTCTTCGGAGCCGATGGTCGTGCCCTTGTGATCATCCGTGATGACCTGTGCGCCGTAATCGTAGATGATGTTATACCAGCCGTCCTGGTTGTTGGATGTGTTGATGGCGTAACCGTAGACGCCGTCAGAAGCGCCCGCTTCCGTTATCGCCGCTGCCGCTGCCTGTACGTCCTCCCAGGTCCAGTCGTCGGTTGGGTATTCCACGCCGTATTTGTCAAACAGGGCTTTGTTGTAGAGAAGGGCGATGGTGTCGTGGTCCTTCGGAAGGGCATACTGCACGCCGCCGCTGTTGTAAAGATCCACAATGCCCTGATAGTAATTGGAAAGATCAATGGCATCGTCGGCTGCGATATAGTCATCCAGATTGAGGAGCAGATCATTCTCCATATACATCTGTGCCGTATTGGAATGCATCCAGAAAACATCCGGCATCTGGCCGCCTGAAGCGCCCGCTTCAAGAAGAGTCCAATAGTTGTCCCAATCCACTACGTTAATGTTGACTTTGACGCCGGAAGTCTCCGTCCACGCATCGGCGATCTGCTGAAGGCCTTCCCGCTGATTGTTGTCCCAGATGTTTACCTGCAGCTCGCTTACCGAATACTCCGCCGCAGCACTTACGGGGCTTCCGAGTGTGAGTCCTGCAGCCAGGCCGCACGCCAAGGCCGCTGAGAAAAGTCTCTTTGCTCTCATTCCTGATCCTCCTTTTTCTAAAAGAACCTGTCACGTTCAAGCGGTTTGCGGATGGTTCTGGCTCCGAAGACCGCAGCTCTCAAAATCATTCTATCGTCTGGCTGTCAGGCGAAACATGGACTAACGTAAGCACTATATGGAAAAATGTATGAATCGTCTTTCTCATATTTCCCGTAAAATTTTCTCGGCGTGTCTCGATTCACGGAATTTCGTGGGACTCATGCCGAAGCGCCGGTGAAAGATCTTGGAAAAAGTCATGGCGTCGCTGTAGCCCACTTCCGCGGCAATCACGCCGATGGGATTGTTCGTGTTGGCAAGCAGGGCCGACGCTTTCTCCATCCGGTAATTCATGAGATATTCTTTCGGAGATATTCCAAGTCTCTTTTTGAAGATGCTGTCCAGATAATTGCGGCTGATGCCTATGCTCCCCGCCACATCCTCGACCTTGATCTGCGTCTTGCGCGCGCCTGTCAGGAGATTGACGGCTGTCTGCACGTAATCACTTTCTATGCTGTGCTGTCTTGGATGCGCATATCCCCGGCCTGTATTCCGGGATATTGCGGCGGATGAATCCGTACCTGCCGGATCGCGCCCATCCACACATGCATCGCATAGAACGGCAAAAAGCCCCAGGAGCGCACTCATGCGTTTTAATTCCTTCACATAGGTCAGTTCACTGTTCTCCATGATATTCTGCATGAAGGCGCGGATCTCGTGGATCTTCTCTACATGGATATAAGGCGCTTCCCTTAAGAACCCGGCTCTCGCCACGATCTTTTCCGCCTGAAAGCCGTGGAAGCCGATCCATATGTACCACCACGGCTTCTTCAGATCAGCCTGATAATACGTCAGTTCTCCCGGATAGATCAGGAAAGCCTGTCCCGCCCTGAGTTTGAAGCGTTTCCCTCCCTTTTCCAGATATCCGCAGCCCTCCAGGATAAAATGCAGAATATATACCGTACGGATGACGGGGCCGTTTGGCCCATAGCCATGCCCGGGCGCACACTGCTCGCTTCCGCAGAAGTCCAGGGCAACCGGCATGACAGCTGCTGCGTCAAGCTTGTCTTCGATGTTTTCAAAGCTGGCAAACAGGTCCGTCCCTGTCTCAGGCTTATGCTTATTCATAAGCATCAATGCTCCTGAGCAGGTAGAGCTCGGATGTAAAATCGCCCGAAGGCCTCGCATACGGTCCCGTTTTTCCGGAATAAACGGTGCTTGTCACAAGACCGGCATGCATCAGCTCATCGCCAAAATGCTTCCCGTAAGAAACCTCATTTTTGCCGTCTCCGCTCAAAATGCTCACTTCATAGCAGCTGTCTTCCTTGAGACCGGCCAGACGCAGGCGGGTGAAAGGCTCATTTGCGTGATTTAAAATGCGATAGTGTCCGACAAGCGCGCGGGATCCGTCCTCGCTGACGGTCATCCACGCCATCTCATCCCCTTCAAACGGAGAGACAAGCCTGTAGAAATCTCCAAACTGGATAAGCTCTCTGTATTCCTTCATAAATGCCGTGCAGGAGCGGACTTCTTCCAGTTCTTCTTCCGTCAGGAGATTAAGATCCAGTTCATACCCGAAGGTTCCGAAATAGGCGACAGCCGCCCGGGTCGCAAGCGGGGTGATCCTGCCCACCTGGTCATTCGGCACGGCGGAAACGTGGCTGCCGATTGAGCTGACGGGGTAGCCATATGACGTGCCGTACTGGATCTTCATGCGCTCAACGGCGTCTGTATTGTCACTGCACCAGGCCTGAGGCGCATAGCAGAGCATGCCGGCGTCAAAGCGCCCGCCCCCTCCGGCGCAGGATTCAAAGAGAATGTCGGGAAATGCCTGTGTAAGCCGCTCATAAAGCGAATAGACGCCCAGGATATAGCGGTGGAAAACCTCTCCCTGCCGCTCCGGCGCGAGGGCGGCACTGAAGCATTCCGTGATGCTTCTGTTCATGTCCCACTTGATATAAGAGATTCTGGATTCTCTGATAACACCTGAAAGCGCTCTGTATATATGTTCCACGACCTCTGGTCTGGAGAAGTCCAGGACGCACTGGTGACGGGTGAGGGAGGCCCTTCGTCCCGGGATGTGCAGAATCCAGTCCGGATGTGAACGGAAAAGGTCTGAGTCTGGATTTACCATTTCCGGTTCGATCCACAGACCGAACCTCATTCCCAGAGCCTCGATCTTTTCAGACAGTCCTTTGATGCCGTCCGGCAGCAGTTCACGCGCGGGAGTCCAGTCGCCCAGTCCTGCGCAGTCGCTCCGGCGGCCGCCGAACCAGCCGTCATCCAGGACAAACATCTCAACGCCGCACTCTACGGCTTTTTTCGCGATGCGCAGCAGCTTTTCTTCATTGAAATCAAAGAAGGTGGCTTCCCAGTTATTGATCAGGACAGGTCTGGGCCTCAGCGCCCAGCTGCTTCGAATCAAATAATCCCTGTAGAAGCGGTGCAGTGTCTGGCTCAGGCCGTTCAGACCTTTATTCGAAAATGTCAGCAGCGCTTCCGGCGTCTGAAAGGACGCACTCTTTCCGAGATGCCAGGTAAACCATTCCGGGTGAATACCGGCTGTCATCCGGGTCACTCCATAGGTATCCACCTCGGCCTGGATCAGAAAATTACCGCTGTAGATTAAGGAGATTCCCAGAGCTTCGCCCTGCATCTCATCCGTGTGCGGTCTTTTCAGGATGACGAAAGGGTTGTGCTGATGGGAAGAATTTCCGCGCAGACTGCCCACTGAGCATATGCCCTGCTCCAGCCGGTGCAGGCGCGGGAAACGTTCTCTCCCCCAGGAGCCTGAAAACTGGATCCAGTCATATTCCGCGTCAGGAAGATCCAGACAAAGGCTCATGGCCCTTGTCACGTCAACTGCCTCGTTTCCCTCATTGGTGATGCGGGCGGAACGGACAATGACATTTTCTTTCTCAAAGATGGTATACAGAAGTTCAAGCTTCAGCAAAGCTGCGGGATCCCTGAGAATCAGACGCAGCGTCTCCGCGTCCGCTTCTTTCGCCACGGCAGAAGGAAGTCCGGGCAGCATCCGTTTTCCGGCCTCTGTCGTATAGCCCTCATACACAAAGTTAACCAGCCGGCTCCCGCTGCCCTGCAGGATTTCAACGGCGCCCAGACGGTAATCCGAGCTTCCGTACACAGGATATTCCTGCCGAAGATGCTCCAGGGAATAACCGGTACCATCGTCTTCGATCACGGCAGAATGCGAGCGGATACATCCTTCAAGAAAATACGAGTAATCTTCCCTGTCATGAATCCTTTTCCCGCAGTACAGCTGTCCCATGGATCCGTCCGGCAATACAGCCAGAATATAACTGATCTCTCCGTTGTACAGATGAAAGCTTTTCTGAGCTTCGTGAACGATGATCCCCATCCCCAGTAAAACCTCCTTTAGCAAAACCCGCCTTTGGTTCCGCCGTCATTCTATCGGGGGCCGGTATCTGCCGGAAAGTGACCCATGTTGTCATGAGCAGTGAAAATGTTGAGTCATATCTGCCGCTGAAAACTTCACTGCCGGCGGCGCAGCTCGTGGTATAATTGCAGAGATAACCCGTTATTCTAAGCACTTAAGACATTGATGAGAAAAATGAGCATGAAAAAGAACAGAGCCGCCTGCATGGCCGCACTAAGCATATCCCTTATGCTGGCGGTGTCCGGCTGCGGAGCCGGCGAGAAAGGCGCGGCGCAGCTGATCTCCTCTTCCGGCGGAGCCGCTCAAGGTAATGATGCTGAGATGCTTGATCAGGGAGAAACAGATATGGCTGCATCCGCAGAAAAGGAAAGTACGGCAATGATAAGCAGCGAACCGCCGGTCCTCTCTCTGACGCCTGCACAGATGCACCGCGGAGACCTCATCCTGGTGAGCGCAAAATACGCCTATGATTTCGATGCCAACGCGGATCAGGAGCCTGTCCTGATCGCGGAGAACCGGAGCTATGATTACCCGCTCGAGCGCAGTGACTTTCGGGTTAAGGCGGAGATCCTGCCGCATCTCGACGAGATGATCCGGGACTTGGACGAGGCTATGGGCACAAAGGTGACCTCCGTCTCCAGCGCCTGGCGGTCCAAAGAGTACCAGCAGAGTGTCTGGGACGAATATGCCGAGCTGTACGGAGAGAGCTACAGTCAGAAATACGTTGCCGTGCCCGGGTACAGCGAGCACCACACCGGCCTCGCCGTGGACCTCGGGATCATCTATGACGATGGAAGCGAAGGGACATTTTCGGAGAGCGAGAACGCCGTCTGGGCCGCGAAGAACTGTGCGCGCTACGGCTTCGTCAGGCGCTACGCGGAGGATAAGACAGACATCACGGGGATCAGCAACGAGGCCTGGCACTTCCGCTACGTAGGGCGCCCCCACGCCGCCTATATGCAGGAGCACAACCTCTGCCTCGAAGAATACCTCGACTATCTCCGCTCGCACACCTCTAAGAACGAGCCCCTCGTAATCCACTGCGACGATAAAGATTATTCCGTTTTCTATACAGCGGACACATCCATAAGCGAACCCGCCGGCAGTTACACGATCTCCGGCGACAACGTGGGCGGCTACATCTTTACCGTGTCAGCCTGAACTCCCCCTTTAAAAATCGAATGGACCGGCAGCACAAAGTCTGCCGGTCCGCACGATATACTCCCCTTGGACTAGATTTAGTCGTCCAGGCAGTACTATACCACAATATCTGCCGGGTGACAATACCTGCGCGTTTATTTTCATGACAGAGGGTCAGACCCCCTGTCATATTGTATGCAATATAATGCTTTCTGCGACGCAGCGATGCTTTCTGCGGCGCAGCGATGCTTTCTGCGGCGCAGCGGAAGATCCATGTTCTCTCTTTGCTC
>DEFE01000044.1:16826-23075 GCA_002350625.1 Lachnospiraceae bacterium UBA2860
CAGGGCTTGAAATCGCACTGCAAGCGACGCTCCGGTCAAAGTCGCTGCAGAGAGAACATGGATCTGCCGCTGCTCACGATGTGGCTGTTTATAACTTTCCACTGCGCAGCATAAGAAAAGACGGCCGCTTGCGCGGCCGCCTTTCCAAATAAACCTAAATCAGAATGTGCAGTACATGAAGTACTTGTAGCCCAGCGGGTTCGAGAAGAAGCCCTTAAGGCTGCTGTCGACCATGTACAGATCCGTGTAGTAATACAGCGGGCAGATGCAGCCTGTGCTCATCAGCAGATCCTCTGCTCTGTGCATCAGCGCATAGCGTGTGTCATTGTCCGTGCAGCTCTTGATATCGGCGATGAGCACGTCATAAGTCTCGGCCCATGTGCCGTTCTCGACCTTCGTGTCATAGCCGAGATCCGTCAGATCCAGGCTGTAAGCAGCGACGTCGGTATGAGCGCCCTTGCCGAACTGGACGTCGTTGTTGCCGGAAGCCGTCGTCCACATGTCAAGGAAGCAGATCGGGTCATTGTAGTCAGCAAGCCAGCCGTTTCTCGCGATCGAGTAATCGCCGTTCTTTCTGGTCTCAAGGAAGGTCGCCCATTCCTGATTCTCAAGGTTCATCGTGATGCCGACAGCCGCGAGGGCGCTCTGCAGGTACTCGCCGATCGCCTTGTGGCCTTCGGAAGTATTGTAGAGGTAAGTCATCGTCGGGAAGTTCGTGAAGGTGTAAGAAGCCTCGTCGAATTCATAGTACTTCTTCAGAACTTCGATCGCCTTGTTGAAGTTGTCCTCAAGCGCATCTGCAGCGACATTGTAGTAGCCGTCATACTCATCGGAATCGCCGGCGTTCTTGTAGAACTCGGAGCCGTCCGCATCCGTCATGCCCATCGCGACGAAGGAAGAAGCCGGAACCTGGCCTGCCTGGCCGATCTCTTCCACGATGTAGTTGCGGTCAAAGAGCAGGGAGATCGCATTTCTGATCTCAGCCTTCGCAGCTTCCGCCTCAGCGCCCTCAAGGCCGCTGTCCGCAGGAAGGATATCCTCGTTGACGTTCCAGCAGACATAGTAAGTACCGATCTGGCCCGCGATGACGAACTCATCCGGATACTCCTCTTTCAGGGAAGCGATCTCGTTTGTCGGGACATCGTCGATCAGCGTCCAGTCGCCGTTCTTGAAGTTTGTCAGCATGTTGTTCGCGTCGTCGGAGAGATAGAAATTGATCTCCGGCATCGTGATCTCGGCAGCGTCGACATAGTTCTCGTTCTTTGTCAGCGTGATCACGGAGTTGTGCTCCCAGCTGCTCATGGTGTACGGACCGTTGTTGACATAGGTCGAAGGATCCGTAGCCCAGGCTTCGTCAGCGACGACATCTTCTCTGACCGGGAAATAGGTCGGGAATGCAAGCAGCTCATTCCAGTAAGCGACAGCATTGCTGAGAACGACTTCGAGCGTCTTGTCGTCGACAGCCGTGACATTGAGCTTGGCATCCGGATTGACCTGGTTGCCTTCATCGTCTGTTTCCCAGATATCGGCATAGCCGTCAATAACTTCGAACATGTAGCCATAGTCAGCGGCCAGATCGAAGGAAGCGGCGCGGTTCCATGCAAATGCGAAATCAGCGGCCGTAACCGGCTGTCCGTCGGACCATGTGAGGCCGTCCTTCAGCGTATAAGTATACGTGACCTTGCCGTCGTCGCCGACGACACCTTCCGTCAGCTCTTCCGCAGCGTCCGGAACGATTGTCAGAACGCCTTCGTCATTCTGTTCCCACTTTGCGAGACCGGAGAACAGATGCGCAAGCATCGTCGCGCCGTCGACCGCGCTGTTGAGCGCCGGATCGAGCGTCGAGGGTTCGGAAGCGAGGCACACGTTCAGAGCCTTGCTTTCAGCGGCATCGTCAGCGAACGCGACCGTGCCGGCCATGCCGACGGTCATTGTGCCGGCGAGCACAAGCGAAAGAAACTTCTTCATGTTCATAGTAAAACTCCTTTCTTTTTATGTTTCTTATTGAAACACAGACAGTGTGATGATAGCACCATCTGGTATTTCCGTAAATAAAAACTAGGCTCCCGAACTTTAGTTAACTTCCTTCACGCGGTGGCAGGCGACGAAGCGTCCCTTCTCCACTTCCTCGAAGGCCGGCATGCTCTCCCTGCAGACGTCCGCCGCATACGGGCAGCGCGTGTGGAAAGGACAGCCGGACGGCGCATTCAGAGGGCTCGGGATCTCGCCCTTCAGCTGCACTCTCTGATTGGCTCTCGCCACCTTCGGGTCGGGCACCGGCACCGCCGACATCAGCGCCTTCGTATACGGGTGCAGCGGCCGGTCATAGATCTCGTCCGCATCCGCGAGCTCGACCATGCGGCCCAGGTACATGACCGCGATCCTGTCCGAGATGTGGCGCACGACAAGCAGGTCATGCGCGATAAAGAGATACGTCAGATGCATCTGGTCCTGCAGCTCGTCAAACATGTTGATGACCTGCGCCTGAATCGAGACGTCGAGCGCGGAGACCGGCTCGTCGCAGACGACAAAGTCGGGATCCACGGCGAGGGCGCGGGCAATGCCGACTCTCTGCCTCTGGCCGCCGGAGAACTCATGCGCGTATCTGGCGGCGTGCTCGGAGTTGAGGCCGACGCGGTCCATGAGCTCAAGGATTTTATCGCGCCTCTCCTGCTTAGAGCCGTACATGTGATGGATGTCGAGCGGCTCTCCGATGATATCCGCGACCGTCATGCGCGGGTCGAGAGACGAATACGGATCCTGGAACACCATCGTGGCGTGCTTGCGGAATTCCGTAATATCCTGCTTCGTGCGGATCGGTTTTCCCCTGTAGAAGACATCGCCCTCCGTCGGCTTATAAAGATGCAGGATCGTGCGCCCTGCCGTCGTCTTGCCGCAGCCGGACTCGCCGACGAGGCCGAGCGTCTCTCCCTCCCTGATGGAGAAGGAAATGTCGTCGACCGCCTTCAGCGGTTTTGTCCTGATAAAGCCGGTATTGATCGGAAAGTATTCCTTGAGGTGCGAGACGCGGATGATGGGTTCCTCTCCGCTTTGTGCCGCCGTGTTGTTCATTTCGCTTTTATCTGACATAACTTCTACCCTGATCATTCATCATCAATTCGGTTTTTCGTTCATCCAGCAGGCGGCGTAATGCTCGCTGTTGATCACCTTTTTCTCCGCCTTCCTGTGAATACAGATGTTCATGGCCTGATCGCAGCGCGGTGCAAAGGGGCAGCCCTCCGGCATGTTCAGAAGGTCGATCGGCGTGCCGCTGATCGGCTCCAGCTTCCGGCCTGCATTCGACGTGGTCGGAATGGAGCGCATAAGTCCCTTCGTGTACTCATGGCGCGGATTGTAAAAGATCTCGTCGGCCGTCCCCTGCTCGCAGATGCCCCCGGCATACATGACGATGACTTCGTCGCACAGCTGCGCGACGACGCCGAGGTCATGCGTGATCATGATGATCGCCATGCCGATCTGCTTCTGAATGTCCTTCATCAGCTCGAGGATGCCCGCCTGAATGGTGACGTCAAGCGCCGTCGTCGGTTCGTCGGCGATAAGAATGTCCGGCTCGCAGGCCAGCGCCATCGCGATCATGACTCTCTGCCGCATGCCGCCCGAGAATTCGTGGGGATACTGCTTCATGCGCTTTTCCGGCTCGTTGACATTGACGAGCTTCAGCATTTCCACAGCCCTGTCCCAGGCTTCCTTGCGGTTTCTCTTCGTGTGCAGCATAATGGCTTCCATCAGCTGCTTGCCGATCGTATAGGTCGGATTGAGGGAAGTCATCGGGTCCTGGAAAATGATGGAGACTTTATTGCCGCGGACATGCTTCATCACCTTCTCGTCGGCGCCGACCAGCTCCATGCCGTCGAGCACGATGGAGCCTGAAACAATCTTGCCGGCTCCGGCGAGGATCTGCATGATGGAGTAGGCGGTCACCGATTTTCCGGATCCCGACTCGCCGACGATGCCGAGCACCTTGCCTCTGTCAAGTTGAAAGGTGACGCCGTTTACCGCCTTCACTTCACCGGCGTCCGTAAAAAATGAAGTGTGCAGGTCTTTAACTTCAAGAAGAGCCATGTCGTCTGCCTCCTTATCCGTTCAGCTTCGGGTCAAACGCGTCGCGCAGGCCGTCGCCGAACAGGTTCAGAGACAGCACGATCAGCGAGATCACGACCGCCGGGATGACAAGTCGATAGGGATAGGAATTGATGCCGTTAAGCGCGTCGGACGCCAGAGAGCCGAGCGAAGGCATCGGCGCGTTGACGCCAAGTCCCAGGAAGGACAGGTAGCTCTCGGTGAAGATCGCGTTCGGGATCTGCAGCGCCGTCGAAATGACGATGACGGAGATGCAGTTCGGCAGCAGGTGCTTTCTGATGACCCAGCCGCTCTTCGCGCCGGCCGTCTGCGCCGCGAGCACGTATTCCTGTTCGCGAAGGGACAGGATCTGCCCTCGCACGAGCCGGGCCATGGAGACCCAGTAAAGCAGCGCGAAGATGATGAACAGCGAGATAATATTCGTGCCGATCTTGGCGAAGATCGTTCCTTCCAGCGATTTCTCAAGCGTCATCTTTAGCGACGCCGCGAGCAGGATAATCATCAGCATGTCAGGCAGCGAATAGATGATATCCACGATCCGCATGCTGATCATGTCGACGACGCCTCCCATATACCCGGCGATCGCACCGATCGTCAGGCCGATGAGCAGCACGATGAGGCTGGCGAAGAAACCGACCGCGAGGGAGATGCGCGTCCCGTAGACCACGCGGATGAAGTAGTCGCGCCCGCTCGCGTCCGTGCCGAAGATATGCGGTATGATCTTCTCTCCCGCCTCGATCCGGCGCAGCTCCGTCGTAGAGTACGCAAATGGCGGCAGGTTCTTAAAGGAAGCGTCCATGGGCTTGCCCGGCGTCATGCCGAGCATGGTCTCGTACTTATAGGGCCAGAACATCGGGATGACGATCGCCGAAATCGTGATGATCACGATGATGAAAAAGCTTACCATCGCCACCTTGTTCTTGCGGAGCCGTCTTAAGCCGTCCTTGAAGGCGGTCGTCGACGGGCGCATCTTGACCATGTACTCCTTGTCTTTTTCGCTGGCGGGCAGGAAGTCGTCGACATTGACCTGCGCGCTCAGGCGCTTCAGATTTTCCTTATCCATATATTCAGCTCCCTTATTCGAGATTAATGCGAGGATCCACGACCTTATAGAGAATGTCGCTCACAAGGTTCATGATGACGATGAGGGACGCCAGGATGATCGTCGTCCCCATGATCATCGTATAGTCGCGGTTCGTAATGCTGCTGACGAAGGCGCGCCCGATGCCGGGGACCGCGAAGATCTGCTCGACGACGAGGGATCCCGTCACGATATAGGCGAGCATCGGCCCGAAGTAAGTGATGACCGGGATCAACGCGTTCTTAAGCGCGTGTCCGAAGATAATCCGCCCCTTCGACACGCCCTTGGCCCTGGCCGTGCGGATGTAGTCCTGTCCCAGTACGTCAAGCATCGAGGAGCGCGTAAGTCTCGTGATGTAGGACATCGGCGAGAGCATCAGCGTAATGACGGGAAGAATGAGGCCCGCCGTCGTCGAGCCGTTGGCCGGCAGGACGTGCAGCCGGATCGCAAAAAGAATCAGCAGCAGCGACCCCATAATGAAGGAGGGCATGGACACGAAGGCCGTCGTCAGCACCATGACGACCCGGTCGAGGAACGTGTTCCGCTTGAGCGCGGCGAAGGAGCCGAGGACCACGCCGATGACGAGGGCAAAGGCCGCGGCGATGAGGCCGAGCTTGGCGGACGTCTTCATGCCGTCGGCGATGATGTCGAGAACCTGGCGCCCTCTCTGCTTGAGAGACGGTCCGAAGTTGAAATGCAGCACGTCCTTCAGATATGTCCAGTACTGCTCCATGATCGGCTTGTCGAGGCCGTACTTCGCCTCCATCGCCTTCTGGACAGCAGGGCTCACCGCTTTCTCGCCCACGAAGGGACCGCCCGGAACCGCGTGCATGACAAAAAATGTGACCGTGATCACGACCCAGACCGTGAACACGGCGAGAATCACTCTCTTCAGGATGTACTTCAGCGTTTTGGGATTCATAAAAGATACGCTCCATCTTTCTCGTGCTGCCACTGTAATTCTTTAATTCGCCGCAGTGTCAGCAATTAATTAAAGGACGGGCAATCGCCGGTCAGGCAAATTCCCGTCTCTAAAAGAATAGCGGAGAGGATGGGATTCGAACCCA
>DEFE01000044.1:23100-69627 GCA_002350625.1 Lachnospiraceae bacterium UBA2860
GACCACTTCGATACCTCTCCGTGCGCTGAATGATAAACAGTTAAATCATTATAGCAGACAA
Organism: Lachnospiraceae bacterium UBA2860; assembly: GCA_002350625.1. GTDB lineage: Bacteria > Bacillota > Clostridia > Lachnospirales > Lachnospiraceae > Chordicoccus. The sequence continues at coordinate 23,162 of DEFE01000044.1, forward strand.
GCCCCGCGAGCGCAACCGCCGGTGGCGCAATTACTGCGCAATTTCGAGCCATTTGCGCAATTTCCGCGCCAAAAAAACAGGCTGCTGTCCGGCGGCGGTTCAGAGCCGCCACAGATCCTCCGGCGTCGTCAGCTTCACGTTGCCGTAAGATCCCTCGACGAGCTTCACCTTCTGAAGGCCCGAAGCCTCCACGATCATCGCGTCGTCCGTCACGCCGCTCATGCGTCCTTCGGCCATGAGCCGCCGGTTGGCTTCTACGATGAGGGGATAAGAGAAGGCCTGCGGCGTCTGGATGAGCCACACCTTCGCCCGCGGGGGCGTCTCCGCCGCGAAGCCCTCGGCGTCCGCGATCTTGACCGTGTCCTTCGAAGGCATGCCGACAGCCGCCGCCTGATAGATCTCGACGGCTTCCTTCGTGCGCCGGAGAATGTCCTCCGTCACGAAAGGCCTCGCCCCGTCGTGGATCATGACGTAATGCCCGGCGAAATCGCGGCTCTTCCGGCCTGCCTCATAAGTGCTCTTCCAGCCGTACAGCTCTTCGCAGGCCATGAGCGCGTTCCACACGGAGTCGTACCTCTCGCGGCCGCCCTCGACGATCCGCGCCACCTTTCTGAAGCCGTACTTCTCGACGATCTGTTCTCTGCAATACGCCGTGTACTCCCTGGCCGTGACGAGAAGGATCGAGTCGATCTCCCGGCTCAGCTCAAAAACGCGCAGCGTCTTTACGATGACCGGCTCCCCGTCGACCTCAAGAAACTGTTTGGGGACAGAGCTCTGCATGCGCCTGCCCTGCCCTGCCGCCAAGATAATTGCAGTGACCATGCCGCACCTCTTTTATCTCTCACCCAGCTTTAGTCCCGGCACCGCGTTCAGGTCATATCCGCTGCGCCTGCCCGACAGATACTCGTGATAAGCCGCCGCGCCGATCATCGCCGCATTGTCCGTGCAGTAGATGAGCGGGGGCAGATACAGCTTGACGCCGGCCTTTCCGCACGCCTCCTCAAATCCGGCGCGAAGCGCGCTGTTCGCGGACACGCCGCCCGAAACCGCCACCGCGCCGATGCCCAGCTCCTTCGCCGCCCGCATCGTGTGCCCGACGAGCACGTCGACGACGGCCTTCTGAAAGCTGGCTGCAAGATCCGCGCGGTTCACTTCCTCATGCGTCATCTCCGCGTGATTCAGATAATTCAGCACGGCGCTCTTTAAGCCGCTGAAGCTGAAGTCATATTCCGAACCGTTGACTTTTGCGCGCGGAAATGCGATCGCCTCCGCGTTTCCTTCCTTAGCCGCCGCGTCGATCTTCGGTCCTCCGGGATAGCCGAGGCCGACCGCCCGCGCCACCTTGTCGAAAGCCTCTCCGGCCGCGTCGTCGACTGTTCTCCCGAGGATCTCGAACGAAGCGTAGTCCCTGACGACGGCCAGGTGCGTGTGCCCTCCCGAGACCACAAGTCCCAGATACGGCGGAACGAGCTCCGGGTGCGCGAGGTAATTGGCCGCGATGTGCCCCTCGATGTGATTGACGCCGATCAGCGGCTTTTGCGCCGCCCACGCGATCGCCTTGGCCTCGGCGACGCCGACGAGAAGCGCGCCGACAAGGCCCGGCCCGTTTGTCACGGCGACGGCGTCAACGTCCGGAAGCGCCATTTTCGCATCACTTAAGGCCGCGCGCACCACAGCGTTGATCTTTTCAATATGCGCTCTCGACGCCAGCTCCGGCACCACGCCGCCGTAAGTCGTATGCATCGCGATCTGCGTGTAGATGACATTCGACAGCACTTCGCGCCCGTCCCTTATGACAGCTGCCGCCGTCTCGTCGCAGGAAGTTTCGATCGCAAGTATATCCGTATGTCCGTTCATGCTGGTTTCACTTACCTCATTTCTCCTTCGTCCGCCGCGTCCTCCTCAAAGAGAAGACTCACGTGCCGGCCGTCCCTCGCCGCGACCACGCGCGGGAAGATCTTCCTCAGCTCGTCGAGATACTCCTCGGGGCGGATCAGGGACGGGCTGTAGTGCGTCAGCCACATCTCCTTCGGCTGCGCCTCCGCGGCGATCTGCGCCGCCTCCTGCATCATCATGTGCTTATTGGCGCGGGCGTTGTCGATCTTGTCCTTGTCCCCGTACATGCCCTCGAGGATCAGGAGATCCGCCTCTTTTCCGTGCTCCGCGATCTCCTTCGTCGGGCGCGTATCCGTCGTGTAGACGACCTTGAGCCCCTTTCGCGCACCGCCGAGAACCATGTCCGGCGTATATGTCCTGCCCTCGTACTCGATGACGGCGCCTTTCTGCAGCGGGTTCCAGAACTTGAGCGGGATCTGATTCGCCTTCGCCCGCTCCACGTCAAAGCGGCCCTGCCGCCCGATCTCCATCTTGTAGCCGTAACAGGGGACGCGGTGATTGACCCGGAAGGCCGTCACCGTAACGCCCGCGGCTGAAAATGAATCCTCCGCGCCCCGGATCTCCACCGCCTTCGTCTCAAACGGCAGCTCCGGCGCGATCGTGCGCGCCGCGCGGACGATATTGCCGATCCCCTTCGGGCCGATGATTGTGACGGGATCCGTCCTGTCGGCATTTCCCATCGTGAGCAGAAGTCCCGGCAGCCCCGCGATGTGATCCGCGTGAAAATGCGTTATGAATATTGTGTCGATCGGCTTGCACGACCACCCCAGTTCCCTGAGCGCGATCTGCGTTCCCTCCCCGCAGTCTATCAGAATGCTGTGGCCGTTGTACCGCACAAGCAGAGAGGTCAGCCATCTCTTCGGGAGCGGCATCATGCCGCCGCTGCCGAGTAATGCTACATCTAACATATCTGTTTTTCCTGATTTTATGACACGGGGTCTGACCCCTTGTCATATTGTATGCAATTTAAAAGCTCCCGCTCCGTTTATTCCCTGTGAAGCGGTATGATGTGTCTCCTGCGCACCATGGACACCGCGTCCTCCCGCGGATCGGTGTAGTATCCCTTCCGGACGCCGATCGGCGTAAAGCCCAGCTTGTCGTACAGCCTTCTCGCCGGCGTGTTGGACGGCCGCACCTCAAGAAAGATGGTGTCCACGCCTTTGATCAGCGCAAGGTCGCAGATCCCGTCAAGCAGCGCGTACCCGACGCCGCGGCCGCGGCAGGCCGTCTCGACGACTATATCCAGCACGTCCGACTCCGGCGGCGCAAGAAGAAGCGCGGCGAAGCCGATGAGGGGGCCGTTCTCTCCCTCCTCCGCAACCGCGAAGATCGTATCCTCCCGGAGAAAGTACGTGAGGACGCTCACCTCCGTCCAGGGCGTCTGCGAGCTCAAAGAGCCGATCCGCGCGACGGCTTCGATATCGCTCTCAAGCATCGGGCGGACGCGGATTTCCGCCTGTCCCGGCGTTCCTCTCCCGCTCGTCATGCCTGCGCTTTTTCCTTTTCCTCTCTCTCCCGCTCCGCCTGCGACTTGCGCAGGTAGACCGGGGTGTGCGCGTCCGCCGATACCGTCTGCCCGGCGAGGAACATGCGCCTCCCGAGCGCGCCTACCGACGCCGCCCGCTGGCGGCTCACATTCGCCGGCGCGTAGAGATGCGGGACGGTAAGGCCGGCTTCGAGAATGTCTCGGCACGCGTCCACGCCGTCCCCGATGAAGATCATCTGCTGATAAGTCTCCGCCATGCCGTTCAGCTCCTCCGCGAGCTCCGCCGCGGCGACGGCCTTCTGCTCCCTGACGGTGACAAAGTCATCCCCGTAAAAAGCATAGAGCCCGCTGTAGACCTGCTGCCGCCGCGCGTCCATGATCGGGCAGATCAGCCCGGACGCGCCGTACAGATTAAAGGCGAGTCCCGCCAGCGTCGGCACCTCGATGAGCGGCACGCCGAGCGCAAGGCCGATGCCCTTGGCCGTCGCGGAGCCGATGCGCAGCCCCGTAAACGACCCCGGCCCCGCCGCGACCGCCACCGCGTCGACCGTGCTCAGATCCAGCTCCGTCATGCGCGCGATCTCGTCGAGCATCGGGAGAAGCGTCTGCGAATGTGTCTTTTTAAAATCCAGGGTATACTCGGCCCGCACGCGGTCGTCTTCCAGTATGGCAGCCGACGCGACGAGGCCGGAAGAATCCAGTGCGATGAGCTTCATGCCGTCCGTCATCCGTCCTTTCCGGGTCCGTTTTCGTCGAAGGAAATGCCTTCCATCCGGATCACGCGGTCGTCCGTCCCGCCCGCGCGGTCTCTTTCAATCGTAATGGCAAACGCGTCCGGCGGCAGCAGCTCCTCCACCTTCTCCGCCCACTCGATGAGGCTGACGCCCTCGCCGTAGACATACTCGTCAAAGCCGATCTCGTCCATCTCATCCGGATCGCTGATCCGGTAGACATCATAGTGATACAGGGGGAGGCGCCCGCTCTCATGCACCATGAGAATCGTAAATGTCGGGCTCGTCACCGGTTCTTCAACGCCGAGCCCCGCCGCGAAGCCCTTTGTCAGCACGGTCTTTCCGCTGCCGAGATCCCCTTTCAGCGCATACACCTGTCCCGGCTGCGCCATTTTGCCGAGTCTTGTGCCGAGCGCATACGTCTCCTCGGCGCTGTGCGTCCTGATCGTCATCATAGCCTCCGTCCTCATCAGCCGAATATCGTGTAGGTGCCCGAGCCGCCGATCGCCGCCTGCCGGATGTAGTCCGGCGAAAAGCTCACGCCCGCGACAAAATAGGAATTCCAGTACTTGCCGGGATCGCTCACGGCGATGCTCCCGTCCGGCAGGATGCCGACGAGCAGGATATAATGCGTTCCGTTCGTGAAGGCGCTCTGCCCGACAAAGACCATGACGGGATGCCCGTCACGCAGTTCGGAAATGGCAGTGTCAAAATCTCCCGTCTGATACGCCGGCACGCCGTAGGCGGCGGCCGCATTGACGCCAACGGTCCCGTCGGCGCCATTTCCGTTGTAATCCGGCCCGTTCATCAGATCGGTCGGCGCCACCATATCCTGCAGGCAGTAGGAAAGCGCCATGGCCACGGCCGTGAAGCCGCAGCCCACCTGCTGCAGCGTGCGCCCGTTGTAGAAGCACGTCGACGGCCAGTCGGTATGCGTCCAGTTGCCGTCCTCATAGTACCCGCTGCCCTGATTGTAATAAGGCACGAGCATGACGCCGTTCTGGTCGACCGGATGGGGGTCATGCGTCTCCGGCTCCGGCTTCTCCGCGAGGGCGATCTTGTTCCAGAATTCCTCGGTGCTGGTCCGGTGCGCTTCGTCAAGAAGGCCTGCGATCTCCTCCGCCGCCGCGTCTCCCGCCTCCTCGTCGGCAAGAAAATACTCCCCGCTCTTCGTGATGCGGGGCAGATAGATGCGCGTCTTTGTGCCGTCAGACGCCGCGACATAGTCCACGCCGTCAAGGCAATAATAATAGACCTCGGCATTCTCGAACGCATCCTGGAAATCGCCGAGCATCTGCACGTAGACGACGGCGCGCAGCAGTTTTTCCTTTTCGGCGCGCTTCTCCGCCTCTTCCTGCTCAATGGCCAAAAGACGCGCATCCGCTGCGGCAGAATCATCTGCCGCAGCGGCCGAAGGCAGCATGAGAAGCACTGCCAGTATTACAAGAATCTGTTTTCTAATCATAGTCAGCCTGTATGTGTCAGCGCTCCGCAAGCGTCTCCGGTTCGGGGTAATCCACGCCCGCCGTATCCACCGTGACGGTCTTCATGACCTGATCCTCAAGCGGCATGTCGCTGTAATCCCGCTCCGCCCGCGCGATGCGGTCCACGACGTCCATGCCCTCCGTCACCTTGCCGAAGGCGGCGTACTGGCCGTCGAGATGCGGGGCGTCCTTGTGCATGATAAAGAACTGGCTTCCCGCGGAATCCGGAATCATCGTGCGCGCCATGGAGAGAACGCCCTCCGAGTGGCGCAGCGGATTGTCGAACCCGTTCGAGCTGAACTCACCGCGGATCGCGTAGCCCGGGCCGCCTCTGCCCGTGCCGGTCGGGTCCCCGCCCTGAATCATGAAGCCGGGGATCACGCGGTGGAAGATCGTCCCGTCATAAAAGCCCTTTTTGACGAGCGAGATGAAATTCCGGACGGTGTTCGGCGCGATGTCCGGGTACAGCTCCGCGCGAATGACGCTTCCGTCCTCCATGGTAATCGTAAGAATGGGGTTTGCCATATCAAAAGCCTCCTTCATAAAGCATTGCACCTGAAGCCGCAGGCGCTGCGTTTAAAATCTTCTTTCTTACGCCGCGGCTTTCTTTCTGCCCTTGGCGAGGAATTCGATGGCGCCGATGGCGAGCACGCCGCCGATGCCGATGATATCCGTGACTGTTCCCGGATACATGAGCGCAAGTCCCGCTGCCGCGATGATGATCCTGAAGACCGGATTCATCGGGCCGAAGAGATAGCCCTCGATCGCCGCCGCGACGGCAAACATGCCGATGAAGCTGGTGATCGCGATCATGACGAAGCCCGGAATCGTTGTATCAATGAGCAGCATCTGCGGGTTCAGGCAGAAGATATACGGGATGAGGAACGCGGCGATCGCGAGCTTCGTCGCGTTGAACGCCGTCCGCATCGGGTTGGACTTGGCGATCGCGGAGCCGGCGTACGCGGCGAGCGCAACCGGCGGCGTGATATCCGCCACGATGCCGAAGTAGAACACGAACATGCTCGCGCACAGCGAGTTGAGGCCCATGCCGGTCGTCAGGATCGGCGCGCAGGTCGTCGCCATGATGATGTAGGTCGCCGTCGTCGGAACGCCCATGCCGAGGATGATGCAGCAGAGCATCGTCAGGAACAGGGCGATCATGAGATGGCCGTGAGAGACGCCGACGATCGCCGTGATGAAGACCTGTCCGAGGCCGGTCATCGTGACGACGCCCGCGATGATGCCCGCGATGCCGCAGGCCACTGCAATGCTGAGCGTGTTCTTGGCGCCCGTCTCAAGCGCGCTGAGGAATTTGGACGGCGTCAGGCGGTGCTCCTTGTCAAACATGCTGACGACGATGCACAGCAGCGTCGCGATGATCGCCGCGCGGCTCATGGTGTAGCCCGACACGATCAGGTACACGAGCGCGGCAAGCGGGATCAGCAGATAGATCTTGGGAAGAAGCTTCTTCGCTTTCGGCAGCTGCTCCCTCGGAATGCCCTTTAAGCCGAGGCGCTTCGCGCGCAGGTGCACCATGAGGAAAATGCCGAGGAAATACAGCACCGCCGGCAGGATGGCGCGAACGACAATATCCGAGTACGGCACGCCCACCATTTCCGCCATCAGGAACGCAGCCGCGCCCATGATGGGCGGCATGATCTGTCCGCCGGTCGAAGCCGCCGCCTCCACGGCCCCCGCGAATTCTCCCGGGTAGCCCGTCTTCTTCATCATCGGGATCGTCACCGATCCGGTCGTCACCGTGTTGCCGACGCTCGATCCGGAGACCATGCCGCACAGCGCGCTGGAGATGACCGCGACCTTCGCAGGTCCGCCGGAAGCGGCGCCCGCGATCGCATTGGCGCAGGAGATGAAGAAATCCGCGATGCCGGTCGACTCGAGAAATGCGCCGAAGATGATGAAGAGCACGATGTAGGTGCTGCAGACGCCGATCGGCGTGCCGATGACGCCGGTCGTCGTGTAGAACAGGTTGTAGATAATCTTGCGGAGCGCCTTGTAGAAGGACGGATCGCGGCCCGTCGTCATGAAGGCGTAGAACGCGTAGATCACGAAGCAGCCGGCCACCACGAGGATCGGAATACCCGTCACGCGGCGGCAGCACTCGGCGAGCACCAGGATGCCGATGACGCCCAGCGCGATCTCGAGGTTCGTGATGCGGGTGCCGTGGTCGATGATCGCCTTACTGTTAAAGGTGAAGTAGAAGAAACTCACCGCGCCGGCCAGGCCGATCAGAATGTCGTAGAAAGGTATGTGGTTGACCTTCTGCTTCATCGACTTGGTCGCCGGGAAAATCAAAAACACGAAGAGAATCACGACGCCGAGGAACAGAGAGCGCCGGATGCGCTCGTCCCACACGACGAACAGGTTCATGTAGATCATGAAGATCGAAAATGCCGCAAGCAGCACCTTGATGACCACCGCCGGCACGCCCTCCCACGGGCGGGTGTTGGACTCGCGGTCATACTTCTTCATTATCTCGTCTACATCAGCCTGCGTCCCGATCTCGGCGGCCGCCGCAGCTTCCGCGCTGCGCACCTCCTCCGTCACATCCGTTGGCTTCTGATTACTCATCTTACCCTCCTCTCCCTTATTCGTATGTAAATCGGACCAGCGTGTTCCTGCCGCACAGATCCCGGAGCGAAATCTCCGCGCCATTTTCGATGCGGAGGATGTGATCGGACACCGTTCCCACGATGTAGAGCAGATCCGGGATCTCCTTGTCGATGCCGCTGATGATCATGCTCCCGTCCTCGCCGTAGGACAGCGTCTCGTTCTCGCCGAGCTCCGTCTGCACGCCTGCGCCGAACCCGTAATAGACTGTTTTCGTGACGAAGATCCGCCCCTCCCGGATCTCGTAGTAGTCTGTGACCGGACTTTGATTGACCGAATGGATAAAACCGATGCTGAAGGTTCCTCCCTCCGGGACGGCATAGCGGGCGAGCTCCTCTCCGCTTCTTGCGTTTGTGAGCACGAGTGAGCCGCCGCGCCGATAGAAAAAAATGGCGGCAAGGGCCGCCACGATGACGATGGCAAAAGCCGCCGCGCCCGCGATGAAGCGGGCACGGCCCGGCGCCTTTCGCCTGTTATTCAACCTCGATGCCCTGCTCGGCGTAGTACTTCGCAGCGCCCGGATGGAACGGAACCTCGATGCCCTTCACGGCGTCTTCGAGATTCAGAAGGGAGAACTTGTCGTGGCCGGCAGCCAGCGCGTCCTTGTTCTCGAACATCGCCTTGGTCAGCTCATAGACGGCGTCCTCGGAGATCTCCGTGGAAGCGATCAGCGTCGCGCGGACGGAAACCGTCGTAGCGTCTTCGGAGACACCCTGATACGTGTCAGCCGGGATCACTGTCTCCGTGTAGAAGGAGTACTTATCCTGCAGCTTCTTGATGTGCTCTTCGTCGAGCTGGACGATGGAGACGTCCTTCACTGTGGAGAGGTCCACAACAGCCGTCGTCGGAGCGCCTGCCACCACGAAAGCCGCGTCGATCTTGCCGTCCTTAAGGCTCTCGGAGGAGTCGCCGAAGGAAAGGTTCACGACCGTGATGTCGTCAAAGCTCAGATCGTAAGCGTCAAGGATCTGCTTCGCGTTGAACTCCACGCCCGATCCCGCGTCGCCGACCGATACGCTCTTGCCGGCGAGGTCCGCAACGCTCTTGATGCTGTCGTCGCAGGTGATGATCTGCACCGTCTCGTCATAGAGACCGGCCACCGCCGCGAAGGTGTCATAAGCGCCGTCAGCCTCGAAGAGGTCCGTGCCCGTATAAGCATAGTACATAACGTCGTTCTGCACGGTCGCAAGATCAGAAGCACCGTCGTCGATGTCCTGGATGTTCGCCTTGGATGCGCCGGTGGAAGTCACGGTGAGCTGTGACTCCTGAAGCAGCGGGTTCAGCACTGTCGCCATAACGCCGCCGATCGCGTAATAAGTACCGGTCGTACCGCCCGTGCCGAGAATCAGATCGTCGGCAAATGCCGCGGAAGCGGTCGCCGTGATCATCGAGGCTGCAAGGGCAGCAGCAAAGAGTGCAGAAGTGAGCTTTTTCATAAGTGTACCTCCCGATTCTTTAGAACTTTACAACAATAAAATACACAACTATTAATAAACCACAAATCATCAGAAATTGCAAGGTTTCTGATAAGGCATCTCCCCAAGCTCCGCAAGGGCCGCTTTCCCGTCCGCCGCCTCCGTGATGAGCTTCCTGACCCGCGCAAGATCCTGTAGCGGCACAAGCACAGTCAGCTTCACATCGTCCGCGTAGATGCTCTCAATCGTTTCGATCCCCTCTCCCGCGAAGAGATACTGCAGCTTTCCGAGCAGCGTGTAGCTGCAGGTGACCATGAGGCGCATGCCCAGCTTCACCTCGGCGATTTCAGCCGCCTCCGCCGCCTCCTTCGCCGCCGCCGCATAGGCGCGGTGCAGGCCGCCCGTGCCGAGCAGCGTCCCCCCGAAATAGCGGGTCACGACAAGAAGCGTCTTGTGCAGCTGCCGTCCCGTCAAGACTTCAAGCATCGGTTTTCCCGCCGTGCCGGAGGGCTCTCCGTCGTCGCTTGAGCGGGTGATCTCCCCGGGCGTGCCGGGCACGCCCACGACGAAAGCAAAGCAGTGATGCCTCGCGTCGTAGTGGCGCTTTTTGACCGCGGCGATATACGCCTCCGCGTCGGCGAGTGTCTCCGCGTGCACGGCTTCGCCGAGGAAGCGGGATTTCTTCTCCACCACTTCCGAAAAGCCGTCCTTTATTACCGTTTTGTATTCCGCCTTCGCCATCGGTCTCTCCCCGTCATCTCACTCGATGACCGTCACCTCGTTTTCTTCGTCGTCAAACAGGTACACGTCTTCCACGTCGTCGTAGTAGTCGTCCTCTTCCTCCTCGAAGAAGGTTCCCGCGTCCTCCGTGACGATATCGAAGGCCTGCCCGTCTTCCGTCCCGCCCGCAGGCGTCTCCAGCCAGTCTGAGAGCTCCGCCTCGGTGATCGGCTCGTATGCGTTCTCTTCGATCGTCTCCTCCGTGAAGACCTGCCAGTCGCTCTCGTTGAACGATTCCGCCTCGCCGCTGCCGCACAGCGAGCAGACGCGCGCCGGATAGAACGCGGAGCTGATGAAGTCGTCCGCGATGTGCTCGCACCCTTCCGACGGCAGGAGATTCGTCAGCCCGCAGGTCCTTGCCGTCATCACGGACGCCGGGCGCGTGAACGGAACCACCGCCTGCCCCTCCGTGAGGCGCGTCATGATCTTCTTCCACAGAATCTTGTGATATTCCCTGTAAATGCCTTCCTCGGGAAGCTTCCGGTTGTTGTCGTAGCCGGCCCAGATGCCCATCGTGAGATAAGGCGTGTACCCGACGAACCACAGGTCGTTGTAGGCGCTCGTCGTCCCGGTCTTGCCGGCGACGGGCATGCCGCTCTCAAGCGCCAGCGCAGTACCGGTTCCCTCCCGGACCACGCCCTCCATCGCGTCGGTAAGGATAAAGGCCGTATCCGCGCTCACGGCGCGGCGCGTCTCCGGCGTGTTGTCGATGAGCACCGTGCCGTCCTCATTTAAAATGCGCGTATAGAAGACCGGCTTCGTCCAGATGCCGCCGTTCGCAAGCGACGCGTAGGCCGCCGTCAGCTCCAGATTGCTGACGCCCTTCGAGATGCCGCCGAGCGCGAGCGGCTGCACGACATCCTTGTCGGCGTTCAGCGACGTGATCCCGAATTTCAACAACTGCTGGTAGCCGCGGAGCGGCGTGATCTGCGTGAGCACCTTCACCGCCGCCACGTTGACGGAGTGAACGATCGCCTCGCGGAGCGTAATCCAGCCGCGGTACGTCTCGTCGGCGTTGTGGACGTCGCCGCCATTTTCGTAGGTATAAGGGGCGTCCTCGACGAAGGACCCGATCGTCTTGGCCCCGCTGTCGAGAGCCGCCGCATAGGTGGACAGAATCTTAAATGTCGACCCCGGCTGCCTGAAGCTCCCCGCCGCCCGGTTCAGCACCCGCGACGCGGTCTTTTTGCCTCTGCCGCCCACGACGGCCTTCACATAGCCCGTGCGCTGGTCCATGACGACGAGCGAGGACTGCGGCTGCGGGATGAACTCCGTCCGCTCCGCGGTGATCTCGTCTCCTTCCTTTAAGACACGGCTCTTATACGCATCGACGCAGCTTTGCGCCTCCGCCTCCGACATAAAGAGCAGGTCAAATGGTTCGGCGCTGTCCGCGGGCTGATTCGCTTTCATGTCATTCTTCAGCATCTCGCGGCTGAAGGACTCGCTCTCCCCGTCCGCGTGGCGGACCGTCATCGCCCAGTCGAGATAATACATGGTCCCTTCCGGGAAATTCTCCGGGTTCGCGTACTCCTCGTCGCAGACCGCCTGGATGGCGGGGTCCTGCGTCGTGTAGATCTTAAGGCCGCCCGAATAGAGCAGCTGCCAGGCCGCGACCTCCGAGTAGCCCTTCTGCGCGATCAGGTCGCGGACCACCTGCGTCGTGAGCTCGTCGATAAAGTAGGTGTAGACGGTGTTCGTCTGCGCCTGCACCTTCTGCGCCTCCTCGATGCGCGCGTACACGTCGTCGGCGAGCGCCTCTTCCTTCTGGGCTTCCGTGATATAGCCGAGCTCGAGCATCTTGCCGAGCACGCGCTGCCGCCGCCCGGCATTTTCGTCCGGATGGCGGATCGGATTGAAGCGCGAGGGGTTCTGCGTGATGCCCGCGATGACCGTCGCCTCCGAGAGCGTGAGCTCCCACACGTCCTTGTTGAAATACTTGCGGGACGCGGCCTCCACGCCGTAGGTTCCGGCGCCGAGATTGACGGTATTCAGATAGTTCTCGAGAATCAGCGCCTTGTTGCCGAGCTTCTCCTCCAGCTTCACGGCGAGATACTGCTCCTCGATCTTTCTCTCGATCTTATCGAGCAGCGTCTTCTCCTCCGTCCACGTGGTGAACACGTTGTTCTTTAAGAGCTGCTGCGTGATCGTGCTGGCGCCCTGCGTCGTGCGGAAGCCGTGCGACGCCGCCGTCACGAGGGCGCGGATGAGCCCCTTGGGGTCGACGCCCTTGTGGAGATAGAATCTCTCGTCCTCGATCGCTATGAACGCATTCTGAAGATCCGCCGGCACGCGGTCGAGCGAGACCGCCGTGCGGTTCGAATCCGGCGTCGTCAGCTTCTGCAGCTGATGGCCGGCGCTGTCATAGATATAGGTCGCGAAGCCGCTCGGGGAGATGCTGATGCTGTCCACGTCGGGCGTCTTGTCGACGATGCCGCGCCACGCGCCGTACAGAAAGGCGGAGCCCCCGAAAAGCGCGGCAAAAAAGACAAACAAAGCGGCGCGCAGTGCCATGACACGTACGCGCTTTTTCAGTCTCTCGCAGGACACAGAGAGCTCATCTTCTCTTTTTTCCACACCGTAGCGGGTAAAATCCATGCGGCAATCCTTCCTTTTTGCTCACTTCCCGCGCGCCTTCCCCAAGGAAGGGCCGCGCTTCTTGCCGGGCAGGTACACGTCGCGGATATAAGCGACGGTATACGCCTCGCCCTTCTCCGCCCACATGCGGAGCAGTCCCTCCATGTGGCGGAGCGTGACGGGATGAATGAACCAGCAGAAGTCCTTGCTTTTCAAAAAATACTTAAGCGGCTGCTCTCCCGTATACGCGTCCCCCAGGTACACTCTGGCCGCGCTGATGCGGTCGAAGATCATCTCGGCGACATAGCGCCGCGGCATCTTCGCGCCCGCAAGGGGGCGCTCCCGGTCCGGATGGTCGCTGTAATCAATCCAGTACTCAAAATGGTGCTTGTTGCGCCCCTTGTGGTGCAGCCAGGACGTCGACAGGCCGATGGCCTCGCGCTCGGCGTTATTGGGACTGCGCGTGCCCTGATAATATTTCGCGCCGACGAGGAACTCCGTCGGCGAGAACTTCGACAGGTCATGCGTGATTCCCTGCGCAAAAAGGCCTGCGCGGAAGCAGTACGCCCCGACAAGCCTTTTGTGCTTCATGACTGTCAGAAAATGTGCCTTTGCTTTTTTGACGTCCATCGCCGGTCAGCCGAGGACAAGCCGCGCGGAGCCGTAGATGCCCGCGTCGTTGCCGAGCTCAGCCAGCACGATCTTCGTCTCCCTGCACGCCGGAAATGCCGTCTTCAGGAAGTAGTTCTCAACGACGTCGACGAGCACCTGTCCCGCCTTCGAGACGCCGCCGCCGAGCACGATAACCTCCGGGTCGACGACGCAGGCGAAGACGCTGAGCGTCGTTCCGAGATACTTTGCAAAGCGCTCGACGATCCTGATGGAAGCCTTGTCGCCTGTCTTGTAGGCGTCAAAGACCGTCTTTGCCGTCACACGATCCGTCAAGCGAAGCGGCGTCTCCTCCGCGGGATCCATGCGCTCGAGCTCCTCTCTCGCGAGACGCGCGATGCCGGTCGCCGAAGCCACCTGTTCGAGGCAGCCGAAATTGCCGCAGCCGCACGGGTCGTGAATATCGTCCTCGACGTGGGCGTGGCCGATCTCGCCGCCCGCGCCGTGCGCGCCTTCGACGATCCTGCCGTCGATGATGATGCCGCCGCCGACGCCCGTGCCGAGCGTCACGACGATGACGTTGGAGTGGCCTTCCGCGCCGCCCTTCCACATCTCGCCGAGCGCGGCCACGTTGGCGTCATTGCCAGCCTTGATCTTAAGGCCCGTGAGCTCCCCGAGCTCCTTGGCGATATCCATCGCGCCCCAGCCCAGATTGACGGCATAAGGGATTTTGTTTTCGCGGACGGGTCCGGGAATGCCGACGCCGGCGCCTTCGACATCCGCGGCGGTAATGCCCTTCTCCGCCATCTTGTCGAGGATTGTTTTGCCGATATCCGGCAGCACGTTCACGCCGTGATCCTCTTTGCGTGTCGGAATCTCCCATTTCTCGACAAGCGTTCCGTCGGTCTTAAAGAATCCGCACTTTACGGTTGTTCCGCCAACGTCGATGCCAAAGCAATACGGTTTCATCCTTTTTCCTCCCTCTGTGTAAGCATATTTTCCTGGATGCGTCGATAAAGTGCCTGTGCAGCGTTATAACCCATTTTCTTCTGTCTGTGGTTCACGGCTGCCGTCTCCACGATGACCGCGAGGTTGCGGCCGGGACGGATCGGCAGCGAGTGACAGACGACTTTGTTGCCGAGGAACTCGGTGTACTCCTCCTCCATGCCGAGGCGGTCGTATTCCCGCTCCCTGTTCCAGTCCTCGAGCTTGATCACGAGGTCGATCGCCTGCGTGTCCTTGACGTGCTCGACGCCGTAGAGCGTCTTGACGTCGATGATGCCGATGCCGCGCAGCTCAATGAAATGGCGCGTGAGATCGGGCGCAGAGCCGACAAGCGTCACGTCCGATACCTTTCTTAAGATGACGACGTCATCGCTCACGAGCCGGTGTCCTCTCCTCACGAGCTCGAGCGCCGCCTCGCTCTTTCCGATGCCGCTCTCGCCCATGATGAGCACGCCCTCGCCGTAGACGTCGACGAGCACGCCGTGCACCGAGATGCTCGGGGCCAGCTCCACGCCGAGCCAGCGGATGATCTCCGCCATGAAGACGCTCGTCGTGCGCTCCGTCACAAGCGTCGGCACGCCGTAGCGCCTGGCAATATTCAGCATGTCCTCAGAGGGCTCCGTCAGCGTCGTGAAGATCACGCAGGGGATGCCGCTGGAGACGAACTTCTCGTAGCTCTTCTTCCGCTCCTCAATCGGCATCTGCACGATATAGGAGTACTCGACATACCCGATGATCTGCACCCTCTCCTTGACGAAATGATCGTAGTATCCGGTCAGCTGCAGCGCGGGACGGTTGATGTCCGGCGTCGTCAGCTCGATCTTCGTCATGTCGATCTCCGGCGTCAGATTGGTGAGCTCGAGCGCCTCCGCCAGCTTTGCTAGTGATACAACTGTTTTCATACGTTTTTCATCCTGTGATACAAAAAAGTCTCTCTATTGAATATATATGTTTGCTCAGAAAAAGGCAACGAAATTATGACAGGGGGTCAGACCCCGTGTCATGTTTTCCGTGGAAAAACGCGTACACCTTCTCCGCCGCCGGGCGGTTCATCGAGGGCGCGTGCGCGAGCTCCTCCATAGAGGCGTCGCGGATCGCCTCAAGAGAGCCGAAGCTCCTTAGAAGCGCCTTCCTCCGCGCGTCGCCGATCCCCTCGATCTCATCGAGCAGCGAGTGCACCTGCCCCTTGCTGCGCAGGAGCCTGTGATACTCGATGGCAAAGCGGTGCGCCTCGTCCTGTATGCGCGTGATCAGCTTAAAGCCCTCCGAGGCGGTGTCGATCGGCACCTCCTCATCCCTGAACCAGATCCCGCGCGTCCGGTGGAAATCATCCTTGACCATGCCAGCGACCGGAATCGCAAGGCCGAGCGCCTCAAGCACGCGCTCCGCCACGTGCACCTGCCCCTTGCCGCCGTCCATCAGCACGACGTCCGGAAGCGCGGCGAAGCCCTCCGACGCCTCCTTCGCCCGCGTAAAGCGCCTCGTCAGAACCTCCTCCATCGAGGCGTAATCGTTCGGGCCCTCCACGGTGCGGATCCGGAATTTCCTGTAGTCGCTCCGCTTGGGTCTCCCCTTCTCGAAAACGATCATCGATCCGACCGCATCGAAGCCGCTGATGTTGGAAATGTCATAGGCCTCCATGCGGTCGGCTTTCTCAAGACGGAGCAGATCCGCAATCTCCTTCACGGCGCCCGTCGTCCGCTGCGCCTCGCGAATGAGGCGGTCCCGGTCGCGCGCGAGCGTGTTCGCGGCATTTTCATGCGCCATCTCAACCAGCTTTTCCTTCATACCGCGCTGCGGCACGCGGATCTGCACGCGGCTTCCGCGCTTCCTGCTCAGCCACTCCTCTAAAAGCGCGCGGTCCGCCGGCTCCTCCTCAAGCATCAGCTCCTTCGGCACAAATGGCGTCCCGCCGTAGTACTGGGAAATAAAACTGGAAAGAATCTTCGGGCGGTCCCGCTCGTCTTCCGCCGTGAGGAAAAAATGCTCCCTTCCGATCAGCTTGCCGCCGCGCACGAAAAAGACCTGCACAACCGCCTCGCATTTTCTCTCCGCTTCCTCTGCCGCGTACTTCGTATCCTTCGCAAATGCCTCGTCCGCCGCCGTAACGGCCGCAGTTGCAGCGTTCTCTGCCTGATCTTCCTCCGCCGCATCCGCAGCGCTCTCCGTCTGTTCTCCCGCGGGAGCTGCGGCGGCCGCGGTCGCCACGGCGATGATGTCGCGGTCGTCCCCGTCCGCGGACGTGATCTTCTGCCGCTCTCCCACCGTGCGGATGCTCTCGATGAGGTCCCGGTACGCGGCGGCCTCCTCAAAGCGCATCTCCTCCGCGGCCGCCTGCATCTTTTCCGTCAGCGCGGCAATCTCCGTCTTCACGTCGCCGTTCAGAAAAGCGACGGCAGCATCGACATGCGCGCGGTAAGCCTCCTCACTGATCCATCCCTGGCAGGGCGCGTCGCACTGGCCGATATGGTGATAGAGACAGGGGCGCTCCTTGCCCTGCGCCTCGGGCAGCCGCTTGGAACAGGAGCGGATCTTGTAGAGCCTTCTCAGAAGCTCAATCGTGTCGCGCACCGCCCCCGCCGTCGGATAGGGGCCGTAGTACTTGGAGCTGTCCTTCTTCATCTGCCGCGCGATCAGAATACGCGGAAATGGCTCCCCCAGCGTCACGCGGATATACGGGTAGCTCTTGTCGTCCTTCAGCATCGTGTTGAACTTCGGCCGGTGCTCCTTGATCAGATTCGATTCCAGCACGAGCGCCTCCAGCTCCGAGTCCGTCACGATGTACTCAAAGTGATCGATCTCGGACACCATGCGGATGACCTTCGGCGACTTGCCGCGCCTGCTCTGAAAATACTGGCGCACGCGGTTCTTCAGCGACACCGCTTTTCCGACATATATGATCACATCATGCACGTCGTGCATGATGTAAACGCCGGGTCTCCCCGGAAGCTTCTTCAGTTCCTCTTCGATATTAAAATCCGCACTCATACCAGGGTGGTCTCTTCGCGGGCGTCCTCCGCCTCTTCCGCGGCCGGCTCGCCGGCCGCCGCAGCATTTCCCGCATCCGCAGCCGGCTGCGCTGCGTCCGTCGTCTGCGCCTTCCCGGCATTTGTCTCCGTCCCGGATATGCCTTCCACCTCGCGGAAGATCTGCATGAATTCCTTGCCGGTGATCGTCTCCCGCTCGATCAGGTACTCCGCGATGCGGTCAAGCGCCTCTCTGTGCTCCCTGAGCAGGCGCAGCGCCTCCTCGTAGCTCCTTTTAAGCAGCGCCATGACCTCGTGGTCGATCTCCGTCGCCGTCTGGTCGCCGCAGTTGAGGATGACCCTGCCGTCCAGATACTGGTTCTGCTGGGAGGCGAGCCCCATGAGGCCGAACTTCTCCGACATGCCGTACTGCGTGATCATCGCGCGCGCGATCGCCGTCGCCTGCTCGATATCATTCGCAGCGCCGGTCGTCACAGTGTCAAAAACGATCTCCTCCGCCGCCCTGCCGCCGAGAGAGACGACGAGGCGGGCCTCGAGTTCCTTCTTCGAATTCAGGTATTTCTCTTCCTCAGGCACCTGCAGCACGTAGCCGAGCGCGCCCATCGTGCGCGGAATAATCGTGATCTTCTGCACCGGCTCCGCATTCTTCTGCAGAGCCGTAAGAAGCGCGTGTCCCACCTCGTGGTAGGAAACGATGCGGCGCTCCTTCGGCCCGAGGATCCTGTCCTTCTTCTCCTTGCCGACGAGAACGACCTCGACGGCGTCGAGCAGATCCTTCTGGCAGACCGTCTGCCTGCCGCGTTTAACGGCCAAAATGGCGGCCTCATTGATCATGTTGGCAAGATCTGAGCCCACGGCGCCGCCGGTCGCCAGCGCGATTGCGTCGAGGTCAACCGTGTCGTCCATCAGCACGTCCTTGGCGTGCACCTTGAGAATCGCGACGCGCCCTTTGAGATCCGGGCGGTCCACGATGATGCGCCTGTCAAAGCGCCCCGGCCGAAGGAGGGCCGGATCCAGCACTTCCGGCCGGTTCGTGGCCGCGATGATGAGCAGGCCCTTTGACGAGTCGAAGCCGTCCATCTCCGCGAGGAGCTGGTTCAGCGTCTGCTCGCGCTCGTCGTTTCCGCCGCCGTACTTGCCGCCGTCGCGGGTCTTGCCGATGGCGTCGATCTCATCGATGAAGATAATGCAGGGCGCGTTCTTCTTCGCCTCCTCAAAGAGATCCCGCACGCGGCTCGCGCCGACGCCGACGAACATCTCCACAAACTCCGATCCGGACAGGGAGAAGAAAGGCACGTCCGCCTCCCCCGCGACCGCTCTCGCGAGCAGCGTCTTGCCGGTGCCGGGAGGCCCGACGAGCAGCGCTCCCTTCGGGAGCTTCGCGCCGATGGATACATAGCGCGCCGGATCATGCAGGAAGCCGACGACCTCCTGCAGGGATTCCTTGGCCTCATCCTCGCCTGCCACGTCCTTAAATGTCACGCCCGTGTTCTTCTGGACATAGCTCCTCGCGCGGCTGCGGCCGACGCCCATCACGCCGCCGCCCCTTCCCATGCGGCCCATGAACAGATTGAGCACGAGCATAAAGAGCGCAAACGGGATCACAAAGCTGAGGATCGTCCCGACGAGCTCGCCGACCACACTTGTCTCCTTGGCCGAGAAGGTGACGCCGGCTTTAGTAAGGCGCTCCGTCAGCGCCGTCAGGTCCTCCGTCCGGACAGTATAATAGCGCATGAGACCGCTTACGGTGCCCGAACCGGCCGGCGTGATATCCAGGGTATCCGTCTTGATCACGACGGACTTCACCTTTCCCGCATCCAGCATGCTGATAAATTCGTCGTACGTGACCTTCCGCGAGGTGCTGTCGCCGATGAAGCCGGAAAACGCACTCATGCAAAGCAGGGAGACCAGCACGCACACAAGAAGAATCAGCAGAAACTGCCGGTTCCTGTTATTGTCGTTTTTCTGACCGTTCTGATTATCCATAGATTCCACCTCCCGGAATCCTAATTTCAAACTTGACTTACCGTTTCCGGATGCGAATTCCGCAGCCTCATGCCTTCGGCATTCGCTGACGGTATCCGGCTCCGGAGGCGGCTCAATGAAGCCGCCGCAAAGCTCCCCGTCATTTTACCACGAAACGCAAGGAGGGGCGAGTATAAAAAAACAACCGGAGCTTAGCTCCGGCTGTCTGATAAGATCATGCATATAAGAAGCGGTTCATACCAGCTCGAGAAGAACCTTCATGGCTCCGTCGCCCGGGCGCTGCGCGATCTTGACGATCCGCGTATAGCCGCCGTTCCTGTTCGTGTACTTCGGCGCAATCTCGGTGAACATCTTCTCGGCCATATCGATCTTCTTCGTGCCCTTCTTGCGGCCCTTGCCGGCTGTCGGGACTTCCGTGACCGGATAGAAAACCTTGTTCATCTTTCTTCTTGCATGAAGTCTGGACGGAAGATCCTTCTTGATCTCCTTCTGCTCTTCGAGATAAACCGTGACCTTCTTGCCGTCTTTCTCTTCCTTCACGCGCTTGCCTGTGGCGTCCTTCTTCGGGACCTTGCAGGTGACGGTGACATTTTCAAAGTTGTCCTGTTCCTTCACTGCGAGAGCGATGAGCCCTTCGGCGATCCTCGCCACTTCCTTAGCCTTGGCTTCCGTCGTGATGATGTGGCCGTGGTAAAGCAGTGCCGTGACCTGGTTTCTGAGTAATGCTTTTCTCTGTGCAGCTGTTCTGCTCAGTTTTCTGTAACCTGACATGTTGTGTTTATCCTCCTAATGACGGTGCGCTTAACCCGCCGTGCGCATCGGGCTTACCGGCGGAGCGTGATGAACCGTTACTCCTCGCTCGGTCTGAGCTGGAGACCCAGCTCCTTCAGCTTCGCGAGTACTTCCTCGAGGGACTTGCGGCCCAGGTTCCGGACCTTCATCATATCCTCGGAAGTCTTGTTGCAGAGCTCTTCGACTGTATTGATGCCTGCTCTCTTTAAGCAGTTGTAGGAACGGACCGACAGCTCGAGCTCGTCGATATTCATCTCGAGCACTTTTTCCTTCTCGTTGTCTTCCTTCTCGATCATGACCTCCGCCGTCTTCGCGGTCTCCGTCAGATCGATGAAGAGACGCAGATGCTCGCTCAGCACCTTGGCGGCCAGAGAGACCGCTTCCTCAGGGCTGAGTGTGCCGCGCGTCCAGACGTCAAGCGTCAGCTTGTCATAGTCTGTCTGCTGGCCGACACGCGTGTTCTCCACGTTCATGTTGACGCGGTCAACAGGCGTGTAGATAGCGTCCACGGCGATGACGCCGATCGGCTGATCCTCGGCCTTGCCCTTGTCCGCGCTCACATAGCCGCGGCCCTTCGTGATCGTGATCTCGATGTTGAGCTTGCAGTCAGCGCTGTCAAGCGTCGCGATCACCTGATCCGGATTCATGATCTCGATGTCGGAATCGACCTGTATATCGGAGGCGCGGACAACGCCCTCGCCCTCGAACTCGATATAGGCGGTCTTCGGCTCGTCGGTCTCCGAGTTGTTGCGGATGGCGAGCGTCTTCAGGTTCATGATGATCTCGGAGACGTCTTCCTTGACGCCCGGGATCGGGCTGAACTCATGGAGAACACCGTCGATCTTGACCTGGCTGATCGCTGCGCCCGGAAGGGAGGAAAGCATGATTCTTCTCAGCGAATTGCCGAGCGTCGTGCCGTAGCCTCTCTCAAGCGGCTCCACGATAAAGCGGCCATAGTGCTTGTCGGATGACAGCTCCTCGATAGAAATTTTCGGTTTGTTGAAATCAAACACTAAGATTCCCTCCTTAAGGTTTTGGGTTTATGAAGGGTTATTTACACGATTTATTTGCTGTACAACTCGACGATGAGCATCTCGTTGACCGGGACGTCGATCGCGGATCTTGCCGGTACTTCCTTGATTGTGCCCGTGAGGTTCTCACTGTCGGCCTCAAGCCACTCCGGTACGGCTCTGCCGGCTGTCGCGGCGAGGATGCCGTTCTCCGCCTTATATCTCGCGGAGGATTTCTTCTTCTCCTTGATCTCGATCTTGTCGCCCGCCTTGACCTGATAGGACGGGATGTTGACGCACTTGCCGTTGACGAGCACGTGCTTGTGATCGACGATCTGGCGGGCCTCACGTCTGGTTCTCGCAAAACCGAGGCGGAAGATGACGTTGTCGAGACGGAGCTCGAGCATGCGCATCAGGTTCTCGCCGGCCATGCCGGCCTGGCGGTCAGCCTTTTCATAATAGTTGCGGAACGGCTTCTCAAGGACGCCGTAGATGAACTTTGCCTTCTGCTTCTCACGGAGCTGCTGGCCGTATTCGGACACCTTTCTGTTCGATCTGGTGAGCTTTCTCCATGACTGCTTGTCAATGCCGAGATACTGCGGCTCAATGCCCAGTGATCTGCATCTTTTGAGGACAGGTACTCTGTTTACTGCCATTTCTTTTTAGGACCTCCTGCTTATAAAGCGATCGCGAAACAACAGCGCTTTGGTGTTGCCGCGTAAACTGTTAAGAATCCAATCTGTGATCTGAGATATCTCCTTAAGGACGCGCCGTCATACACGTCTGCGCTTCGGCGGACGGCATCCGTTGTGCGGTACCGGCGTGCAGTCCTTGATGCTGAGCACCTGAAGTCCGGCTGCGGAAAGCGCGCGGATCGCGGCTTCACGTCCCGATCCCGGACCCTTGACGAAGACGTCGACCGTCTTCAGACCATGGATGAGAGCGGCCTTTGTAGCCGTCTCCGCTGCCATCTGTGCTGCATAAGGAGTAGATTTCCTTGAACCGCGGAATCCCAGGCCGCCGGCCGATGCCCATGAAAGAGCATTGCCCTGTGCATCCGTCAGCGTCACGATCGTGTTATTGAAGGATGACTGAATGTGTGCCTGTCCATGTTCAACGTTTTTCTTGACGCGGCGCTTTGCCGTCGTCTTTTTATTTGACTTAGCTGCCATAAAAACTAACCTACTTTCCTTTCCTCTGATTCAGAAATATCTCTTAATATTACTTCTTCTTGTTCGCGACCGTACGTCTCGGTCCCTTACGTGTTCTTGCGTTATTCTTGGTATTCTGTCCACGGACCGGAAGTCCTTTTCTGTGGCGAATACCTCTGTAGCATCCGATTTCCTGAAGGCGCTTGATGTCCATAGCCACCTGTCTGCGAAGATCACCTTCCACGGTGCAGGTGTTGTCGATGACGTCCTTGAGCTTCGAGACTTCTTCGTCTGTCAGGTCGCGGACGCGTGTGTCCGGATTGACGCCTGCTTCCGCAACGATGCGGGTAGCCTGGCTTCTGCCGATCCCATAGATATAGGTAAGACCGATCTCAATCCGCTTATCTCTCGGTAAATCAACTCCAGCTAAACGAGCCACTTTTAATTCCTCCTGTTTCTCTTACAAACCTTTTTAAGTGATCCCCCGCCCTGCATATGAGGGATATGCCTTCTCATGATGAGCGGGTGCCCTAATTGGGGTTTCGGGGATTTCGAAACCCAGCCAAGCCGTAAAGAACAAAGCATCATTTTTGTTCGGCCCGGCCTTTCCGGCGAAATGACGCGCCGGTATTAAGCACTATACATCGGCCAAAGGAGAAACCTGTCTCCGCATAGCTGATCTATAGGAACGATCCGCGCAGCCGCGCAGCAGACCGTATCTGGCTTAATGAACAATCGCGCAAAGAACGGACGAAGTGTCAGCCCTGTCTCTGCTTGTGCTTCGGATTCTCGCAGATAATGCGGATGGATCCTTTTCTCTTGATGACCTTACACTTCTCGCACATCGGTTTGACCGAAGATCTTACCTTCATCGGACGCCTCCTTTCTGTGATTTTTCAATAAGTTCCGCGCTTCCTTATGGCGACACAAATAGCGCCTCAAGCAAAAAGCGCGATATATAATATATCACGCTTTTTCGTCTATTGCAATCATGAATTGTAAAAAGCAGGCTTCTTATTTGTCTCTCCAGATGATTCTGCCCTTGTCGAGATCATACGGAGACAGCTCGATCGTGACCTTGTCGCCCGGCAGAATGCGGATAAAATTCATCCGAAGCTTGCCGCTGATGTGCGCAAGGACGACGTGCTTGTTCTCGAGCTCTACCTTGAACATGGCGTTCGGGAGTTTCTCAAGTACGGTACCTTCGACCTCTATTGCATCGGCTTTCGACATGAACAATTCCTCCTTACAGATTAATTACCGGATCTTTTGGCCGTGCATGTCAGAAGCTCCGGCTCTCCGTCCGTGATGAGTACAGTGTTTTCATAGTGCGCCGACAGTGACCCGTCCGCGGTTCTGACCGTCCATCCGTCTTCTTCCGAAAATGTGACGGCCTTGTCTCCTTCGTTGATCATCGGTTCGATCGCCAGCGTCATCCCCGGCACGAGCAGAAGCCCTCTGCCCTTCTGCGGGAAGTTGGGGATCTGCGGCGGCTCGTGAAGGCGCGTGCCGATCCCGTGGCCGCTCAGCTCCTCCACCACGCCATAGCCGTGCGCTGCGGCATATTCGCCGATCGCGCGGGAGATCTGATTAAGATGCGCCCGGTAGACGGCGAAGCGGATGCCCTCATAGAAGCATTGCTCCGTCACCTCGATGAGGCGCTGCGCCTCCGCGCTGATCCTTCCTACGCCTATGGTTCTCGCGGCGTCAGAATGATAGCCCTCGTAGATGAGGCCGGCGTCAAGAGAGACGATATCGCCCTCTTTAAGAATTCTCTTCCGGTCCGGAATGCCGTGCACGACTTCGTCGTTCACCGACACACAGACCGCGGCGGGAAAGCCGTTGTAGTTCTTAAAGTTCGGAATACCGCCCAGTATCCGGATCATCTCTTCCCCGCGCGCGCACACCTCATAGGTGGATACGCCGGGGCGGACGACCTCGCGCATGGCCTCGTGCACCGCCTCAAGCCGGTGCCCGGACTCCCGCATAAGAGCGATCTCCCGCTCGGTTTTTACAGTAACCGGCATGGCACTTTACTTTCCGATGACTTTAAGGATATCCGCAAAGACTTCGTCCATGGGCTTCGTCCCGTCGACGGACACAAGCGCGTTCTTCGCGCCGTAGTACTCGATCAGCGGCTGTGTCTGCTCGTGATAGACGCTGAGTCTCGTCTGCACCGTCTCGGGCTTGTCATCCTCGCGGAGCACGAGCGGCTGGCCGCAGGTGTCGCAGATGCCCTCTGTCTTCGGAGGATTGTAGACGACATGATACGTGGCGCCGCAGGAAAGGCAGGCGCGTCTGCCGGACATTCTCTCGATGATCGCCTCGTCGGGGACATCGATGTTGACCGCGTAATCGATCTTCGTGCCGAGCTCCGCGACGACCTTGTCGAGGGCCTCGGCCTGCGGGATCGTGCGGGGGAATCCGTCAAGGATGAATCCGCCGGCGCAGTCCGCCTGGGCCAGACGGTCCGCGACGAGATCACATGTCAGCTCGTCCGGGACGAGCTTTCCCGCGTCCATGAAAGCCTTGGCTTTCTTGCCGAGCTCCGTGCCGTTCTTGATGTTGGCGCGGAAGATATCGCCGGTGGAGATGTGCGGAATCTTAAGTTCTGCAGCGACTCTGGCTGCCTGTGTTCCCTTCCCCGCTCCGGGGGCGCCAAGCATGATAAGCCTCATAACATTTCTCCTTCCTTTCAACAGCCGCGTTTAATTTAACGCCAAAGGGAACGCCCCGGAGAGCGCCTCTTGTGCGCCTCTTTAAGGCCTTCCCTCTGTCTGCCGGAACAGGTCCGGCACTCCGCTTCCTTATTCGCTTAAGAAACCCTTATAGTTGCGGACCACCATCATCGCTTCGATCTGCTTGACCGTCTCGAGGATGACGCCCACGATGATGATGAGGGACGTCCCGCCGAAGGAGACCCTGGCACTGAACACGCCGTTGAAGAAGAACGGAATGACGCCAACGATCACCAGGCCTACAGCGCCGATGAAGATGATGTAGTTGAGAATCTGTGTCAGGTACTCGCTTGTGGGCTTGCCCGGGCGGATGCCGGGGATGAAGCCGCCCTGCTTCTTCATGTTGTCGGCGATCTCAAGCGGATTGAATGTGATCGACGTGTAGAAGTAAGCAAAAAAGACAACGAGCACGATGTAGATGATCAGGCCGATGCTGTACTGCGGATGCGAGCGGTCGAACCAGTTGTTCTCGTTGAGCACCGCGAGTAAAGAACCGAACCAGCCGCCGCTGTTCTGCTTGCCCGCAAATGTCGCGATGATGCCCGGGAAGGACATGATCGAGGAGGCAAAGATGATCGGGATGACGCCCGCCGTGTTGACCTTGAGCGGGATGTGCGTCGACTGACCGCCGATCATGCGGCGTCCCTGTGTCTTTCTGGAGTACTGCACCGGGATGTGGCGCTCCGCGCCGTTCAGGATGCAGACCAGAACGATCATCAGGATGATAATGGCTGCGATGATGATAATCGCAAGGCCCATTCTGGCAATGGTATTGCCCTTGACGAACTGCTCGTAGAGGCTTGTCAGATCCTGCGGGAGACGCGACACGATATTTATCAGGAGGACCATGGAAATACCATTTCCGATGCCGTACTCCGTAATCTGTTCACCGATCCACATCAGGAAGCAGGAGCCTGCCGTAAGCGCCACCACGACAGCTACGCCCTTCAGGAAGTTGATGTCTCTGATGAGACCCTGTCTTCCGAAACCTACGGTCATCGCGATCGACTCAAAGAGGGAAAGGCCGACCGTGAGGTAACGGGTAATGGCCACCATCTTTTTTCTCCCGTCCTCGCCGTCTCTCTGCATCTCTTCGAGCGCCGGGATGGCGATCGTGAGAAGCTCGATGATGATGGAGGACGTGATGTAAGGTGTGATGGATAGCGCGAGAATGGACATGCTGGAGAACGAACCCCCGGTAAACGCGTCAAAGAAGTTGAACGCGTCGCCCGCCTGGCTTGCAAACCATTCCTTGAAATAGCTGCTGTTGACGCCCGGTACCGGAATCTGAGATCCGATCCGGATGATGACGAGGCAAAGGAGCACAAAGCCAAGTCTGTGCCGGATATCCTTCACCTTAAGTGCATCGATCATTTTCTTAAACATCAGATCACCTCGATAGAGCCGCCCGCTGCCTCAATCTTGCTCTTGGCACCTTCGCTGACCGCATGAACCTTAACCGTAAGCTTCTTTGTCAGTTCCCCGTTGCCGAGGATCTTGACGCCGTCCACGATCTTGGAGACGGCACCGCTCTTAAGCAGAAGCTCAGGCGTTACCTCCGTACCGTCCTCAAAGCGATTGAGAACAGAGACGTTGATCGCTGTGATCACCTTAGAGTTGCGGTCCGTAAAACCGCGCTTCGGGAGACGCCTGTAAAGAGGCATCTGGCCGCCTTCGAAACCGGGTCTGGGCGCGCCGGAGCGGGCCTTCTGGCCCTTGTGGCCCTTGCCGGCCGTCTTGCCGTTGCCGGAAGCATGGCCTCTGCCGCGGCGGAAATTATCGCTCTTCTTGGCGCCTTCAGCCGGTGATAAATTCGATAAATCCATACTAGTACCTCCCACTTATTCGACTTCTTCAACTTTGACGAGATAGCCGATCTTTGCCAGCTGTCCGCGTGTGGCGTTATTGTCCGGAAGAATCACGCTGGAACCCAGCTTGTGGAAGCCCATGGACTCCACGACCTTGCGGTTCTTCGAAACGGCGCCGATTGGAGATTTGACAAGTGTAATCTTTAACTTTTTATCAGCCATTTTCTTCCTCCTTATGCCAGAATCTCTTCGACGGTCTTGCCGCGGAGACGAGCGACTTCTTCAGGAGTTTTGATCTCTTTGAGCGCAGCCAGTGTCGCGAAGACGACGTTCTGCTTATTGTTGGAACCAAGAGATTTCGTACGGATGTTCTTGATGCCCGCGAGCTCGATGACTGCACGTGCGCAGCCGCCCGCGATCACGCCGGTACCTTCCGGAGCTCTCTTTAAGAGAACCTGTGCTCCGCAGTACTTGCCGATGTTGTCGTGTGTGATGCTGCCGAAATCTGTGCGCGCAACCGTGATCATGTGCTTGACGGCGTCTTCCTTGCCCTTGCGGATCGCTTCGGGAATTTCAGCCGCCTTGCCGAGGCCGGCACCCACATGACCGTTGCCGTCGCCGACAACGACGAGAGCCGAGAAGCGCATGTTGCGGCCGCCCTTGACGACCTTGGTGACGCGCTTGATCGCAACGACTCTGTCTTCCATGCCGTTATCTTCTTTATCTCTTCTCTTATCCTCGTTAGGTCTCATGTACTTATCCTCTCCTAATTAGAATTCAAGGCCTGCTTCTCTGGCCGCATCCGCAAGTGCCTGGATCTTTCCGTGATAGAGGAAGCCTCCACGGTCAAAGACCACGTTTTTGATGCCAGCCTGAACAGCCTTCTCGCCGATCGCCTTGCCGACTGCAGCAGCTGCCTCGACGTTATTCGTGTACTCAAGACCTGCCTTAACGTCCGCCTGGAGAGTGGATGCAGCTACCAGTGTCTTGCCGGCCACGTCGTCCACGATCTGCGCATACATGTGCTTGTTGCTGCGGAATACCGCAAGTCTCGGGCACTCAGCCGTTCCGCTCATATGAGCGCGCATTCTCTTGTGCTTCTTTTCACGGACTTCCGTTCTGGATGTCTTTTTGATCATGACTTACCCTCTCCTTTCTTTATTTTTTACCGGTCTTACCGACCTTGCGGCGGATGTGTTCGTCGCTGTACTTGATGCCCTTGCCCTTATACGGTTCGGGCGGTCTCTTGCCTCTGATCTCGGCGGCGTACTGACCGACCTTCTCCTTGCTGATGCCGGAGACCGTGATCTTGTTGCCGTCGACGGCAGATTCCACACCTTCAGGATCCTCCATCTCTACCGGATGGCTGTATCCGAGGGACAGAACGAGCTTCTTGCCCTGCTTCTGCGCCTTATAACCGACACCGTTGACCTCGAGGATCTTGGAGAATCCGTCGCTGACGCCGACCACCATGTTGTGGATGAGCGCGCGGGTGAGGCCGTGCAGTGCTTTGTTTTCCTTCTTGTCGTCCGGTCTTGTGACGACGACTTCCGTGCCGTTTACTTCGATGCCCATCTGGGGAGCGAACGCTCTCTCAAGCGTGCCCTTCGGGCCCTTGACTGTGACGTCATTGCCTTCCTTCACCTCGACCGTGACGCCGGCCGGGATCGTAACCGGAAGCTTTCCGATACGTGACATTTGTTTTCCTCCTGACTTAGATTGTCGGAAGAGGACGCGTGCGCCTCTTCTGTTTTCAGCCGTTAAGTAAGACCTTGTCTTACCAGATATAAGCGAGCACTTCGCCGCCGATACCGAGCTTTCTTGCTTTCTTGTCTGTCATAACGCCCTGGCTCGTGGAAACGATCGCGATGCCTAAGCCGCCGAGAACCTTCGGCAGATGCTCGTTGTCCGCGTAGATCCGGAGACCGGGCTTCGAGATGCGCTTAAGGCCGGAGATGATCTTCTCGTTCTTGTCGGCGCCGTACTTGAGAACGACGCGCATGGCCTGATTCACACCTTCGCCAACCATATCATACTTTGCGATATATCCCTCGTCGACGAGAATATCTGCGATCGCAAGCTTCATCTTAGAAACCGGGATATCGACTGTATCATGCTTTGCGGTATTGGCGTTACGGATTCTCGTAAGCATATCCGCGATAGGATCATTCGTCGTAGTCATCTGATGACTCTCCTTTCTTCATTCTTTACCAGGACGCCTTCTTGACGCCCGGAATCTCGCCCTTGTACGCAAGTTCACGGAAGCAGACACGGCAGATTCCGTACTTTCTGAGAACGGAATGCGGACGTCCGCAGATCCTGCAGCGTGTATACTCTCTGGTAGAGAATTTCGGCTTCTTTGCCTGCTTTAATTTCATTGATTTCTTGGCCATAACTCTTCTCCTTACTTGGCAAACGGCATATTGAAAAGCCTGAGCAGTTCACGTGCTTCCTCGTCGGTCTTCGCTGTCGTGACAAAGATGATATCCATGCCGCGGACCTTGTCGACCTTGTCGTACTCGATTTCCGGGAAGATGAGCTGTTCCTTGATGGCCAGCGCGTAGTTGCCTCTGCCGTCAAACGCGTCCGGGCTCACGCCGTGGAAGTCGCGGACACGCGGCAGTGCGAGGTTGATAAGCCTGTCAGCGAAGTCATACATTCTCTCGCCGCGAAGAGTGACCTTGCAGCCGATCGGCATGCCTTCACGAATCTTGAAGTTCGCGATAGACTTCTTAGCCTTCGTGCGGATGGCCTTCTGGCCCGTGATGGTCTCCATATCCGTCACGGCTGCGTCAAGGAGCTTGATGTTTTCCTTGGCCTCACCGACGCCCATGTTCACGACGATCTTGACGAGCTTCGGGATTTCCATCGGATTCTTGTATTCGAACTTTTTCTGCATTGCGGCAGTGATTTCACTGTCGTACAGTTCTTTCATTCTGCTCAAAATCTGTGTCCTCCCTTCCTTACTCGATCGTCTCGCCTGTAGCCTTGGCCACTCGGACTTTCTTGTCTCCCTCGACCTTGAAGCCGATGCGGGTAGGCTTGCCCTTGTGCAGGTACATAACGTTGGAGACATTGATCGGAGCTTCCATATTGACGATGCCGCCCTGCTGGTTTGCAGCACTGGGCTTCTGATGCTTCGTCACCATGTTGACGCCTTCGACGACAACAGTGTTCTTCTTCACATTGACGGAGAGGACCTTGCCTTCCTTGTCTTTATCCTTGCCGGTGATGACCCTGACGGTATCGCCCTTTCTGATCTTTAATGATGCCATGCTTATACGTTTCCTCCTTATAATACTTCCGGAGCGAGAGAAACGATCTTCATGAACTGCTTCTCGCGGAGCTCACGGGCTACCGGTCCAAAGATACGGGTGCCTCTCGGTGTATTGTCGTCCTTGATGATCACGGCTGCATTTTCATCGAACTTGATGTAGGAACCGTCTTTCCTGCGTGCGCCGTGCTTCGTGCGGACCACCACAGCCTTCACCACATCGCCCTTCTTGACAACGCCGCCGGGTGTTGCATCTTTAACCGTAGCAACGATCACGTCACCGATGTAGGCATATCTTCTCATGGAGCCGCCGCTCACGCGGATGCACAGGATTTCCTTAGCACCGGTATTATCGGCGACTTTCAGTCTAGTTTCCTGTTGAATCATACCTGTATCCTCCGTATATTACTTCGCCCGCTCGATGATCTGGACGAGTCTCCATCTCTTGTCCTTGGACAGCGGTCTGGTCTCCATCACCTTGACGGTATCGCCGATATTGCACTCGTTGTTCTCGTCGTGAGCCTTCAGCTTGTACGTCTTTTTAACGATCTTCTTATAGAGCGGATGCTGGACATGGTCCTCGATCGCCACGACGATGGTCTTATCCATCTTGTTGCTGACGACATGCCCGACGCGTGTTTTTCTGAGGTTTCTTTCTTCCATCGATTATGCCTCCTTAACGTTCGCCATCTGGGCGATGACAGTCTGGATTCTGGCGATGTTCCTGCGGACGTCTTTGATTCTGCTCGTGTTGTCAAGCTGGTTTGTCGCGTTCTGGAAGCGGAGGTTGAACAGTTCCTTCTTCGCGGCGACAAGCTCCTCGTTAAGCTCCGCCTGGGACTTGCTTCTCAAGTCCTCTAAATATTTTCCCGTCTTAGTCATGCTTCTTCACCGCCTTCTTCTGAAGGAGCCTTCACGGTCTCCTTGTCCTTTGCCTCTAATTGTTCCTTCGAGACGATCTTGCAGGTGCACGGCAGTTTGTGCATCGCGAGACGAAGCGCTTCTCTGGCTGCTTCTTCCGGAATACCGGCGATCTCAAAGAGGACGCGGCCCGGCTTCACCACTGCCACCCAGTATTCCACGGAGCCCTTGCCGGAGCCCATTCGGGTCTCGGCCGGCTTCGCCGTCACCGGCTTGTCAGGGAAGATATCGATCCAGACCTTACCTGTACGTCTCGTGTATCTCGTCAGAGCGACACGGGCCGCCTCGATCTGATTGGAACGGATCCAGCAGGGTTCTGTTGCAACGAGACCGAACTCGCCGTAAGCGATCTTGGTGCCTCTCGTCGGCTTGCCGCGCATGGAGCCGCGCATCTGCTTTCTGTGTTTTACTCTCTTCGGCATTAACATGATCAATCTCTCCCTTCCTTAGCTTCCTTGGTCGGAAGGACCTCGCCGTTGTAGACCCATGCCTTGACGCCGACTTTGCCGTACTGTGTATCAGCTTCCGCAAAGCCGTAGTCGATATCGGCGCGAAGTGTCTGCAGCGGAATGTTTCCTTCACTGTAGGTTTCCTTGCGGGCCATGTCCGCACCGCCGAGACGGCCGGCGACGGATGTCTTCACACCCTTGGCGCCTGCGCGCATCGTGCGCTGCATGGTGGACTTCATGGCGCGGCGGAAGGAGACGCGGTTCTCGAGCTGGAGCGCGATGTTCTCGGCGATCAGCTGCGCGTCGCGGTCGGGGCGCTTGACTTCCTTGATGTCGACGAGAACCTTCTTGCCGACCTTCTTGGAAAGTTCACTCTTCAGCTTCTCGATCTCGGCGCCGCCCTTGCCGATCACGAGGCCCGGCTTCGCCGTGTAGATCGTGACCTTCACGCGATCAGAAGCGCGCTCGATCTCAACCTTCGGCATGCCCGTGCTGTATAATCTCTTCTTCAGGAATTCTCTGATCTGATGATCCTCCACGAGGTAATCCGCGAAATCCTTCTCCGCATACCACTTGGAATCCCAGTCTTTGATGATACCGACACGCAGACCGTGCGGATTAACTTTCTGACCCATAGTGTCCTCCTTTACTTTTCATCCAGAATGATCGTAATGTGGCTCGTGCGCTTCAGGATTCTGTAGGCGCGGCCCTGCGCGCGGGGCTGAATCCGCTTCATTGTCGTGGCTCTGCCTGCATAGCACTCCGCGACGTACAGGTTGGCGCGGTTCATGCCGCTGTTGTTCTCAGCGTTGGCGCAAGCCGACTCGAGCAGTTTCTTGATCACTGAGGATGCGTATCTCGGACTGTATGTCAGGATGCCGAGAGCCGTTTCCACGTCTTTTCCGCGGATCGCGTCCAGTACGAAGCAGGCCTTCTGAACGGACATTCTGGCGTAGGAAAGGCGCGCTGACGGTCTCGTCTCTTTCTTTGAATCGTTTCTCTCCCGCTTAATCTGGGATCTGTGTCCTTTAGCCATTCTTAATCTCCTTTCGAATCAGTCTTACCTCGACTTGGACTCGGCCTTTGTGTGGCCTCTGTAAGTTCTTGTTGCGACGAATTCGCCAAGCTTGTGTCCGACCATATCCTCGGTCACATAGACCGGGACATGCTTTCTGCCGTCATGCACTGCGAATGTATGACCGACGAAGCTCGGGAAGATCGTAGAACGGCGCGACCAGGTCTTGATGACGGCCTTGTCGCCGGAGGCGTTCAGGGCGTCAACCTTCTTAAGCAGAGACGCATCTGCGAAAGGACCTTTCTTTAACGAACGTGACATAGTACTCTACCTCCTTACCTGGAACCGGCGCCCTTGCCGTTTCTTCTTCTGACGATCAACTTGTCGGACTGTTTCTTATGCTTTCTGGTCTTGTAACCAAGCGCGGGCTTGCCCCAAGGTGTGCTCGGGCCCGGACGTCCGATCGGAGCGCGGCCTTCGCCGCCGCCGTGCGGATGGTCATTCGGGTTCATGACGGAGCCGCGGACGGTCGGGCGGATGCCCATATGTCTCTTGCGGCCGGCCTTGCCGACATTGATCAGGTTGTGATCGCCGTTTCCTACGACGCCGATCGTGGCGCGGCAGTTAATCGGAACCATGCGCATCTCGCCGGACGGAAGACGAAGTGTGGCGTACTTGCCTTCTTTCGCCATCAGCTGCGCGCCGTTGCCCGCTGCGCGGACCATCTGGCCGCCGCGGCCGGGCTGCAGCTCGACGTTGTGTACGACGGAGCCGACCGGGATCGAAGTGAAGGGCAGGCAGTTGCCGACTCTGACTTCTGCGTCGGGACCGCTCATGACCGTCTGGCCGACCTTCAGGCCTTCCGGAGCGAGGATGTATGCCTTGACGCCGTCTTCGTAGCAGATCAGCGCGATGTTGGCCGTGCGGTTCGGATCATACTCGATGCTCTTTACCACTGCCGGCATGCCGTCTCTGCTGTTGCGCTTGAAGTCGATGATTCTGTATCTTCTTCTGTTTCCGCCTCCGCGGTGACGGCAGGTGATCTTGCCCTGATTGTTGCGTCCGGAATTCTTCTTAAGCGCTTCCGTTAAAGACTTCTCGGGCGTGCTCTTCGTGACTTCCGTGAAGTCGGAGCCCGACATGAATCTTCTGGAAGGCGTATAAGGCTTATATGTCTTAATACCCATTGTCTTAATTCTCCTTTGCCGTTATCGGGACATCTTTATATGTCCCATAGTCGCGAAAACATCTCTTTTCGTTTCCGCCCGTCTCACTTGCTTCTCACAGGCCTTCATGCGGCCTTCCGCCGCCGGCCCTGACTTTCAATTAAAGTCCGGAGAAGATCTCGATATCCTTGCTGTCCTCCGTGAGGAAGACGACCGCCTTTTTCTTCTTCGCCGTCTTGCCGAAGATCATGCCGCGTCTTCTGGTCTTGCCGTCAAGGTTCATGGTCTTGACTTCGCGGACCTTCGTGCCTTCGAACATTCTCTGAACGGCTTCCTTGATCTGGGCTTTGTTTGCTTCCGGATGAACGTAGAATGTGTACTTCTTCTCGCTCATCATGTTCATGCTCTTTTCTGTCACGACCGGCCGTAAAATGACGTCGTAATACTTCAGATCTGCCATTACGCAAATACCTCCTCGATCGTCTTCACTGCGCCCTGCGTGAGGACCAGCTTCTGATATTTCAGGATATCGTAGACGCTTAAGCTTCCGGCGTGGGAGAGCTTGACATCCTGCAGGTTTCTCGTGGAGAGGAAGACGTTCCTGTCCGCGCCCTCCAGCACGACGTACGCCTTCTCGGCGCCGAGATTCTTCATCACGCGGACCATGTTCTTCGTCTTCACGTCTTCAAAGGTGAGGGCGTCGACCACGATGAGGTTCTCCTCAAGGAGCTTCGACGTGAGCGCGGAGCGGAGCGCCGCTTTCTTTTCCTTCTTGTTCATGCGGAAGGAGTAATCCCTCGGTGTCGGAGCGAAGACCACGCCGCCGTGTCTCCACTGCGGAGCGCGGATGGATCCCTGTCTCGCGTGACCCGTGCCCTTCTGTCTCCAGGGCTTGATGCCGCCGCCGGAAACCTCGGCGCGGGTTTTGGCCTTCTGTGTGCCCTGTCTCTTGTTGGCCAGGTGCTGCACGACTGCCTGATGTACCAGATGTTCGTTGACCGGAGCGCCGAACACGGCATCGCTGAGCTCCATCGTGCCGACGGTCTGGCCATCCATATTATAAACAGATACGGTTGCCATCTTGTTTCTTCCTCCTTATCCCTTAGTTCTGCTTCACAGTCTCCTTGACCGTTACAAGGCACTTCTTCGCGCCCGGTACGGCACCCTTGACAAGGAGAAGATTGTTCTCTGCATCTACGCGAACCACCTCAAGGTTCTGGATCGTGACACGCTTGTGGCCCATGTGGCCCGGCATGCCCTTGCCCTTAAACACGCGGCTCGGATCCGAGGAGGAGCCGTTGGAACCCTGATGTCTGTGGAACTTGGAACCGTGCTTCATCGGGCCTCTGTGCTGTCCGAGGCGATGGATCGTGCCCTGGAAGCCTTTGCCCTTGGAGATCGCCGTCGCGTCGATGTGATCGCCGGCCGCAAAGACGTCCACGCGGATCTCATCACCGGCCTTCATCTCTTCTGCGTTGTCGAGCTTCAGCTCTCTGACAAAACGCTTGACCGGGACGCCTGCCTTCTCAAAAACGCCCTTTTCCGGCTTGGCGACGAGGTTCTCTCTCTTCTCGCCGAAACCGACCTGCACGGCGCTGTAGCCGTCATTTTCTTTTGTCTTGACCTGTGTGACAACACAGGGACCAGCTTCAAGAACAGTTACCGGAGTAAGTGTTCCGTCCTCGTTGAAGATCTGGGTCATGCCGATCTTCTTTGCGAGAATTGCCTTTTTCATCTTTTCATCCTCCTTACAGCGGATTACACGAAAGTGCAATCATTCTAATTGGGTTTACCTTGTTTTCATCTTGATGTCGATATAGACACCAGCCGGCATCTCCAGATGAGACAGCGCATCGACCGTCTTCTGTGTCGGCGCAATGATATCAATCAGTCTCTTGTGCGTTCTCTGCTCGAACTGCTCGCGGCTGTCCTTGTATTTGTGGACCGCACGAAGAATGGTCACGACCTCCTTCTTTGTCGGAAGCGGAACCGGTCCGCTGACTGTCGCACCGTTCTTCTTGACAGTTTCGATGATCTTCTGAGCGGAAGCATCCACCAGAGTGTGATCGTACGCCTTGAGTGTGATTCTCATTACCTGACTTGCCATAAAAAAAGTCGCCTCCTTTTCGCACTTTTACGAGTACGACAAGCGGTGACTGTACACTTTGCCGGGCGTGTCCTGATGTATCCCATCAGGCGGTACCCGGACTTCCCGTATCTACGGTTTCGAGCACAGTGACTTGTCGCCAGTATCCTTACATGACATTCGCTCCACGGAAAACCTGCAACTGAAGTGCAGCAACCTCGCGCTTCATCGCTATCATGTCACAGCGTGATATAGTATACACGAAAACCCCTCGCGAGTGCAAGGGGTTTTTTGTAAAAATTAAGGCCGACCATAATGAGGGATGCGAAGCATCCCGAGTTCCGGGGTGCTGAACAGTTACTGCTTTATCTGATATGAAATTTTGCTGCCGGAAGACCGGTCTTTAAAGCATGTCGGACACGTCGACGATCGAGATGCCGGAGCGGTCATCCTTCTTAATATAAGGATCCTTTCCCGCATCCTTTGCCTCTGCCACGATTTCATCGAAGGCCGGGCGCGCCGTCGGCACGAATCTCGTGCCTTCCGCATCGGCTGCGGGGGCAGCAGCCGCATCGGCCCGAGGAAGCTCTTCCGCGAAAGAAGCTTCAGGGAAATCTTCCGCAAAAGAAGAATCAGAGAAATCATCCGCAAATGCCGTCGGCTCTTCTTTCTCGCCGGAGAAGCTGTAGCCGCCGTCGGTGCCCGCCGCTTTCGCGCGCTCCTCCATCTCTTCGGCGAGCTTCGCGAGCGAGCCGCTCTCCTCAGGGAGCTCCTGCGTCACCGAAGCTGCCGCCGCGGGAATGTCGCTGCTGTAGGGCACTTCCTCGAAACTGTCTGCGAAGGGAACCGGAACCTCCGGGAGTTCGGTCGTATCCGGAAGCGTGATCTCACGGGCTTCCTTCTGGCCTTCTCCGGACAGTCCGGCGAGCGCCTGCTCGATCGCGAGATCTTCCTCAGCCTCGCTCATCGGAAAAGGGTTGTCCGACATGACCTCCGCGGCTGCGGCCCCGGCGGCGGCCGAAGCGGCCGTCTGCTCCGCATCCTGAGACGCCTGTTCGACGATAGATGCGTCCTCACCGAGAGCGGTGTGGTTCTCTTCCACCGCCGCGCGGATTGCGTCGGTATCGATGCCGGTCTCTTCCTTAGCAGTAACCTGCGGCTCCTCCTCTGGCTCCTCTTCGGGCGCTTCCTCTTCCTCCTCCGGCCGGACCTTCCAGAGCTCCGACAAGATGAAGAGAATAATCATGAGGACGACGATGAGAACGACGATGATGATGCCCTCGAGACTGTGCATCGCGATCAGGATGTAGCCGATATACGGAATGGAAACGGCTACCTTCGACACGGTGTTGCGCAGGACGATGTCTTCCTTAGCGCCTTCCGGATCCGCCGTGCTCACGCCGACGAATCTGCCGTTCTCCGCATCGGTCTCCTCGATCGTGTATGCATAGGTGGAGGAGTCGTTCTCCTTCAGGATGACGTCCCCGGCCTTGATGTCAAACACGTCGATGTCGGTCGAGTAAGTGATCGATCCGAGCGGAAGGTTCGTGTTCATCGAGGACGTATCTACGATCGTTGTCGTCACGCCTGCAAGCGGCGGGACCAATATCGCCACGGCGATCAGAATGGCCGCGATCAGAAACAGATTCACAATAAACTTGAGAAGCTTTGACATATCAGATCATTCTCCTTCGAAATTATGTCCTTTCTATTATAAGAGCATTTGCGTCCGGTAGGCAAGTCCCTTTTCGGAGTTGGTCAAAGGATTCTCCATTGTCATAAACAGAAGAATCTACTATAATAAAAGAACTATGGCACCGGATATAAAAATGATCGAGGATCTGTCCCTGAACGCATGGCCTTCCTGGCAGATGCAGGTCTACGACGGCTGGATCCTCCGCTTTTCCCACTTCTATACGCATCGCACCAACTGCGTGGAACAGATCGGCCTCTCCCAGCTGCCGCTGCCGGAGAAGATCGCCTATTGTGAGGATGTCTACCATTGGTGGAAGTCGCCGTGCGTCTTCAAGATCCAGCCGCTCAGCGATCCCGCGCTCGACGCGCTTTTAGACGGGCGCGGTTACGCCATCGAGCACGAGACGATCGTGATGCTGCGCGATCTCCGTGAGCTGCCCGCGCCGCGGAAGCTCCGGGACATTTACACACTCCGGGTCCGGCCGCACACGAGCCGCGCCTGGATCGACGGACTGTTTCGTTTAAAGGGAGGCGCCTCGCAGCTGCACAGGCGCATCGTCCCGCAGATGTACGCCGCCGTGCCGAAGGATGAGATCGCCGTTTCCGTTCACGCGGGCGGAGAACTGATCGCCACGGGACTTGGCATCATCGACCGCGACGTCGTCGGCGTCTACGCCATCCACACGGATGAGCGCTGCCGGAGGGAAGGAGTCGCGGGCGCCGTGGTCAGAACCATTTTGGAAAAAGCAAAGCAGCGCGGTGCCGTGAACGCCTATCTGCAGGTTGTCTCCGACAACGCGCCGGCAAAAGCACTCTACCGGGGGCTCGGCTTTACAGACAGCTATCGCTATTATTTCCGCACAGAACGCTCGCAGCGCCAAGGAGGATAAAAAGTCTATGGATTTCCTGTGGTTACTCTCTTCGATTCGAAATCCCGTGCTG
Organism: Lachnospiraceae bacterium UBA2860; assembly: GCA_002350625.1. Taxonomy (GTDB): domain Bacteria; phylum Bacillota; class Clostridia; order Lachnospirales; family Lachnospiraceae; genus Chordicoccus. Next base: position 61,790 of record DEFE01000044.1, read on the forward strand.
GATACGATCATGCTCGCCTTCAGCTATATCGGCACGCCTTTCGTCATCGCGGGCATCATCGGATGGATCTACCTCAACAACGATAAAAAAGAGGCTTACGGCATCAGCCTGTCCTTTATCCTGTCCTGTCTTCTGTGCCAGGGCGTCAAGGTGCTGGCCCGCGTCCCGCGCCCCTGGAACCTGGATCCGACCTTTAAGGCTGTTGATGCATCCTACTCGACGGCTACGGGCTATTCCTTCCCGAGCGTTCACACGCAGAGCATCACATCCGTCGGGCTTTCCTGCTTCTATTATAATAAGAAAAAGCCTATGCGCATCATATCCGTCGCACTCATTGTCATCGTCGGCTTCTCAAGGATGTATCTCGGCTGCCACACGCCGCTTGACGTCGGATGCGCGTTCCTCGTCACTGCCGTGATCACGGCGATCACATGGGCGATCTGGAACAGGCACAACCGCTCCTTCCTCGACGGCAACATGCTTCCGTTTTTCGTTCTTGCCTTCTCGCTCGCACTGATCTTCCTGGTCAGCGCGCTGCTCATCAACGGCACGGTCGATTACGCCAACGTGAAGGACAGCTACGAGACGTCGGGCGCCGCCATCGGATTCGTCGTCGCCTTCCTCGTGGAGCCGCGTTTTATCTGCTTCTCCGTGGAGGGATCCTTTAAAAAGAAACTGATCCGCTTCCTCATCGCAGTTGGCGGTGCCGTCGCCATCGAATTCGGGCTGAAGGCCGTCTTCAAGGACAACATCCCGATGCTCGTCGTCCGCTATGCGCTCCTGACGAGCTGGATCATGGTTCTGACGCCGCTCATCTCGCTCCGCACGGGGCTGGCTGAGAAGGAGCGCGCCGCGCAGAAGCTCCCGCAGATCTGAAAAAAGAGAGGATGCCCGCAGCCGTCCGCAAAAGAACAAAGGGTACGGCAGCAGCCGCCCGCAGCAGAACAAAAAGTGCGGCAGCAGCCGCCCGCAGCAGAATAAAGGATGCGGCAGCAGCCGCCCGCACATAAAAAACCGCCCGTACGGGCGGTTTTTTATGTGCGGGTGGCGCTGAGCTTCGTTATGCTCTTCGCGTCAGATACGCTTCGATCCGGTCCATGGCCTCTTTCTCGTCGGATCCGTCGGTGAGAACCGTGACTTCCGCTCCGGCGTCGAGACCGAGCGTCATCATGCCCATGATACTCTTGGCGTTGACGCGTCTGTTCTCGGATTCCACATACACCTCGCTCTGAAACTGGCTTGCCATCTGGACAAGCAGGGCGACAGGTCTCGTCTCAAGACCTCCGTCCAGTCGAACCGTGATTTCCCTCTTTGTCATAATAATCCTCCATAGAACAGTTGACCCGGCTCTCTAGTGCGCGCGCATCTTCTCCGCGATGCCGCCGAGCTTTCTCAGACGGTGATTGACACCTGATTTGCCGATCGGGGGGTCGAGGTACTGCCCGAGCTCCGCAAGCGGGGCATCCGGATGGGCCAGACGCACCTCCGCCATCTCCCGCAGCGCATCCGGCAGGTCTCCGAACCCGCCGTGGTCCCGGATGTAGCGGATGTCGTCCATCTGGCGCACCGCCGAGACGACAGTCTTGTTGAGATTGGCCGTCTCGCAGTTCACGATGCGGTTGACGCTGCCGCGCATCTCCTTCATGACGCGCACGCTCTCGATGTTGAGAAAGGATATGCTCGCTCCCATCTCACCGAGCAGCGTGACGATCTGGTCGCCCTCCTTCAGATAGACGACGTGATCGTCCTTGCGCAGCACGATCTTGGCGTCGAGCATCAGCGAACGCATCGCGCTTTGTACCGCTTCGGACGTGCCGCGCTCCTCACACACGATCTCGAGATGATAGGATTTCTCCGGGTCCGAGACCGAACCTGCGGCGAGAAACGCGCCCCTTAAAAATGATCTGACACAACAGGCAAGACGCAAAAGCGAGCTGTGGCCGAGAGATTTTTTCACTTCTTCCGGAGTGATCCCTCCGCCGCAGGCGATCTCATAGGAGACGCCTCTGCCGCGCTTTCTGGATTCCGTCTGAGTGACAACTGGTACTATATTATACGCTTTTCGAAATAAAGTAAAGAGCAAACTGGCGGCACCTTCGCTTTCCGTCCGGGCCAGCACGCCGCGCTCTTCCTCCTCTTCATCCGGTTTCAAAATCATGAGCAGCGCGGACAGCTCGGCGAGAAGGCAATGCCTCGCGGAAGGAACGATTTCAAGCAGTTCCTTCTTGACTTCCGATGAAAATGACATGGAAAAAGCCTCCGTCAGAACGCTTTGCGGATCGGGTCCTTGTCGATGTCGCGGTGAAAGACGCGGACGCCGTACTCACCGCTCTCCTTCAGATGCTCCGCGATGGCGTTCGCGAGAGCCACGGAGCGGTGCCGGCCGCCGGTGCAGCCCACCGACACGACCAGCTGGTTCTTCCCCTCCGCCACATAGTTGGGAATCAGGAAGAGCAGCAGCTCAATATAGCGCCGGACAAACTCGCGGCTCACGTCGGAGTCCATGACGAACCTGACGATCTCCGGGTCGTTGCCCGTGCAGGGGCGGAGCGCCGGCACATAGTAGGGGTTCGGCAGAAAGCGCACGTCCACGAGCAGATCCGAATCCGCCGGGATGCCGTACTTGAAGCCGAAGGACTGCACCGTCACATAGAGATCCTTGTAGTTCTGGTCCTCGATGAATATGCGGATGATTTCCCGCTTCAGTTCCTTTGTGAGAAGCCGGCTCGTATCGATGATAAAGTCCGCCCTGTCCTTGAGGTACTGAAGAGCTTCCCTCTCCCGGCGGATTCCGTCCTCGACGCTGCCTCCCTTCCCGGCGAGCGGGTGGGTGCGGCGCGTCTCTTTATAGCGCATGAGCAGCACCTCATCCGAGGCGTCGAGAAAAAGGATTTCGTATTTCAGGCCCGCCTTCTCAAGGGCGACAATCGCGTCGCCGACATTTTGTCCGGCAAAGGTGCTGCGGATGTCGAGGCCGACCGCGAATTTCGTGAACTCCGAAGAGCTGCCGTCCGCGGAGATCTGTGCAAAAGGCTGGATGAGCGAGACAGGCAGGTTGTCGACACAGTAGTAATCCGCGTCCTCCAGATAATTGAGCGCCGTGCTCTTTCCCGCGCCGGACATGCCGGTGACAATCACAAATCGCATAAACTAGAACTCCCCGAGAAACCGCACTTCCGGCTCCAGATGTACCTGAAATGCGGAAAAGACACGTTCTTCAACGTCATTGATGAGCTTTCTTACATCATCCGCCGTGGCGCCGCCGGTATTGACGACGAAGCCGCAGTGCTTTTCCGACACCTGCGCGCCGCCGACGCGATAGCCCCTAAGGCCCGCGTCCATGATCAGCTTCCCGGCGAAATAGCCCTCCGGCCGCTTGAAGGTGCTGCCCGCGCTCGGCAGGTCGAGCGGCTGCTTCTCCTGTCTGCGCCGTTTCAGCTCCGCGCTCTCGCGCGCGATTTCTTCTTTGTCGCCTTCCCGGAGCGCGATCGTGCCGGACAGCACGATGCAGGGCCGCTTCATGAAAATGCTGCTGCGGTAGCCGAGCCCCAGATCCTCCGCCTTAAGCGCGATCTCCTCGTGCGCTTCGTCGAGGCAGCGCACTTCCTTCAGCACCTGCTTCATCTCTCCGCCGTACGCGCCGGCGTTCATGACGCAGGCGCCGCCGAAGGATCCCGGGATCCCGCCGGCAAAGACAAAGCCCTCGAGGCCTTCCTCCTGCGCCTTAGCGGCGACGGCGCTGAGGAGCGCGCCGGCCTCCGCCGTGATCTCGTCGCCATTTCTTTCGATGCGGCTCATCTGCCTGCCGATTCTTATGACAGCGCCTCTGACCCCCTTGTCGGAAACGAGCAGGTTGCTGCCATTTCCGACGATATGATAAGGGATCTCCGCGTCCTCACAGGTGCGGATGACCGTGCGCAGTGCTTCGCCGCCGGGCGGCATCAGGAAATAATCGGCGGGACCGCCGATCCGGAATGTGGTGTGGGCGCTCATCGGCTCGTCGGCGCACACGCCGTCCGGGCCGCACGCCCCGGTAAATGCAGCAAGGAGGCTGTCTCTTCGCTGTCCGTCAGTCATGCGCTTACTCCTCCGACTGGTCTTCTTCGTCTTCCTCCGTCTCCGCCGGTTCCTCCGCGCGGCTCTGTACCGTCTGCGCGGTCACGGAGGCCGCGGCGTCGCTCAGATACTGGCGCGCGTTCTCCGCTTTCTGCGAATCGGGGAAGGTCTCGATGATAAGCCTGAACTGCGCATCCGCGTTTTCCGCGTCGCCAAGCATGCGGTAGGAGTGCGCCAGATAGTTAAGCACGTCGTAATCCGTGCCGTCGATCGTTTTTGCCAGCTCGAGCTTCCTGACGGCATTCTGGTAATTCTTGCCGTCAAAGGCCGCGATGCCGGCTTTCCTCAGCGCCGCGAAAAGCGAGGCGTTCATCTCGGACGCCATCGTGTCGTAGATCGCCTTGCCGTCCGTGTCAAGGAGAGACGGCTCCACCTCGGCGAGAGCCTTGGCGGCCGCGTCCGTCTGCCCGTTCTCCCAGGAGCTCATCGCCTTCACGAGATTTCTGTAGCTCGCCGCTTCGAGAGAAGCCGTCTCGACCTGCCCGGCCGCATTTTCCGCGGTCTTCTGCGAGGAGGCGATCTGATCGTTCATCATCTGAATCTGCGCGGAGTACACCGCCATGTCGGAGGAGTACTTGGTCACCTTCTCGTTGGCCGTGCGGTTGATGCTCTTCGTCCAGGCCGGGATGAAGAGGAACCAGATGGCTGCCGCGCCGATCGCGATGCCGAAGAGCATGTTGAGGATTGAGGTGCGCGCCTGGCCCCGCCGGGCGTAGGTCGGCTGGATCACTTCGCGGTCCGGGTCGTCGAGCTCGGAGGCATTTTCCTGCTCGGTCTCCCCGCGCCTGCCCCACAGCGAAAAGTGGGATTCCAGGTGGGTCTCCGTCCCCGTCTGCTCATCGACCTCGCGCAGGAAGCGCAGCGTGGTCGTGTTGGTCTTGTCGATGCGGATCGCTTTCTTAAGGAGCCTTCTCGCCTTCTCATAATCTCCGTTGTTGATGTAGAGAAGCGCGAGCAGGTGATAGCCCTTGATGAGCTTCGGATTCTGGGCGAGGATCTTTTTCAGCTGGATGAGTGCGACGTCCTCATTTCCCTCGAAGCAGTTCCTGAGGGCGAGATTATACTTCTTGATCGTCTGGTTGATGACGTCCAGCCGGTTCGCGTCCTGCTGGAGATTGCGGATATATTCCGCCGCGATGTTGTCCTCCGGCTGAATGTTTTTCGAGATGACCCACTCCGAGAGGGCGGATACGACCTCGCCCGTCTCAAAATAGACGAGACCCAGAAGGTTTCGCGCGGGTATGTTGAGTTTATTGAATTTCAGAGAGCGCTTCAGCTGGTCGATCGCGCCGGACAGATCGCGCACCTGCGCCTTCTCAAGTCCCTGATTGTAATAGAGACCGGAAAGGACGGAGGCCTGCTTCTGCACCGACACGTCGAAGCCGCACTTCGGGCAGTACGCCGACTCGGTCAGCTCCGCGCCGCAGTTCATACATTTCATAGATTATCGGCCCCTCTCGCTGCCGGAGGTCTCTTTGAGCATCTCCTTCAAAATGTCGATCACGTCGGTCAGGTCGCGCGAATAGATCGCGCCTTCCGCCTCGTCGACATCGAGGGACGGCTTAAATTTCTTCAGTTCTTCTTCGTAATTAATCATCTGCTTTTCTAAGCTCCTTTATGTAGCCTGCCAGATAAAGACTGCCGCAGATAAAGACATAGCCCGCACCCTGTCTCTTCAGGATTTCCCGGTACGCCTCCTGAAAAGACGGCAGATCCGTCACGCAGGGCATGCCCGCCTCACGCATGAGGCCTGCAAGGTCCGCGCTGCTCGTGCGCCGGCTCCCTCCGATCTCCGTCACGATAATGCTCCGGAAGATATGCGGGGCAAGAATAAGGGAGATCATCTCCCGGTAATCCTTGTCCGACGCGACGGCAAAAAGGAGATGTGCGTCTCCGCCGCGCGCGATCTGCGCGGCCGCCTCCACGAAGCGCCGCACGCCGTCGGCATTGTGCGCGCCGTCAAGAAAAACACGCGGTGCGATCTGCTCCATGCGCGCCGGCCAGTACATCTTCATAAGGCCGTTTCTGACCGCCTCCGCGTCCGGCGTCTTCCCGCGCGGAAAAACCCCGTGCTCCTTCGCAAGGAGAAGCGCAAGAAGTGCGAGGGCGGCATTTTCCGCCTGATAAGGCGCTGACGCGCGGATGCGGAAATCTGCATGTCCATCATAACGGAACGCTGTGGAAAAATCAATCTCTCCGTCCGCAGCTTCCTTAATCATGACATCCCGGCTGGTGAGAAAGCGGAGAGGCGCGCCGCAGGCCTTCGCGCGCTCGCGGATCACGGAAGCGGCTTCTCTTCGGTCCCCCGCGGCCGCGCAGGGGACGCCTTCCTTCATGATGCCGGCTTTCTCCGCCGCAATTTCGGAAATGGTTCCGCCGAGGATCTGCACGTGATCCAGACCGATCTCAGTGATCACGGTGAGGGCCGGGCGTTCGATACAGTTTGTCGCGTCGAGCCGCCCGCCGAGGCCCGTCTCGATCACGGCCGCCTCCGTCCCTTCCTCCGCGAAATACACCATCGCCATGAGAAAGAGGAATTCAAAATACAGGGGATGCGGCCGCCCTTCGTTCACCCGCTTCATGACGGCTTCCTTTACGCGCAGGAAGATGCGCAGAAAGTCCGCGTCGCTGATGGGCTCCCCGCCGATCGAGATCCGCTCGTTCATGCGGATGAGATGCGGCGACGTAAAAAGTGCCGTCTTAAGCCCCGCTTCCTGAAGCACCGACGCAAGAAAGGCGCATACGCTGCCTTTCCCGTTCGTGCCGGCGACATGGATCACCGGGCCGATCCGGCGGTCCGGATTGCCGAGCTCCGCGAGTGTCCGGCGGGTGTCGGCAAGGGTGGCCGTCTCCGAAAACCGGGGAATTTCCTCGATGTACCTGATGGCTTCCTCGTAGGTCATAGCTCTCCTCACACAAGAATCGCCGCACATGTCGCTGCGGCGATTCCAAAGGCCTCTTGTTTTTTAAGGAGCTGCCCGCCTCTTCAGTCCTTCTGATAGCGGCTGAGCTGCGCGATGAGTTCTTCCTTCATCGCCTGATACTTCGCGAGCTTCGCCTTCTCCTCCTCCACCTTCGCGGCGGGTGCTTTCCCCACGAAGTTCGGATTACTCAGCATGCCGCTCGCGCGGGCGATCTCCTTGTCCATCTTTTTGCTCTCTTCGGTGAGGCGCGCGATTTCCTTCTCGCGGTCCACCATCTCGCTGAGCGGAATGTAGGCCGTGCCGCGGCTTAAGACCACGGACACCGCGTCCTCGAAGGGCGCCTCCGTGCCGTCGAGCACCTCGATGTGCTTCGAGAACAGCATGCGGCCGGCATTGCCGAGGGAGAAGAGGATCGTGCGGAACGCCTCCGCTTCCTCTTTGTCCTTACCGACAATGAAGAGATCCGTGCGCGTCTTCGCGGGCACGTTCATCTCCGTGCGGATGTTCCGGATGCCGCGGACGAGCTCCTTGAAGGATTCGAGGAGGCTCTCCTCTTTTTCAAAATGCCAGTCCTCCCGGTACTTGGGCCACGCGGTCGTCATGACCGTATCTTCTTCCGGCATGAGCGTGCAGTAGATCTCCTCGGAGATAAAGGGCATGTACGGATGCAGCAGCTTCATCGCCTCCGCCAGCACGGTCTTCAGCGTCCAGAGCGCCGCATTTCTCCACGCCGCGTCTCTTGCCGTATCTTCTTCCTTCATCAGGCGGAACTTGGCGATCTCGATGTACCAGTCGCAG
>DEFE01000044.1:69647-80535 GCA_002350625.1 Lachnospiraceae bacterium UBA2860
AACTCGTCCCACAGGAAATCGTGGATCTTCTGCACGGCGATGCCGAGCTCGTACCGCTCCATGTTCTCCGTCACTTCGCGGGCGACCGTATTGACCCTGGACAAAATCCAGCGGTCCGCGGGATAAAGCTCGTCCAGCGTGACCGGCGGGAGCTCCTCGTCCGGCAGATTCATCATGATGAAACGGCTTGCGTTCCAGATCTTATTGGCAAAGTTGCGGCTCGCCTCCACCTGCTCGAAGTAGAAGCGCATGTCGTTGCCGGGCGCGTTGCCCGTGACCAGCGTGAGGCGGAGCGCGTCGGCGCCGTACTTGTCGATCACTTCGAGCGGATCGATACCATTTCCGAGCGACTTGCTCATCTTTCTGCCGAGCGAATCGCGCACAAGGCCGTGGATCAGCACGTGGTGGAACGGGCTCTTCCCGGTGTGCTCGTAGCCCGAGAACACCATGCGGATGACCCAGAAGAAGATGATGTCGTAGCCCGTCACGAGCACATCCGTGGGATAGAAGTAGTCGAGCTCCGGCGTCTTCTCCGGCCAGCCCAGCGTCGAGAAGGGCCACAGTGCCGAGGAGAACCAGGTGTCGAGCGTGTCCGGATCCTGCTCCATATGCGTGCAGCCGCACTTCGGGCAGGCCGCGGGGGCTTCCTTAGACACGACCATCTCGCCGCACTCGGGGCAATAATAGGCCGGGATGCGGTGGCCCCACCAGAGCTGGCGGGAGATGCACCAGTCATGGATGTTTTCCAGCCAGTTGAGATAAATCTTCGTATAGCGCTCCGGCACGAAGGTCAGATCGCCGTTCTTCACGGCTTCGATCGCCGGCTTCGCGAGCTCGTCCATGCGGACGAACCACTGCGGCTTCACCATCGGCTCCACCGTCGTCCCGCAGCGGTCGTGCGTGCCGACCGCGTGCGTGTGCGGCACCACCTTGACGAGAAGGCCGAGCTTCTTAAGATCCTCGACGATTGCCTTGCGCGCTTCATAGCGGTCCATGCCGGCATACTTGCCGCAGGAGGCCGTCATCGTCGCGTCGTCGTTCAGGATGCAGATTTCCTCGAGGTCATGCCGCTTCCCGACCTCGAAGTCGTTGGGGTCGTGCGCGGGCGTGATCTTCACGCAGCCCGTGCCGAATTCGCGGTCCACGTATTCGTCCGCAATGACCGGGATCTGCCTGTCCGTGAGCGGCAGCTCCAGCATTTTCCCGACAAGGTCCTTATATCTTTCGTCCTCCGGATTGACCGCGACGGCCGTGTCGCCGAGCATCGTCTCTGGACGCGTCGTGGCGATCTCCACAAAACGTCCTTCCTCGCCGATGATCGGGTAGCGGATGTGCCAGAAGAAGCCCTCCTGGTCAACATGCTCCACTTCCGCGTCGGAGATGGACGTCTGGCATTTCGGGCACCAGTTGACAATGCGGGATCCCTTATAGATGTATCCCTTCTCGTAGAGTCTTAAAAAGACCTCCATCACGGCGTCGGAGCAGCCCTCGTCCATGGTGAAGCGCTCGCGCTCCCAGTCCGCCGAGGACCCGAGCCGGTGCAGCTGACTGACGATCCTTCCGCCGTATTCCTTCCGCCATTCCCAGCAGTACTTCAGAAATTCTTCGCGGCCGATCTCATCCTTGTCGATGCCCTGCTCCTTCAGATGCTCGATGACCTTGACTTCTGTCGCGATCGCCGCGTGGTCGGTGCCCGGCTGCCACAGGGTCTCATAGCCCTGCATCCTCTTCCACCGCGTGAGAATATCCTGCAGTGTGTTGTCAAGCGCGTGGCCCATGTGCAGCTGCCCCGTGATGTTGGGCGGCGGCATCACGATCGTGAACGGTTTTTTATCCGGGTTCACCTCCGCGTGGAAATATCCGGCGTCGAGCCATTTCTGATACAGTCTGTCCTCGAGACCGCTCGGATCGTAAGTCTTTTCAAGTTCCTTTTTCATACGTGTTCTATCCTCTTTTCTCGTCATTTCATCCAGGGAGCGTCGTCGCCTGCGTACGGATCGATCGTCTCCATCGCCGGGATGTCGGCGTCAAACGCGGGTGCTGCGGGTGCTTCCGGCTTCGCGGGCTCGGCGTTCACGGAAGCGGCTGTCGGCTGCAGAGAAAGCAGCTTCTTCTTCAGCTCGTCTTCCATGTTGCGCAGCTCGATCTCCGCCTGCGCGCGCTTCTCGCGGCCTTCGGTCTGAATCTTCTGCACCTCGTCAAGCGTCGTGATGAGGGATTCATTCGTCTTCTTAAGTGTCTCGATGTCGACGATGCCTCTCTCCGAAGCTTTCGCCGTCTCAATCGTCGTCTGCTTCAGTTTTTCTGCGTTCTGCTGGAGCAGCTGGTTCGTCATATTCGTCACCTCGTTCTCTGCCTTCGCCGCCTGCAGCGAGTCGTTGAGCCCGAGGGCCAGCACCATCTGGTTCTTCCAAAGCGGGATCGTGTTGACGATCGTGGACTGGATCTTCTCGACCATGATGGTGTCGTTGTTCTGGATCATGCGGATCTGCGGCGCCGTCTGCAGCGCTACGGTCCTCGTCAGCTCGAGATCGTGGATCTTCTTCTCAAAGCGGAGCAGCTGGTCCTCGAGGTCCTTCGCCGCCTGCGCGTCCTCGGCGAGGCCGCTCTCAAGCGCCTTCTGCTTCGCCTCGACGAGATCGTGCTCCCGCACTTCCTGGATCTTCTTCTTGCCGGCTGCGATGTACATGCTGAGCTGCTTATAATAGGTCAGGTTGGAGGCATACATGCGGTCCAGCATGTCCACGTCCTTAAGGAGCGTGATCTGATGCTGCTGCAGCGCCTGCGCGACCTTGTCGACATTGACGGAGGCCTTGTCGTAGCCGGCCTTGATCTCGGCGAGCTTCTTTCCCTGCTTCTTGAAGAGGCCGAATAAACCGCCCTTCTCCTCCTCGTCCGGGCTCCAGCTCTTGAGGTCGCCGATGACGCCTGTCAGCATCGATCCGACTTCGCCCAGATCGTGGGTCTTGACATTCTGCAGAACGCTCTCGGAGAAATCAGCCATCTTCTTCTGGACGCCGCCGCCGTAGTTAAGAATCGTGCGCGTGTCCCTGATGTTGATCTGCTTCGCGAAATCCTCGATCTGCTTCGTCTCGGCTTCCGTAAATGTCCCGGTATCCGCGATCGGATCCGATACCTTAGCCGCGGTAAAAACTTCCGCCGCCTGCGTCGCGATCTCCTCAGCTCTCTCCTCTGCCGTCGCTCCCTGTACCTGTGCGTTCATTTCCTGTTCGCTCATTCCCATGTCCTCCTTATCCTTTAAGAACCGCTTCGCTTAACCGATTCCAGTGCACCAAGTTTCATTCCGCCATCTGCTGCGCCTGTGCTTCGCCTGCCGTCTGGACCGCCTGGGCGGCCTGCGCCGCACCTGCTGTCTGGACCGCCTGCGCTGCCTGCGCCGCGCCTGCCGTCTGGACCGCCTGCGCTGCGCCTGCTGTCTGGACCGCCTGCGCTGCCTGCGCCGCGCCTGCCGTCTGCGTCTGTGCAGCTGCCTCAGCCTGCGCCGCCTGGGCAGCCTGTTGCTGCGCCTTCCGCGCCGCTTCCTGCTTTCTGCGCATCGCGGTCATATCGTCGTCCGTGAGGCCTTCCTGCTGCATCATCATCGTCATGACGCTGATGTCGCTCGACACGTCCATCGCCGTCTCCTTGAAGAAGCTGTCGAGCAGCTTCTCAAACGCGTCGTTGATCGTATCGAGGGAGTTCTCGATCTCCCGCTTCGCCGTGCGGACGTTCTCACCCTCCGGCACCTGCCCGTCCATCTCCTTATAAGCGTTGATCAGCTTGGTCGTCGTCGGGAGATAATAATTCATGAAGAGATTCAGGCTTCCCGCAAGCGAGGGATTCTTCCGCACCTCATCGAAGATTCGGCGCACGATCGTCTCCATCCGGTCGAGCTTCTTCGTGACTTCTTCCCCGGGGATCTCCTTGTTGGCCTCGTGGATCATGCTTATGTACTCGTTGCCCTTAAGGAGCAGCTCCCGGACCTCGGGGGCGTACGCGCCGTCCCGGTCCGCCTTCGCCTGCTGCGCCTGCCGCAGCTCCTCCGAGCGCTTTTCGGCGGAGAGGTACTGCTCGTAGATCTCATCCGACGCGATGAAGGTTTTCTCCTTCGCGTCGAAGCGGCCCTGCCTGATCATGCCCCGCTTTCTGAAATCCTTCAGTTCCTTCACGACCGTCTTCTCCGGGATGCCCGTCTCTTTGGAAATGTCGCTGACGTCCGCATAGAGCCGCTTGAGAAGAATGGTCCTGTATTTTTTGAAGTGCTCCGTCTTCCGGGCGGTCCTGCCGCCGAAGTACGCCATCGCGAAGCTGCAGGCCGTGATGACGGCGCTGAATACGGCGAGAGGCGCCGTAATCCCTCCGATCACGCCGCTCACCGCCGAAGAGAATACGCCGAAGGTGATCGTCAGCACGCCGAAGACCGCGGTGCCTATGCCGCCGATCACGGAGAGGACCTTCGAGCCCGTGGCGTCCTCAGGCCTTGCAAAGTACTTGTCCTCGTAGGCCATGCGGTCCGCCTTCGCCCGCGCTTTCTTCTCCGCGGCTTCGCGGCGGAGCTGTGCCTCCTTCTTTTTCTTTTCATCGTCGGCCGCACTCTTCTTTGCCGCTTCTGTGACGCCCGCGGCGAACGATGAGGCCGCGCGCCCCGCCGCGTCCGTCGCGGTGCGCATGAGGCCGCCGATCTGGCGGCTCAGGTCCGTGTAGTCATTGGAATTAATGGCATCGTCGATCACATCTGACACGCGGTCGATAGCCTCTTTGATCTGATCAAAATCTCCCATGATAAAGCTCCCTATGCAATGTTGAACACGACGATCCCGATGAGGATCAGGGCGATCCCGAGCACCTTCTTCTTCGTGAGCTTCTCATGGAAGAAGATGGCGCTTAAGACCGCGACCTCCACGATGCCGATCGACTCGGTGACCGAGCCGCTTTTCACCTGTACGCCCTTGCCGTAGCCGATGACGCCGAGCAGCATGCCGACGAACATCAGGCCGTAACCGACGATGACTTTCCAGTTCAGATACTCCCGAAGCACGCTGTCGTGCTTCTCGAGGGCACTCTTCTTGAGCAGCAGCTGGGCAAACGCCGCTATTGTCGCAGAGGCCACAAACATCAGGACCCAGGGGGTAAAATCACTCAGCATCCTGATTCACCAGGAGGATTCCCGCAAGCACGATCACGATGCCGACGATGTTGAGCGGCTTCACGTGCTCTCCGAACAGGAGAACTCCCCACAGAAAAGACCAGCACACCGCAAATGCCCGGTTGCAGTATGCGATTGACAAATCAAACCTCTTGATGATCTGCTGCCACAGGACCGCGTAGACCCCGAGGCACACCACCTCAAGAAACAGCCACAGGTATCCTGCGGGCGAAAGCCAGTTAATGGTATGGTTAAAAACCGTCACCGCGCCCTTATGTCCGGCTGCCATCTTCGAGCAGATGCCGGAACCGGTGTAGACAATGACGGCTCCCTGGATCGCCAGCACGGAAAGCAGCGTCAGCTTTTTTTTCCCGGCGGCTTCCGTCTGTGTATTCATCCGATAAACTCCTTGTCAGCGATTTATGTACGATTTGTATCATAGCACATTTCCTCTCCGCTTTGAACAGATTTTGAAATTGTCCGCCGCAAGGAAAAAGAACTGTAAACTCTGTGTGAAATGTGTTACACTGACAACTGTCAGTATACCCTCATATTAAGGGTATGCCAGTTACATGTAACAGGGAGGGAGACACATCTATGTCAGAAGAGATCAGAGAAGCAATCGAAACACCGGAAAGCGCCGTTTCTGAAGCAGAGGAAGCGCTGAAGGCCGCTGAGGAAGCAGCCGCGTCCGTCGCCGAAGAAGCCGCGTCCGCCGCGGAAGAAGCCGCTGAGGAGGCTGCGCCCGCCGAAGAAGCTGCACCTGCCGAAGCGCCCGCAGCTGAAGAAGCGGAAGCACCCGCCGAAGAAGCCGCGCCTCAGGAAGAAGCCCCGAAGGCTGCCGAGGAGTCAATGGATGACTACAAGAAGGAACTGAACAATTCCATGCGGCAGATCGAAGTCGGCGACCTCGTGGAAGGGACAGTGACCGGTGTGACGGAAGAAGAAGTTACTGTCGACCTCCAGTATTATGCAGAAGGCGTCATCCGCAAGCTCGACTACTCCGCCGATCCCGGGTTCTCTCTGAAGAACGACGTCAAAGTCGGCGATCCCGTCAAGGCCATCGTGCTCCGCACGGATGACGGCCGCGGGAACATCCTTCTCTCCCGCAGAAATGCCATGGAGAAGCTCGCGTGGGAAGAATTTGCGAAGATGCTGAAAGAAAAGACAGACACCGTGGTCCGCGTCGTCGACGCGGTCAAGGGCGGCGTCGTCGGCTACCTGAACGGCATCCGCGCCTTCATCCCGGCTTCACAGCTCTCCCTTGACTATGTCGAGGATCTGTCCACCTTCAAGGGCCAGACGGTTCCCGTCCGCGTCATCACGGCTGAGCAGGACGGCAAGAAGCTCGTGCTGTCCTCCCGCGACATCCTTCGCGAGCGCAGAAACGCTGAGAAGGCCGAGCGCATTTCCAACATCCAGGTCGGCCTCGTCACGGAAGGCAAAGTCCAGTCCCTGCAGACCTACGGCGCTTTCGTCAGCCTCGGCGACGGCATCGACGGCCTCGTACACATCTCGCAGATCTCCAGCGAGAAGCGCCTGAAGCATCCGAGCGAAGTGCTCAAGGTCGGCGACACCGTGAAGGTCAAGGTCACCGCTGTCAAGGACGGCAAGATCTCCCTTTCGATGAAGCTCCTCGACGAGTCGGCTCCCGCGCGCCCCGTGGAAGAAGAAAAAGTCGTGCTTCCGAAGTCCGAGAAGCTCACAACGTCTCTCGGCTCTCTCCTGAGCGGCATTAAGCTCGACTGATCCGTAAGAAAAAACGACGGCACAGCCGCAGATGCGGCTGTGCCGTTTTTATTTGCTCCTTCAGCATCGAATCCATTTCAGTTTTTCTTCGCTTTTCTCAGCGCTTTCACTTCCGAGATCAGATTGCCGCTCGCAAGGCCGCGCGCGGTCCGGTAAAGCGGCAGCAGGGGCATGAGAAGCTTGTGTTCATAGAAAAACGGATACTGCTTCGCAAAGGCCTGATACCCCTCGTCTCCTTCCCGCATCGGCCCGAAGAAGCGGCTCATGGCATAGCGGAGCTTGCTCCCGCCTTTTTTGCGCACGCTGTTCTCCACCCGGTGGGTCGTCGTCCCGTAGGCGCCCGAGGTAAGGATATAGCGCAGCATCTCCCGGTCGGATTCCGTCAGCTTCCCGCCGGAAAACAGGTGCTGCGAGAGGGACCTGTTGGCGGCCTCAAACGCCGCGATCCCCAGCTTCTCCATCTCCGCCGCCACATAGTCCATATCCGGGCTCTCCTTCTGCAGGTAGACGTACGTGTCGAGGAGCGAGCGCAGGCCGGTGCCGCCGCCTGCATAGTGCTTGTATTCGTGGGCTGTCATAAAGATGTAGAAATCCTCGGGGCTGAGGTGCTTCTCAAAGCCGTCTCCACGCAGCCTTTTTTCCACATCTTTGTAGTACTCGTACAGCTTTTCCTCGTGCTCGGGACCGAACAGCGCCCGGTGCATCTCAAAGTTGCACACGGGCTTCTTGTAGTAGACGTCATGGCTGCCGACATCAAAATGCTCTGTCGTAAAGCCGAGCCCTTCCATGATGGTCCGCACGTCGTCCGCCCTCGCCGCGTCAAAGAGGATGTCATGATCGGACATCTGCCGCATCCCGTATGAAGGATACAGGTGCTGCAGCACAATACCTTTAAGCGGCATGTGCCAGATTCCGGCCTTGTCAAGCGCGGCAAAAAGGACCTCCATCTCCGCGTCCATCGTGGCATTTTTTAAGAGAGAGCTTCTTGCGGCCTTCATGAAGCGCTCATCCTTCACGCCGGCTTCTTCCAGTGCCGGCGCCGCGGCGGCGGCAAGCATGTGCCAGACAGCCTGCCTGTACAAAGCTGCAAGGTCCATGCCGGCGACCCGCGCCGTGTCCGGCTTCTTTTCATTCACGGCACATGAGACGAGATAGATCAAATCCTTTGTTTTCATGTCAGGCTCCGCTTTCCCCTTTTATCTTTCCTGCTCCGTGACGTCTTCGACGCCCGTCTCCGTAAACTGCAGCACCCGGTCGCAGATCGCAAGCGCCGCTTTCCGGTGCGTGACGATCACCACGGTCTTGTCCGTCAGGGAGCGCAGATTCTCAAGAAGGCGCCGCTCGGTCCGGTCGTCCAGCGCGCTGGTGGATTCATCGAGCAGCAGCACCGGGCAGTCCGCAAACACCGCCCTCGCGATGGCGATCCGCTGCATCTGTCCCTCCGAAAGCCCCGTGCCGCGCTCGCCGAGCACAGCGTCCGGATCGTCGACAAATTCATCCGCGCAGGAGATCTTAAGCGCTTTAAGGAGTCTTACTTCATCATGGGCAGCGCCGGGATCGGCGAAGCTCACGACATCCCGGATCGTGCCGTTCATCAGCGCGTTTCCCTGCGGCACGTAGGCAAAGAGCCTGCGCCATGAAGCTGTGAGAGGCATTTCCCGCCCGGCGGCGGCGATATAGCGCTCACCGCTGTCCAGCGGATACATGCACATCAGGAGCTTCAGCACCGTGCTCTTCCCGCAGCCGCTCTGTCCCGTGAAGGCGACGTACTCTCCCTTCTTTATGTCGAAGAAAATGCCGTCCAGCACCACGGGCGCCGCATCGTCCGCTTCGTAAGTGAAGCTCGCGTCCTTGAGTCCGAGGGCCGTGAAGGACTCCCGGTAGAGGCGGCGGACCTCATCGGCGGGCAGCGCCGCCTCGTCGTCCGCGAAGGCTTCAATCTCCATAAGGCGCTCGGCGCTGGCTGTCATCGCGTAATAGCGGGGCAGGTAGCCGCTGATATTGACAAAAGGCCCCTGAATCTGGCCGATCAGCTGCATGATGGCGGTCAGGGTGCCGTATGTCACGGTATCGTGCAGAATCCCATAGGCACAGTACACGACGCCGAGCAGGTACATCCCCTGCATGGCGGCGGAAAACCCGCTGTTCGCCACGTTGGAAAAGCGGGTGCGGCGCATCCTGGCCGCCTTGTGCTCGTCCATCGCCCCGGCCGCGGCACTGCCCGTCCGCTCCTCCGCCGCGAAGGACTTGATCATCATGAGGCTCCCGATGTGCTCCTGCAGGAGGACCCGCAGCCGCCCGTCGCTCTCCTGAATGTTCTTGTGGAAGCGCTTGAGCACGCCCCGGAAGGCGTATGTCAGCACGCACAGGACGATCCCGCCCGGCACGAGGATCGCGGCGAACATGCGGTCCAGCGCGATGACCATGATGATCGCCGAGATCAGCCGGACGACCGTGCCGATGAGTCCCGGCAGGATCTCTACGATCCCGCCGGCGACGACAGTCGTGTCATTCGTCAGGCGGTTCATCCACTCCGCCGTGTGCGTGGCCGAGACGACGCTGTAATCCTTCCGCAGGATGTTGTCCACAAGCCGCTGCTTGAAGCGGTTTTCGATCTCCGACTTCGCCAGCTCCTGCAGCCAGCGCACGAGGGCGGAAAGGCCGATCTGCAGCGCGACCAGCGCGACAATCATCACGACGCCGCGAAAGAAACCGGCACTGTCATGGCCCACCGCGCTGTCGACGATGTTCCTCAAAAAGAGAGCGTAGAGGACGCCGAGCACGCCGCCTGCGGCCTGGGAGAGCGCCAGCACCAGCACGTATGCTTTCTTCCTTCCGGTAACCCTGAGGAGCCACCGCGTTGCGCTATCCACGGCGCACCGCGGGCCTCAGCGCAAAAACCTGCAGCATCGCTTTAACCCCTTTCCTTTTTCATGAGCCCGATCATAAGCCGGTGCCGGCAAAGCGTATAAAAAACGGCTTCACAGGAATCGTTCTGCTCCCATGAAGCCATATTTCGCATTACATCTTCAGCGGCTCCGACCCGGGTCTGCCGTGGCAGTTCTTATACTTCTTGCCGCTGCCGCACGGGCACATGTCGTTCGGATAGATCTTCTTTACCTTCCGCATCACCGGCTTCTTCGCCAGCGTGTCGTCCTTATTCGTCCCCATCACCTTGGCGGCCGGCTCTCTCTCGACCTTCTGCTGCAGCCTCACGTGATAGAGCACCCGGAGCGTCTCCTCCTGAATCTGCTCCGTCATCTCCTCGAACATCTCGAAGCCGTACATGCGGTACTCGACCTTCGGGTCGTGCTGCGCGTAAGCCGTAAGGCCGATGCCCTGCCGCAGCTGCTCCATGTCGTCGATGTGGTTCATCCATCTGGCGTCGATGACCTTAAGGAGCACCACTCTCTCGAGCTCGCGCATGCGGTTCTCGCCGGGGAACACTTCCTCGAACTCCGCCTCTTTTTTGGCGTACAACGTTCTCGCTTCCGCCTTAAGGAATTCCGCGAGCTGCTTCTGGTTCATGGACTTGATCTCGTCCGCCTTCGGCATCCTGAGCGGGATGACCGGATACAGGTTCTGCGTGAGCGCCTGCAGATCCATATCCTCGCCCTCGTGGTCCTCGGCGAGGCTGATGTGGATCTTGCGGTCGATGACGGCGTCCACCATGCCCATGATCACGCCGTGCATATCCTCGCCGTCCAGCACCTTCTGCCGCTGCTCGTAGATGATCTCGCGCTGGTCGTTGTTGACGCGGTCGAACTCAAGCAGGTTCTTGCGGATGCCGAAGTTGTTGCCCTCGATCTTCTTCTGCGCGCGCTCGATGGCAGAGCTCAGCATCTTGTGCTCGATCTGTTCATTTTCGGGGACGCCAAGTGTCTCAAATGTCTTGATCAGGCGCTCGGAGCCGAACAGGCGCATGAGGTCGTCTTCCAGCGAGATGTAGAAGCGGCTCTCGCCGGGGTCGCCCTGACGGCCGGAACGGCCGCG
>DEFE01000002.1:0-937 GCA_002350625.1 Lachnospiraceae bacterium UBA2860
TATATCGGTGAATAATTCAGGTTAATAGTTAGTCTTATATTTTTCTTGGGATGCCTCCATTGACAAAAGTGGACGGACAAGATAGTATCTAAGTGGGAAATCCCACATGCTGTATAGGAGGTGACAAACGTGGCTTCAACTGTTGCTGTATACGATGCAAAGATCGATGCAAAGAAACGAATAACACTGCGCAATGCAACCTATGAATATTATCATGTGAAAATGTTTGAGGATGGCCGAATCGTTCTCGAGCCGCGGGAATTGGTCGCACCATTTGCCATTTCCGAAAAAAGCCTTGCAATGATGGATCAGGCGATGGAAAACCTGAAACAAAAGAAAGTATCTCCAACTGTTGACTTGTCAGCTTTTAAGGAGTAACTATGTTTGCGATTCATATGGGTGTTCCTGAAATGGAAGAATTCTGGAACGCGCTGGTTGATAAGGTGTCTGCAGGCAGGGCATCAAAAGATGAAGTCAGATCCTATAATCTCTTGGGTAAGGCGATGGCATTGCTCTCTGAGAACCCCAGGCACCCAAGTCTGCAGACGCATGAGATAAATGTATTAACGGCCAGATATGGAATGAAAGTATGGTGCTCTTACTTACAGAATAATACTCCCGCGGCAGGCCGTCTGTTCTGGAGCTATGGACCTGAACAGGGGGATATAACAATCGTGGCACTTGAGCCGCATCCGAATGACAAGAAGAACCATGCATACAAGAAAATTACGCTTTCCCTAATGAAGACGAGGAGCGATAGCACCGGCTGATAGCCATTTGATAGCATTAGTTCAGATAACTCTCATGGACACATATCATAGCCTTCCAGTTCCAAAAGGGCTTTCTTTCGTTGGATTCCTCCCCCATATCCGGTCAGACTTCCGTTCGATCCTACCACCCGATGGCATGGTACAATGATGCAGATCGGATTATGACC
>DEFE01000002.1:1062-64271 GCA_002350625.1 Lachnospiraceae bacterium UBA2860
AATCGGAGCCTACCAAATGGATTTGAGGGAAAAAGCCGGGATCACGACCCGAAAAATAAATATCCAGCCATTTTTTCGCCTGATCAAAATAGTCCGTTTCACGCCGACGAGCACCTTCTTTCAGACCAAGCCCAGTATATCTGGCTCCTTCTGTGAACCAAAGGCCTGTTAATCCCTGGTCATCTCCGGCGAGCAAAATGCTTCCCAAAGGGGATTCATAATCATTTGTGTATATCATTCTTTATCTCCCATGTTTCTAATTACAGATTCTTCAGAACCAACGAAACGCCCGACAAGATCAATAAAACGGTGGTTGTAAATAGCAGCGTGCTGGCAAAGCCGCTTAACCCATTAACAGAATAAGCCATAAGAGCAGCGATAAACCATAAGTACATGACAGAATTCACCGTACCTTTCAAGACTGCTCTGATGATTACATCATAAACTCTTGAAGCAACATTGTAAAACTGTTATATGTGGCAAATGATACAAGTATAGGTGATCGGAGGCCGCCATGAAGCAGATATCGAATAAGGGCAGCACCCGTAAAATGAGTGCACAGGATGTCGGGACAGAGAACCTCCTCTGCCGATATAATATGGATGCGATGCGAGGGAGGTGAATGAAGTGCAAAGCTGGATCGAAGGCTTTCAGCAGTCGATTGATTTCATGGAAGAGCATATGACCAGTTCTTTGGAAATCGAGGATATTGCTCAGAGAGCGGCACTTTCTCCGTTTTACTATCAGCGGATTTTTGGTGCGCTGTGTGGGATGACTGTCGGAGAATACATCCGAGCCCGACGAATGACTATGGCAGCACAGGAGCTTTCAAGCACTGACGAGAAAGTCGTTGACATTGCTCTGAAATATGGGTATGACTCTCCGGATAGTTTTGCAAAAGCGTTCCAGCGTTTTCATGGCATTGCGCCGTCAAAGGCACGTGAGGCCGGTGCGCCGCTTCGATCATTCGCTCCGTTGCATATCAAGATATCATTGGAGGGTGGAAAAATGCTGAATTATCGTATTGTTGAAAAAGCGCCGTTTACGGTTATGGGAATCAAGCGCCGTTTTAATGCCGACACCAGCTATCAGGAGATTCCAAAGTTCTGGAATGAATGGTCTGCTGATATGAAGGGCTTGAAGGGAATGTTCGGGATTTGCCTCGATATGGACGGAAAGGATTTCGACTACTGGATCGCGGATAACTATGCGCCATGGGATGATATCCCGGAAGGCTGTGAGTGGACAGTCATCCCCGGAGGATTGTGGGCTCAGTTCAAATGCAAAGGGCCTCTTCCGAACAGTCTGCAAAGCGTGAATACAGCGATTTGGTCTGAATGGCTGCCTGCACTGAAAGGCTATTCTCTGGCGGGTAATTATTCACTGGAGATGTATGGACCTCCAACAGAGAAACCGGAAGATTACGAAAGTTATATTTGGATTCCGCTGAAAAAAGATTGAAAATTATAAAAAACGGCGGAAGCTTATGATGCTTCCGCCGTATACGATGGAACAGATTTATGAGTTTTCAGCAAGCTATGCGTCCAGCTGTGCCTGATATTCATCAATGATATCCTGCAAGCCTGCGCCATACATTGCTTCGATAAATTCGGCTGCCAGTGCATCGACATCATCCCCTGCGGCGCCGCAGTTTAAGGGCGGGCAGTACTGGTCAAACACAAATTTGCACGCGGAGACCTTCTCGGCGACGGGGACGGAATCGACTGAGAAACCAAGATACTTGGACAGCTCGACGCTCTCGTTCGATTCAATGGTGTGCTGGCGGATATCCGGATCATCCCCTGTCCAGGGAATCACCTGATTGGTGTTGCCCAGCATGAAATCCTGAAGATGGTATACAGAATTGCTGTCAGTTCCTTCGGGATAATCAGCCATTCCATTCTCGGTCCTGACCCAGTCTTCGCCTTCAATTCCCCAGGCAAGCGTGTCCATGAACTCCTGATCAGTCCACATCAGATTGAGAAGCCTCAAAGCTCTCTCGGGATACCCGGCAGTAATCGGCACAGCAAAACCGAATTTCTGGAAAGTAGCTGTAGACGCCTTTGACGAAGTAAGCAGGGTTCGGAAATCATCATATCCGGTGCTGTTCTTAAACATGGCTTCGGCGCCGATGTCAGTAGGAGAAATCTGAGCAAATCCAACTCCGCTGCGGATCAGGGTAACACCGGTGTCCGGAGAGGTAAGCGCGTCTTTGAAAACAAGGCCTTCGTTGTAAAATTCGCGGGCAAGTTTTATGCCGTTCAGCCATTTTTCATTTTCAAAATAGCATTTTACCTTATCATCCGCAGGATCGATGTAGGTAAAATAGTAGGTATCGCCGCAGCTGTCAAGCCACTCTGTGTCAGCAAGATCTCCATTTCCGATAACGAACGGTGCCATTGTTATTACATCTGCGAGATCATCGAGGCTGACCAGAGCATTCATTCCGCTGGATTCGGATGCTTTTTTCATGACTTCCTTCACATCCTGCCAGTTTGTCATGCTCTCGGCTTCCTCAAGAAGCCCCGCGTCCTCCAGAATATCCTTGCGCATATCGATGGAGAGCTGCGACTTGAGGTTATACAGATTTCCTACGCCATATATACTTCCGCTCTTTGAAGTTGCCTTGAGATAATCTCCCATATACGCACAGACATCTGGCGCATAGACAGGAAGAAGGTCGGTAATGTCCATAAGCTGGTTCTGGCTCATAAAGGACTGATAGCTGGCAGCGGGGATCGGAGTGAACATGATCAGGTCAATCTGCTCGTTTGCCTGCAGCATCATCGGAACAGTGGTGAGATATTGTCCGGCATCCTTCCACTCAAAGTCGACGGTGGCATTAATCTTTTCCTGAGTAATTTCATTGAGTCGTTCTTCCACACGGTCAGTGATTTCTACGCTCATGGGGGTAAAAGTGAGGAGAGTTACGACCAGGTCAGCTTCGTCTTCCAGGTCATCTTCCAGTTCATCTGCGCTGACAGGTAAAGGGCCTGTCATTCCTGCAGAAGGAATTGTCAGAAGACTAAGCGCCATGGCTGATGCTAAGAATACAGGAAAATCTTTTTTTTCATGTTTATCCTCCCTTTTCTGCGGTCTGATTCTGACCGGTATCATGTTTAGAGAGCTGCTATTTTAATTATACTATAGATTGTGAGAAAAGGCAGGATAAAAAAGCCTTCTTGTTTGTGCTGAAATGACCTGTTTTTATGTATTATTATGCCGGAGCTTCGTGTTTTGAACATTTTTAACCGGGCAAATTTGACCAATTGAAGCCAAAGATAATAACCGTTGTCAATGGAGAAGCCGCAGGTTTGGCTAAGTATTTGCATGTGCTTTTTTATTGAGAGTGTTTTTGTTTCACGTCAAAAAGAAAACTACACTTATCCATGATCTGTATGTATGATTGATCTAAAGAGAAAGTCAACGAGGAGGGAAAAAAGTTATGGAAAACCGGAAACTCTGCTTTGCAAGCGATTATATGAAGGGAGCACATCCGGATATTCTGCAGAGAATCGTGGAAACCAACATGATGAAAACCGATGGCTACGGTCTGGATGAAATCTCGGAGGCTGCCAGAGAGAAGATCCGTAAGGCGTGCCGGTGCAAAGAAGCATGCGTTGAGTTCCTTGTGGGCGGAACCCAGACCAATGCCGTGGTGATCGATGCCTTTCTTCGTTCGTATCAGGGCGTGATCGCGGCAGGGACGGGGCACATCAGCGTGCATGAAGCAGGCGCGATCGAGGCATCCGGACATAAGGTGCTCACGATCCCCGGTCATCTGGGCAAGCTTGACGCCGATGAAGTACGTCGGTACGTGGAAGACTTCTATCAGGATCCCAACCACGAGCATATGGTCATGCCCGGGATGGTATACATTTCCCATCCCACCGAATATGGCACACTATATAACCTGGAGGAACTGAAAAAACTTCGCGAGGTATGTGATTGTTATCACATGGCGCTTTATGTGGACGGTGCGAGACTGGCGTATGCCCTTGCCTGCCCGGACAATGAGATCACGCTGCCGGAGCTGGCAGCCCTCTGCGACGCATTCTACATCGGAGGGACCAAGTGCGGAGCGCTTTTCGGGGAAGCGGTGGTCATCCCCGATCCCGACAGGATCTCAGGATTCTTCACCATCATCAAGCAGCACGGTGCACTGTTTGCCAAAGGCAGACTTCTGGGCCTGCAGTTTGATACCCTCTTTACCGACGGGCTGTATGAGCGGATCGGCGTTCCGGCGATTCTGGCTGCACAGAAGATCCGGGAGGCACTTTTAAAGAAGGGGTACAGGCTTTGCTTTGAATCCCCCACGAACCAGATCTTCTGCATCATGGAAAACAGCCGGCTGGAAGAACTTCAGACGAAAGTGGAATATGGATTCTGGGAAAAGTATGATGATGAACATACCGTTATCCGTTTCGCTGCCGACTGGGGGATCACACCGGAAGAGACTGAAGCGCTCATCGATATCTTGTAACACATCACTATTTGATGCGACGATACTCAAAAAATGAACACAATACAGGATAAATATGCGCCTATCGTGCAGCCAGGCAATAAGCATGAGCATAAGTCCGGATCATGTGGGCTTGCGCTTTTTTCTTTTGGAAGCCTTGTGCATTGGAAAATCCAGTGCACGAGGCTTTTTTAATCTTTAATCCCCTGCGATACGATTGAAGATATAAAGGGGGATTGATAATATCCAAAACAAATCGAACATAAGTTCGCCCATTGAGTCAATACATATTCTCATAATAACATAAGGGACAAGAATTGACTCGGAAGAGTCAGTACAGCGGGTTCTCCTATGAACCGGACAACAAAACAGCCAGGCGGAAGAATCGTCAGAAAAGGAGGCCGAAATGGCAGCGTTTGAACGAATTCTGTCCGGGATTCCGGAAATGGATAAGGCTCTTGATAATATCAGGCTGGGGGATAATGTCGTATGGCGCGTATCCAGTCTTGATGAATTTCACCTGTTCGTTGACCCGTATCTGGAACAGGCGATAAAAGACCACCGCAATATCATCTATGTCCGATTTGCCTCCCATCCACCCATCACAGAAGGACATCCTGAGATCAAAACGGTACATATTGAATTGTCTCACAGGTTCGAGACATTTTCGGTGGCCATTCATAACCTGATTGCAGAGGAAGGCTTTGACGCGTTCTATGTTTTCGACTGTCTTTCCGAACTGCCGACAGCCTGGGCTACGGATCTTATGATGGGCAATTTTTTCCGAGTGACCTGCCCATTCCTGTTCCAACTGGATACAGTCGCTTTCTTTCCTTTGATCAGGGGCAGGCACTCGCTGGCTTCGACAGCAAGAATACAGGATACGACCCAGCTTTTCCTGGATGTCTATTCGGAGGGAAAAGCAGTTTATGTGCGTCCGGAAAAGGTATGGAACCGGGAATCTGAGACAATGTTCCTGCCGCATCTGTATAATCCCGAGAACGGCTCGTTCAAACCGCTGCTGGATGGGATTCGCGCAAGCCGGTTCTATCAGGTGATGAACCGGCAGCAGCGACCCGGCAGTGAGCAGAGTACAGACTCCTGGGACAGGTTTTTCAACCTGACACGGCAGATGCATGAAGCCGGGATGGACGTATCTGATTCCTGCGACCGGATGTGCAGGATCATGATGACCCGCGATGAGAAGATGCGGGAGATGATCTGTGAACATTTTAAACCGGAAGATTATTTCTATGTACGCGACCATATGATCGGAACAGGTATGATCGGAGGAAAAGCCTGCGGGATGCTGCTCGCCCGCAAGATTATCGAAAATACCAGACCGGATCTGTATGATGTGATGGAACCACATGATTCCTGGTTCATCGGTTCAGATGTTTATTACTCATACATTGTTGAGAACGGGTTCTGGGATCTCCGGGTGCGCCAACGTACGGAAGAAGAGTATTTTTCTCTGGCTGAAACTTTTTCGCAAAAACTCCTTTCAGGTGTTTTTTCGGGCAATATGGAAAAACGGTTCAGCTTTCTCCTGGAATACTATGGGCGGGACCCGATCATCGTCCGGTCAAGCAGCATCCTGGAGGACGGGTTCGGTAATGCGTTCGCGGGAAAATACGAGTCTGTGTTCTGTGCGAATACAGGAACACTTGAAGAGCGGCTGCAGGAGTTTGAAAATGCGATCCGCAGGGTATATGCAAGCTCGATGAGCCTGTCTGCACTGGACTACCGGAAACGCCGGAACCTGGCTGGCCGTGACGAGCAGATGGCTCTTCTGGTGCAGCGTGTGTCGGGTTCCCACTATGATCAGTATTATATGCCATGTGCGGCAGGTGTCGGTTACTCCTACAGTCCTTACCGCTTCCTGAAGAGTCTGGATCCGGAAGCCGGGATGCTTCGACTGGTTATGGGGCTGGGCACCTGTGCCGTCGACAGAACGGAAGGTTCCTATCCGCGTCTGGTAAATCTTGACAGACCGGAAGCCACGATAGCAGCCACCATTGCCGAAAAGCACGAATTCTCCCAGCGTAAGCTGGAAGTTGTTAATAAAGAGAAAAAAGGACTTGAACAGATCACGCTTGAACAGATCGAAGATAAGCTGCCCGGATTTCTGGGCAACGCGCTGCTGGAACACGACTATGAAGTGGAGCAGCGGCTTCGTGAACTGGGCACCAACAGATCTGTCAGGTTTATATCATGCAAAGGACTTGTCAGTAACCGGCGTATGATGGAACAGTTTAAAGAGATGATGCAGGTGATTCAGAGCGTCTATCGGCAGCCTGTCGATATCGAGTTCACCTTAAATCTGGATGGAACAGGGGAGTATATGATCAATCTGCTGCAATGCCGTCCGCTGCAGGTCTTTCTGGATACCGGTGAGGTCTTTATTCCGGACGCATTGCCCTCTGAGCGGATCCTTATGTCGCTCGAAGGGGCCTCTATGGGGCTGTCGCGGGAAGTGCCGCTGGACCTGATCGTATATGTGGATCCGGTGAACTATTATCATCTGCCCTACAATGAAAAGAACAGTGTGGCAAAAGCGGTTGGAAGCGTTAACTGGAAATACCGCGGATCCGGAAAGCACATGATGCTGATCGTTCCCGGAAGAATCGGCACATCTTCACAGGAACTTGGTGTTCCGACCTCCTTTGCCGACATCAGCGAATTTGATGTCATCTGTGAAGTCGCCGAATCCGGTGCAGGCTATAACCCGGAGCTGTCCTACGGCAGTCACATCTTTCAGGATCTTGTGGAGGCCCAGATCCTCTATACGGCTGTATTTGAGGGCAAACAGACAAAGGAATATCACCCGGAAAAACTGACAAAGCTCCCGAATCTGTTAACGGAACTTTTTCCCGGGCTTGGGAAGCTGAATGAGGTGGTCCGGATTCTGGATGTAAGCGGAAAGGGATGCACAGTGTATCATGACCTGAAGCATGAGCAGCTTATTGTCACGATGTGACGGAGGAGAAAAGAAACATGGACTGGGATAAAAAACTGATTCTGGATGACGGAAGTGAATTCCGAGGCTGCGGTTTTGGCGGAAGAAAGGATGTTGTATGTGAGCTTGTATTTAACACATCAATGGCAGGATATCAGGAAATTCTCTCAGATCCGTCATATACGGATCAGGCGGTGGTGATGTCCTATCCGCTGATCGGCAATTACGGGATTACAAACGAAGATTATGAGAGCAGGGTAATTGCCCCTTCTGCGCTGATCATCCGGGATCTCAATGAAGCACCTTCCAACTTCAGGTCTGCGCTGACCCTTTCCCAGCTGCTGGAGGAACATGATATTCCGGGGATATATGGCGTCGATACCAGAAAGCTTGTCAGGCACATCAGAACGCAGGGATCAGGCCGTGCGCTTCTGACAGGTTCAGGAATGCCGGTGCAGGAAGGCCTGCAGATCATCCGTGATCATCCTGAGAGACATGACGCGGTAAAGAGACGAAGCTGTACAAAAAAGTGGTACAGCAGAACATCCAATCCCCGATTTCAGGTAGCCGTCATCGACTGCGGCATGAAGGCGAATATTGTCAGGATGCTGAATGCAAACCGATGTAATGTCACCGTTGTACCGTATAACACCGGCGCAGAGGAAATATTATCTTTGGCTCCTGACGGCGTGCTGATCTCAAACGGGCCAGGTGATCCGACGGATGTACCGGAGGTGATTCGGACACTTCGGAAACTGCGCGGAATGCTTCCGCTGTTCGGGATCTGTCTCGGGCATCAACTGATCGCCCTGGCATTCGGCGCAAGGACATATAAACTGAAATTCGGTCACAGAGGGGGAAACCATCCGGTAAAGAATAACCGGACCGGGATGATTGAGATTACCAGTCAGAATCATAGTTATGCGGTCGATGAAAGCAGTCTGTCCGGGACAGGACTGATCGTTTCTCATCGGAATCTTCTGGACGGAACAGTAGAAGGCCTGTGCAGTGACAGAGAACGGGTCTTTTCCGTCCAGTTTCATCCGGAGAGCGCTCCGGGGCCGCAGGACAGCAGCTGCCTGTTCCGGCAGTTCACGGAATTGATGGAAAGAAGGTAGAAAATGCCTAAGAGAACAGATATTCATAAAGTGCTTGTGATCGGATCCGGGCCGATCGTGATCGGCCAGGCGGCTGAGTTTGACTATGCCGGCACCCAGGCCTGCCTGGCTCTGAAAGAAGAGGGATATGAGGTAATCCTGGCCAATTCAAATCCGGCGACCATCATGACGGATCACTCGATCGCGGACAAGGTCTATATGGAACCGCTGACGCTTGAGTACCTGGCAAGAATCTGCCGTTATGAAAGACCGGACGCACTGATCCCGGGTCTTGGCGGGCAGACCGGATTGAATCTGTCCCTGCAGCTTTATGATAAAGGAATATTGGATGAGTGTGAGATAGAACTGCTGGGAACTGATGCAGAAAGCATTCGGAAGGCGGAGGACCGGGAGAGGTTCAGAATGCTCTGCAAACAGCTTCAGGAACCGGTGGTTCCCTCGGAGACTTGTAAGACTCTGGAGGAAGGGCTTAAGGCGGCGGACAGGATCGGCTATCCTGTTATCCTGAGGCCGGCATTTACTTTAGGAGGAACCGGCGGCGGGTTTGCCGAAGACGAGGAGGATATGCGGGAAAAGCTTGCACATGCGCTTGCTGCTTCTCCGGTATCGCAGGTGTTGGTAGAAAAAAGTATCAGAGGATACAAGGAGATCGAATACGAGGTGATTCGTGACGCCAACGATACGGCCATCACGGTCTGCAACATGGAAAACCTGGACCCGGTCGGTATTCATACCGGCGATTCAATCGTGGTTGCACCGAGCCAGACATTGACAAACAAAGAGTATCATATGCTCCGGGACAGTGCGCTGCGGATCATACGGGCGCTGAAGGTGGAGGGTGGCTGCAATGTCCAGTTCGCTTTAGATCCGGAATCCTTTGATTATTATGTGATTGAAGTGAATCCCAGGGTGTCTCGCTCATCGGCTCTGGCCTCCAAGGCCAGCGGGTATCCTATCGCCAGGGTATCGGCGAAAATCGCGGTCGGTATGAATCTTGACGAGATCCGTCTTGCCAATACGCCCGCCTGTTTTGAGCCGGCGTTGGATTATGTCGTGACGAAAATGCCCCGCTTCCCGTTTGACAAATTCACGCTTGCCTCCAACACGCTTTCTACACAGATGAAAGCCACCGGTGAAACGATGGGAATCGGCAGGACGATGGAGGAGAGCCTGCTCAAGGCAATCCGCTCTCTGGAAGACGGGAAAAATCACATCCATCTGGAAAAGTTTGATGTAAAAAATCTGTCGGATAAAGACGAACCGGAAGACCGTCAGGAGGCGGTCAGAAAACTGCTGTCATACATTGAAGAAGGTACAGACGACCGGATCTATGCAATATCGGAACTGCTCTGGCTCGGAGCTGACCTGCAGGTTATATATAACCGGACAAAAATCGATATGTTTTTTCTGGACAAGATTAAACGGATCGTCGATTTTGAAAAGAAGCTTGAGCAGGAAGCTAAAGAGGCAGGTTCCATCAGCAGAGAACTGCTCTATGAGGCTAAGCGCATGGGCTTTTCCGATGCTTACATAGCGGAGCTTTCTGGCCGCAGTGAGGAGGATATATGGCTGCTCCGGAAGAAGTTCAGTATATATCCCGTTTACAAGATGATTGACACCTGTGCCAGCGAATTTGAAAGCTATGTCCCGTACTTCTATTCGACATACGAAGAGGAGAATGAGTCTGTCGTCACGGAAAACAAAAAAGTCATCGTGCTCGGTTCCGGGCCTATACGAATCGGTCAGGGTGTGGAGTTTGACTACTCGACGGTTCATGCTGTGAAAACGATCCATGACATGGGGTATGAGGCCATCGTTATCAATAATAATCCGGAAACGGTTTCCACCGACTATACGACTGCTGATAAACTCTACTTTGAACCGCTGACCGTAGAAGATATCATGAATATCATCGACCTGGAGAAACCGGAAGGCGTCATCGCATCTCTGGGCGGACAGACGGCCGTGAATCTGGCTGAGCCCCTTACTGCAAGGGGAGTCCGCATTATCGGTACGGATTCAAAAGCTGTTTTCGCAGCGGAAGACAGGAATGCTTTTGAAGAGGTGGTTCAAAGACTTGGCATCCCGCACCCGGAAGGAACTGCTGTCCACAGTATACAGGAGGGGATCAGGGCGGCCGCCGGCCTCGGATATCCGGTGCTTGTCCGGCCGAGCTTTGTGCTTGGCGGCAGAGCCATGGAGATCGTTGCTAATGAAGAAATGCTGGAAAAGTATCTGAAGAATGCAGTGGAGGTTGACCGTGAACGTCCTGTGCTGATCGATAAATATATTGTGGGAAAAGAAGTGGAAGTGGATGCTGTCTGCGACGGAAAGGATGTATTTTTGCCGGGAATCATGGAACTGGTAGAGCGCACCGGTGTCCATTCAGGGGACAGCATCAGCGTCTATCCTCCGTTTTCTGTTTCTGAGAAAGCAAGGGAAACGATCACAGAGTATACTGAGAAACTTGGCCTGGGAATAGGCATCATCGGTCTGTACAATATCCAGTATATCGTGGATGGGCAGGATCAGGTTTTTGTTATTGAAGTTAATCCGAGAGCCTCAAGGAGCGTTCCATTTCTTTCGAAATCAACCGGTATTCCGCTGGTCGATATCGCCGTGAGGGCGATGCTGGGAATGGATCTTGCAAAACAGAATCTGACAGGGAAGGCGGCGTCTGCGGGCTCTTTCTGGTACGTGAAGGCACCGGCATTTTCTTTTGAAAAACTGAACGGAATGGACGCATACCTGTCGCCGGAGATGAAATCCACGGGGGAAGCGATCGGATATGACAGGAGTCTGAGGAGGGCCTTCTACAAAGCACTGCAGGCATCCGGTATCAAAATGAAAGAATACGGAACGGTTATGGTGACACTGGCAGATGAGGACAAGGAGGAAGCGCTGCCGCTGGTGAGGAGATTCTATCATCTTGGCTTCAATATCGAGGCGACTTCAGGATCAGGGATGTTCCTGAAAGAGCATGGGATCCGGACCAGAATTCGCGGAAAAATCAGTGAAGGCAGCAACGATATCCTGAAATCGATCCGGGCCGGATATGTAAGCTACATTATCAACACCCGGGCGATCCTGTCAGGAATCCATTATCAGGATGGGATTGCAATCCGACAGTGCGCCATTGAGAACGGGATTACAATGTTTACGTCGCTGGACACGGTCAGAATCCTGCTTGATGTCCTGGAGGATATTGTGCCGGGTATTTCTGAAATATAAATGATATGGGGGGATATTCATGGAGAAAATACTGATCCTGGATTTCGGCGGACAGTATAATCAGCTGATCGCACGAAGGGTGAGAGAACATCACGTTTATGCCGAGATCAAGGCATACAACCGGATTACGCCGGATGAGATCAGGAATGAGAGATACAGAGGGATTATTTTTACAGGCGGACCAAACAGTGTCTATGATCCGGCTTCGCCGCATTATGATCCCGCTGTACTTGCTCTTAACATACCGATTCTGGGAATCTGCTACGGCTGCCAGCTGATAGCATTCATGGCAGGCGGGGCAGTGTCTTCTGCTGAAAGTGCCAGCGAGTATGGCAAGACTGTTCTTACGGTCATGGATCATATGCTTTTTGACGGAATCCCTAAAGAGAGCATATGCTGGATGAGCCATACGGATTATGTCAGCAAGGTTCCATCCGGATTCAAAACGATTGCTGTTACATCGCACTGTCCCTGCGCCGCAATGGGGGATGAGAAGCGGAAGCTGTACGGCGTACAGTTCCATCCGGAGGTAACACATACGGAATACGGAAAGCGTATCCTCGAGAATTTCCTGTTTTCTATATGCGGGTGTACAGGGGACTGGAAGATGGAAGATTATGCAGGACGCATGATCGCGCGGTACCGGGAAGAGCTCTCCGGGAAGACTGTTCTGCTGGCATTGTCCGGAGGTGTGGATTCTGCCGTGGCCGGCCTGCTCCTGCACCGGGCAATCGGAGAAAACCTGATCTGTGTATTTGTCGATCATGGGCTCCTTCGGAAAAACGAGGGAGACTATGTGGAGCAGACGCTTCGGAAAAAACTGGGCGTTAATATGATCCGGGTAAATGCAGGAGAGCGGTTTATACAAAAACTGTCAGGAGTAACCGATCCGGAAGGTAAGCGTAGGGTCATCGGCGAGGAGTTTATCCGTGTCTTTGAAGAAGAAGCCGGCCGGATCGGCCATGTCCATGCACTGGCTCAGGGAACTATTTATCCGGATGTGATTGAGAGCGGCAGTGGCAATTCGGCGGTCATCAAGAGCCATCATAATGTCGGAGGGCTGCCCGATGTGGTTTCCTTTGATGCCATCGTTGAACCACTGAGGGATCTTTTCAAGGATGAGGTGCGCTCTTTGGGGAAGTCGCTGGGACTTCCGGAGGAACTGGTGTGGCGCCAGCCCTTTCCGGGCCCGGGGCTTGCCGTCCGTGTGATCGGAGAAGTCACGGAAGAGAAATTGCGCATTCTGCGGGAAGCCGATGCTGTGTTCAGTGAAGAAGTGATAGCGGGAAGTATGCCCGGCTGCAGGCCGGATCAGTATTTTGCGGTTCTTACAGATACCCGCAGTGTCGGCGTTATGGGAGATGCACGAACCTACGGATATACGGTTGCGCTCCGGGCTGTTTCCACAGATGATTTCATGACAGCGGAGTGGACAAGACTGCCGTTTGAGATTCTTGAAAAAGCCGGAAACCGCATCACAAATGAGATCCCGGGTGTATCCAGGGTTGTGTATGATATTACATCAAAACCGCCCGGAACAGTGGAATGGGAATAAACAGAATAACGAGATTTGTGCTGCAGATTGTGGTAAAATTGAAAAAAGACAATGATTCCTGTAGCAAGAGAATAGTTTTGAATTCGGAATTTTGAGGGGGTACGCGATGGCTGCTAAGAAAACAAACGATAAAACTGCTGAAAAGGAAACTACAGGGAAGACAACTGCAGTAAAGGCGACAACAGAAGAGAAAGCTGCTCCGAAAAAAGCTGCAGCGAAGAAGACGGCAGAAAAGAAGACGGCAGAAAAGAAGGCTGCAGCAAAGAAGAATGCAGAAAAGAAAACTGCGGAAAAGAAAACTGCGGAAAAGAAAACTGCGGAAAAGAAAACTGCAGCAAAGAAAGCTGCTCCGAAAAAAGCGTCAGCGAAAAAAGAGACAGCAAAGAAAGCTGCAGAGAAAAAGTCTGCAGTGGAAGCTGCAGCTGATGAGATTCTGGCGGCTGTCGAGGAGTCGGCTAAGACACAGGCGGTTGCCGAGGAGGCGGCTCAGACACAGGCGGCTGTCGAGGAGCCGGCTCAGGCACAGGCAGCTGTTGAGGAGCCGGTTCAGATACAGGAGCCCGAGACTCCGCGCAGAAGCATAGCATTTATCGGGTCTGAATGTTATCCGTTCGTAAAGACCGGCGGGCTCGGAGACGTTATGTACTCTCTTCCCAAAGCGCTGATCCACAGGAACTGTGATGTGAAGGTAATCCTTCCGAGATACAAGTGCATTCCGCAGCAGTATCAGGAAAAGATGGTTTACCGGGGAAGCTTCTACATGGATCTGACCAGTGACGGAAAACAGTACTATGTCGGCATTATGGAGTATGTCTGGGACGGCGTGGTCTATGATTTCATTGACAACGAGGAATTCTTCGGAGGGGATAAGCCGTATACAAACCTGATCGATGATATCCCGAAGTACTGCTATTTCGGCAAGGCTGCACTGGCGGCGCTGAATTACATGAACTGGCAGCCGAATATCATCCACTGCCATGACTGGCAGGCAGGACTCGTGCCGGTATATCTGCGCACATTTTTCCAGGACACGCCCATCGGAAACGCAAAGACCATGATCACGATACACAACCTGCGTTTCCAGGGAATTTACAACATTAAGACCATCAAATACTGGACGAATCTGCCTGATTATGTTTTCAACAAGGATGCATTGACGCAGAACTGGCTCGATGCGAATATGTTTAAGGGCGGATTAACCTACTCCAATATGATCACGACTGTGTCCAATACGTATGCCGGCGAGATTCAGACGTACGAGTATGGAGAGGGCCTGGCGGAGCATCTGCGTTATCACTCCGGGAAGCTGCGCGGCATTGTAAACGGCATTGATTACGATATCTGGGATCCGGCAAAAGACAAGGACATTGCTGTGCAGTACAGCAACGAAGATGTGATTGCCAGGAAGAAGGAAAACAAGCTGGCATTGCAGAAGGAACTTGGCCTTGAGGAGAACGAGGACAAATTTGTGATCGGACTCATTTCAAGACTGACAAACCAGAAAGGTCTCGATCTGGTCAATGCCTGCATCCCGCAGATCATGGATCCGTTCACCCAGGTTGTGATCCTCGGTACCGGCGATCCCGAATATGAGAATTCCTTCCGCTACTATGAGAACGCATACAAGGGACAGCTTGCCGCGTGCATCCAGTACGATGAGGCGAGAAGCCACCGGATCTATGCCGGATGCGACGCGTTGCTCGTGCCTTCGAAGTTTGAGCCCTGCGGCCTGACGCAGCTCATCGCCATGCACTACGGGACCGTTCCGATTGTCAGAGAGACCGGCGGCCTTAAGGATACAGTGGAGCCGTACAACATGTACGCTGACTGGGGCAACGGCTTTACCTTTGACAGATATGAGACGGGACTTCTCCTTGATGCAATCAACCGGGCGAAGACCTTGTACTTTGAGAACCGTTACTACTGGGACGAGATGGTTCACCGCGATATGGCCAAGAATGTTTCATGGGATAACTCGGCAAAACAGTACAAGGATCTTTATCTGGAGCTCACTGCCTGGTAAGCAGAAATCGAACTTGCCTTGACCATTGATGAAAGTGTATGGTAAAAAGGAGAAAAAGTTGAAAAAGGAGAAATCGACTTGATTCAAGTAGAGCGCTTTACCAAAAGATACGGTGAACGCGATGTGGTAAAGAATCTTTCATTCACGGTGAAGGATGGCGCGATTACCGGTTTCATCGGCCATAACGGCGCGGGAAAATCGACCACGATCAAAGCGATCACCGGCGTGATCAGGCCGACAGAGGGAACGATCACGATCAATGGGATCGATATTGTGAAGGATCCGCAGAAAGCGAAGTTCCAGTTTGGGTATGTATCCGACAGCCCGGACCATTTTCTCAGGCTCAAGGGAATAGAATATCTCCACTTCATCGCGGATATCTACGATACGCCTGCAGAGGGAAGAGGCGATTTTATCGAG
Organism: Lachnospiraceae bacterium UBA2860; assembly: GCA_002350625.1. Classification (GTDB taxonomy): domain Bacteria; phylum Bacillota; class Clostridia; order Lachnospirales; family Lachnospiraceae; genus Chordicoccus. The sequence goes on from DEFE01000002.1 coordinate 16,831, forward strand.
ACTTATGCGAAACGGTTCGGGTTATATGACGCGCTTAACAGCCAGATTCTTTCCTACTCGCACGGGATGCGCCAGAAGATCATGATCATGGGGGCTCTGATCCATGACCCTTCGGTCTGGATTCTGGACGAACCTCTGACAGGCCTTGACCCGCAGTCGGCATTCGAATTGAAAAAAATGATGCGAGAGCACGCCGAAAAAGGAAAGTCTGTTTTCTTTTCCACGCACGTGCTGGAAGTGGCGGAAAAACTGTGTGATGAGATCTGCATTATTAAAAGCGGAGAGCTGCTGTATACGGGGACTCTTGACCACTTGAGAGAAACGCATAAGACAGAGGCATCTCTGGAGAATATATTCCTTGAATTAACAGACACAACAGAGTGAAAAGGAGAGAAAAGATGAAGAACATTGATTTCAGCCAGATTGTTATCATTATCCTGGGTATTTACTGCCTGTACAGAGGCTTTATCACCCTGACTACCGGAAAACTCACTGAGAGAGAGGAAGCAAAACTTCGTGATTTTTCGGCGAATGGCGCAAGAAAGTACAGGATGCTCAACGCTGTCTCGAATCTCATCGGCGGCGTGCTCGCAATAGGCATTGCCTTAATCAGGATGTTTAATCTGATTAATGGGGACGTTTTCATGATTGCCGTGATTATCATCGTTGCGGTGCTGTGCCTTGTCTATTTCCTGCTCTGGAAGGCATGCAAGAATGCGAAGTAATGAGGAAATGCACGAACATACTGCTGCCGGGTTTTCAAAAGTAAAAAAGCTGATTACAGTTCTCAGAAAATGCAACGGAAAATCTGTCGTCAGTGACGACGGCAGCGGACTGATTTCACCCCGGGCGGCAAGAGTCCTGTTTGACATCGGCATAGCTGCTGCGGCGGTGGCGATCTTTGCAGGCGCATACTTTATTCAGCCAAAGACCGGAGACTTCATCCGCGCAGAGAGCCTCACGCAGATACTTATGCTGGCCATACTGGTCGTGAGCTTCGTTGTTGCGATCAAAGACACAGTGAATGTTCTCTATATGACCGATGACCTCGAACAGCTCCTGCCGATGCCCTTTTCCGCAGTCCAGATCGTGCTGGCTAAACTGGCTGTTGTTGCCATATTTCCGATCGCCCTCAGCGTGATTATCCTGAATGGGATCTGCCTCGGATACGGCATACGCGAAGGTGCCGGCGCGACGTACATCATCGGCGTCGTGATATCCAGCATACTGCTCCCTGTCACGGGAATCGCTGCGGCAGCGCTGCTGATTGTGCTCCTGTTCCGCCTGTTCGGCTTTATCCGCAACCGTGATATTACCGTGGCGGCGGGAGGCATATTCGCTTTCGCGTTATCCATGGCCTATATCTATATCAGCAACGGACTTAGAGGGGATAATGCCGACGGGGCGGCAGCGGCGCTGGGCATCATGAGCTCTGTTTCATCAGTATTTCCCAATATTTCCTTCATGAACAGGTTCATGTTCGAGGGAAGTATAGCAGGACTCCTGATCAGTCTTGCGATTCCGGCAACACTGATCACGCTGACTGCATTTGCCGTCAGAGCCTTCTACTTTAATACCGCACTCTCAATGAGGAGCACTGGTACCGGGAAAAAGGCTGTTTCCAGGGAAATGCTGCATAACAGGAAGAAATATACGGCAGCCGGGGCCCTGACATTCTATGAAGCAAAGAGTGCGCGGAGGAATCCTGCCTATCTGATCTATGGATTCGTAGTGAGCTTCTTGTGGCCGGCCTTCTTTGTGATTCCGCTGCTCTTAAACAGCAGCGGCATGTTTGACCGCGTGCAGCTCCCGCTTGGAACCATTGAGGCGCTGCTTGCTTTTACGTCTCTTTCGGCGGCAGCATCCTGCTTTGCCTGCGGGTTCAACATTCTTCCCGGAACTGCTTTTTCACGGGAAGGCGCCAGCTTCAGTGCGCTCCGCGCTCTGCCGATTGATTACAGGGACTATTGCCGGAGCAAGCGCAGCTTTATCCTGCGCTTATGTGCATGCGGAAGCGTCGCTTATGTGATTGCAGCAGGGATTGTCGCTCTTGCAACCGGATTTATTTCATTCAAATGCTTGTGGATGATTCCGGCATCCGCATGTGTCAGCTTCCTTCTTGACATGATCTTTATCAATCTGCTCATTTATAAGGATTCAATAAAACCGCAGCTGGACTGGGAAAGTGAGACAGAGCTCTCAAGAAAGCTCGGCATCATCAACATAATTCTTATTATAGCAGGTGTTGTTTTATTTATGATCTTCATGCTGTCCCTGGCATTCGGGCCGCTGCTTGAAGTTGACCCGGCTCCCGGAATCATCATGGCCGCCTGCGCGGCAGTCTGCCTTGCGGCTGTGATTCTGGCTCCTGTAACGAATAAGCTTGCGACAGCGGCTGCAGCGAAAAATCTCATGAAGCTTGAGTGATGCGGCGCTAAAAAAACCATAACAAGAAACCATATTGATCAGCCAGATCCTACGCCTGTTGGATCTGGCTGATCTCAAAAGAATCGGACACCGGAATAGAGCTGAAGGAGGTCTGCCAGGTGCGAAAGGATAAAACGCGTTTTAAAAACCGCTGTCTGCCGGGGGTGCCGCTCTTTTTTGCAATGATGCTTTTTGCGGCCGCGACAGCTGCGCTCTTTTCTCCGGCGGCTGTGTCCGCGCAGGAAGCAGACAAAGTAGCCGTCAATAATAATGGCATCATTACCGTAGGCTACGTGATGATCGGCGCAGAGTCCGACTGGCGCCTTGCCTGCAACAAATCCGTGGAGGAAGCCTTTACGCGCGCCAACGGATATTCTCTGCTGATTTCCGACGCGCAGCAGAAGCAGGATAAGCAGATTAAGGCGGTGCGGGAATTTGTCAATCAGGAGGTGGATTATATCCTGCTCAACCCGATCGTCGAATCGGGCTGGGACGCTTCTCTGGAAGAGGCCAGGGAAGCCGGGATTCCCGTGATCGCCTTTGACCGGGAGGTCGATGTGAAAGACGAAAATGCCTATACCGCATGGCTCGGGTCCGACTTTTACCTGGAGGGGGAGAAAGCCTGCGCCTGGCTTGAGGCATTTCTGGAAACGAATGCTTCGGAGCAGATGAAGAAGGAAGGCATCGGGCTTGCCCACATACAGGGGACGCTCAATTCCTCCGCGCAGCTGGGAAGGACAAAAGCGCTGGACGATACGCTCGAGAAGCATCCGGAGATAAAGCTTCTTGACAGACAGAGCGGAGACTTCACCACTGCAAAAGGAAAAGAGGTCATGGTGGATATGCTCGCGCGCTTCGGCGATGAGATCGATATTGTCTACTGCGAAAATGATAACGAAGCGTACGGGGCCATCGAAGCGATCCGGGAAGCCGGACTGGTTCCGGGCTCTGATATTGCCGCCGGAGAGATTCTAATTCTCTCCTTTGACGCGACACATAACGGGCTTGCGATGACGATGGACGGGCAGATTGCCCTTAATACGGAATGCGCGCCTCTTTACGGTCCTCTTCTTACGCAGATGATCCAGACGCTGGAGCGCGGCGAAGAGCTTCCGGAGAGGCAATATGTTCATGAAGAGCAGTTTTCCGCTTTGAAAGAACCGGCTTCTGTTAACGTGCGCGGTGAGGAATTCCCGGTCATAGAGGTAACGCAGGAGGTCATTGACGGCAGGACGTATTGAATGCCGGAATCAAGGGAGAGACCGCTCACGAGAAGGTTTCACCTGAAAAGGCGGAATCAAGGGAGCGGCGGATCACGGAGATAAGATAGTGGAGATGGCAGGATGGTAAAGTTGTTTCTGGCAGAAGATGAGATTGCCATGCGGGAAGGCATTAAAAGGAACATCCCCTGGGAGAGTATCGGCGTTGAGTTCTGCGGAGAGGCGTCTGACGGCGAGCTTGCCTGGCCGCAGATCCTGGAACAGAAGCCGGATATTGTGATCACCGACATCAAGATGCCGTTTATGGACGGGCTGCAGCTGGCGGGCCTCATCCGCAGGGAACTGCCGGACACCCGCATCGTCATCCTGTCGGGGTACAGCGAATTCGAGTATGCCCAGGAGGCGCTGCGCATAGGCGTTACGGAATATCTTTTAAAGCCCATCACGCCCAGGCAGCTCCGGGAGGTGATCGAAAAGCTGGCGGCCTCTCTGGAGGAGGAAAAGCAGAAGAAGGAAGAGCGGATCGACTGGCTCGAGGAAGAGAAACGCGAGAAATCCGAGTATGACAGGCGCACGCTTTTTAAAATGCTGCTGTCCGGGAGCATGAGCTCTCATGCCATTTTGGAAAAAGCCGATGAAATGGGGCTGCGGCTGGGCGCCCCTTATTACGGCCTGCTCCTTTTGTATGTCATGCCTGAGGAAAACGGGCACGGCCAGGAGAAAACAGAAGAGCTGTTCGACGCGATCGGGCAGGGAGCCGAAGAGTATTATGTGTTCGAGCACAGTATGGACAGCGTCGCGATCCTGATGACCGGAAAGACGGAAGATGAGATAACAGAAATGGCGGACCGTATCCGGAAGAAAACAGCGGCCTTCCTTGAGGAGACGGGAGACCTTCATTATTTCTTCAGCCTGGGGAGAATCGTCAGCCATTTGAGCCAGATCCATCAGGTGTATCACGAGGCGTACAGGGCTGCGTCAAGCCGCTTTTTCCTGTCTCCGGACCGGGTGGTCAAGCCTGACAGGCCGATTCACCAGCTGCTTGCGAGAGACAATCCGAAACCGATCGATACGGATGAAGCGCTGCAGAAGGGAAACCTGCGCAGTATCTGGGAAAACTTCATGCGGACGGGGACGCTGCAGGAGGCGGAAGATTTTGTTGAAGACGCTTTCTCTTCGATTGGGGAAGCCAACGCCTCGTCGATTCTGTTCCTGAATTATCTCACCATGGACTGCTACTTTTCCATGGTCCGGTTCCTCAGGGAGCTGGGAAGAGATCCGGATGAGGTGAATAAAAATATCGGCGATATCAATGTGGTGATCGGGGCCCTGACATCTTCGGAGGACGCGAAGAAGTATCTGGTCAGTTACCTGGAAGAGGTGATCCGGCAGCGGGACAGCAGCACCTCGAGCAGGAACGACCAGATCATTGAGACCGCTCTTTCTTATATTGACAGCAACTTTACCGACGGAAGCATGTCGCTGCAGACCACGGCTGCATTTGCCGGGCTCAGCCCCAACAGGTTTTCAACGCTCTTTTCCCATGAAATGGGGATGACCTTCATTGAATATCTGATCGGAAAGCGGATGGAGCGCGCCTGCGAGCTTCTGATGACGACGGACATGAAGGGGTTTGAAATCGCCTATGCTTCGGGATATAACGATCCGCATTATTTCAGTTCGACATTTAAGAAGCTGAAGGGCATGTCGCCCATGGAATATCGGAAGAGAGGAGAGACAGAGGCATAACGGCCTTCACGAAGTACCGGAAGAGAAGAGAGACAGAGGCATAACGGCCTTCACGGAATACCGGAAGAGAGGGAGCCAGAGGCATAACAGCCTTCACGGAGAACCGGAAGAGAGGGGAGTCAGAGGGATCATGACGTCCGGAAAGAGCGGGAGCAGTCAAAAAGAGAAAAATGGTTCGCCGGTACAGCATCTGACGCTGCGGGCGAGACTTTTCCTGTTCAGCATCCTGATGATCGTGCCTTTCTTTGCGCTCGCGCTTTATCTCCTGTTCAACCTGAACGCGATCGCCGGCTATTACAGCACCATTGTTTCCAATATTACGAAGGTAAACGCGTACAACCTGGTGTTCAAGGACGACATGGACTCTGTCATGTACATGATGGTGGCGCACTCCATGAGCAAGTATGAAGTCGGCCCTGAGCTCGGGATCACCAACCCGGACGAGATGATCCGTGAGGCGGAAGAGGCTTTTGAGGATGTGCGCGGAACGACGGTATCGGATGACGCTCTGGAAAACATAGACAGAGCGTCGAAGCTCCTGACGACACTGCACAAGCGGGTCAATGCCATAAACAGCACCGTCAAGGTGACCGGCCATTACGATGAGAACATGGAGAGCCTGGACGGAGACATTTACATGCTCACGGAGATGATCCAGGAGCGGATCTCGGAGTACATCTATTATGAATCTGTCAGTATGGAAAATACCAGAGAGCAGATGGAAGAGCGCCGGTCCCTGCTGGTTCGTTTCGCGATCGTCACGGCTTTCGGCCTGCTTCTTCTGTCTTTCCTGCTGACGTCGATGCTGACGAGGAGCATTAACAAGCCTTTGCAGAACCTGGTGAACGCTGCCGCAAAGCTCGGCTCCGGCAACTTTGACACCAGGGCGAAGGAGAGCGGCAGCCCCGAGATCAGGACGCTTAGCCGGAGCTTCAACAGCATGGCGGAGAGAATCGGCGATCTTGTTGAAAGCAACCGGCAGGAGCAGATCAATCTCAGGAATCTGGAGCTCAAGCTTCTCCAGGCCCAGATCGATCCGCATTTTCTTTACAACACCTTGGATAACATCGTCTGGCTGGCCGAGGATGACCGCAAAGAGGATGTGGAAGGGATCGCCACGGCGCTATCGACATTTTTCAGAACGGCCCTGTCGGGCGGCCGGGATGTAATTTCGATCCGGGAGGAGGAGATGCACATCCGCTCTTATCTGGAGATCCAGCAGTTCCGCTATCGGGACATGCTCACGTACAGTATTGATATAGAGCCTGCCTGCATGAACTGCATGATCCTTAAGATGACCCTGCAGCCCGTCGTCGAAAACGCGCTCTATCACGGGATCAAGAACAAGCGGGGCGGCGGCCATATCTCCATCACCGGAGCCATCGAAAAAGACCGGGTCCGCCTGTGCGTATCCGACACCGGCATCGGCATGACGCAGCAGCAGCTGACCGACCTGATCCGCATGGTTGACGGACGGGAGTATATACACGCCGACACGGGGCATTTCGGTCTTTCCAATGTCGCGGAGCGGCTGCGCCTGAACTACGGGGAATCCTCAGGACTGGTTTTTTCCAGCACCTACGGAGAGGGCACAGAGGTTGAAATATCTATCCCGGTCATCCGGGAAACGTAGCCGGCGGTGTATAAAAATTAACCGTTTCGGGAAAAAAATACACTTTTTCCCGGATTCATACAAAGAGCAGGTAAAAATATAACTCTTCGGGGAAGGTAACTCATGGAATAAAACCGCCTTGGAAGGTATAGTGCCTATAGGAACTTAAGCAACGTCAATTGTCTTCGAAAAGAAGACAGGCACATGATTCAAGGAGGAAAATATGAGAAAATTCGCTACACTCATCGTTACCGCTATGGCAGCTGTTATGCTTCCGGCTATGGCAGCGCAGGCTGATGATCTGATCAAAGTCGGCTTCGCACAGGTTGGCCATGAGTCTGACTGGCGTACCGCTTCCACCAAGTCATGCCAGGATGTGTTCTCAGAGGCGAACGGCTATGACCTGAGCTTTGTTGACTGCGACAATGACGAAGCTGCGCAGAAGGAAGCTGTCCGCTCCTTCATCGAGCAGGATGTTGACTACATCATCATCGACCCGATCATCGCGACAGGCTGGGATACAGTCCTTACAGAGTGCGAAGATGCCGGCATCCCGGTTATCGTTATTGACCGTACGATCGATGACTCCGATAAATATGCCGCATGGGTCGGCTCCAACTTCAAGACAGAAGGTCTTGCAGCCGGCGAATGGCTTGCAGCTTACGCAGCAAAGCAGGGCATTGAAGAACTCAACGTTCTGACAATCTCCGGCTCCACAGGCTCCTCCGCTCAGATCGGCCGCAGCGACGGCTTCAACGAAGTCGCTGAGAAGTACGGCTGGAACCTGATCGACGAGCAGACCGGTGACTTCACGGAAGCCGGCGGCCAGGAAGTCATGGAGAACTACTGCAAGTCTTATGAAGGCCAGTTCAATGTTGTTGTCTGCCAGAACGATAACGAAGCTTTCGGCGCTATGACAGCTATGGACAACGCAGGCGTTACCTACGGCCCGGGCAATGATGTCATCCTTATCTCCTACGATGCATGCACCGCAGGTCTGGAAGAAGTCAAGGCCGGCAAGATCACGGCTGACTTCGAGTGCAACCCGCTTGCTGCTCCGTTCGTGGAAGAAGTTATCAAGAAGCTTGCTGCCGGCGAAGAAGTTGAGAAGGAAGTCTACATGGTCGAGCATTGGTATGCGCTTGAGGACCAGATCGTTGATTTCGAAATCGACGGCGAAGCTCAGGAAATGACGCTGGTCACCGATGAAGTCATCGAGGCTCAGTATTAATTCCCGCTTAAGCTTAAGATAACTGCAAAGAGTTATCATACCGGAAAGGCAATGTGTTTACCCAGAGGTTCCTGTATTCCGGGAACCTCTGGTTTTTTTAGAGAAGGACCCGCTTTCGCGAAACAGTGCTCTGCCTGGCATTCCGCCTTTGACCTCTTTGGGGACTGATGATGAGCCTGGGACAAGAAGAATAAGAATGGGAGGATAGCGGTATGGAAGATAATGTTGTGCTGACTGCCAGGGGGATCTCGATGACTTTCCCGGGGGTAAAAGCACTTTCAAACGTGGATTTTACGCTCAGGAAGGGTGAGATCCATGCTCTGATGGGAGAAAATGGCGCAGGCAAGTCCACACTGATCAAGTGCCTTACCGGCATCAATGACTTCGAAGCCGGGGAAATCCATATAGAAGGCATTTCCGGCCCCGTCAAGAATCACTCCACAAAAGATGCGCAGGAAGTCGGCATCTCCACGGTGTACCAGGAGGTGAACCTCTGCCCGAATCTTTCTGTAGCGGAGAACCTGTTTATCGGCCGTGAACCGATGACGAAATTCCATACGGTTGACCGGCGCGCCTATAACAAGCGCTCCCAGAAAATTATGGATGAACTGGGCATCTCGGTGGATGTCACCCAGAATCTGGAGAATTACTCTCTGGCGATCCAGCAGATGGTGGCGATTGCCAGAGCGGTGGATATGGAATGCAAGGTGCTGATTCTGGACGAGCCGACTTCGTCGCTGGATGATGAAGAGGTTGAGAAGCTGTTTGTCCTGATGCGGAATCTCAGGGACAAGGGCGTCGGCATCATCTTCGTCACCCATTTCCTGGAACAGGTATACGCCGTGTGCGACCGCATCACCGTGCTCAGGGACGGCCAGCTGGTCGGAGAGTATCCGATTGCCGATCTGCCGCGCGTGAAGCTGGTCGCCGCCATGATGGGAAAGAATCTTGACGATCTGGCTGAGATCCAGAAGGAAAGCACGGAGGATGTCAGCAAGAATGATATGGAGATATCCGCCCGCGGCCTTTCGCACGCCGGAACAATCAAGCCGTTCGACCTTGATATCCGCAAGGGCGAGGTGGTCGGCGTGGCCGGCCTTCTCGGTTCCGGGCGAAGCGAGCTTGCCAGAGCTATATACGGCGCGGACAAAGCCAGCACCGGGACGCTGAAGGTTGCAGGCAAGGATGCAAAAATCAGTCAGCCCATCGACGCCATGAATCTGGGCATGGGCATGCTCCCGGACGACAGGAAGGCGGAGGGAATCATCGCGGACCTGTCCGTTCGCGAAAACATTATCCTGGCCCTGCAGGCCAAGCGCGGCATGTTCAAGCAGCTGCCGAGGGCCAAGCAGGAGGAGATCGCAGACCGGTACATCGACCTGGTCCAGATCAAGACAGCCAGCAAGGAAACGCTTATCAAGCAGCTTTCCGGCGGCAATCAGCAGAAGGTCATCCTTGCCCGGTGGCTTGCGACAGACCCGGATTTCCTGATTCTGGACGAGCCCACCCGCGGAATCGACGTGGGTACAAAGTCGGAAATTCAGAAGCTGATCGTGAAGCTGGCGGGAGAGGGGAAGAGCATCCTGTTCATCTCGTCCGAGATCTCCGAGATGCTTCGTACCTGCAACCGGATGGCCATCATGCGCGATGGAGAGAAGGTCGGGGAGCTTGATCACGAACTGACGCAGGAGAATGTCATGAAGGCAATTGCGGGAGGTGAGCAGGGACATGAATAAGAAGTCGACATGGGCAAAAATCAAGGGCTGGAGCCTGTTCCTTCCGGTCATGAGCATCATCCTTGTGATGGCGGTCAATATCATTCATGATATCGCAGTGGGCGCAAATCCTTTTTCCTTCTTTATGATCACGCTGCGCCAGACCACAGGAAACGGAACCATCCTTTACGGACGTATCATCGATATTTTAAACCGCGGCAGCGAGGTTGCCATTCTGGCGATCGGCATGACGCTGGTCGTATCGTCCTCTTCGGGAACCGACATCTCGGTCGGTTCGGTCATGAGCCTCTGCGCGAGCTTTTGCTGCATGCTGCTGGCGGGCTACGGCGTATCCTCCACGACGACGCTGGCTGTGCCGCTCATCGTGGGACTCCTTGCAGGCATCCTGCTCGGCGTGGTCTGCGGCATGTTCAACGGTACGCTGGTGGCATATTTCGGCATACAGCCGATGGTTGCGACACTCATCTTGTTTTCCGCGGCAAGGGCGATCGGCCTGCTGCTCTGCAATGACCTGATCGTCTATGTAAGAAATGACAGCTTCGGTATCTTCGGCGGTTTCTGCGGGGTCATCCCGACGCCTGTCATCATCGCGGCCATCTGTATCCTGGTCATCGCCATTCTTTTGAAAAAGACGGCGCTCGGCATGTATATCCAGTCCGTCGGCATCAACAGCAAGGCGAGCCGTATCGCCGGACTCAATTCAAAGCGGATCATCTTCATGACCTACCTGCTGTGCGGACTGTTCGCAGGCATCGCAGGCATTGTGGCTTCGTCGAGAATCACTTCGGCCGACTCCAACAATATCGGACTTTACTTTGAGATGGACGCCATCCTGGCAGTAGCCCTCGGCGGGAATTCGCTGGGCGGCGGCAAATTCAATCTGGCAGGGTCCATCATCGGAGCCTATACGATTCAGGCGATCACCACGACACTGTACGCGCTTGGCGTCTCTTCGACGCAGGCCCCGGTGTTCAAGGCGATCATCGTCATCCTGATCGTCGCCATCCAGGCGCCGCCTCTTAAGGCTTATCTGAAACACAGAAGCAATGCGAAACAGCTGAGGGGAGGTGCTGCGTGATGAAAAAAGTATCCAAAATGAACGGACATACGATCCTTCTCCTGATCACCATCGGACTGTTCATCGTGCTTTTTGCGGGCGGCTGCATTGCTTACGGCAATAAAGGCTTCACACACCTGCAGACCTTCCTGAACATCCTGATCACCAACTCCGGACTGATCTGCGTCACCTGCGGCCTTACCGTGGTCATGCTGACAGCGGGCATCGATATCTCCGTAGGCGCCCTGATCGCCATGGACTGCATGATTCTCGCGACGGGCATGCGCGCCGGGATGAACGCGATTGTCATGGTGCTGATCGTGCTTGCCATCGGCATCGCCTTCGGCCTCTTCCAGGGATTCCTGGTAGGCTACCTGGAGATCCAGCCCTTCATCGTCACGATGGCCGGCATGTTCTTCTGCAGAGGCATGACAGCCGTCATCTGCACGGAGCAGGTCTCCATCACCGAGCAGACGAGCAGACTGTTCTACGCCTGGGCGAACGCCAAGATCAATATTCCTTTCGGCGGATATGTGAACAGCAAGGGGAAATACCAGATTCCTTATATCCGTCCCAGCGTGGTCATCGCGCTGCTCCTTCTGGCGGTGACTTTCTTCATGCTCCGCCGCACGAAGCTCGGAAGATCCTTCTACGCCATCGGCGGGAACGCGGTCTCGGCGGCGATGATGGGTCTTAATGTCAAGAAGATCAAGCTCAAAGCTTACATGCTTTCCTCCATCTTCTGCTCCATCGGCGCGATCTGCTACTGCCTCAATACCATGGCAGGCTCCGTGTCGCAGGCGCTCGGCCTTGAGATGGACGCCATAAGCTCGGCCGTCATCGGCGGCACGCTGCTGACGGGCGGCGTCGGAAATGTCATCGGCTCCTTCTTCGGCGTGCTGATCAACGGAACCATTTCTTCCATCGTCAAGACCAACGGAAAGCTCGCCAGCTCCTGGCCGAACATTCTCACGGCTGCGCTGCTCTTCCTGTTCATTGTCATCCAGAGCGTTTTCGCGATGCTGCGCAGCAGGAAAAAGTAAAGAAACGGATTATCGCACCAAAAAGGGGCCGTCCGGCCCCTTTTTGCGTGCTTAACAGCGGTTCGTGCTGTGCCCGATGCCTGTGCGCTTAATAGCGGTTCATGCTGTATCCGATGCCCACGTGCGTGCGGATCAGCGGCTCCTCGCGGGACACATCCCCGATTTTCTTTCGAAGGGTCGCCATGTGCACCCGTAGAGAGACGATGTCCGTCTCGACCGAGCCGCCCCAGATCTCCTTTATGATCGAGGCGTAGGTCAGGACTTTCCCGACATGAAAGGAGAGCAGCTTCAGGAGCTTGTATTCCGTCAGCGTGAGGTGGACTTCCGCGCCCGCGCATTTGACGAGGGCCGCTTTGTAATCGATCTCCAGATCCCCGTTTTTGAACAGATCGCTCTCACCGCTTCCGTTCTGCATGAGAGAAAGCCGCCGCTGCACCACGCGGATTCTGGCCATCAGCTCTTCTGTGGAAAACGGCTTCGTCAGGTAGTCGTCCGCGCCGGCGTCGAGGGCCGCGATCTTGTCCGAATCATCGCTCCGGGCGCTGATGACAATGATCGGCATGTTGGACCAGGAGCGAATGCTTTGAATCACATCCGTCCCGTCCGTATCGGGGAGTCCGAGATCCAGAAGGACGAGATCGGGCTTCAGAGAGGTCGAGAGCATCACGGCCTCACTTCCGCGGGCTGCGGCAGTATAGGCGTACCCGTGGACCTTTAGTGTGACAGCAATCAGATGCCGGACTGACTGGTCATCTTCCACAATCAGGATCTGAAACGGCTTCATCGCAGTTTTCCTCCCATAAATCAAGCGTAAACAAAAAGACCGATCCGGAAGGTGTATTGTCTTCCGCCCATATGGACCCGCCGTGGGCTTCTACGATCGACTTGCAGAGATTCAGCCCGAGGCCGAGGCTCTTGCTGCTGTCCGCCCCGCCTTGTCTTCCCGTATAGAAGAGATCGAAGATCTTCTCCTTCTCGTCGTCGGGGATCCCGGGACCCTCATCCGATACGCCGATCAGCACCTTCCTGCCTTCTCTTATGTCCCATACCCGGATCGTCGTTCCGGCCGGCGTGTGCTTGACCGCGTTGCTGATGAGATTGTTCATCACCTGCAGGATCAGGTTCACGTCCATCCGCGCCACCAGACATTCTTCATCGCAGGAAAGAAGAATGTGATGTCCGGATTTGTGGCGCCTTGCGTGGCTGACGGCTGTGGTCAGGATGTCGGAGACGATCTCTCCGGTAATATTCAGCTCTACATGTTCTTCCAGCTTTGTGATGGAGAGCAGATTTTCCACCAGATCGATGAGCCAGATGGCGTCCTCGTAGATATCCGAATAGATCTGCTCCCGCTCACGTTCTTCCAGCTCCTGTTCGTGTTGCTGGAGGGTTGCGGCATTTCCGGAGATCGAGGTCAGCGGCGTGCGGAGGTCGTGGGAGACGGATCTTAGCAGCTTGGAGCGGAAGCGCTCATTTTCCGCTATGATCTGCGCCGCCTCTCTTTCCTTCCGGTTTCGCTCGCTCTCGAGGGACAGGGCGCATTCCCCGAGCAGGGAGAGCAGCAGATTTTCCTCGAAGAGGCTGAGCTCATTTTCCCCGCCCTCAATGCCGATGATGCCGTCGCTGCTGTTTCCCGGCCGGACAGACAGATACCGGTACCTGGCTTCCGGGAAGGTCCTGGTTCCCCAGCCGGATTTTGCCCCGTGCCTGAACGTCCACCTGATGGCTTCCTCGTCAGCTACCGTGCGGATATCCGCGAAGGCCGGATCGGCGAAAATGCCGTCCTCGCCGTCTTCGGCATGAAAGAATCTCGCATCTCTGCCGAGCAGCTCGTGCAGTTGCAGGGTAATCACCCGTGTGATCTCCGCGCTGCTTTCTGCCTTCTGCAGAAGCTCGGAGGTGTTCAGGAGAATCTGCGCCTGGTAGGCGTTGATCGTGGCCTGCTGCATCGAGCGCTTCATCCGGGAGGAAAGATTGCCGGTGATGACTGCCGCGATCACCGAGACCAGGTAGGTGACCATGTAGAAAGGGTCATAGACGAGGAGGGTAAAGCGCGGATCGATGAACAGGAAATTGAACAGAAGGATATAGAGAACCGCCGCGATGATGCCGTAGATGCTGCCCGCCGTCGTCACGGAGGTGACGAGAACGGCCAGAATATAGATCGTGATGATGTTGCTGTTGCTGAAGCGCGAGCGGTCAAAGAGAGCGGAGATGGCCGTCGCGCAGGTCATGATCAGGGCGAGTTTTAGGAAATCGTTCAGATGCAGGAGCCCCTGCTCTCTGGTGATGAGGCCTGAAGGACGCAGGTTCATATTTGTTCCCGGAATGATGTGGACATCGACGTCCGGGAGACTGTTCACCAGCCGGTAAACGGGCAGATGGTGCAGAAATGTGCCGCCCTTTGCAGGTCCGCTGTAGCCGATAAACAGGTGCGTCACGGCGTGCTCCGCCGCGTAATCGACGATGGCGCCAAGGACGTCCGCCTGCGTCACGACTTCGATCGCGGCCCCGAGGGATGCAGCCATCTCCATGTTTTTCCTGAGATAAGGGTCATGCTGTGTCCGCTTTCCGTTATCCACGAACAGTGCCATGAGGACCGCATCGCTTCCTCTGGTAAATCTGGCTGCGCTTCGGATGACCTTCTGGTTGCTTGGCGAAGCGGACAGGCAGATCAGCACGTTCATTTTCTGTTCGTTTTCCGGAAATGCCTGCTGCATCGCAATCCTCCCTTGCGTCCTCAGCTTCTCTTAGATCCTCGCAATATTCTAGCACATCGAAGATCTTTCTGATCAAAAAGTATAGTGCAAGTCCCTCAAAGGGAAGACTCAGTATCAGCAATATGGATAAGAATGAACCGGACATATCTACCGCCTCTCTTTAGGACATAAGCCCTTTATCAAACAGGGATCTGCATGCTTCAGACCGGGCCTTCGTGCGGGAATCTGCAAGCTTCACATCGGGCCCTCATGCCGGGCCGGAAATCTCTCAGGTCCGGAACAGCTTGTGAAGGTCTTCATATTTCCCCAGAACGAGCATGGTCTCCTCCTTGTGCAGCACAGTGTCAACAGAGGGATTCATCATCATCTTTCCGTTCCGCGTGCCGAGGATGTTGACGCCGTACCGCTTCCGCACGTCGATCTCACCGATCCGCTTGTTGTCCCACTCGTCCGGCGTCCGGACCTCAAAGATCGCGTAGCCGTCAGAGACTTCGATATAGTTGTCGATGTGGTCCGAGGTGTAGCGGATCGCCGTCCAGTTCGCGAGCTCCCGCTCCGGGAAAACCACCGAATCCGCGCCGTTTCTGAGCAGGAATTTCTCCTGCGTCATACTGGCTGCCCGCGAGACCACTTTTTTTGCGCCGAGCTCCTTGAGGAGGGACGTGATTTCCAGAGATTCGAGGAAGCAGTCCCCGATAGCGACGATGCACAGGTCGTAGTCCGTGACGCCAAGCGTCATCAGAAAGCTCTTATCTGTGGCGTCGCCGATGCGGCCGCTGGCCACATAGTCCATGTTTTTTTCGATCCGGTCCTCACACTTGTCGACGGCCATCACGTCGTGCCCCAGGCTGTTGAGCTTCTGGGCGGCATACTTCCCGAACCTGCCCATGCCGATCAGCAGTACATTTTTCATCGCGTTATCCTCCCGCCAGGTCTCTTTTCTGTCCGACGGCAGTGTTTCCTGCCGGGCGTGCTTTTTGCCGCCGTGTTTATCCCACAACAATTTTCTCCTCCGGAAGCCTTCCCGCTTCGCTTCTGTCTCCGAAGAGGGCGGCGAACGCCAGTGTCAGGCCGCCGACTCTTCCGAAATACATGTACAAAATTAACAGGATCCTGCTGGCGCCTCTGAGCGACGGCGTGATGCCGGTCGAAAGCCCCACCGTTCCGAGGGCCGAGGCGCATTCAAACATACAGTCCATCGCCGGCAGCTTCTCCACGGCGCTCATGATGACAGTGCCGGCCGTGAGCAGGCCCAGATACAGGATCAGCAGGGTGAAGGCTTCGTAGACGATCCGGATCGAGATGCTCCGCCCGAAGACGCCGACTTCCTTTTTTTTCTTCAGGAAGCTTCTTGCCGCCAGAATGACGACGGCGATCGTGGCGGTCTTGAGTCCGCCGGCGGTGGAGCCGGAGCTGCCGCCGATCATCATCAGAACGATCATGACGAGCCGCGAGCTCTCGCTCATGTCCCGCAGATTCGCCGTATTAAACCCCGCCGTCCTGGTCGTGACCGATTGAAACAGTGAGAGGACGACTCTTGTCTTTATGCCCTCCCCGTGAAATTCAAGAAAGGCGAACAAGACAGCCGGAACGAGGATCAGGACCGCGGATACCACAAGAACCAGCCTTGTCTGCACCCGGAGCTTTTTCCATCGAAAATGGTTATCCAGAAGGTCCTCCCAGGTCATAAAGCCAAGTCCGCCCGCCACGATCAGTCCCATAATCACGGCGTTCACGGCGATATCTCCGCGGTACCCGACGAGGGACAGGAAGGGAATCTTGTCTCCAAAGAGGTCAAATCCGGCGTTGCAGAACGCGGAGATCGAATGAAAGACCGCTTTTGCAAGGCCGGACCGCAAACCGAAGTCTCTCACAAACGGAATCGCCAGCAAAACAGTGCCGAGGATTTCCGCGGCCAGGGTGAACAGCAGGAGAAAGCGCGTAAAGCGGATGATGCCCCCGATCTTCGGGGCGTTTACCGCGTTCTGCATCAGGTTCCGGTCCCGAAGGCCGATTCGCTTTCCCGTAAAGATGGAGATGGCGATCATGCTGGTGACCACCCCCAGACCGCCGATCTGAATCAGGGAGAGGATCACCACTTTTCCAAACGGTGACCAGAAGGTGGCCGTATTCTTGACGACAAGTCCCGTGACGCAGACGGCCGAGCAGGAGGTAAACAGCGCATCGAGAAAGGAGACCGGCGCGTGCCCCTCCGTGGAAAGCGGCAGGCTGAGAAGAACGGCGCCCAGAAAAATGAGCAGACTGAAGCTGACCGTGATGATCTGGAAGGGAGACAGTTTTCTGTAGATGCTCTTCATGCTCATCGGTCGTAAGCGGCCTCCTGCCGGCAGGTAAGTGGCTGTTCCATGCTTTACTTTTACGCCGAATGAGATGAAGAAGGTATTAAGAACCGGGCGCTGACATAAAGATTGTATTAATAAAAAAGAAACGGAGCGGCTCAGGGCCGCTCCGTTTCTTTTTGAAGAGGATCCGCGATCGAATCGTCTGCTTTACTTTACTCTGACTTTTATGGTCACCTTTTTACTGCCGGCCTTATATTCTGCGTTTCCTGCGGCTGAGACGATGACAGTCATCCTGTAGGTTCCTGCCTTTGTGCCTTTCTTTACGGTGATGACGCCTTTTTTGCTGATGGTCAGCTTTTTGGAGCCCTTCTTCTTCTTGAAGGTCACGGCACCCTTTGCTTTTTTGATCGTAAAGGCTTTTGTCTTCTTGATTTTCTGCTTCTTGTTTTCCAGCTTCGCGGCTTTGACGGTCGGTTTTTTCACCTTTACGGTGAGGGTCTGCGCCTTCTTTGCAAGCTTTGCAATCGGTCTCGTATCCTGCGCGCCGCACCTCTTGCAGACTCTCGTCTCTGTGCCTTCCGCTTCCGCAGTCGCCGGCTTCGTGACATGCCATGTCCCCTCCCAATCGTGCCCGAGCGGATCGACCGGCACCTGCTTCTTCAGGACTTCCTCACAGACTGCACATATTTCGTCAGCTGTTCCTGCTTTTGTACATGTCGGCGGGGTTACGGGAACGACAGCCGGCGTGTGCTGATCGATCACAACGACGGATGCATCGATCTGCAGCACGGGATCGAGGTCTTCCCCACCCCGGAACTCATCTCTTTCTGTATAGAACAGGATACCGTCTTTTTCTGTTTTTTCTGCCGTCCGATAGGCGGTTTTAAGCTCATCAGAGCAATGAATATCAAGCTTTGTGAGCTTGTTTCCGGAACAGAGCAGATGGGTGAGCGCAGATTTTTTGGGGAGCTTCAGCTCTGTCAGGCGGTTGCGGACACATTCGAAAGCATCCAGCTCCGTAAGCCCCGTGATGTCAATCTTGTCAATCGGGTTGTCCGAGATGACCAGGTAAAACAACTCGGGATTGTTTTCCACTGACAGGGAGGATAATTGGTTCCTTTCGCACATAAGAATCGAAAGCGCCGGGCAGCTGCTTACATCCAGCGCCTGCAGCTTGTTATCGTAGCACGAGAGCGTTCTGAGAGCGGGACAATCGCTCACATTAAGCGTTTCCATGTCGTTGTCTTCACATTCGACTGTGTCGAGGTCGGGAGAACTGCTTACATTCAGTGTTTTGATTTCGTTATCATTACATTCAAAATTTCTAAGCTTCTCTTTGCATGCATCGATATTAAGCTCTTTCAATTTATTAGATGAACAATCCAGAAATGTCAGATCCTTGCACTGACTGAGATCCAGCGCGCCGATATCGTTTCCCGAACAGTCCAGCGTCAGAAGGCTGCTCTGTTTGCTCAGGTCTAAAGAGGTGAGCAGATTTTCTTTGCACGATAAGTCATCTATCAATCCCGTCTCAGGCAGGAAGAGATCGGTAAGCTGATTGTAGTTTGCATAAACACGGACCATCGACGAATTGGCTGACAGGTCTAAGACTTTAAGCTGGTTTTTTTCGCAGGATACTAATTGCAGCTCCGGATTCCCGGCGAGATCCAGTTCCTCCAGGCGATTATCATAAGCCATCAGGATTTCCAGAAGCGGGTTATGGCTCAGGTCCAGTTCAGTCAGATTGTTTTCAACGCAGTTCAGTACTGTCAGATTCGGAAAATACTCTATGCCCTTAAGTGTATGAATGCCCATTGCTTTAACACTCAATTCTTCCAGCTTCCCGCACTCTTCCGCCGATAAGATGCCGTCGTCGCCGGCAACATTGGCCAGTATATAGTTCCTGAAGTTTTCGTCCGGGAAGGTGGTCTCGTTCACTGTGATTTCGCCTTCACCGACGAGCGCGCTTGTCCCTTCCTCTTCGAAAATGTCATCGGGAAGCGCTTCCCCGCCGCTCTCTTCAAGCAGTTCCTCCGGCGCATCGGCAGCCTCTTCCCCGATGAACGCGTCCTCTGACAGTTCTTCGGGCGCTTCGACTGTCTCGTCCGTCCCGACCGTCTCGTCCGTTTCCGAAAAGGCCTCGTCAAAAACGACTTCATAAGCACTGTCGTCTGCGGCGCCGAATAGATCATCGGCGTTCAGTTCGGAAGAATCCGCTTCTTCTTCAAGCAAAATCTCTTCCGGAACCGCATCGATGACGGGCTCGTCTGCCATAGCCGAGGCCGGACAGGCTGCTGATAATGCCGTGATTAGAATACCAATTGCTGCTTTTTTCACTTTACTGCCTCCTTCATCATGTAATCATTTGCTGATCCATATGTTTGTACAGGACATGTTTTGCGGAAGCGGGCGCGGAAAAAGTGATGGGCCCGCTTCCTTTATGCTATACTACAGTATAGCATATAAAAACTTCGACGCAGATGGTAAATAATCATAAGCACAGATATAAATAAAGAAGTCACTCCTTAAAATCATCGTCATCAGACTGGTCGTCCTCGGCCTTTTTATTCTGCTCGGGACCGGCCTTGCCAGCGGCATCCAGCTGTACAGAGAACGCATGGATGATTTTCGCTCGCTCGCATTAAAAAGGCATTCCGGCCGCATTGTTTAAGTCTGCCGATTTCAGGATTTGCATTAAGTCACCCTATGCCTAAAAAGTACGTAAATTGACACGGGCAGATGCCCGTGTTATGATCTTTTTGGTTATTTTTTCAGATAAATAACGGTATATGAAGAAGAGAATCATGCAAAATCATCAGAAAATGGTACATACGGCAAGAGTCAAGTTGACGATCCATGGGGAGGAGCGTTTTTTCGGCCCGGGGATCTGCGAGCTTCTGGAGAGGATCCGGGCGACGGGCTCCATCCAGGCGGCGGCGGCCGAGATGAAGATGTCGTACACGAAGGCGTGGAGGATTATTAACCGGGCCGAGAAGGAGATGGGCGTGAACCTGATCACGAGGGTGAGCGGGGGAAGGAACGGCGGAAGCTCGTCTCTGACGGAGGCCGGGGAGACGGCGGTGTGCGCTTTCCGGGAGATGGAGAGGAAGCTTTCGGAGGAAGCAGAGCGCCTTATGAAGACGTACGGCGCTTCTTTTATGCCTGTCGTGCACGCGCAGGAAGAGGAAGCGGGCCGGGAGCGGTGACGGGCAGACGGCGGACAGGAGAGCGGCGTTTCATGGAAGAAAATGGCGTAAGATACGGGGTCGGGATCGACATCGGCTCCACCTGCGCAAAGACGATCGTGACGGATGCAAAGGGAGAGATTCTCTGGCGCGATCTGCGGCCGACCGGATGGAGCAGCGTGGAGACGGCGGAGGCGATCCGCCGCGATCTGACGGATCTGTTGAAAGAGGGAAGTGACGCAAGGTTCGTGGCGACCGGTTACGGGCGCATCTCGGTGCCTTTTGCGGATAAATGCGTGACGGAGATTAGCTGTCACGCGAAGGGCGCGGCCGCTTTGTTCGGCGTGAAGGATCTCACGGTGATCGACATCGGGGGACAGGACACGAAGCTGATTGCCATCAAAAATGGCGCGGTCTCGGAGTTCGCCATGAACGACAAGTGCTCCGCGGGGACCGGCCGCTTCCTTGAAGTGATGGCCAACACGCTGTCGGTGACGCCTGCGGGCTTATGTGAAATGGCGGAGAAGGGCAGTGAGACGCGGATCAGTTCGCTGTGTACGGTGTTCGCGGAGTCGGAGGTGATCAACCTGATCGGCCGCGGGACGCCGCGGGAGAACATCGCGTGGGCCGTGGTCGATTCGATCGCGCAGAAGGTGAAAATCCAGGCCGGGAAGATGGCACCGGGAAAGGAGCCGCTGTATCTGACCGGCGGGCTCTGTGATTTTCCTTTTGTCACGGAAAGGCTCGGCAGAGCTTTCGGACGGGAGGTGCGGACGCAGCCGGACGCGCGATTTGCAGGAGCGGTTGGAGCGGCGCTGTATGCGCTGGCTTTGTGAGCGGTTGGAGCGGCGCTGTGTGCGCTGACTTTATAAAGCGTAAGGAGGTACGCAATCAATGGCAGACTATGTAAAGATGTGGGAAGACCTGGGGATGGATCTGGAGAGCCACGACACGCTGTGCCAGGTGCTGCCCGTCGCCGTAGGCGATGTGTTCATGTCACAGGAGAACCGCCCGAAGGCGATGGACTTCTGGGATCTGGTCATCTCTGAGGTGCACGGCATCCGCCCGGCGGAGCTGATCGAGGAACAGAAGAAAGGCCGCAAGGTGTTCGGTACTTTCTGCGTCTTTGTTCCCGATGAGGTGGTCATCGCGGCGAACGGCATCGTGACGGGACTGTGCGGCGGTTCCCAGTTCTGGGTTCCGGGCGGCGAGGCCGTGCTGCCGAAGAATACCTGCCCGCTGATTAAGGCTTCTGTCGGCGCCCGCCTCGGCCGGACATGTCCCTTCTTCCGGATCGCCGATGTGTATGTCGGCGAGACGACCTGCGACGGCAAGAAGAAGGCGTATGAGATTCTCGGACAGGACGTCCCCATGCTCATCATGGACGTGCCGCAGATGAAGCGCCCGAAGGATATCGAGAAATGGAAGGAAGAGATCGCGGACTTTGCGCTTAAGGTAGAAGAGATCACCGGAAATAAACTGACCGTGGAGAAGCTGAAGGAAGCTATCCGCATCGTCAATGAAAAGAGGAAAGCGATGAAGCGGGTCTACGACGCCCGCAAGAGCGAATGCCTTCCGATCTCCGGCCGCGACGCGCTGCTCATGACGCAGATCTCCTTCTTCGATGATCCGGAGAGATGCGCGCAGATGTGCAACCGCCTGGCGGACGAGCTGGAGCAGAGAATCAAAGACGGCGTGAGCGTGGTTCCCGCTGGCACGAAGCGGATCCTCATCACCGGCACGCCGCTCGCGGTTCCGAACTGGAAGCTGCACAACATCATCGAGACGAGCGGCGCTGCGGTCGTCTGCGAAGAGATGTGCACGGGCACCCGCTACTTCGAGAATCTCGTGGATGACAGCGGCGAGACGCTCGACGAGCTCTTCATGGCCCTCTCGAAGCGCTATATGAAGAACAACTGCGCCTGCTTCACGCCGAACCCCGGCCGCATCGAGGATATCATCCGTCTCGCGAAGGAGTACAAGGCGGACGGCGTGATCGACTGCAGCCTGAAGTTCTGCGGCCTCTATGACATCGAGAAGAAGTCGGTGGCGGAGGCCCTGAAGAAGGAGGGCATCCCGGTCCTTTCACTCGAGACGGACTACGAGGATTCCGACGCAGGGCAGCTGAGAACCCGCATCGAGGCCTTTGTGGAAATGCTGAACGGATGAACCTGAAGTATTATATTCTGTTTGAAAACTACGAGCAGGGGCTGGCCCTGCACGACAAGCTGGATGACGCCGGTGTGAGGAACCGCATCGCGCCGGCGCCTGCCGCTGCCCGCGGCCAGCTCTGCTGCGGCATGTCGCTGCTCGTCGGCCCCGAGGAGATCGAGCGGGCGAAGCAGGTGATTCAAAACGAAAATGCCGTCTTTCACAGCATCGTGCCTGTCGAAAACCCGCTGCAGCCCAGGCGGGACCGGTACTGCTGATGCAGCAGGCTCTGCCGTGACGGCTGATGCGCCAGGCTCTGCCGTGACGGCTGATGTGACAGGGACTGCCATGACGGCTGGCGTGACAGGGACTGCCGGCGCTGCAGGTTCCGCCGGCATGGCCGATCTTGCTGACAAGGAGACACATCGTGATATATCTGGATAATGCTGCGACGACGATGATGAAGCCTCCCGGCGTGGTCAGCGCCGTGACGGAAGCGCTGACATCTCTCGGCAACGCGTCGCGGGGCGCGCACGAAGGCGCGCTTGAGTCAAACCGCGTGATCTATCGGACCCGCAAAAAGCTCGCGTCTTTTTTCGGCTGCCCGAAATCGGAGCAGGTGATTTATACGAATAATTCCACGGAGGCGCTTAACATCGCCATCAGCGGGACGCTCCGGGAAGGCGATCACGTCATCACGACGGTGCTGGAGCATAATTCGGTGCTTCGCCCGCTGTACAGGGCAAGTGAAGGGAGGGGCGTGGCGCTGTCCATCGTGCCCGCAGACAAAAAGGGCTGCGTGGACTACGAGGATTTTGCGCGGCTCATCCGGCCGGAGACGAAGGCGATCGTCTGCACGCACGCATCCAACCTGACCGGAAATCTGCTTGATATCCGGAGGATCGGAGAGATCGCGCGGGCGAAGGGACTCCTCATGATTGTGGACGCCTCGCAGACGGCGGGGAGCGTCCCGATCGATATGGTGCGGTCCGGGATCAGCATTCTGTGCTTTACGGGCCACAAGTCCCTCATGGGACCGCAGGGAACCGGCGGGCTCTTAATAAACGGCGACATAGAGATAGAGCCGTTTAAAGTCGGCGGGACGGGCGTGCAGTCGTATCTGACTGCGCAGCCCCGGGAGTATCCGACGCGGCTTGAAGCGGGGACGCTGAACGGGCACGGCATCGCGGGTCTTTCCGCGGCGCTGGACTTTATTGAAGAGACGGGCCTTGAGAAGATCCACGCGCATGAGCTGGGGCTGGCCATGCAGTTCTATGAAGCGGTCAGCGCCATTCCGGAGGTCCGGGTGTACGGCGATTTTTCGGCTTCGGACAGGTGCCCCATCGTGACGCTGAATATCGGGGAGCTCGATTCGGCCCTGGTCTCCGACGAGCTCTCTTACAGCTACGGGATCGCGGTCCGGGCGGGCGCGCACTGTGCGCCCCTTATGCACAAGGCGCTCGGCACGGAAAAGCAGGGTGCCGTGCGCTTCAGCTTCGGTTACTTCAACACGGCTGCGGATGCTGATGCCGCGGCTTCTGCCGTCAGGCAGATCGCTGAAGTGCTTCTATAGACAAGGTGAAAACGGAATAGAGGAGAAACCGGAATAACCCGGAGAACCCGGGAGAAAGGAAAATCCAATCAACATCATCGACGATTGGATGAAATGTGTGTTATGGAAAAAAGAATTGATTGTATGGGCATGGCCTGCCCGCTTCCCGTGATCAACGCGAAGAAGGCCATCGAGAGCTTTACGGAAGACGGAACTCTGTCCGTGAAGGTAGACAACGAGACCGCCGTGGAGAACCTGACGAGACTCGGCGAGCACAACGGCTTTGCGGTGACTTCCGAAAAGAACGGGGAAAAGGAATATACGGTGGTCATGCAGGTGAAGGCCGCAGCTGCCGGCAAAGCCGAAGTTCCCGCGGAGGCCGTCAGCTGCGCGCTTCCCGCAAAGGGAGGCAAGGTCGTGGTCCTGTCCGCGAACACCATGGGCAGCGGCGACGAGCAGCTCGGGAAGAAGCTGATGAAGGCGTTCATCTTCGCCCTGACCAATCAGGACGAGGCGCCGGAAAAGGTGATCTGCTATAATTCGGGCGCTTATCTGACCACGGAGGACCCGGATACCATCAAGGACCTGAAGAGCCTCGAGGAGGCCGGCACCGTCGTCATGACCTGCGGGACCTGCCTGGATTTCTACGGACTTAAAGAGAAGCTGCAGGTGGGCATCGTCTCCAATATGTACGATATCGTGGAGGCACAGATGCAGGCGGGCCTCATCATCCGGCCATGAGAAAGAAGGAAAGGCGGATGATTGTGGCATTTTCGTCGACACATGACGCCATGGCTTTTGAAGACTACTGCATGCGGCAGGGTGCGGAGGGACGCCTGATCCCGCTCCCGAAGGAGATCAGCGCGGGCTGCGGACTCGCGTGGAGCGCGCCGCCGGCGGACAGGGTGCATGTGGAGGAACTGCTCCGCGCGGCCGGCATCACGCCGCAGCATCTGCGGGAGCTGGAGGTCTGAAGCGAAAGCGCAGTGTCCGGAATCATACCGGAGCCGGTCGGAGAGATCTGACCGGCTCTTGCCGTGTGTTTTGAGGAATGAGAATACAAAGATTTCATCCCTCCAGAATCAGCGCCTTTTCTTCTTTCTCCGCCGCGTAGCCGATCACGGCTGCTTCGGGCACCGAAGCGTGCAGCTCTTTGAGCAGCGCCTCCGCGTCCCGCTCGTCCACGGCGATGAGAAGGCCGCCGCTCGTCTGCGGATCGTAGAGAATATCCTGCAGCGCTCTCGGCACGTCGCCCCGCACTTTGGCAGAAGCCTGCGCGAAGTTCCGGTTCCTGTAGGCGCCCGCCGGGACGAGTCCCATATCCGCCATTTCCAGCGCTTCCGCGTGAAAGGGGATTTTCCCCGTCATGAGGTGGAGCGTCACGCCGCTGCCCTGCGCCATCTCGCAGCTGTGCCCCATGAGCCCGAAGCCCGTCACATCCGTGCAGCTGTGCACGCGATAGTGCTGCATGGCCCGGCAGGCGTCTTTGTTGAGTCTCGTCATCTGCTGATAGATCCTGTCCATCAGCGCCTTGTCCGCAAGTCCCGCCTTCGCGGCTGTCGTCAGGATGCCGACGCCGAGCGGCTTCGTCAGGATCAGCACGTCGCCGGGCTTCGCCTCCGCATTTTTCCGGATCGCATCCGGCGCGGCGAACCCCGTGACCGCAAGGCCGTAGAGAGGCTCGCTGCCGCTGATCGTGTGTCCGCCGGAGATGATGACGCCGGCCTCATAGGCCTTATCGTAGCCGCCGCGCAGGATCTCGCGGATCCAGGCCTCTTCCATTCCTTCGGTTACGCACATCAGGTTCAGCGCCAGACGCGGCTCTCCGCCCATGGCGTAGATGTCGGAAATGGCATTGGCCGCCGCTATCTGCCCGAAGAGATACGGGTCGTCCACGATGGGCGGGAAAAAATCCACCGTCTGGATCAGCGCCGTGTCTTCATTTACGACATAGACGCTGGCGTCGTCGCTCTTGTCGAAGCCCACGATGAGGCGCGGGTCCGTGCGGGTTTTGAAATTCTCCAGCAGGGCGGCCAGTGTGCCGGCGCCCACCTTCGCGCCGCAGCCGGCGCAGGAGGCCAGTCTTGTCAATCTTGCTTCTGATTCCATCGCATTCCCTCTCATCTAAAATGCTGTTCTGCCTCAACCCAGATGTGTGTCGGCATGTCCATAAGCCCTCGTGAGGGCGATACGCCTTTAGCAATTGCATCTGATTCGTGATGCCATTATCATAGTAGTATATACTAAAAACCGGTCCGGCGGGAGCATGAAAAGCCGCTCTTTCGGCTCTTCTGGATAGAAAACGGAACAGAGCCCGTGATCTGCTGCCGTGCCATGGCGAACGGATCTAAGTTTGGCATCAGTTGTCATCTAATTGGAAGAATGGTATTCTGCTTTCGGAAGGGCACATATGTGCCGGGGATCAGCAGCTAAGAAGGAGATTAAAATGATGAAACGTTTGGTGGGGATAGCCTTGCTTATCCTGCTTATGTCAGTGCAGGTTTTTGCGGAAGCGCCGGCTGACGCGCAGGAAGATACTTATACGCTGGACCGCGTGGTGGTGCTGAGCCGGCACAATATCCGCTCGCCCATGTCCGGCAGCGGATCGCTTCTTGGCGATATCACGCCTCACGCCTGGTTCAAGTGGACCAGCAACCCCAGCGAGCTGTCGCTGCGCGGCGCACTGCTCGAGACCACGATGGGCCAGTACTTCCGGCTGTGGCTCGAAAAGGAGGGCCTCTTTCCCGAGAATTACATGCCGGAGGACGGCGAGGTGCGCTTCTACGCCAATGCGAAGCAGCGCACACAGGCCACGGCCACCTATTTCTCCGCGGGTCTTCTGCCGGTGGGCAATATTCCCGTCGAGAGGCATGCGGACTATGACACGATGGATCCGACCTTTAATCCGGTGCTGACCTTCATCTCCCCGTCCTACGCGGAGGCGGTGCAGGAGCAGATCGCAGCCATGGGCGGCATCGCCGGGGTGAGGGGCATACACGCCGGTCTCATGGACGCCATCACGCTGCTCATGGATGTGACGGATATGGAAGAGAGCGAGGCCTACGAGGCAGGCACCTACGGGAATCTCCTCGAGGATGATTCGGTCGTCGAACTTGCGGAGGGCGCGGAGCCCTCTATGAACGGCCCGATCAGGACCGCGACCTCCGTGGCAGACGCGCTCACCCTGCAGTTTTACGAGACGGCGGACGCGAAGGAAGCGGCCTTCGGCCACGACCTGACCATGGAGGACTGGCAGTCGCTGCATGGGATTGTGGACAAATATACGGATATGCTGTTCGGGATGCCGCTGCTCGCCGTCAACGAGGCGCATCCGCTGCTGATGGAGATCCGCTCGGAGCTCACGAAAGAGGGCCGCAGATTCAGCTTCCTGTGCGGCCACGACTCCAACCTCGCGAGTGTCCTCTCGGCTCTCGGCGCGGAAGAATATCTGCTGCCGGATACGGTGGAGCAGCATACGCCCATCGGCGTGAAGCTGGTGTTTTCCCGCTGGCTCGACGAAAATGGCGCGCCCGCGTGGACAGCGGAGCTCGTCTATCAGAACACGGAGCAGCTCCGCGCGATCACGCCGCTGAGCCTTGAGGAGCCGCCGGTGCGCTGCGCCGTGCATTTTGAAGGCGTGAAGGAGAATGAGCGCGGCATGATCGGCGAGGAGGAGCTTCTGGCCCTCTTCGACACGTCGATCGGCGCTTATGACGCCCTTGTGGAGGAGTATAGCGAAGAAGCCGCTGCTGAGGCGGCATAATGAAGGAGTGACATGGATTTATTTTTTCGATTTTTACTGACACTGTATTTCGACGCGGCGACCCCGTGGTATATCGCGATCAAGGTGCTCTATATGATCGGCGCGTGGCGGCTGCTCGCGAAAGCAGGCCTTAACGCGAAACTGGCGTTTGTGCCGTGGGTGCGGGAGTTCCAACTGGGCCTCGCCGCGGGGAAACCTGCGGAGGGCAGAGTTTTCGCCATCATCGCCGTGGTCACCACGGCGCTCAGTGAAGCGGCGCTGTTCTTCTCAAAGGAAGGCGGCCTCGACAACCCGCTGCTGACGTCTCTTATGCCGCTGATCGCGATTCTGCTCATGAGCTTGCTGCTCATGCATTTCATCTATAACATCCGGATCTTCTCCGGACTCATCCGGCAGTACGGCCTTCACAAGAAATGGTGGCTTGTCCCCTGCATGGTCGACGGCATCTGCATCATCCCGATGCTGATCTGGGGATTTGGCAGCCGCTACCAGCCTGTACACATCGAAGAGAGCGCGGAGGAGAAACGCGCGCGCGCGGCGGACGACCGCCTGAAGATGCACGCCGGGGGATTCTTCCGGCAGCTCGGGAGCCATTTTGTCCGCTTCGGCTACATGTTCGTGAAAAAGAGAGACTGGCTGACGCTTCCGATGGCTGCGATTCTTTCGGGACTTGTCGGGCTGGCCGTGAAAGGCGGGTTCCGCTCGACGATGGAGCTGACGCTCACCGGGGCTTACGCGATGACGATCGTGTGCATCTGGAACGGATGCTACAACTCGATCCACATCGTCGCGAGAGAGCGGGATCTGATACGCGAGGAGCACAGGGAGGGCCTTCATATGTCCGCCTATGTCGCCGCGCACATTCTGTTCCAGCTGCTGCTGTGTCTCGTGGAGACCGGCGTGATGCTGGCCGTGACGCGGCAGGTCGGCATGGACTATTCCGGCCCGGGCCTCTTCACGCCGTGGTTTATCGCGGATTTCGGGATCACGGTCTTCCTGGCCACGTTTGCGGCTGACATGATGGCTTTCTGTATCTCTTCCATCGTCCACACGCCGGTCACGGCGCTGATGATCCTGCCCTTTGTGCTGATTTTCCAGCTGGTCTTCTCCGAGGGGCTGATTCCGTTCCCGTCGATGGTGAAGCAGTTCACGGTGCTGTCCATCTCGAGCCCTTCCTTCTCGGCGATGCGCGCCCAGGCGGATATCAACTCCCGGGAGTTTTCCATGGTGACGAACGTGCTCGAGATGATGGACGAGACGGAGATCAATGAGACCATCACGCTCGGACAGGTCCTCGACCTCCTGACCGACGAGAGCAATCCGAAGATCGCCGCTTTCCGCAGCATGAAGATCGGCAGAGTGATGACGGTCGGAGAGGCGATGGACAGCCTCATGGACGATCCCAACTTCGAAGTCGTGAGAAAGCAGCCGGTCATCAGCGTGCTCACGGTCGGTGACATCCTGTCGGTGATCAAGGACACGGGGATCCTTGAGGACTACAGGGAGGTGGAATTCGGCGTCGACCTCACGATCGGCGACATCGCGGACTTCGCGGCCGCCAATGAAGATTTGCAGCCGTACAGGGACAAGGGCGTCACGATTCAGACGACGCTCGGCGAGATGCTGGACGTCGTCGGGAAGGAGCAGGTGCAGCAGCTCCTGCAGGAGAAGGCCGTCACGCTCAATTACAATCCCAAGTACGCTTACACGAAGGAGAATGTGGGGACGAACTGGTTCAACCTTCTGATCTTCATCCTGGTCTTCCCGACCGCTGCGCTCATTGCTCTTCAGTTCATCGACAATGATCGCGAGCCGGGGCAAGGTTAAAGTGCTTGAATATTTTTAATGCAAGTGGTATAGTTTCGCTATGTAGTTTTAAAGCGGCAATGCGTTACAAATAAAAAGGAGAGTACTATTATGAAAAAAAGGATTCTTTCTGCTGTCGCAGCTGGTCTTCTTGCTGTATCTGTCGCGGCCGTACCGGTCCTCGCCGACACGGTGACCATCGGTATCTACGAGCCGGCGTCCGGTGACAACGGCGCGGGCGGCAAGCAGGAAATGCTCGGCATGCAGTACGCGAACGAGGTTGCTCCGACGGTTGAGATCGGCGGCACGGAATATGAAGTGAAGCTTGACCCGGTCGACAACGAGTCCTCGAACGACAAGGGCCCGTCCGCGGCTTCGAAGCTTGTCGGCGACGGCGTGTCTGTCGTGCTCGGCTCCTATGGCTCCGGCGTCTCCATCGCGGCTTCCGACATCTTCAAAGAGGGCGGCATCCCGGCGATCGGCGTCACCTGCACGAACCCGCAGGTCACACAGGGCAATTCGCACTACTTCCGCATCTGCTTCCTCGATCCGTTCCAGGGCAGCGTTCTTGCGAACTTCGCAAACGAGACCTTCGGCGCCAAGAAGGCGTACGTTCTCGCGAAGCTCGGCGACGACTATTCACAGGGTCTTGCTTTCTACTTCACGCAGGCGTTTGAAGGCCTCGGCGGCGAAGTCGTGAAGGCTGACTTCCCGGAAGGCAACAGCGATTTCACATCCTATATCACGGACGCGAAAAATGAAGGCTGCGACGTCTTCTTCACACCGACCTCCACAGAGGCGGCTGCGAACACGATCGAGCAGGCGGCTGCGCAGGGTCTTGAGATCCCGCTTCTCGCCGGCGACACATGGGACAGCAACGTCATCCTGAACGCGGCGAAGGGCAAGAACGTGCAGATCTACGTCACGACCTTCTATCAGGAAGGCGGCGATCCGGACTTCGACGCGGGCGTCAAGGAATTCATCAATTCCAAGCCGGAGAACCTTGCGAACAACGGCGGCGACGACACGGTGGCGGCTGTGACGGCGATGGGCTATGACGCTTACTTCGTGGCGCTTGAGGCGCTGAAGAACGCCGGCTCCACGGATCCCGCAGCTGTGAACGAAGCGCTTTGGACAACGACCTATGACGGCGTGTCCGGTCACATCGAATTCGAGCCGGAGAACGGCGATGCCGTCAGAGATTCCGCATTCGTGAAGAGCGCGAATACGGAAACGGGCGCCTGGGACTTCGTGAGTGTCCAGACGGTCGCTGAATAAGGCATTTTCGAAAAGTGAAACCGTAAACAGATCGAACTTTTGCGGGCTGCCTTTTAAGGGCAGCCCGTATTGCGACAGGAGCTGAAGTATGTTTCCGAATGCGAAGCATGAGGATTACAGACTTCGCATCCGGAAACAGAAAGATACACTTCGGAACTTTGCTTCCGGGAGGAGATTCATTCTATGGATTGGCTAAGCAGAAATCTGCCTTATCTGATGGCCGGCATATCCGTGGGCGGTCAGTACGCGCTGATCGCGATCGGATATACCATGGTATACGGCATCCTGCGACTTATCAATTTCGCGCACGGCGATATCTTCATGTGCGCGGGCCTCATCATGGTGTACGCGTCGACGGTGCTGCCGATCTACGTCTGCATCCCGCTCGTCATCGTGGCGACGGTGCTGATCGGCTTCCTCGTCGAGCGGGTTGCCTACAAGCCGCTGCGTTCCGCGCCGCGTATGTCGGTCATGATCTCTGCGATCGGCGTCTCGTACCTGCTGCAGAACCTGGCTCTCTATATCACGGGCGGCCTCGCGCAGCAGTACCCCACGATTCCGTGGATTTCCGACGTCATCACGGTCTTCGGCGTGACGACGAAGCGCGTCACCGTGATCACGCCGCCGCTTGTCATCCTGCTCGTCATCGGACTCGTCTTCCTCATCAAGAAGACGAAGATCGGCATGGCGATGCGCGCGGCCTCTAAGGATTTCGAGACCTCGCAGCTGATGGGCATCAAGATCAATTCCGTCATCAGCTTCACCTTCATCATCGGATCCTTCCTCGCGGCAGTCGGCAGCTTTCTGTTCTTCTCCAACTACACGGGCGTGACGCCGACGGTCGGCGCGATGCCGGGCCTTAAGGCTTTCGTCGCCGCGGTGTTCGGCGGCATCGGCTCGATCCCGGGCGCGGTGATCGGCGCGTTCCTCATCGGTATCGTCGAGAATATCATCAAGGGTCTCGGCTGGACGACCTTCTCGGACGCGTTCACATTTGCGCTTCTTATCATCGTGCTGATCTTTAAACCGACGGGTCTCTTCGGCGAAGCGGCCGCGGACAAGGTCTGAGAAAGGAGGGCGGAAGATGAGCAGAAAAACAGAAACTGTCATAAATGTCGTCCTCATCGGCGCGCTACTCCTCGTCCTTTTCATCCTGGAGCAGACGCTTCCTTCGACGCATATGATCTTCACGGTGCTGAAGAAGGGCGCGATCTATGCGCTCGTCGCCGTGTCGATGAATCTTCTGAACGGCTTCACCGGGCTTTTCTCGCTCGGGCAGGCCGGCTTCATGCTGGTCGGCGCCTACACCTACGGCGTGCTGACCATCCCGGTGGCCGACAGGGCCAACGTGTACATGTACTTTAACGGCGGCCTCATCCAGTTCGCGCTGCACCCGATCATTGCGATCGTGCTCGCGGGCGTGATGGCCGGCATATTCGCCTACCTCATCGGACTTCCGGTGCTGCGCCTTAAGAGCGACTACCTCGCGATCGCGACGCTCGGCTTCGCCGAGATCATCCGCGCGATCTTCCAGTGGGACAAGCTCGGCCCGATCACGAACGGATCGAACCTTTTAAGAAGCTATCCGAGCTACAAGAGCCTGCTGTTTTACTTCATCGCGTCGGGGGTCTGCATCGCGCTCATCGTGATGCTGATCAATTCGACATACGGGCGCGCCTTCAAGGCGATCCGCGACGACGAAGTCGCGGCGGAGGCGATGGGCATCAATCTCGCGCACCACAAGCAGATCGCATTCGTGGTGAGCTCCTTCTTCGCCGGCGTCTCCGGGGCGCTGCTCGCGATGTATCAGACGTCCGTGCAGGCCGCGATGTTCAAGTCGGCGATGACGTATGAGATTCTTCTGATCGTCGTCATCGGCGGCATCGGATCGATCACGGGAAGCTGCATCAGCTCTTTCCTCTTCATCATCCTGTCCGAATGGGTGCTCCGCTTCCTCGACTCGGAAATGTATATCGGCGACGTGCGCGTGCCGCTTCTGCGCTCCGGCTTCCGGAAGGTCGTCTTCGCGGTTATCATCATGATCATCGTGCTGTTCTTCAGAAAGGGCATCATGGGCACGAATGAATTCTCCGTGCGGCGCATCTTCGGCCGCTCCGCGGATAAGAAAGCGAAGGGAGGCAGCGCCAATGAGTGACAACGTACTGAAAGTCGAGCACGTCACGATGCAGTTCGGCGGCGTGGTGGCGGTGGACGACCTGAACCTTGAGGTGAACCGCGGCGAGATCGTCTCGCTCATCGGGCCGAACGGCGCGGGGAAGACCACGGCCTTCAACGTCATCACGGGCGTGTATCCGCCCACGAACGGCGCCGTGTCCTTTGAGGGAAAGAAGATCGTCGAAAATCATCCCCGCGGGAAGATGAAGAAGCTCTATACGGGCGAGCACGCGGGCGACTACATGAAGACGCTCATGCCGACGCCGGATAAGATCACGAAGCTGGGGATCGCGAGAACATTTCAGAATATCCGGCTCTTCAAGAGCCAGACCGTGTTCGAAAATATCCTGATCGCGGAGCACGTGCGCCGCACGAGCAACCTGTTCACCGCGACGCTGCATTTAAACGGCGCGGAGGAGAAGGCGATGCGGGACGAGGCGGACCGCCTGCTCGGCATCCTGGGCCTCAACGACGTGCGGGACGAGCTCGCGACGTCTCTGCCTTACGGCAAGCAGCGGCGGCTCGAGATCGCGAGAGCGCTCGCGACGAAGCCGAGCCTCCTGCTTCTCGATGAGCCGGCGGCCGGCATGAATCCGCAGGAGACGGTGGAGCTGACGGATTTCATCGGGCAGATCCGCGATGATTTCAACCTTACCATTTTCATGATTGAGCACCACATGGACCTCGTCATGGAGATCTCGGAGCGGATCTACGTGCTGGATTTCGGCAGGCTGATCTCGCACGGGACGCCGGAGGTGGTTCAGAACGATCCCAAGGTCATCAGCGCGTATCTGGGGGTGCAGGAAGATGAGTAAATTACTTACGATTAAGGATTTAAGCGTCGCGTACGGGGGCATACAGGCCGTGCGCGGCATCAGCTTCGACGTCTCCGAGGGCGAGGTGGTCACGCTGATCGGCGCAAATGGCGCCGGGAAGAGCTCCACCCTCCGTTCGATCGTCGGACTCGTGAAGCCTTCCGGCGGCAGCGTGCTTTTCCAGGATAAGGAGCTGAGCGGGCTGACGACGGAGAATATCGTGAAGAACGGGATCACGCTCGTGCCCGAGGGGCGGCGCGTGTTCGTCAACCTCACGGTGTACGAGAACCTGAAGATGGGCGCGTACATGCGGAAGGACAACCTGGAGGCGGACCTCAACTGGGTCTACGACCTCTTCCCGCGGCTGAAGGAGAGGAACTGGCAGAGCGCCGGCACGCTCTCCGGCGGCGAGCAGCAGATGCTTGCGATCGCGCGTGCGCTCATGAGCCGGCCGAAGCTCATCATGATGGATGAGCCGTCGCTCGGCCTTGCGCCGCTGGTCGTGCAGGGCGTGTTTGATATCATCCGCGAGATCAACAAGCAGGGCGTGACGATCCTGCTCGTAGAGCAGAACGCGAACATGGCGCTCAAAGCCGCGGACCGCGCCTACGTCATGGAGACGGGACAGATCACGATGAGCGGGAGCGGACAGGATCTGCTTGAGAATGAGGAGATCCGCGAGGCTTACCTCGGAAAGAAAGCGAAGAAGTAAGAGGTGGATGGGAGAGGTTCTCCCATCGGCTAAATGAAAAGAGGACGGTTCTCCATCCGGATGCCGGAACAACAGGTTCCGACGCCGAATGAAGAATCGTCCTCTTTCTGCTAAGTGTCCGCGCTCCGCTTATTCCACGGAGTCGATGAGCTCCGTCACCGCGCCGCGCATCGCGTCGATCCGCCCGGCGGATGCCTCGCGCTCGTCAGCGACGGCGTAGTAGTAGAATTTGATCTTGGGCTCCGTGCCCGACGGCCGCATCGCGAACCAGCTGCCGTCTTCCATCACGAATTTCAGGGCGTTCTGCGGCGGGATGTCCTTGTAGCCGCCGATGTAGTCGATGACGTCCGCTGTCTTCATGGCGCCGAAGGCGGCCGGCTTGCCGCCGCGGAAGACGTCCATGATTCTCCCGATGCGCTCCGCGCCTTCTTTTCCTTTCAGGACGACGGATACCTGATCCTCCGCGAAATACCCGTATTTCTGATACAGCTGCTCCAGCTTGCCGGCGATGCTCATGCCCTGCTTCCTGTAGTAGGCCGCCATTTCCATGATGAGCATGGCCGCGCAGACGCCGTCTTTGTCGCGGACCTCTTCGCCGGGGGCGACGCCGATGCTCTCTTCATAGCCGAAGAAGTAGGCGTAGCCTTCCCTGGCGAGCTCCGGGATCTTGCCGCAGATGTTCTTGAATCCGGTCAGGGTCTCGAAGACGTCGACGCCGTGGGCGCGCGCGATGGTCGCGCCGAAGTTGCCGGTCACGATGGATTTGATGAGCGCCGATTTCTCCGGCAGCGTGCCTTTCTCCGCGCGGCTCTCCGCGAGGTAGGCGATGATGAGGCCGCCGGTCTGGTTGCCGTTGAGGAAGCGGTAGCCGCCCTGCCCGTCCGCGATTTCGATCGCCATGCGGTCGCTGTCGGGGTCGGTGGCGATGAGCACTTCCGCGCCGAGGGACGCGCCGAGCTTCTCGGAGTACGCAAATGCCTTCGGATCTTCAGGGTTCGGATAGCCGACCGTCGTGAAATCCGGGTCGGGATCCTTCTGCTCCGGCACGATGTGGACGTTCCGGAAGCCCCGCTCCGCTGCGATCTGCATGACCGGGATGCTTCCCGCGCCGTTCAGAGGCGTGTAGACCACGGGGACGTCGAGGTCGAGCGCGTCGCCCTCGTGCTCGGCGAGGGACTTGACATAGTCGAGATAGTCTCTGTCCATGTCTTCGCCGAGCATCGTGATGAGGCCGCTCTCTTTAGCATCGGCGAGAGACATCTTCGCAAATGTCTCGAACATATCCAGCTTCTGAATTTCCGCGAGCATGCCGTCGGAGATCTCGCCGGAGATCTGCGCGCCGTCCTCCCAGTAGACTTTGTAGCCGTTGTATTCCTTGGGGTTGTGGCTCGCGGTCATGTTGATGCCGGAGACGCAGCCGAGCTTCCTGATCGCGTAGGAGAGCTCCGGCGTCGGTCTGAGCGAGGGGAAGAGATAGGCTTTGATGCCGTTGCCGGCCAGGATCTCGGCCGCCATTTCCGAAAATTCTTTGGAGAAATGCCGGCAGTCGTAAGCGATCGCCACGCCGCGCGAGATGTCCTCGCCGGAGTTCTTGATGTAGTTGGCGATGCCCTGCGTGGCGCGTCCGACCGTCCGCTCGTTCATGCGGTTCGTGCCCGCGCCGCAGATGCCGCGGAGGCCCGCCGTGCCGAAGGCGATCTCCTGATAAAAGCGGTCCGTGATCTCCGCGTCGTTGCCGCGGATGGCTTCGAGCTCAGCGCGGAGCGGGTCGCCGGCCGGGAGCTTTTCGAGCCATACTTCATAGATTTCCTGGGCTGTCATTTCGCACCTCCTTGTGCTAATGAAACGGGGCCGGCCTGCGGTCAGCCGCAGAACGGTTCGTCGAACTTTTTCGGTTCAGAAAAATCCGCAGCCTCTTCAACCAGATCTGCAGCAAAGCCTGAGGCTTCTTCTTTCGCTTCTTCAGCAAAGTCGGCGACCTTCTCCGCAGCGTCTTCCGCGAGATCGGAGATTTCTTCTGCAGGTGCCGCGGTGAAGTCGGCGATGTCCTCGGCGGCGTCTTCCGCGAAGTCGGAGACTTCTGCGAAGGTATTGTCGGCGAAGTCGGAGACTTCCCCAAAAGTATCCTCGACGGATTCTTTGACTTCATCCGCGAGGTCGGCTTCCAGGATGACTTCATCGTCCGGCGCTTCGGGCGCGTCTTCCTTCTGTGCTTCCTCCGGGGTGCCGATGAGGACGAGGCCGCTGTCGTCGGTGCGGAGCGAATCCGTGTCTGTCTTCAGGCGGGCGACGATCTCCTCGCCCATCGAGGTCATCAGATCGCGGTCGCTGTATTCGCCGGTGAAGAGGGCTTCGCCCGTGTGCTTGGCGATATCGCCGAGCGCGTCCATGAGGAGCTTGATCTGGTTCAGATAGTAGTTGTAGCTCTCGCTGAAGCGCTTGACCGTGCCGGCGACATATTCCTGATTCGCCTGGCGGTTGTCGCGGATTTCATTTTCGAGGTTGTGGCGCTTCAGGGCGTCTTCCTGCGCAAAGTCTTCTTCCCGCTGCTCGATGCTGTCATCAAATTCCTTGACCTTGCGGGTGTACAGCTCCTTCAGGCCTTCAAACTGCGCCTGCGTGGCGCGCGCGTCCTCCTTCAGATGCTCGAGCTCGGATTCGGCGACCTTCGCTTCCAGATCGGCGATTTTGGCGTCGGCTTCAGAGAGCCTCTGCGTGAGGTCATTCCGCTCTTTGGTGATCTTGTCCAGATTGTCCGTGACTTCGCGGAGCTTGTACTCCAGTTCCTGAATTTTACGACTTCCAAACATAGCTACCTCCTCATGAAATGTGCGGGAAAATGATGCATCTATTATACCATGAAAGTTGTGTGTGGGAAACGATCAGTCCGGTGCCCGGTCGAAGGCAATGCGCCGGAGCAGCTCCCGGTCGACCGGGTAGGCGGCGAGCTGCATCTTGCGGGGGTTCGCCGCGGTTTCGTCAACGGCGGCCTCGATCACGGCGGCCAGTAATTCGGGCGGCGCGTCGATGGGGCCGCAGGCGGCCCGGTAGACGGCGCGGAAGTCGCCCAGTGAGGTGAAGCCGGCCGTGCGCAGCAGGTAGTCGCGGGCGGAGGCCGGCGCATAGGCCAGGTAACCCGCGGTGAAGAAGGCGGTGGCTTTGCCGTGGGGCACGCCGAGCTTTACGGTGAGCGGGTAGCTGAGGCCGTGGGGCAGGGTCGTGCCGGTGTGCGCGATGGCCATGCCGCCCATCATGGAGGCGCGCATCATATGCAGGTAATCGGCGTCGTCCGGTTCTTTCTCTCCCCTAAGGACCGGGAGCGAGAGCGCCCAGGTCTTAAGGCCAGCGTCCACACACATGTGGCTGAGCGGAGTGCACTTGCTGTTCAGCTCGCTCTCGATGAGGTGCGTGAGCGCGTCGAAGGCCGTATTGGCGAGGACGGACGCCGGCGCGAAGCGGAGGTATTTTCCGTCGATGAGGGCGAGGGCCGGGAACAGCTTGTGGGGGATGGACTGCTTGATCCCGCGCGAGGGATCGGTGAGCACGGAGACGGCGGTCACTTCCGAGCCGGTCCCGCAGGTCGTCGGGACGGCGGCGATGGGAAGGGCGCCTTCTCCGCCGGACTGCGCGCCGTCATCCGGGTGGTAGAGATACGAGATGTCCTTGTCCGGATGGCGCATCATGAGGGCGACCGCTTTCGCCGCATCGAGCGGGGAGCCGCCGCCGACGCCGATGACGAAGTCGGCGCCTTCCCGGAGGCCGAAATCGCGGGCGCGCATGACAGTCTCCGTCGAGGGATTCTCCTCGACCTCGTCGAAGAGAACATAAGGCGTGGCCTGCTCGTCCAGCGCCGCGGTGATGTCGGCGTAAGCGCCGTTCGCTTTTGCGGAGCGGCGGCCGGTGACGATGAGGGCTTTTTTGCCGAAAGAGGCGAGCTCGGCCGCGTGGGCGCGGACGGCGTCCGCTTCTTCGTAGACACGTGTCGGCATATAAAACGTAGACATGGCGGAATCCTTTCTTCGCAGGATGGTGGAAAAATCGGCACAGGGGCCGGATCTCCGTCCGGTGAACCGGATGAAGAACCGTCCCCTGTTCAGTCACTTAACATTGTGCAGCCAGAAAATCGAATATGGTTTTGTAGTATGTTTCCAGTGTGCTTTCTGACGAGCGGTAGATCTCGTGCTTCGCCTCAGGGATGCGCACGAGAGTGACGTTCGGCGCCATTTGCGCGAATTTGTCCTGGGCGGAGTTGTCGACGAGCGTGTCGTTGCCCGCCTGCAGGAGCAGGATCGGCATCGCCGCATTCGCGGCGCCTTCCTCGACTTCCGCGGTCGCCTCGATGGCGGCGCGGATCCAGCCGAAGGTCGCGGCGACGGTCTGGTAGGCGCGGTGCTTTTTTTGGAGGTCGAGCACCCAGCTGTAGCGCACCTCGGAGGTGCAGCAGGCGTTCTCGAAGTCCGGGTTGGCGCTGAAGGAGGACGCGCCGGGGATGGGATGCGTCTCCCTGCCGATGATCTTCGAAAATGCCGCCATCGCCGCCGCCGCGAGCTCGGGCGTGTTGCCGAAGTTGACCTTCAGCATCGGCGAAGTGAGGATGGCCGCTTTGAATACCTCGGGGTAGCGCTCGAGGAAGAGGGCACTGATGCAGCCGCCCATGGAGTGGCCGAAGAGGAAGCGCGGAAGATCCGGCTCCTTTTCCGCGACGATGTGGTCGATGAAGTACCACAGGTCCTCAACGTATTCGTCGAAGCTGCCGACATAGACTTTCTCGCCGTCCTCGATTTTTCTGCCGGAGCGGCCGTGGCCTCTTAGGTCGTACATAAAGACCGAGTAGCCCTCCTCGTAGAAGTAGTACAGCGGCTCGAGGAATTTCTCGATGAATTCGGTGAAGCCGTGCACGAAGACGACGGATCCGCGCGCGTTCGGGTTGAGCGCGTAGACCGCGTGGATTTTGGTGTCGTCGTAGCTCTTGTAGCGGACGGCTTTGAGGTTCTCTTCGCGCCAGAGAGCGACCTCGGTTTTCATCTGTTCGGTAAAGCTTGCTTCTGCAAAGATTTTTACTTTCATGGGGCACCTCCGATTTAAGCCGGACAGGGGGCGGCTCCGCCCCTTCTCCGCATCCAAAGTATAGCATAAAAAAGACCTGTTCAGAAGCGGCAGGAAAAGGTAAAATATAAGCGGCTCACACAACTTTAAGACGAGGTGTAAGGCTATGAAAATCGTATTGCAGGATCTGACAAAACGCTATCCGAACCGGAACCGGAAGATCAAGGAGGAAGTGGTCGCGGTGGACCGCTTTAATTTCGAGATTCCCGACGGGGAGCTGATCGGGCTTCTGGGCCCGTCCGGCTGCGGCAAGAGCACGACGCTCAACATGATCTGCGGGCTGGAGAAGCCGACGGAGGGCCGGATCTTCTTCGGCGAGGACGATGTGACGGATCTGCCGCCGGAAAACCGCGGCGTCGGCATGGTCTTCCAGAGCTACGCGCTGTATCCCCATCTGACGGTCCGCCAGAACATCCGCTTCCCGCTTGAGAACCTGAAGGGCGACAAGAAGCTTTCGAATACGGAAATGGATCAGCGGGCGGACGAAGCGGCGAAGCTCGTACAGATCGACCAGCTCATGGACAGGAAGCCGTCCGAGCTTTCCGGCGGCCAGCAGCAGAGAGTGTCGATCGCGCGTGCGCTCGTCAAGATGCCGCGCGTGCTGCTGCTCGACGAGCCGCTGTCGAATCTCGACGCGCGCCTCCGCCTGCAGACGCGGGAGGAGATCCGCCGCATCCAGCGGGAGACCGGCATCACGACGGTCTTCGTGACGCACGACCAGGAAGAGGCGATGAGTATATCCGACGGCATCGTCGTCATGGCGTCGGGCGTCGTGCAGCAGATCGGCAAGCCGCAGGATGTTTACGATGATCCGGTGAATCTGTTTGTCGCGAAGTTCCTCGGCACGCCGGCGATCAACGTGTTTGCCGGCGAGGTGAAGGGCGGACATCTCTTTATTAACGGCGAGGACGTGCTTCCCGTCGGCAGCGTGCCGGACGCACCGGTGACGGTCGGCATCCGGCCGGAGGGATTTGTGCTTCAGGACGACGGCCCGTTTACGGTGGACCTCGTGCGGGTCGAGGTCATGGGCCGCGACACGAGCGTCGTGTCGACGCATCCTTCGCTCGAAGGCGCGACGGTGCGGTCGATCATCAGCGCGGAGAACAAGATTGACCCGAAGGCGAAGCAGGTGCATTTCGCGCTGAAGAGCGCGAAGGTGCTGCTGTTCAATAAAGAAACCGAAGAGCGGATCCGTTTCTG
Source organism: Lachnospiraceae bacterium UBA2860 (assembly GCA_002350625.1). Classification (GTDB taxonomy): domain Bacteria; phylum Bacillota; class Clostridia; order Lachnospirales; family Lachnospiraceae; genus Chordicoccus. The sequence continues at coordinate 57,672 of DEFE01000002.1, forward strand.
ATGAAGAACCGGTTCCGGACGGGGGGCTGTCTCCTGCCCGGATCGTCTTCTGCTTATGATTCCCGGCTCATGGAGGTCTGCATATGAAACAAAGTAAGTGGAAACCGTGGCTGTATCTGCTTCCGGCATTTATCTTCCTCGGCATATTCATGGTCTATCCGCTGATCGACGTCTTCGTCTACTCCTTCGAGGAGGGGTACAACTCCGCCTCGCAGACGTTCTTCGGCACGGGACCGTATAATTATCGCTACGTTCTGCGCGATCCTTATTTCCTGCAGGCGGTGAAGAACACCTTCCTCATCGTGGTGATCACGGTGCCGGTCTCGACGGGGCTCGCGCTGCTCATCTCGGTGGGACTCAACTCGATCAAGCCGCTGAAGGAGCTGTTCCAGACGATTTATTTCCTGCCTTACGTGACGAATACGCTGGCGGTAGGCCTTGTCTTCATGATTCTTTTCCAGAAGACGCCGTATACCGACGGCTTCGTCAACCTGATCATCAAATGGTTCGGCGGCAGCAGCATCGACTTCATCGACGGCCCGTACTGGGCGAAGATGTTCGTCATGTGCTTCTACACGATTTGGGTGGTCATGCCGTTCAAGGTGCTGATCCTCACCAGCGCGCTCGCTTCGGTCAATCCGGTTTACTACAACGCGGCCAAGGTGGACGGGACGTCGAAGCTCCGCATCTTCACGCGGATCACCCTGCCGATGATCTCGCCGATGCTGTTCTATCTCATCATCACGGGCTTCATCGGGGCGTTTAAGGCCTACAGCGACGAGGTCGCAATCTTCGGTACGGACTTAAATGCCGCCGGCATGAACACGATCGTCGGCTATGTCTACGACATGCTCTACGGCGACAGCGGCGGCTACCCGTCCTACGCCGCGGCGGCCGCGATCATCCTGTTCGCGATTGTCCTCACGATCACCTGCGTCAATCTTCTGGTCAGCCGGAAGAACACGACCTACGCGTAAGGAGGGAGACCATGCATCAGGCATCGAGCTATGAACAGATCGAGCGGAGAGCGCGGACGCGCGAGCGCGTGCGGAAGACGGTCACTTACGTCCTCCTCGTGCTGTGGGCGCTGATCGTGCTGTTCCCGTTCTACTGGATGATTCTCTCGTCGGTCAAGAGCTACAGCGCGTACAACTCGGAGTACATCCCGAAGCTCTACACGCTCGCGCCGACGATCCAAAACTATATCGACGCATTTACGACGGTGTCGCTGGGACGGTATTTCCTCAACACACTGATCTTCACCGTGATCACGACGGGGCTTATGATGATCGTGATCGTGCCGGCGGCATTTGCGTTCTCAAGACTTGATTTCCCCGGCAAGAACCTCGTGTTCACGCTGTTCCTCTCGCTCATGATGATCCCGAACGAGCTCGTCATCATCACGAACTTCGTGACGATCACCGACTGGGGGATGCGGAACTCGTATATCGGCCTCATCCTGCCGTCCGTCACGTCCGTCTTCTATATTTATCTGCTGAAGGAGAACTTCGAGCAGATTCCGGACGCGCTCTACAAGGCGGCCAAGGTGGACGGGACGAGCGACCTGAAATATCTCCTTAAGGTCATGCTGCCGATGACGCGCCCGACGATCATCACGATCATGATCTTAAAGGTCATCGAGTGCTGGAACTCGTACGTGTGGCCGCGGCTCATCACGGACGACGAGCGGTATTTCCTCGTGTCGAACGGCATCCAGGAGATCCGCGAAAATGGCTTCGGCCGGGAGAATATCCCTGCCATGATGGCGGCGGTTGTCGTGATCTCCGTTCCGCTCATCGTACTGTTCCTGATCTTCCACAAGAAAATCATGGCCGGCGTGTCGAGAGGGGGGACGAAGGGATGAAGCTTCGAACATGGCATATGCTTCTGTTACTCATGACGGCGTGTCTTCTCCTCACCGGCTGCCACGGCTCGCGGGGGCTCCCGGAGTTTGCGGTGCCGGAGGCATTTGATACCGGGCGGAAGTACGAGATCAGCTTCTGGGCGAAGAACGACACCAACAAGACGCAGACGAAGATCTACGAGAAGGCGATCGCGGATTTCCAGGCGCTTTACCCGAATATCACCGTGAACATGCGCCTCTACACGGACTACGGCAAGATCTACAACGACGTCATCACCAACATCTCGACAAAGACGACGCCGAATGTCTGCATCACTTACCCGGACCACATCGCGACCTACATGACCGGGCAGGACGTCGTCGTGCCGCTCGACGCGCTCGTGAAGGACGGGCGCTACGGGCTCGGCGGGAGCGAGCTCGCCTATGACTCGCCCACTGAGGCGGAGGTCGTGCCGCAGTTCCTCGAGGAGTGCCGGATCGGCGGGGCACTCTATGCGCTGCCGTACATGCGCTCGACCGAGGCCTGCTACGTCAACAAGACCTTCGTCGAGAAGCTCGGCTATACGGTCCCGGACGTGCTCACATGGGACTTCGTGTGGGAAGTCGCCGACGCCGCGACCGCGAAAAATGCCGACGGCACCTTCACGGTCAACGGCCAGAACATCATGATTCCCTTCATATATAAATCGACGGACAACATGATGATCCAGATGCTGAAGCAGCAGGACGCGCCGTATTCGTCCGCGGACGGGACGATCGGCATCTTCAACGATACGACGAGGGAGATCCTGCTGACTATCGCCGACCACGTGAAGACGGGGGCATTTTCGACATTTAAGATCTCGAGCTATCCGGCGAACTTCCTGAATGCGGGGCAGTGCATCTTCGCCGTCGACTCGACCGCGGGCGCGACCTGGATGGGAAGCGACGCGCCGCTCATCGACATCAGCGCGGACAAGCTCGTGCAGTTCGAGACCGAGGTGCGGCCGGTGCCGCAGTACAACCCGGACGCGCCGCAGATGATCTCGCAGGGGCCGTCGGTGTGTATCTTCAATAAAGACGACCCGCAGGAGGTGCTCGCGTCCTGGCTTTTCATGCAGTACCTGCTGACGAACGACGTGCAGACGGCCTACTCCGAGACCGAGGGCTACGTGCCGGTCACGCAGAAGGCGATGAACGACCCGGCGTACCAGGATTACCTCTCGCGCGCCGGCGAGGACAACGCCGAGCACTACGCCATCAAGATCAAGGCCGCGGAGCTCCTCCTCTCGAACACGGAGAACACCTTCGTGACGCCGGTCTTCAACGGCTCGGCATCGCTGCGCGACGCCGCCGGGCAGATGATCGAAAATACCGCCAAGTCGGTGCGGCGGAAGGAGAAGGTCGACGACAAATACATCGACGAGCTGTTTAAATCGGTGACCTCGCTTTACCGGCTCGACCAGATCAGCAAGAACGAGGGCGTGCCGGAGAAGCTCGGGCCGCTGCCCGGGACGGCGAAATGGCTGATCGGCCTCCTGATCGCGGTCTGGGTGCTGATCCTGCTTTACCTGGGCGTGTCGACGGTGAAGAAAAAGCGGTAGGCGTGCTGAAAATAAGAACAGGGGGACGGTTCTTTGTTCAGGATATGAACGGAGGAGCCGTCCCCCTGTTCACTCTTGTAATTCGAAAACAAGAGAAGTATAATATGTCTCAGCGGTTTTGAACCAACACCGAAACAAAAAGGAGAACAAAGCAATGAAAAAGTTGGGTGTGATGTTATTATCGGCAGCGGTAGTAGCGGCTCTGGCGGGCTGCGGGTCTTCCGGCGATACAGCATCGAAGGCGGCCAGCAAAGCGGCTTCCGCAGCTGAGGAGGCGATCTCCGGTGCGGCAAGCGCGGTGGAAGAGGCAGCTTCCGAGGCGGCGAGCGCGGCGGAAGAGGTAGTTTCCGAAGCGGCTGAGGCGGTCTCTGAGGCGGCCAGCGCTGCAGAAGAAGCAGTTTCCGAGGTGACGAGCGCAGCGGAAGAAGCAGTTTCCGAGGCGGCGAGCGCAGCGGAAGATGTTGTTTCCGAGGCAGAGTCGGCTGTCGTGAGCGCAGCTTCCGAGGCTGAAGCAGCTGTTGAGAGCGTTGCTTCCGAGGCTGAAGAGGCAGCTTCCGAGGCGGCTTCCGCAGCAGAAGAAGCAGTTTCCGAGGCGGCTTCTGCAGCAGAGTCGGCAGTCGAGAGCGCAGCTTCCGAGGCGGCTTCCGCAGCAGAAGAGGTTGTTTCCGAGGCAGAGTCGGCAGTCGAGAGTGCAGCTTCCGAGGCAGAGTCGGTCGTCGAAAGCGCAGCTTCCGAGGCAGAATCGGTCGTCGAGAGTGCAGCTTCCGAGGCTGAATCAGTGGTCGAAAGCGCAGCTTCCGAGGCAGAATCGGCAGTCGAGAGCGCAGCTTCTGAAGAAGAGGCGGCTGTTGTGAGCGCAGCTTCTGAGGCAGAGTCAGTGGTCGAGAGCGCAGCTTCCGAGGCTGAATCAGTGGTCGAAAGCGCAGCTTCCGAGGCTGAATCAATGGTCGAGAGCGCAGCTTCCGAGGCTGAGTCAGTGGTCGAGAGCGCAGCTTCCGAGGCTGAATCAGTGGTCGAGAGCGCAGCTTCTGAGGCCGAGTCGGTTGCCGAGAGCACCGCAGCTGAGGAAGAAGTTGCCGTGATGAGCTTTGAAGAGTTCGCAGCGGCTGATGTCGACGCTAAGGTCTGCGTTGAGACTTATGTCCAGGCTAAGCAGGCGTTCGTGGACGGCACGGCTTCCATCTATGCCCAGTCTGAGGACGGCGCTTACTTCATCTATGCAATGGCTTGCACAGAAGATGAGTATAATGCACTTGCCGAAGGCCAGAAGATCAAGGTCACCGGCTACAAGGCTGAGTGGGCCGGCGAAGTCGAGATCGCTGACGCGACCTTCGAAATGCTCGACGGCGACACATTCGTCGCGGAAGCGGAGGATGTGACAGAGCTTCTCGGCAAGGACGAGCTGATTAATGAAATGAACAAGAAGGTCGCGTTCAAGGGCCTTGAGTTGGCTTCCAGCGAGGATCCGGACGGCAACGAGACCACCTTCCTTTACAACTATGACGGCTCCGGCCAGCAGGGCGATGACCTGTACTTCAACGTCCGTCTCGACGGCCAGGTCTATCAGTTCACGGTTGAGTCCGCACTTTGCGACAAGGACAGCGATGTCTACAAGGCAGTTGAAGAACTGGTCCCCGGATCGACTCTCGACGCTGAAGGCTTCCTGTACTGGTATGAAGGCCCGAACCCGCACATCACGGCAATCGAGGTGACGGGAAATGCTGCAGCTGCAGCAGATGAAGAGGCTGAGAGCGTTGTTTCCGAAGCAGCGGCTGAGGAGAGCGCAGCAGAAGAAGTTGCTTCCGAGGCAGAAGAAGCTGCTTCCGCAGCAGAAGAAGTCGCTTCTGCGGCAGAAGAAGTCGTATCCGAGGCTGAAGAAGCCGGCAACGCAGTGGCGGCAGCTGCTACAGGTCTTGCAGCGGCAGCGGCGACGGCAGGCAAAGACGCGGCGGCAGCTGTTGACAGCGCTGTTAGCGATATCAAGTCCGAGATCGGCAGCAAAGTCGATGAGGCTAAGGAAGCGGTTGAAGGCGCGAAGTCTGAGCTCGAGAGCAAGGCTTCTGACGTGAAAGAGCAGATCGAAGGCATCCTCGGCGGCGCTGAAGAAGCAGTCTCCGAAGTGTCTGCGGCGGCTGAAGATGTTGTCTCCGAAGCAGAAGCGGCTGTCTCCGAAGCGGCGGAAGATGTTGCCTCCGAAGCAGAAGCAGCTGTCTCCGAGGCGGCGGAAGCTGTTGACAGTGCCATTTCCGAGGCAGAAGCTGCGGCTGATGAAGAAGTCGCGGTGATGACTTTCGAAGAGTTCGCAGCGGCGGACGTCGACACGAAGGTCTGCGTAGAGACTTATGTCCAGGCTAAGCAGGCGTGGGTTGATGGCACAGCCTCCATCTATGCTCAGTCCGAGGACGGCGCGTACTTCATCTATGCGCTTGAGTGCACGGAAGACGAGTATGAAGCGCTTGTCGAAGGCCAGAAGATCAAGGTCACCGGCTACAAGTCCGAATGGGCCGGCGAAGTCGAGATCATCGACGCAGCCTGCGAGCTGCTTGACGGCGACACATACGTCGCTGAAGCAATGGATGCGACAGAGCTCCTCGGCAAGGACGAGCTTGCAAATGAAATGAACAAGAAGGTTGCGTTCAAGGGCCTTGAGCTCGCTTCCAGCGAGACGCCCGAAGGCGACGCGACGACCTTCCTTTACAACTATGACGGCTCCGGCCAGCAGGGCGACGACCTGTACTTCAACGTCCGTCTTGACGGCCAGGAATATCAGTTCACGGTTGAATCCGCTCTGTGCGACAAGGACAGCGACGTCTACAAGGCAGTCGAAGACCTGGTCCCCGGCTCGATCATCGACGTGGAAGGCTTCCTGTACTGGTATGAAGGCCCGAACCCGCACATCACTTCTCTCGAGGTGGTCGGCCATGCGGAAGATGCTGCGGCATCTGAAGCAGAAGAGGCAGTTTCTGACGCGGCAGAAGCCGTTGAAGAGCTTGCGTCCGAGGCGGAAGCGGCTGAGAGCACAAGCACTGCGTCTGAGGCTTGAGAACTGCTGAGCAGGGACGTACAGTGACCTGACGAATGAAAGAGTCCCCGGCACAGCAACAGTGCCGGGGATTTTTTTGAGGCATTTTCCTTAATTTCCTGAGGAATTCC
>DEFE01000055.1 GCA_002350625.1 Lachnospiraceae bacterium UBA2860
CGCATGGGGATGGAGGTTCATTGCCGGGGCAGCTGGGATCCGGATGCAATGAGCTTTGTGGACAGGAATCTATGCAGGATGCTGCGGAAAGCAGTATCGAAGAAGAAACCGGAGGATTATGAGTCTGGGAAAAAGCACTTATGGAAGCAGGAGACAAAAAGTGTGATTGGACCGACCCGTCATATATTGAACCGATCCTGAAAGCCGTAAGATAAAGCGGCGGCATGGCGGGAGCTGCCTGATTCCTGCGGAAGAAAGGAAAGGCAGATCAGAATCAAGCAGCGTATGAGAACTCGGGATTGACTGTGAAACAGGTGCAGCGTATGAAAACGATAATGGAAACAGATCAGAAACGAAAGAAATGGCGGTGGATGATACCGGTGTTTGTATTGCTGCTGGCGGCAACGGCATTTCTGATTTATACAGAGCAATATTATCATGCTGACAAATCTGCGTATGACGCATTGGAATCGGATGAAACTGTCGAAGTAATGCAAACGGAATACGGGTGGCTGTTCGACGGTCCTTCTGAGACAGATGCGCTCATCTTTTATCCCGGAGGAAAGGTGGAAGAAACAGCATACGCTCCGCTGCTTCACGATCTTGCCGGACAGGGCATGGATGCCTGTCTTGTCAAAATGCCGTTTCGGCTGGCTGTTTTTGGGATAAACAAAGCGAATCATGTCATGAAGCAATATGATTATGAAAACTGGTACATCGGGGGACATTCTCTTGGAGGCGTAATGGCTGCTGCGTATGCCTCGGAACATAGTTCGGAATTGTGTGGTGTCTATATGCTGGCCGCATATCCGGCAAAATCCCTGGATGAGAAGACCACAGCAACCACCATCTACGGATCTGAAGATGGCGTCCTCAATATGGAAAAAATGAGGAACGCAAAACAATATTTACCTGAAGGAAGCAAGGAACACGTTATAAAGGGCGGAAACCACGCACAGTTTGGAAATTACGGAAAACAGGACGGCGATGGGATTGCTGACATTTCTCCTGACGAGCAGCAGCACAAAACTGTGGAACTTATTTTGCAGGCCAAATAATTAGATATAGTTCGCTATAGAGTTGTATGCAGAGGTTGGAGGGATATATGAAAGTACATTTTATCCAACAGGACGCATGGGTGCTGCCCGGAGAATATCTTGCCTGGGCAGAACACCATGGATATGATGTGACTGTTACGAAATGTTGGAAATATGAGGCTGTGCCAAAGCGTGCCGATGCGGACATGCTGGTTGTTCTGGGCGGTTATCAATGTCCGGCAACTACAAAGGAGGAGTGCAGCTATTTTGACGCTGAAGGAGAGAAGGATCTGATCCGCAGATATGTGGAAGCCGGAAAAATGGTTGTCGGCGTCTGCCTCGGAGCGCAGCTTGTCGGAGAAGCGCTGGGCGCTCCTTATGCGCACAGCCCCGAACGGGAAATAGGCCCCGTCGAGGCGAGGCTCACGCCTGAGGGAAAAAACGATCCGTTCTTTGCCTCTTTTGGAGATACTTTTCTCGCCGGGGAGTGGCATAATGATATGCCCGGCTTGACTAAAGACAGCGTGATTATCGCAGAGAGTGAAGGCTGCCCCCGTCAAATCGTGCGCTATGGCAAATATGTGTATGGCTTTCAGACGCACATGGAGTTTACGCATGAGATCGTTGCGGCCGGAATTGAAGATGCCGGCGGACGCCTGAATTGTACAGGGAAATATGTGCAGACGGAAGAGCAATTGCTTGCTTTTGACTATTCCGAGATGAACGCATTGCTGTCGAGTTTTCTTGACACAATGGTTGGAGAGTACCGCCGCGAACACCGTCCTGCCGTATCGCAGGTGATGAAATAGATGTACCTTGCCGGGCACTATCATCTTGCTATATCAAGCAGCAGATAGCCGTCTTCCGGCTGCGAGGCGTCCCCGTTCAGCAGGTAGACAGAAGCGGTTACCGACGTATTCAGGTCGCCCGTCATGGCGGAAACATACTGCAGGACACTGTCCGCTTCCACCGTGAAAATGTTGGCCGCGTAGACCGGGGAGGGGAACAGCGTGGAGCTGATGGTTTCCGCCGGCATACTGTGGATGAGATCGCCGGCTGCGGAATCAAGCGGGTGGATATCACCGGCGCTCTCTTCACTAACGCTTCCCTGCTTACAACGGACACACACCATTCGGCATGCAAACCGCGTTATGCTGCAGGCGACAATACATCATACGGAGGAAGACCTGTATGAATGATAACAGCCGCCCTGCTGTTTGCCATGTTCATCGGGCTTGTTCCGTTTTAAGATAAATTAAGATAAGGGATTCGTTTTCATGCGGAAGGAAGGTATTATCTATGAAAGAAAAGCTATATGCGACGCCTTGCGGAACCATTCATTACTGGGTGAATGACGCACAGTCAGAAACCGCACTGGTTTTTCTGCCGGGACTGACGGCTGATCACAGGCTGTTTGATAAGCAGATCGAATACTTTGAAGATAAGTGCCGCGTTTTTGTGTGGGATGCCCCTGAGCACGCCGCATCCCGGCCGTTTTCCCCCTCTTTTGACCTGCGTGATAAAGCCCGGTGGCTTGACGGTATTCTGGAACAGGAGTGTATCAAAGCTCCGGTTATTATAGGACAATCGATGGGCGGGTATGTCGGTCAGATGTATTCCGAGCTGTTTCCGGATAAATTGAAGGGCTTCATTTCCATCGACTCTGCGCCGCTGCAAAGGGAGTATGTCAGTGCCGCTGAGATCTGGCTTCTGAAGCGGATGGAACCGGTTTACCGGCATTATCCGTGGAAAGCGCTGCTGAAATCCGGGACAAATGGAGTAGCCACTTCGGCATATGGCCGGAGACTCATGCGGGATATGATGATGGTCTATGACGGACATCAGGAATGCTATGCCGGGATTGCCGGCCATGGATACCGAATGCTGGCTGAAGCCATGGAAGAAGATCTTCCTTACAGGATCAAGTGCCCGGCACTTCTGATCTGCGGAGAGAAAGACCACGCCGGTTCATGTATCCGTTATAACAAAGCATGGCACAGGAAAACGGGAATCCCGATCAAGTGGATCAAAGGGGCGGGGCATAATTCCAATACAGACGCGCCGGAAGTCGTAAATAAACTGATAGACGGATTTTTGAAGCGCCGGAAGCTGCTCTGACCGGATCCTTCTCATATGAACCTGCTTCTGATATGATAAAAAATATACAGAAAGGCATAAAGTTATGAGAGACAGGGTAGTTGTTGTTGACGATGACATCATGAGTCTGAAGCTCGTAAACAGGATCTTCGACAAAGCCGGTATGGAAGGCATATATCTTCGCTCCGGCAAAGACCTGTCCGCTTTTTTGGAAGAGGGCAGTCTGCCGGATCTGTTCCTGCTGGATGTGCATATGCCGGATGCAAACGGATTCGATCTTTTGAAGCGGATCCAGGCAGACCCGGTTTTTTGCACTGTTCCTGTTGTTTTCCTGACGGGAGATGAGGATGTCAAAACAGAAACTGAAGGACTGCACGCGGGTGCCGCCGACTTTATACGCAAACCGTTTGCAGCCGAGGTGCTTTTGAAGAGGGTGCGCAATACCATAGAGCTGAAGCGGCTGCACAACGATATGGAGCAGGAAATCCGCGTCAAGACTGAGAAATTGTCACGTGCGTATCTCCAGATCGTGCAGGCTCTGGCCGCTTCCGTAGACGCGAAGGACCGTTATACGCACGGCCACTCTTCCCGCGTGGCGTCGTATTCCCGGGAGATCGCCAGAAGGCTGGGGTACAGCAAAACACAGCAGGATACCATATACATGATGGGCCTTCTGCATGATGTGGGAAAGATCGGGATCCAGGACGCGATCATAAACAAGAAAGGGCGTCTTACGGATGAGGAATATGCCGCGATTAAGACGCATCCGTCAGTCGGCTCGGAGATCCTGAAAAACATATCGGATTTTCCGGAGCTGATGGTTGGCGCAAGATGGCATCATGAAAGATATGACGGCCGCGGCTACCCGGACGGCCTCAGCGGGGAAGAGATCCCGGAGACTGCGAGGATTATTGCCGTCGCGGATACCTACGATGCCATGACGAGCAACCGGAGCTATCGCGGCGCGATGCCGCAGGAGAAGGTCCGTCAGGAAATTGCGCGGTGCAGCGGCAGCCAGTTTGATCCGCGGTTTGCTGAGATCATGCTTCAGATGATCGATGAAGACACACAATACCGGATGAGGGAGGACTGATCATGCTCGACATGGAAGCACTGGAAAGCGCCGGCATAGATACGGAAGAAGGAATCGCTTACTGTGCAGATGATCCGGAATTCTACGAGGAAATGATCCTTGAGTTTCTGAAGGAGAGCGAGGGAAGAATATCTGACCTGGAGCGTTATTATACAGGCCGCGACTGGCACGGCTACACTGTCTGTGCGCATTCTGTAAAGAGTACGTCCCGGATGATCGGGGCGGCAAAACTGTCGGAAAACGCCAGAATCATGGAGATGGCAGGCAGGGAAGAAAACGAGGACATGATCCCGGCCGGACATATGCATCTTCTGGAAGCGTATCGGCATCTGGTGGAAAAACTTCGCGCGGCCGTCGCAGCTGAGGGGGAATTCGCATGAGGAGTGTTGTCAGGCATATCCTTGATCCGGAGATCCATCTGCGGGAGAGGCTGTTCCAGCTGCTTTCCACGATCGCGCTGGCGGAATACCTGGTCGTGACGGTCTACAATCTGGTGATCGGCAGCAGCGTATTCCAGGTGATGACCATGCTCGCCGGGATGTTCTTGTTCGTGGGAACGGTTGCGTTTACATTCCGCTCCGGCCATATGAGAGTAGGAACCGTTATCTCGGGACTTCTGTATTTCCTTATCTATCCGCTGACTTTTTTCTCCTCCGGAGGGATGTACGGAGGAGCGCCTGTCGTCTTTACCTTTGCGCTCGTCTATGTATTCCTGGTCACAGAGAAATGGGAAAGAGCAGTTGTGCTTGCAGCCTGCATTTTGGGCAGCGGCGCCTGCTATCTCTTCGCTTACCTGCATCCGGAGAAGCTGACAAGGCATACTGTTCCGGAAGAACATATAGAGTCATTTCTGGCGATCCTCCTCGTTGTACTGCTCCTTTGCATGCTCTTTACTTTCGTCACGGAGGTCTACAAGACCGAGAACCGCATCGTGCAGCGGCAGAAGAAGGAGATTGAGGATCTTCATCAGGTGCAGAAGCGCTTCTTTTCCAGTATGAGCCATGAGATCCGGACGCCGGTCAACGCGATCATCGGACTAAACGAAATGACTCTGCGGGAGGATGTCTCCGATGAGGTCAGGGAAAATGCCAGGAATATCGAAGCAGCCAGCCGTACTTTACTGCATACGATCAATGAAATACTTGATATGTCCAGGCTTGAGACCGGAGGCATGGAGATTCGAAAGGTCGATTACCGTACGGTTTCCATGCTCTCAGATATCGTGAATATGATCTGGATGCGGGCCCAGGAAAAAGGACTTGAGTTTATCATCCGTGTGGATCCTGCCCTCCCTGTGGTACTGCGGGGAGATGAGGTCCGCATCCGGCAGGTCCTTTTGAACGTCATCTCCAATGCGGTGAAATATACGCATAAGGGCTCCGTTTCTCTCTCGCTGTCGGGAATGACAGATGAGAACGGAGCGTTCTGCGTGATCTATGATGTTACGGATACCGGGATCGGGATCCGGGAGGAAAATATCCCATACCTGTTTGACGCATTTCAGCGGATGGATGAAGAACATACACATGCCATAGAGGGAACAGGACTGGGACTTTCGATCGTAAAGCAGCTGCTGGACCTTATGGAAGGCTCCGTAACCGTGACAAGTGAATATGGAAAAGGATCCTCTTTCCGCATATCCATTCCACAGGAGATTGTGGACGGAACGCCTGTGGGCGAGGTTGATCTGAAGAGGAGCGATCCGCGGACGACTGCGCGCTATGAAAGCGCGATCTCAGTGTCTGACGTGAAGATCCTTGCCGTGGATGATACCACGATGAATCTGATGGTTGTAAAGAAGCTGCTCCGGGATACCGGGATAACGGTTGATACGGCATCAAGCGGCATGGAGGCACTGCAAAAAACGAAAGAGACTTGCTATGATCTGATCCTGATGGATCATCAGATGCCCGGGATGGATGGCGTGGAATGCATGCATCGGATCAAGGACCAGGAAAACGGGCTGTGCAGGGAAAGTAAGATGGTCTGCCTGACCGCAAATGTCGGACAGGACATGGAAACATACTACCGGCAGGAAGGCTTTGACAGCTATCTGATCAAGCCGATCAGGGGAATCACACTAGAGAATGAGATTGCCCGCCTGCTTCCGGACAAACATCGGTGATGTGTCCGGATCCTCGGGATTAAGCAACAAGGAACGGCGCATCCCGGGGCCGAAGGGATGAAAGGAGACTGCGTATGGTGAAAAATGTCGCTGTTGTGAGCTTGTCAAGAGGAACGATCGGAGAGCCATTTGCTAAGCATGAATTGGAAATAGGCGTAAAGAGGCTGGAAGATTTTGGCCTGCAGGTCAGGTTTATGCCCCATGCGCTTAAGGGAATCGAATATGTGAAAAATCATCCGGAAGACAGGGCGTCTGATTTGCTGGAGGCTTTCAGAGATCCGGATATTGAGATGATTCTTTGCGCGATCGGGGGAGATGATACCTATCGCCTCCTGCCGTATCTGTTTGGGAACGATGAACTTAAAAATGCTGTGAACAGTAAAATCTTTCTGGGCTTCTCCGACACGACCATAAATCATTTTATGCTTCACAAGCTGGGGATAAAGACATTTTACGGCCAGTCATTTCTGGCAGATATCTGCGAGCTTGACCATGAAATGCTGCCATATACGAGAAGGTATTTTGAAGAATTGATCGGCACAGGGAAAATCGCGGAAATACGCCCAAGTGATATCTGGTATGACGAACGAAAGGAATTCGGAGCAGAGCAGATCGGCATTCCCAGGGTAAGCCACGTCAATACGGGCTATGAATTATTACAGGGGAAACCGTTATTCAGCGGCAGGATTCTCGGAGGATGTATTGATTCGATCTATGATATCTTCGATAACGGCAGATATGAGGATTCTGTCTCTCTTTGCAGGAAGTATTCACTTTTCCCGGCCGTAGAGGACTGGGGCGGAAGAATTCTTCTTCTTGAGACAAGTGAAGAAAAGCCGGAGCCTGAGCTGTACAGAAAAATGCTTCAGGCATTGAAGGAATATGGCGTATTTGATGTGATATCCGGCGTCCTTGTGGGCAAGCCGATGGATGAAACCTATTACGAAGAATATAAGAAAATACTGATCGAGGTCATTGATGATCCGAAAGTACCGGTTGTTTACAATGTCAATATAGGACATGCGACGCCGAGGTGCATCATACCCTTCGGTATCGAAGCAACTGTCGATATAGAAGGTCAGGTCATTCGATTTGGGAAATGATCGTTCCCAAACAACGCATACGATACGTACAAAGTGAAAACACCTGAAGAATATCTGGAGATGCGCAGAAAAGTCGGATGTGATAGTTGATGAAGAATATCGAGGTGTAATTCCTTAAAAAAGAAATAGAATGAATATGCTCCCGGCTACTGGTATAATGTGCCTGTGCCGGGAGTTTTTTCATAACCGGATGCCGACAGCTGCAATACAATCGAAAAGACAAAACCGGAACAGCACTCTTGCCGTACATCTTGATAAGGTGACAGGATCACCGCTTTATATGTAATGGAGTTATATGCCTGACTATCAGAAAACAAAAACAGCGTGCTATTTAGGATTTATCACGCAGGCGATTGCGGCTAATTTCGCGCCGCTGTTATTCCTGAAATTTCATAAAGATTATGGGATATCGCTGGGAAACATAGCGCTGATTTCCACGTTTTATTTTTTTACTCAATTGCTGATCGATCTTTTCTGCGCAAAGTTTGTAGACAGGATCGGGTACAGGGTTTCCATCGTGGTATCTGAAGTCTGTTCGGCGATCGGACTGATCGGACTTGCTTTTCTGCCGGATCTTCTGCCGGATGCATTTGCGGGAATTCTTATCAGCGTAACGATATATGCAGTGGGGTGCGGGCTTATTGAAGTATTGGCAAGTCCTATCATTGAGGCGTGCCCGTTTGAAAACAAGGAAGCAACCATGAGCCTTCTGCATTCCTTCTACTGTTGGGGAACGGTTGGAACGATCGTCATCTCAACGGTATTCTTTGCCGTCTTCGGCATGGACAGCTGGAGATGGCTTGCTGTGATCTGGGCCTTGATCCCGGCAGTAAACATATACAACTTTGCAACCTGTCCCATCGTTCCGATCGTCGAAGAAGGACAGGGAATGGGAATCAGACAGCTCGGCAGAAAATCTCTTTTCTGGGTTTCCATCTGTCTTATGGTCTGTGCCGGTGCATCGGAGCTCGCAATGGCACAATGGGCGTCGGCTTATGCCGAGGCCGCGCTGGGATTATCCAAGACGGCCGGTGATCTTCTGGGGCCGTGTATGTTTGCTGTTACGATGGGGATCAGCCGCGTTATATACAGCAGGTATGGAGATAAACTGAATCTGATACGATTCATGATGGGATCAGGCGCATTATGCGTTGCCTGTTATCTGATGGCCTCGCTCTCATCGAATCCTGTCATCGGATTGATCGGATGTGTATTATGCGGCTTTTCCGTCGGAATCATGTGGCCGGGAACGATAAGCATATCGTCGAAAAAGTTCCCTACAGGAGGAACGGCGATGTTTGCACTGCTCGCAATGGCAGGTGATCTTGGAGGCAGTATAGGGCCTGCGATTGTCGGAAGGGTTACGGACTATGCCGGAGATAATATCAGAGCGGGCATGGGCGTGGGACTTATTTTCCCGCTGGTGCTGATGATTATGCTGATGATCATGGGCAGGAATCAAAAGAGCCGGTGAGGCAGCTGTCACAGAGGACCTCAGAGAGAACCCCGGCGCGCGGTCTCCGGACCAGCCGGGACGATGGTGAAAATCATGGATATTGAGCACTATTACATAGAAAAGGGCGCTGGAGTTCCGCTGATTCTCCTTCATGGAAACGGAGAAAACTGCCAATACTTCAAAAGACAGATCGATGTGTTTGCCGGGCTTTTTCATGTTTATGCGATTGATACCCGCGGCCACGGAAAAACACCAAGAGGCGAAAAGCCATTTACGATACGGCAATTTGCAGAAGACCTGTTGGGCTTCATGGATGACCACCGGATCGAGAAGGCCCATCTGCTCGGCTTTTCGGACGGCGGGAATATCGCGATGGTGTTTGCGATCAAATACCCTGACAGAGTAGACCGGCTGATCCTGAACGGGGCCAATCTTAACCCTGACGGAGTAAAGCGGTCTGCGCAGATCCCGATTGAGATCGGTTACCGGATAGCGAAGAGGTTCTCTGAAAAGAGCGATTCTGCCAGGCGAAATGCGGAAATGCTCGGGCTGATGGTGAATGATCCGAATGTCCGGACGGAAGAACTGAGAACCATACGTGCAAAAACATTGGTCATCGCCGGGACTGATGACATGATCCTGGATGCGCATACGCGCCTGATCGCGGCGTGTATCCCGGACAGTCAGCTTGTGTTCATTAAGGGAGACCACTTTATCGCCGATAAAAAGCCTGAGGAGTTCAACCGGGCAGTATTGGCATTTTTGTCATTCGATGACAAGACGATAGATCAACATAATGAAAAGTCAGGATGAGTGATGAGCTTATATGCGATCGGCGATCTGCATCTGCATTATCAGTCCGAGCTGAAGGCACCGGGGCAGCTGCATGATCGGGTATGGAAAAATCATGAGGAGAAGTTCCGGAAGAACTGTTTGAAAGCCGTAGCGGAGGAGGATACGCTTGTCCTTGCCGGAGACCACAGCTGGGGCAGGAATCTGGCTGCATGCGAGCTGGATCTTAAGTACATCTGCGATCTTCCGGGCAAAAAGATCCTTACCCGCGGCAACCATGATATGTTTTGGGATGCTTCCAAAACAAAGCAGTTGAACGAGCTGTATCAGCCGCGTCTGACCTTTCTGCAGGACAGCTATGCATCCTACAGGGATTATGCGCTTGTCGGCACGAAGGGATTCACATTCGAGGGACCGTTCTACCTTGATCGCCGCGGCAGAATCATGGGCTGGGATGAAGAAGCCGAGGTTCATGCCGTGAAACTGGTGGAGCGGGAACTGCAGCGGCTGCGGAAGTCGTTTGAACTGGCAAGGACGGACGGATACAGGAAGTTCATCATGTTTTTGCATTATCCGCCGACCAATATTCTGGAAGAGCGAAGCGGCTTTACGGATATGGCGGAGGAATACGGCGCGGAGCAGGTGATCTACGCCCATTGCCACGGAGAGAGCAGATTCCATGACAGTATCCATGGCGAGTACCGGGGAAGGGTATATCGTCTGGTATCCGGTGACTTTCTGCGATGGAAGCCGCTGAAGATACTGGATTAAGTCATGAAATATTGGTCACGACGCCGATCGATACATAGTGCTCAAGGATGGCACGGAAGTCGGTTCCTTCTTCCGCCTCTTGGATTAAGACGCCTTCCACCATCAGGCGGACGCCGCCTCCCGGCAGCGCTTCTATTTCTTTATAATGATCCTTATAAAACATTCCGACGGAGACCGCACGGTTTTCAAGGATTCCCCGGCATTCGGACAGCGGGCATCCCGGGAAATTCACATTCAGGATCTGTCCGGGGCGTACGGTTCTGCAGATCAGCCGTTCGAGTACCTCCGGCAGATAGGCATCCGTCACTTCGTGTACGCTTGAGGCCCCTTCCGAGACAGCTATGCCTAAGGAGCCTTGGAAAGACGCCTCAAATGCGGCTCCGGCCGTCGCTGAGTACTGGATGTCCGACGCCGCATTATAGCCGTAATTGATCCCCGACAAAACCACGTCGGGCTTTTGGGGCATGATGGCCAGACTGCCGACGCGCACGCAGTCAGCCGGCGTGCCGCTGCAGGCGTACGCCCGGACGCCATTTGCGGGAAAATCATAGGGATATACGTCGATCGGACTGTGAAGCGTGATGCTGTGTGATGTCGCACTCCGCTCGCTCTCAGGCGCCACGACCCATACTTCGCCGAACGCCGTCGCTGCCTTTGCCAGGCGGAGGATGCCGTCCGAAGCGATCCCGTCATCATTTGTAATCAGGATAGATCTCATGTTCTTTTCTCAACCGGGTTGTTTTTGATTGCTTTTGATTTATAATTATATCATAGTCCGGCAGCCGATGCCGAAGGAGGTTTCGCATGAGCAAGGAGAGTAATATAAACATTGAGGACATTGAGCCATTTACGAAGATGACAAGTAAAGAACTGTTTGTCATCCTTACGGGCGGCGAGGGTTTAATGAAGAAGATGTATCTGCAGAAGATACTGGAAACGTACGTGAGAAAGCACAAAGACACCGCGGACCTTGTAACGATGGTCCGAGCGGTGGCAGAGGAAGAATAAAGCGGCCGGGATGCGAAGGAGCAGACGGGGACGGGCTTTTCCGTGAGCGCGGTTTTGCTGCATAAAAGAAGGAACGAAGGCATATGAACCTTCGTTCCTTTTGCTGTTATGGCATGGTGTTTTTACAATCTGTGCAGATCAGCCCGGGCAGTAATGGTTGTCGAACTCGTCGCCGGCTTCGAACCACTGGCCGCAGTTCCAGCAGTACTGCAGATTTCCTTCACCTTCCTGGTCGGAATAATCATTGTTATCGGTTTTCTTGCCGGAACAGTTGTGGTTGTCGAACTCATCGCCTGCTTCAAACCACTCGCCGCAGTCCCAGCAGTACTGGAGATTTCCTTCGCCTTCCTGGTCGGAATAATCATTGTTATCTGTCTTCTTGCCGGGGCAGTCGTGGTTGTCGAACTCGTCACCTGCTTCAAACCACTGACCGCAGTCCCAGCAGTACTGGAGATTTCCTTCGCCTTCCTGATCGGAATAGTCGTTGTTGTCAGGACCGTTATAATAGATGGACAGGCGCTTTGTGCCTTCATAGACCTGGAAATCTTCCTCCGAGAGCCGGCTGTAAGCCGTTCCGCTCTTGTCGTACCAGAGGCCGCCCTTGGTCTGATAGAGCGTGTAGGCATTTCCGGATTCATCATAAACGGTAACGACATTTCCGGTGTAGACGGAGGAGTCGTCGCTGCCGGAGCTGCTCTCGGTTGAAGCGGGCGCTGTATCTGAGAGGAATTCAGCGGATACGTAGCCTGTCCCGCCTTCATAATTCACCTGGTACCATCCCAGGTTCTCGCCATTTCTCTGCACGGCGCCGGTCACCTTGACCTGGCTTCCTTTCTTCAGGCCGCCGATCAGCTTGCTGTCTGTAGACCAGCCCTTCCGCACGTTCAGCGGATCAGCTGTGACATACATGAGCTTATCGAGCGGGGCAACCGTAAACTCGCCGCCCGCTGCTGCCGCCGCGCCGACAGCGCGCTTCGTGTCGTACTTCAGAACCTTTAACGACAGGATCGCCTTGGTGATATCGGGGATCTTCGCTGCGTCAACGACGGAACCGGTAACAATGAATACCTCATTCTGCGTAGAGAAGGCAGCCTGGAAAACATTGACATAGTGCGTGTCCGCAACTGTGAAATTCGGGAGATTTTCTCCGTTTGAGAAATGCTCTACCGTGATCTGATTGGAGCCGTCACTGAAGGTGAGCCATTTGGTCACATCCTCGATCTGCTTCCAGTTTTCATCCGGAAGCTCGATGGAGAGAATGCCGTCCGCTGAAACGAACGGGTCTGCTGCTGCCGGGATCGCAAAACATAAAACGACTATGGCAGCAAGTATGGCTATGACTGTTTTTTTAATCATTATAAAATCTCCTTTCTGAAACTCGGATCGATCTGCCCCGCCAGGCGCTGATTTCCGCTGCGGGAGGAGATGTCCGTCATTTTTTATGATAACCTATTATAGGCGGAGATTCCTGTTATTTCAACCAAAAGAGCCCGGGCGCGGAAAATAATATGTAAACCTGGCCCGCAAAACCGGCATTTAAACGCGACAGATCAATCCGGGCCCGGCCTGCAAAACCGGCAGAAGAAAAAGAGTTCTCCCGGGAAAACAGGACTATACGTTACAGTTGAAAGCGATTATGATAGAGACGATAAGATGATTATATTGAAGGAGGGGCTCGCGTAAGATGGACATGTTTATTCAGGTGGTTCTGGATTTGATCATGGATGGATCTATGGGAACTGTCGGCGACAAGAGCGCACCCATGGGTTTGCGGATCGCCGCGGCAGTTATATTGGCGGCCGCTTTCTGCGGGTTGATCGGGTTCGGCATTTATCTGATCATCAAAGACGCGAACATATTTGTGAAGGTTTGCGGAGGACTGATCCTGCTGCTTGCACTGGGTGCCGCTTACAGTTTTTTCAAAGCGTATCATCAGCGGAAGCCGCGCTGATCTTTGCAGCTGCTGCGGCGGATGAAGAAAAGTGTGATAAGGAGAGTGATATCGAATGGAGAATTTAAGCAAGGGCATTGACACATCCGCGGAGAATGCTTCCGGGACGAAGCGCAGCTGTGCCATTTCCGGCGAAGAGGCCCTGGCGCTTCTCAAGAAGTACAATCAGGATGAGTTCCATCTCCGCCACGCCTTTACGGTCGAGAAGGTGATGAGGTACTTTGCAGAGCAGCTCGGCTACGGCGACGAGGCGGACTACTGGGCCATGGTGGGGCTTCTTCATGACATCGACTTCGAGCAGTATCCGGACGAGCACTGCCGGAAGGCGCCGGAGCTTCTTCGGGAAGCCGGCGTCGGCGAGGACATGATCTACTCCATCTGCTCTCACGGATACGGGATCTGCTCCGATCTGGAGCCGGTCCACGAGATGGAGAAGGTTCTTTTCGCCGTGGACGAGCTCACGGGACTCGTGTGGTCGGCGGCGCTCATGAGGCCTTCGAAGAGCACCAAGGACATGGAGGTCAAGAGCCTCAAGAAGAAATTCAAAGACAAACGATTCGCCGCCGGCTGCTCCAGAGAAGTGATTGCGCAGGGCGCGGAGCGCCTGGGCTGGGAGCTGGACGACCTCTTCGAGAAGACGATTCTCGCCATGAGAGCGTGTGAGGATGAGATAGAAATATGACAGGGGGTCTGACCCCTTGTCATAATGGTTTACATAAGAAACGAGATGCCGTATGATCCGTGATTTAATATTCGCAAATGAAAACTGTGTCGGGTGCAATCAGTGCGTCAGGATATGCAAGTCCTTCGGCGCAAGCATCTCGATGAGCGATACGGGAAAGAGTGCGATCGGTATCAATCACGACCGCTGTATCGTCTGCGGCGCGTGCATCGACGTGTGCAGGCATAACGCCAGAGACTACTGCGACGATACGGAGGCGTTTTTTGCTGATCTCGAAAATGGTGAGGAGATCACTGTCCTTGTCGCGCCGGCCTTCGAAGCAAAATATCCGGAGGCATTCGGGCTGTATATGACGGCCCTGAGGGCGCTCGGGGTAAAGCGGATCATTCCGGTCTCTTTCGGCGCCGATATCTGCACCTGGGCTTATATCAAGACGATTGAAAGGACGGGGCAGGTGGGGAGCATCTCCACCCCGTGTCCGACGGTCGTGTCGTATATTGAGCGCTGGATGCCGGAGCTGATCGACAAGCTTGTTCCGATTAAGAGCCCGCTGATGTGCATGGCCACGTATTGCAGAAAAGAGCTGGGAATGACGGAGAAGTTCGCCTTTATCAGCCCCTGCATCGCTAAGCGGCTGGAGATGGACAAGTATCCGGATCTCGTGCAATATAATGTCACTTTCCCGAGACTGGCGAAGAAGCTGTCGGCATATCTGGAAACGCATCAGCTTGAGCCGGCAGGCATCGAAGCGATGGACGCGGGTCTCGGCAGCTTTTATCCGGCGCCGGGCGGGCTCGCCGACAATGTCCGCTGGCTTATGGGGGACGACACGCCGATCCGCATCATATCCGGGAAGACGTATCTGTACCAGCGCTTTGCGGAAAACCGCGTCAATATCTTCGACAGCCAGTTCCCGTATATGCTTTTCGATGCGCTCAACTGCCGCGAAGGCTGTATTGAGGGAAGCGCCAAGCCGGACGATGCCCGAAGAGAGGCGGTCGGCCTGCTTAAGATCGGCGAAATCAGGAAGAGAAGCAAGAACACGGATCCGGCTTCTCCCTGGAACCCGTCGCTTACGTGTGAGGAGCGGTGGGAGAACATGGAGAGACAGTTCGCGCATCTTAAGGTGGAGGATTATGCGGCTTCCTTTGAGGATCGGAGCGAACTGTGCGCCGTGACATTTCCGACGGAAGAGGAAGCGGACGAGATCTATAACTCCATGCATAAACACACGCCCGCATCCAGGCAGGTCAACTGCGCGTCGTGCGGCTATGACACCTGCGAGCATATGATGGTCGCCATCTATAATGGCTTCAATACGCGCTACAACTGTGTTTATTTCGAGAAAGAAGAAGCGCTTCATCTCATGAAGATGTCCTACAGCGACGAACTGACAGGCGTCATGAACAGAAACGCGCTGGAAAACAACTGGATGCGTGCGTTCAAGGCGGATGCGCCGGCGGCTGTCATTTCCGTCGACGTGAACGGGCTCAAGCAGGTCAACGATCTGTTCGGACACAGTGAAGGCGACCGCCTCATCGTCGGGACCGGCGAGGCGCTGGCGCATATCTTCCGGAAGGACAGGGTATTCAGGACGGGCGGAGACGAGTTTCTTGTGCTTCTTGGCGACTATGAGGAGAGCGAGATCGAGTCAAATATGAGCTACGTTAAGAAATATCTTCATGACATGGGGATTTATGTCTCCATGGGTCTTTCTTATGTTGAAAAATACAGGGACAATTTCGGTGAGATGAAAGAGATCGCAGACAAGAAGATGTACGAGGACAAGGAGCAGTTCTATGTGACGACGGGGCATCCGAGGAGAAAAGTCTGAGACAGGGCCGGCCTCTTTCTGATATACTTAAAACAGACCATTTGCGAATTTTATGCAACACCATTTTTTACGAAAGGAGAACAGCCATGACCGCTCAAAAAAGGAAGATCTTCAGGATCGCGCTCATCTTCATGCTTTGTCTCTGCGCGTTCGCTTCGCCCGCATATGCGAAGACGAAGAGCAAGAAGACGAAGGTTTACAAGATCAAAACCGCCGCTGACTGGAAGAATATATCGAAGAAGAACGGCGGGTCGTTCAAGCTGACAAAGGATATCCGGCTCAGCAGTACGAAGCAGTATCTGATTATCAACAAGAATAAGAAATATACGATCGACCTGAACGGCCACAAGGTATATACGACATATGCAGGTGCTGTTTCAAGAACGACCTGCCCGCTGGAAATTAAAAAGGGAACCGTCATCCTGAAGTCATCGAAGAAGAATAAGGGCGTTCTGTACTCTACCGAAACATCCGCGGTCACCGTCGAGGGAAAGGCGAAGTTTTATCTGAAGAGCGGCGCCATCGTGAACGACGCCGTGGAGTTCAGGTCAGACGTGATCCACGGGCTCTGTCTGACTGACAGCGCGAAGGGGTACATCCAGAATGACGCCAAGATCATGAGCATCGGCAGCGGCATCATCATGATGGGAAAATCCCGGCTCTATACAAGCGGCCACCCGTTTATCCGCGCGGGTGTGAGCACGCTCACGGGGATGTTCACACACTACGGATGCGGCATCGCCGTCATCAGCCCGAACTGCAAGCTGTCACTGAAGGGCGGCAGCTTCGGAACAAAAGCTACGCCGGACACGGTCGTCACAGGCGCGCTGGGAAGCCTGATTATCTATACGGGATCCGGCGACTACCCGGTCATGGACAAATCAGGGAAGGTGCTGAAAATCCCGAGCGGGTATAAATGTGTAGACGCGAAGGGGGCGAACGTCCCCGTCCTGCCGAGCAATCTGTCGCTCATGTACCCGGCAATGGCGTATCTCGGCGGGGAGTCGAAGCTTGAGACATGGCAGCAGGATTCAGCCGGATATTATACAGTGTTCATTCTGAAAAAGTGAAATTAACTGACAGGGGCTGCCCCCTGTCATCTTTTGCCTATTATTATGACAAGGGGTCTGACCCCCTGTCATGTTTATGGAGCAGACGCTATGGAAAAAGAGTTATATATAAAGCAGCTGCGGCCGGATCTGTATCTGATGGACGAGGCGCACGAAGCAACCGGCTATCTGGTCATCGGCGAAGAGAAGGCCTGCGTGATCGACACGATGAACGGCTATAATGATCTGCATAAAGCCGTCCGTGAGATCACCGACAAGCCGCTCGTCGTCGTGAACACGCACGGCCATCCCGATCACATCTTCGGAAATGTTTACTTTGACGAGGCGTATCTGAGCCCCAAAGATCTGGCGCTCGCTGAGAGCTTTGTCAGCGATCCGGAGTTTGTCGCCATTTGCGAAAAAAATGGTGTCGCCATGCCGCCCTTCCGGCCGATCGGCGAAGGGGATGTTCTCGATCTCGGCGGCAGGACGCTGGAAGTTTTTGATCTCCCCGGGCACACGCCGGGCGGTATCTTGCTGCTCCTTAGAGAGGATCGGATTCTCTTCACGGGCGATTCGGTCAATCACCACCTGTGGATGCAGCTGGACGGCTGCCTCCCGCTTGACGCGTATGTGAAGGAGCTGGACCGCGTGATGTTTCTCGAGGAGCGGGCCGATCTGATTCTGCACGGGCACGCAGACGGCTTCGACGACATCTCGCTCCTGCGCTGCATGCGGGACGGCATACAGGAAATCTGCGATGGGAAAACCGGGAGCGACCTGCCATATAAATGGTTCGGCGGGATCGGCCGGCAGCATCCATTTTCGTTGAAAGAGGGCCGGAGCTATTCTTCGGATAACAGCGTGATCTGCTACCGGAAGTGACGTAAAAAGTATGAATGATTATCTGCGTGAGAGCCTGAGTTATTTCGGACTGTACCGGAAGATGTTTCAGGCGAAGAAAATGGTTCGGCCCGTCAGGGTCTCCTACGGGACGAACAAAGAGCAGTATTTCCTGTTCTATGAGCCGGCGCGCATCGCCAGCAGCAAGATCATCGTATGGATCCACGGCGGCGGCTGGAATGCGGGCAATCCCGATTTCTTTGATTTCGTCGGGCAGTGCGCCTGCCGGCAAGGCTATCGCTTCGTTTCCCTGGGCTACCGCCTGTCGCCGAAGTACAAGTATCCCTGCCAGATCAGGGACGTCTGCGCGGCGTACAATGCCGCCGTCAGCTATTTGAAGGGGCGCGGGATTGATGTGTCGAAGATCGTCGTCGCGGGGCCGTCCGCCGGCGCGCATCTGGCGTCGATCCTGTGCTGCAGCCGGAAAGTGCAGGAGAAATATGACGTTGACGTCGCAAATGTCATCGGCTTTATCGGCTCCGGCGGCCCCTACAGCTTCAGGGAGGATCCTGGCCTGACCTTGAAGCTGCTCCTTAATCAGCTCTTCAAAAAGGGATACAACAGACGAAACGGCGAGCCCGTCGCCTTAATGGAAAAAACCCATATTCCCATGCTGCTGATCCAGAGCAGGCACGACGGCCTGATCGACTACGCCTGTGCCGAAGACTTCGCCCGGAGGGCGGAGGAACTGGGCAACGCCTGCGAACTGTACAGCGTGACGGACAGGAAAAACACGCATTCCTGGTATACCGCCGGCATGTTCCTGGAAAGCAGAGCGGAGAACCGGGGGCTGGACAAGTTTTTCCGGTGGATCGAAGAGCTCCCGGGATAACATGACACGGGGTCTGACCCCTTGTCATATTTGTTTACATAAGATCACCGGCAGATTCCGGAAGACATATAAAGGCAGAGCATATGATCGTTTATGACGGATTGAAAACCGATTTCCTTTCCAGCTGCGAGAGGGATTCGATCGCCATTGAGATTGAAGAGATTATTCTGAAAAAGCTGGGCAGGCACACGCCGAAGGCCGAGTTCCGCTCGTGGGAGAACTCGCTCAACTACATGTACAAGGTCTTAAATGACGACGAGATCCCGGGCGATGCAGGCGTGGCGATCGAGTTTAATATTCCGCAGACATCCAAGCGGGTTGATTTCATGATCTCCGGGTACGGCGGAGAAAATGAGCCGGGCATGGTGATCGTAGAGCTGAAGCAGTGGGATTCGATCACTGAGGTGCAGGGCGCGGACGCGCTGGTTGAAACCTACGTCGGCGGCGGCAGGCACAAAGTGGTGCATCCTTCCTACCAGGCCTGGTCCTATGCGCAGCTGATCCGGGACTATAATGAGACGGTGCAGGACAGGCGGATCAGGATTGCACCGTGCGCGTGTCTTCACAATTATATCCGCCACGAAAATGACGCCTTGGATGCCGCGCAGTACAAGGAGTACCTGGATGAGGCGCCGGCATTTTCGAAGGGGCAGCTGCTTATGCTGCGTGATTTTATCAAGACGTCCGTAAAGAAGGGCGACCGGAAGGAAGTGCTCTTCCAGGTGGATCACGGGAAAATCCGGCCGTCGAAGAGCCTTCAGAACGCGATCGGTTCCATGCTGAAGGGGAATCGGGAATTTATCATGATCGATGAGCAGAAGGTCGCCTATGAGGAGATCCTGCGGCTCTCTCTTGAGTGCCAGAAGGATTACAGGAAGCGCACCGTTATCGTCCGGGGCGGCCCCGGCACCGGCAAGACGGTGATTGCGGTCAATCTGCTGGCGGAGCTTACTATGAGAGACCAGCTGGTGCAATATGTTTCAAAGAACAGCGCGCCGCGGCAGGTGTATCTGAAAAAACTGAAGGGGCAGATCAGGAAGAGCAGTGTGGACAATCTGTTCAAGGGCTCCGGGACCTACACGGAGGCCGGCTGCAACGCGGTGCACACCCTGCTGTGCGATGAGGCGCACCGGCTGAACGCGAAGTCCGGCATGTTCCATAATCTCGGTGAAAACCAGATTAAAGAGATCATTCACGCCGCGTACTGCAGCGTATTTTTTATCGATGAGAGCCAGAGAGTTACCATGGAGGATATCGGATCGGTGGCGGAGATCGAGAGATGGGCTGCGGCAGAGGGCGCCGAAATCCATCATCTGGAGCTGGAATCCCAGTTCCGCTGCAACGGCTCCGACGGCTACCTCGCCTGGCTGGATGATGTGCTGGAAATACGAAATACGGCGAATTACGATCTCGAAGGCATCGATTTTGACATTCGCGTCTGCGACACGCCGGAAGAAATGCGGGAGTTGATCGTCGAGCGCAACCGCGCGGCAAACCGGGCCAGAGTGCTGGCGGGATATTGCTGGGAATGGGTTAAGAAAGAACAGAACAACACGAATTACCACGACATCAAAATCGGCGATTTTGAAATGAGCTGGAACCTTGGGGGAGGGGAGCCATTTGCGATCAGCGAAACATCCATCAATGAAGCCGGATGCATCCACACGTCGCAGGGACTCGAATTCGACTACGTCGGCGTGATTATGGGCGACGACATCCGCTATGAAGACGGGCGCGTGGTCACGGATTTCACGAAGCGGGCGAAAACGGACCAGTCTCTGAAGGGGATCCGGAAGCTTTATAAGGAATCGCCGGAGGAAGCTGTAAGAAGAGCGGACGAGATTATTAAGAATACGTACCGCACGCTGCTTACCAGGGGCATGAAAGGGTGCTATATCTACTGCACGGACCCGGGCATGGCGGCCTACCTGAAGAAGAGGATAAGCTGAAAAACATGACACGGGGTCTGACCCCGTGTCATAATAGTTTACATAAAACATATGCCCTGCCGGGCTTTTTCCGACGGCTCGTCACATTGCAGACGCAGCGTACAGCGCCGCCGCCGTGCGGAGCGCGCGGTCATCCGTGTGAAAATTCGGGCGGTGCAGCTCCTCGATCTGTTCGCCCTCGGTGCGGCTCCCGATCCAGTAAAAGAAGGACGGGACGCAGGCGCGGTAGAGCGCGAAGTCCTCGCTCGCCAGAGACGGCGGCGCATCTGCCCTCTCGCAGGAAATGGCATCGGCAGCGCGCACGGCCAGTCGGTACATCTCTTCCGTGTTGATGACCGCCGGGATTCTTTCCTTCCATGCAATCTCCGCCCGGCATTCATAGGCTTCGGCCGTTTTCACGACAATTGTCTCAACGCGCTCGAGAGCTCTGGTCAGGCCTTCCTCCGAGAGGGACCTCACGGTGGCGCGCAGCTCCACCTCGTCGACGACCAGGTTGACCGGGCTGCCGCCGTGGATCATATTCACGGACAGAACGGCGGGATGCAGCGGATTCATGTTGCGGCTGATCACGGTCTGCAGCGCCTCGATGACAGCCGCCGCGCAGACGATGGGATCGACATTGAGGTGCGGCATGGAGCCGTGCCCGCCGTGCCCGATGATCCGGACCGTGAAATTGCGCTTTGCCGACATCAGCGCGCCTTTTCTGAGAACCACCTGCCCGGCCGGAACCGACGGCCAGTTATGCATCCCAAAGCAGAGGTCCGGATGGATCATTTCGAAAATGCCGGCGTCGATCATCCTGCGCGCGCCTGTCGTGCCCTCTTCCGCCGGCTGAAAGACCAGATCAACATCCCCTTTCAGTTCCCCACTTTGCGCAGCCCTGCTCAAAATCATCGCCGCACCGAGAAGCGACGCGGTGTGAAAATCATGGCCGCACGCGTGCATGACGCCGGCATTTACGGATTTCCACGGGCTCTCATACAGCTCCGTCTGAGGAAGCGCGTCAATATCGGCGCGCAGCATGACCTCCGGCCCGTCTCCGCGCCCCTTGATTCTCGCAAGCACGCCGGTTTTCACGGGCAGCGGCAGAATCTCCACTCCCGGGACCACCTGCAGGCATTCTTTGATCTTCTGCGTCGTCCGGACTTCCTCGCCGGATAATTCCGGATGCATGTGCAGATCGTGTTTTACATCCAAAATGGCTTGATATTCCTGTTCTGTCAGTTTCAGTTCCATTGCTCGGATTTCCGCCTTTGTCTTTTTAGTTTGTCTCCCTCCGGCCTTGTCTTCCGGTCCTATTCTCAGGCTCTGCCGGTCCCGGAGGCAAGGGACTTTCTTGCTATAGTAAAATATGATAGAATTTCCTTGGCTTCAGGTCAATCCGGATCTTTCACACCAAACAACAGGGGACGGACCATGGATACATTGTTAATCAAATGCCCCAACTGCGGCGCACCGGTCAGACGCAAAAAAGGGGCGCATTTCGCAAAATGCGAATACTGCGACACGGAGATCGGCTTCGACGAAATCAAGGAAGAAGCCCAGGTGGACGTGCTGCGCGACAAAGTCAGCACGCTGGAAGAAAAAGACCACGTCGTGACGACGCAGCGACGGAGTATGAAGTCCTGGCTTCAGAAGCGCAACATCTTCCTGTCCGTGATCGGCATCCTGAGCTTTCTGGCGTTTTTCCTCGTCGGAATCAGCACGGGCGCGAGGGCGGCTGACGATCCGCTTGTCGGAGCCGGAGCCATTTGCATGCTGCTTGGAACGATGGGATCCGTCGCCGGATCCTTCGTCCTCAGTTCCGCCTATCCGGATTACAACATTATCACGGATAAAAAAGAATCCAAATTAAAGAAATGGTTCCAGCTGGTCATGGTCTGCTTAGGCGTGTCCGTCATGGCGGCGCTGATCGCATTTCTTGTCATCACGCTGATCATACAGCGTTAAGGCATTTAATAAAGGAGGAACGATATGAAAAAACTTGTATTTGCTGCAGCTGCGGCGCTGATCCTGGCCATGCCGGCCGCGGTCTCAGCGGAAGAGACATCATCCGTCATCGTCAGCGCGTCAAGCGTGAAAACCGCCGCGCCGGACAGAGCGACCATCAACCTCGGCATCAATGAATACGGCGCGGAAGTGGCTGACATCCAGAGCTCAATCGCGAAGAAGATCACCGCGGTCAAGGCGGCGCTCGCGGATGTACCGGAGGATTCAATCTTCGTGACGAACTATTACGTGAGCCCGCAGTACGACTACAACAGCGAGAGCGAGAACTACAATAAAATCGTCGGATACAACGTATCTGTCAGCATCATCATTGCCGACGCCGCGGTAGACGATGTCGGGGATCTCATCTCAAAGAGCACGGAAGCCGGCGCCAACTACGTCGGCAATGTCGAGTACAAATGCAGCAATTACGAAGAGGTGTATGCATCCGCCCTGGCCGACGCCGTCAGGAAGGCAAAGAGCAAGGCGGAGGCCATCGCGGCGGCCGCCGAAGGAACCCTCGGAAGTATTGTCAGCATCACCGAAGGCTACGAAAACACAAGCTACCGATCAAACGCAAGCTACGATTACGGCGCCATGAAAACAATGGGCGTGGCGGAAGACTCAATCGAACTGTCGCCGGAGGAGGCGGAGATCGAAGCAAGTGTCACGATCGAGTACAGAATGAACTGACAGGGGACCGCCCCTGTCATATTTATGTCAACTAACATGACACGGGGTCAGACCCCGTGTCATGTTTTTGTCAAATATTGTCGCAATGTGCGACGATATTTGCGCGGCATGTGTCAGAAGAGAAATAATCGTCATGCGAAAGCGAAAAAATACGCACAGCCGAAGCGACCTCCTGCGGATTTAGAGATATGATATAGACAGCAACAAAATCGTGTTTTTTATGCTGTCATTCTCAACACATGAAAAGGAGGAGAGCTATGAAGAAGAAACTGTTGTCAATCCTGACCGCTGCGGCTGTTGTTGTGACATCACTTTCAGCCTGCACATTCACCGCATTTGCGGATGAAGAAGAAGACTACGATGAGATCAACGTATCGTGGCTTGTCACCGCTCCCGTCGAGGCGTCCGTGACGGATCCGATCGTCGAGGCGATCAATGAGATCACGGAGGAAGAGATCGGCGTGCATGTCAACATGACGTTCTACGATCCGGGCGCATACGCCACGCAGATCCCGATGGAGATCCAGGCGAATGCAAAGCTTGACCTGCTTATGTACACACCGATTCCGGGTTCCGGCTTCCAGTCCTTCTACAGACAGGGACAGCTCATGGATATCACGGATTATCTGGATGAATATGGCGAAGGCGTGAAGGAAACGCTGGGCGACCTGATTAAGGGCACGACCGCTCCGGACGGCAAGATTTACGGCGTCGCCAGCAACCGCGTCCTCGGTTCCTCACTTTACATTATCATGAGAACGGATGTCCTTGAGGAGCTCGGGCTTCTTGAGAAGGCGCAGAACATGACAACCTGGACGGAGTTCGAAGAGATTCTGAAGGAAGTCGTCGACAAGACGGACTACGCCGGCATCGGCAACAGCGACGTGGCTGGCTCTACGTTAGCGGTTTCCCCCTTCTTCTTCGGCGCTGATTCCTTCGCTGAAAACCGCGGCTATGACACACTGGGAGACACGAACTTCCTGATCGCTTCTGATGCAGAAGGCCATGTGGAGAGCTATTTTGGTTCTGAAGAATATGCCAAGGAAGTTGAGAGAGCACAGAAATGGTACGACGAAGGCCTCGTCTACAAAGATGCTGCGATCTCCCAGAACTACAACGTCAATCTGATCAAAGCGGGCGTGACATTTTCGACGCTTTCCGCGGCGGAACTCGGCGGCGAGGAGCTGTCCGAAGCCATTTGCGGATTTGATCTGACATATGTGAAGGTCGCTGATTCGGTCTGCGGCACGGACGCCACCTATAAGTTCGGCTTTGGCGTTCCGGTCTGCGCGACGGATCCCGAGGCGGCGGTGAAGTTCCTGAACCTGCTCTACACAAACAGCGATATCGAAAATATGCTCGCCTGGGGCCTTGAGGGCAGAGACTGGGTTGAGAAGGACGGCGAAGCGACCTATCCGGAAGGCGTTGACAGCGATTCCTGCCTCTTCCATATGGGCGACTACCTGAACGGCAACCAGTTCATCACCCTTCCGTGGGAAGGCAGCGGCGCGGACTTCCGCGATGTGCAGAAGGCTTATCAGGATGAGCTTGTTTACTCTCCGTACATGGGCTTCGCGGCGGATACTGACGAGGTCTCCGAGGCGGCGACGGCCTGCTTCAGCATCATTGAGCAGTACAGAAAGCAGCTCGCTTCCGGCAGCAGCGGCGACTGGGAGAAAAACCTGAACGAAATGAACGAGAAGCTCGCGGCGAACGGCATCGACTCCATCGTCGAGACCTATCAGACACAGCTTGACAGCTGGGTCGCGGAGCAGGGCTGAAAACATGACACGGGGTCTGACCCCCTGTCATAAAAACCGTGCGCCTGCTCTAAAAACCTGACACGGGGTCTGACCCCGTGTCAGGAAAAGGAGGTTCCATATGCAGATTAGAACTACCGAAGGACTGCTGGAAGGCGTTCACTGCGACGGGTATACGGTCTACAAAGGCGTCCCGTATGCGGCGCCGCCGGTCGGCGATTTGAGATGGAGAGCTCCGCAGCCGCCCGCCCCGTATGAGGGCGTCTACCGGGCGGATCATTTTGGAAATATCTGCTGGCAGGTTCTTCCGAAGGCCGACCAGCCGATCATGGGACGCTTCGTGAAGGAATTCTATTCGGACCCGGCATTTCTTCCCGAGATGAGTGAGGATTGTCTCTACCTCAACATCTGGGCGCCGGACGATGCGGAAGGCCCCTGTCCGGTGGCGTTTTATATCCACGGCGGCGGCTTCGGGGGCGGCTTCAGCTCCGAGATCGAGTTTGACGGAGAGGAATACTGCCGCCGCGGCATGATTCTGGTGACGATCAATTACAGGGTGAATATCTTCGGATTCTTCGCTCACCCGCAGCTCTCTGAAGAGAGTCCGTGGGGCGCGAGCGGGAATTACGGGATCCTGGACCAGCTCGCGGCGCTTCAGTGGGTGCGCAGCAATATCGCGGCCTTCGGCGGCGACCCGGAAAACATCACGGTGTTCGGGCAGTCCGCGGGCAGCATGAGCACACAGGTGCTTGTGTCCTCACCGCTCGCCAAGGGGCTCATCTCGAAAGCCATCTTCCAGAGCGGGCTCGCCTGCGAGGAAACGTTCCTTGCCTGCCCGACACTTGAGGAAGAAGAAGGGTACGGAGGCATTTTCGTCGATCTTGCCGGCGTGAAGACCGTCGAGGAGCTGCGGGCTCTGCCGGCGGAGGAGCTGCTGCGGCTGAACGGCGAGCTCGGGAAGGTCCTCTGGGAGAAACTCGGAAATGGCATGGTCATCGTTCCGTGTGTCGACGGCTATGTGCTGCCGGAGTCCGTCAGGGAGTGTTACGCCGGCGGGCGGATGGCGCAGATTCCGTATATGCTCGGGTCGGTGATTGACGATCTCGGGTCCTCGCCCGAAAATATCGCTGCGGATGAGCCGGGGAAGACGCAGGCGGAGAATATCCGCTGGATCCGGAAGGTCCGCGAGGTGTACGGGGCGGATGCGTGGCTCTACTTCTTTAAGCGGAAGCTGCCCGGGGATGACTGGGGCGCGTTCCATTCGGCGGAGCTGTGGTACACGTTCGGGACGCTGAAGAGATGCTGGCGGCCGATGGAGGCGCGCGATTACGCGCTCAGCCGGGAGATGCTGGATGCGTGGACGGGCTTCATGAAGAACGGCGATCCGAATAACGGCGCCTGCGAAGGCTGG
Organism: Lachnospiraceae bacterium UBA2860; assembly: GCA_002350625.1. GTDB lineage: Bacteria > Bacillota > Clostridia > Lachnospirales > Lachnospiraceae > Chordicoccus. The sequence goes on from DEFE01000055.1 coordinate 26,536, forward strand.
CGGCCGTACACGGATGCGGATCCGTACACGAGAATATTCGAATAAATTGACGCGGGGCTGTCGCATACAAGCGGCGGCCCCGTTTTTATGTAAACTATTATGACACGGGGTCAGACCCCGTGTCATGTTTTTATATTCTGTATGATCCCGCGGCTGATTCCGGTGCGCCGTTCGATCGTGCGGATCGACAACCCTTTACTTTTCAGCGCCCGCACAGCTTTATTTCGATCCGGCCGGTTCCACCTCTGCAAAACGGTCCCGTCCGTCGTGCCGAGTACTTCGCGAAAAATCATGTTCGTGTGCGCCCCGGGCATTTCGCCCTCGTCTTTATAATGCACATGTTCTTCTCCGGCGCATTCCACCTGAATGAACAGCCGGTAGCTGCTGACGTCGCCGAGCAGTTCAGCGATGGCAGCAGTGTCCGCAATCCCGCCTTTTTTGCCGTAATCGCGGTAGCTGCTCCATTTATATGAGTATGCCGCCCCCATACCCGCTCTCTCAGGGTTCTGAAGAATATATCTGAACACCGCAAGGAGCTGCAGTTCACTCTCGATGGCAACGCTGAAATACCGGCCCTGGAACAGGTGGCCGCTGCGCTCGTATTTGAAATTAAAAAACCGGGCGTAGGCACTGGAGACAGTCTGCATGAAGCGAGGTAAATGGCTCCCGGGATCATGCAGCAGCAGATGCACATGATTGTCCATCAGACAGTAGGCGGCGCAGGTGATCTGAAACGCCGGAAGATTCTCTCTCAGGAGATGCAGGAACTTGACGTTGTCCCCGGTCTCCTCAAACAGTATCTGTTTACCCACCCCGCGAATAATGATATGATAATATCCGGTTGCACTGATCTGCCGATTCGGTCTGGGCATAGAGCAGCCTCCTTTCATTACAGCAAGCCATATGAAATTGCTACAGGGATACACACGATCTGACAGGCCGGAAAAAACGACCCGGAATCTGAGAGGCCGTTATCATATCACTCAAATCCAAACGCCGTCAAGCACACAAAATGACAAAACAAACCAGTATGCAAAGAGACATAAAAAAACATGACAGGGGGTCAGACCCCGTGTCATATTCCGTCTATACCGAGATAAGCGAAGAGAATGTGGTCAGCCCCTTCCTGACGCTCATCTACGTGCCGGAAGGCCGGGTTTCGCTGACCTGCGGCAGCGCGTCCGCGGCGCTCCGGTCCGGCGACATTTTCCTCGTCGGCCCCGAGGAGAAGCACAGCATTCTCTCGGTCGGGAGCGCGGTGGTCTTCAAGCTGCTCTTTGATCCCGCCGACGCCGGGCACGGCCGGGCGTACGCCGCGCTCACGGTCGACCGGGAGGCTCTGTCAAAGAACGACATCGACCGGCGCCGGCTGAAGCTGCTGCTGGATTCGATGCTCCATGAGATGTCGGAGCACAACCGCGCCATCCGCCTGAAGCTGCTCTATTATTCCGTTTATGACCTGTTATTCCGAAGCTGCCTGATCCGGGAGGACAGAGACGAGAACGAACCGCTCGCCGGCATTTTGAAGGATCTTAACGAAAATGCCGCCGCCATTCTTCCGATGTCGGATTATGCCGCGCGTGTCTTCCTGTCGGATTCGGCCTTCTCGAGGAAATTCAAAAAAGCGACAGGCCGGAGCTTCAGCGAATACACAGCCTATCTCAGGACAAGAAAAGCCGCCGGGCTCCTGTGGAACACGGGCATGACCGTGACGGAGATCGCCGAGCAGAGCGGATTTAAGAGCAGCGCTGTCATGCAGAGGCATTTTCGACAGATCTACGCCTGTTCGCCGACGGAGTACCGCAAGCGGAGGAGCGGGCAAGCCGGGGATACGCCGATCAAAGCGGAAGCCCTGCGGGACATCCTGAGCCGAATCGCGCAAAGAGAGGGGGCGGGCAGCTCGCTGATCCGCCTCACCATCACCGGCAGAGAGAGCGAGCGCGTGCCGGCCGGCGGGATGAACTGCATCCACATCGGCGACGCCAGGTGGCTGCTGGACGGGGACATCCGGGAGCAGCTGCTGGACATGCCGCGCATCCTGGGGATTCATCATGTCGCCGTCGGGAATCTCTTTGACCCGGACCTTCGCATCCGCGAAGGGCACAGCACGCAGCAGCTGCATTTCGAGCGCCTGGACCGCGCGATGGACCAGATCCTGAAGGCGGGCTGCATTCCCGTCATGATCCTTCCGGAAAGCCGGAAAGTGACCATCCGCGAGATCGGAAGCACGCCGAGAGAAGGAAAGTACGAGCCGGTTTTCGCCGACCTCAGGGAGTGGGAGACCGTCTTCAGGACCTTCCTTATGCACATGCTCGAGCGGCACACCTATGCATCCGTCAGAAACTGGGTCTTTGTCTTCGAGCACGATCCGTTTTTGGATTCCGAGGAGAAATGCCGGCAGTTTCAGGAGATGTACGAATGCAGCTATCTTCTGATCCGCAAATACGTCCCGGGCGCGCAGATCTGGGCCGACACCCTCAATTCCACCGTCCGGCCGGAGCTGCTTGCGGCGGATCTTCGCAAATGGCATCAGGACGGCACGCTCCCCGACGCCCTGAACCTCATGGTCTATCCCTACCAGGTCGACGTGCGCCGGAATGCCCGCCAGGACTATGATTTTTCCCTGCTGCGGATCGACACGGACCTGCATTTCGTGCGGGAAGAGCTCGAATCCTACGCGAAGCTGGCGGAGGATGCAGGCTGCGGCGACCTCCCGCGCGTCATATCCGAATGGAATACCTCGCTTTCCGAGCGGAACCCCTACAACGACAGCTGCGCGAAAGCCTGCCACATGCTTGCGCAAATGGCGGACGCCTCCGCCACAGCCGCCGCGATGTTTTACCACGGCTTCAGCGACCTCGCCGTCAGCGGCTTTGACGAAACCGAACCGTTGATCGGCGCGAGCGCCCTCCTGACCCGCGACGGCATCAAAAAACCGGCCTTTTACGCCATGGAATTCTGGGGCCGACTCGGCGACTACATCGTGAGCCGCGGCGACCATCATATCGCCGCTACCAACCACGGGACGGCATTTCAGATTCTCTTATTCCATCCGACCACAATGTCGGACGAATACAAGCTGATTCCCGAGAGCCGGCACCAGATGGACGAACTCATCAGCGAGACCCTCGGGACAGACGCCCTGCATTTTGAAATCAGCTTCCCGGAAATCACGGGCAAGAAACGCCTGCGGACCTACCTCATGAGCGACCGCGAGGGCGCCGTCTATACCGAATGGCAGAAGCTGGGCCGGCCGCCCCTGCTCAGCCCCTCGGAGCTGCAGTACCTAAAAGCGAAGAGCACCCCGTCCCTCACAGTCAGCATCGTCCAAAGCAGCGAGCGCGGCATCACACTGTCCGTCTCGCTTGAGCCGAATGCATTTGCGCTCATCATGCTGATCTGACAGGGGACTATCTTATGTAAACGAATATGACACGGGGTCAGACCCCAAC
>DEFE01000001.1:0-1445 GCA_002350625.1 Lachnospiraceae bacterium UBA2860
AGCAAAGAGAGAACATGGAGCTGCCGCTGCGCCAACATATGCCAATTGCCCAAGAATCTGACAGCCCTCCTGTCAGATTTATATTGCATGCAATATGACAGAGGGTCAGACCCCCTGTCATGTTTATATTGCATGCAATATGACAGAGGGTCTGACCCCTTGTCATGTTTTATGCTCAGATGTTACACTGTGCAGTAACAACTGATGCGTTTGGAAGGAGAGAGCCATGCAATATAGAAAGAACAGGAAGGGCGAGCCGGTCTCGATGCTGGGATACGGCTGCATGCGCTTTTCGCGGAAGGGCCCGAATATTGATTTTGAGAAGGCGGAGCGGGAGCTGCTGAGAGCTTATGAGCTGGGGGTCAATTATTTTGATACGGCTTATATTTACCCGGGCAGTGAGGACGTGCTCGGGCGGGTGCTGGAGAAGAACCACCTGCGCGACAAGGTGAATATCGCGACGAAGCTGCCGCAGTATATGATGAAGACCGCCGGGCAGATCGAGCGCACATTTAATGAGGAGCTGAAGCGGCTGAGGACAGACCACTTCGATTATTATCTCATGCATATGTTCACGGACATCGGCGAGTGGGAGAAGCTGAAGAAGCTCGGGATTGAGAGCTTCATCAAGGAGAAGAAGGAGAGCGGGGCGATCCGCAACATCGGCTTCTCTTTCCACGGGAACACGGAGATGTTCCTGAAGATCTTAAATGCCTATGACTGGGACTTCTGCCAGATCCAGTACAACTACCTCGACGAGCACAGCCAGGCGGGGCGGCGGGGCCTTGAAGCCGCGTACGAGAAGGGAATCCCGGTCGTGATCATGGAGCCCTTAAGAGGCGGCCGGCTCGTGAACCTGCTGCCGGAGAAGGCGAAGAAGCGGATCGCGGAGAACCCGCGGCACCGCTCCCCGGCGGAGTGGGGACTTCGCTGGCTGTGGGATCAGCCCGGCGTCACCGTCGTCTTGTCCGGCATGAATTCGACGGAAATGGTGGAGGAAAACTGCCGCATCGCGTCGGAGGCGCAGGCGGGCGAGTTCACGGACGAGGACCGCGCGCTGATCGAGGCGGTGAAGAACGATATCAACGCGAGCATGAAGATCGGCTGCACCGGCTGCAACTACTGCATGCCCTGCCCGAAGGGCGTCGACATCCCGGCGACGTTCCGCGCGTGGAACCGTATGTACACGGAGACGCGCAGCGGGGCGAGGAGCGAATACATGCAGACCGTCGGGCTCAGAAAAGAGCCGGCGTTCGCCTCGCAGTGCGTGAAGTGCGGCAAGTGCGAGCGGCACTGTCCGCAGCATCTGCCGATCCGGAAGGCGCTCGTGCAGGCGGACAGGGACCTCAGGCCATTGCCTTTCCGTATCGCGCTGGCGGTTGCAAGAACATTTAAAAACTGACAGAAAGCCGATCTTGCAAACAGCCGCAAAAAACTGACAGAAA
>DEFE01000001.1:1500-9500 GCA_002350625.1 Lachnospiraceae bacterium UBA2860
CAGCCGCAAAAAACTGACAGAAAACCGATCTTGCAAATCACCCGCAAATAACTGACTGAAAACCGGTCTTGCAAATCAGCAGTAAATGACTAAAATAAGACATGGTATGTCAAGAACCCTGTCTTACACAGTAGGAGCGGAGGATGCGGGACTCGCCGTCCGCGACGTGGTGCGGCGCGAGTTTCACCTGGTCGCTCACGATGCGGCGCGCGCCAAGTACCGCACGGAGGGAGGAATCTCGGTGAACGGAGAGACGTCCCTCATGAATCGTGTCCTTAAAGAAGGAGACATCGTCCGCGTGATTCTCGCTGACGAAATGCCGGACAAAATCCTGCCCGCCGAGGGGCCGCTTGACATCCTTTATGAGGACGAGGACCTGATCTGCCTCAACAAGCCCGCGGGCCTTGTCGTCCACCCGTCGCACGGACATTTCGCCGACACACTTGCCAATTATCTGGCCAACTACTTCCTTAAAAAAGGCGAACCGCACGAGATCCGCACGGTCGGGAGACTGGACAAGGACACAAGCGGCGTCATCTGCTTCGCGAAGAGCCGCACGGCCGCGGCGATCATGGCGGGTCAGACGGGAGAGGGCGCGGCGCAGAAGACGTACCTTGCGCTTGCGGAAGGTACCTTCGACGAAAATGCCGGCGAGGTCGATGCACCGATCAGCCGGGAATACGAGGAGAAGATCCGCCGCGTCGTCCGCGAAGACGGCGCGCATGCCGTGACCCACTACCGCGTCGTGACGCAGTACGCGGGATACGCGCTCGTGCGCCTGCGCCTTGAGACCGGGCGCACGCACCAGATCCGCGTACACATGGCGCATATCGGCCACCCCCTTTTAGGAGACCCGATCTACGGCTCCGCCCGCCCGGGACTTGCCCGCGCGGCGCTGCACGCCGCATCCATATCGATGAAACAGCCGTTCACCCGGCAGGCGCTCACGATTACGGCGCCGCTCCCGGAGGACATGGCGGTTTACATAAAATAACCAAACCCGAAATGCCTGACCATTTCATTAAAGGAGGACCTATGGCAAAAACAGAAAAGGGAATAGGTAACCAGCCGATCTATGACGCGAGGCCGCTCGGCGGCGGCAAGATGCTCATTCTCGGCCTGCAGCACATGTTCGCCATGTTCGGCGCCACCGTCGTCGTCCCGCTGATCACGGGTCTCGACGTCGCCACCACGCTGCTTTTCGCGGGACTTGGCACGCTCCTTTTCCACCTGATCTCAAAGCGCAAGGTGCCGGCCTTCCTCGGCTCCTCCTTCGCCTTCCTCGGCGGCTACGCCGCGATCGCACCGGTCGCCGACGGCGCCCCCGCAACGCTCCTTCGCTACGCCTGCTTCGGCGTCGCCTGCGCGGGCCTTATGTACCTGCTCCTCGCGGCGCTCTTTAAAGCCTACGGGCCGCGCAAGGTCATGAAGTACTTCCCGCCGGTTGTCACCGGCCCGATCATCATCGCGATCGGCCTGAACCTCGCGCCCTCGGCGCTCAACAACATCTTCGTGCAGGCCGCGGGTGAAAACGGCGCGCCCCTTTACAACGCGGCGAATATGCCGGTCCTCGACAGCTCCTGGTGGATCGCCCTCGTCGCGATCGTCATCGTCGTCATCTGCAACATCTGGGGCAAGGGCATGGTCAAGGTCCTCCCGATCCTGCTCGGCGTGCTCGGCTCCTACATCTGCGCGGCGATCGCCGGCTACATCGACTTCACGCCGGTGAAGGAAGCCGCCTGGTTCGGCATCCCGATCCACTATGAGCGGACGGTCTTTTCCATCTTCACCGACGGAAATGTCGACACCGCCCTCCTCATCAGCGCCATCGTCACGATCGTGCCGATCTCGCTGGCTACGATGATGGAGCACATCGGAGACATTTCCGCGATCTCTTCGACCGTGGGAAAGAACTACATCAAGGATCCGGGCCTCCACAGAACACTGTGCGGCGACGGTCTCGCGACGACGCTCGCTTCGCTCTTCGGCGCGCCGGCCAACACGACCTACGGCGAGAACACGGGCGTGCTCACGCTGACAAAGGTTTATGATCCGCGCGTCATCCGGATCGCGGCCGTCTTCGCGGTGATCCTGTCCTTCTGCCCGAAATTCGCGGCGGTCATCGAGGTGATGCCCGCGGCCACGATCGGCGGCATTTCCCTCGTGCTCTACGGCATGATCTCCGCGGTCGGTATCCGCAACCTCGTCGAGACGAACGTGGATTTCTCAAAGAGCCGCAACGTGCTCGTCGCCGCGCTCATCCTCGTGCTCTCGATCGGCATCAGCTACTGCAATATCGGCGCCATCAACATCACGATCGGCACGATGAACATCAGTCTTTCCGGTCTCGCGGTCGGCTCTCTCGTCGGTATCATCATGAACGCGATCCTGCCGGGCAAGGACTTCAACTTCCCTGAAGAACAGGGCGCAAAGACGGGCGTGGACCTGCAGATCCAGCAGGGCGAAACCCTGACAGAGGTGAACGAGCGCGTCCGCGAGGCAAAGAAACGCGCTGAGGAACGTGCGGAGCGCCAGGTCGAAAGAGACCGCGACGAATAAAGGAGAAAATACATGATCGTCATTCTGAAAGAAAATCCGGATCAGGCCCAATTGGATGGTCTCCTTCAGTGGCTGGAGGAGAGACACATCACCATCCACCGGTCGGTCGGCTCGCACCACACCATCCTCGGCCTCGTCGGGGACACCTCGAGCCTCGACATCGACCTGATCTCGGCGCTCGATATCGTTGAGGATGTCAAGCGCGTGCAGGAGCCCTACAAAAATGCCAACCGCAAGTTCCACCCGGAAGACACCGTCATCCGGATCGGCAATCTTGAAATCGGCGGCGGGACGCTCACGCTCTTTGCCGGCCCGTGCTCCGTGGAATCCGAGGAGCAGATCGTCGGCATCGCGAAAGCGGTCAAGGCGAGCGGGGCGGCCGTGCTCCGCGGCGGCGCCTTCAAGCCGCGCACCTCGCCCTATGCATTCCAGGGCATGCACATCGACGGCATCCGCCTTCTCTTAAAGGCGAAGGAAGCGACGGGGCTCCCGATCTGCACGGAGATCATGGACGCGAGCCAGCTGCCTCTTTTCGAGGACATCGACATCCTGCAGGTGGGTGCGCGCAATATGCAGAACTTCGCGCTCTTAAAAGCGCTCGGAAAGACGGAGAAGCCCGTCCTTTTAAAGCGCGGCATGGCGGCGAGCTACCAGGACCTCCTCATGAGCGCCGAGTATATCCTCGCCGGCGGCAACCCCAATGTCATTCTCTGCGAGAGAGGCATCCGGACCTTCGAGACCTACACGCGGAACACGCTTGACCTCGCCTGCATCCCGTCCTTAAAGACGCTGTCGCATCTGCCGGTCATCATCGACCCGAGCCACGCGACGGGCAAGGCGGCCCTCGTTCCTTCGATGGCCGCGGCGGCGGTCGCGGGCGGCGCGGACGGCCTCATCATCGAGGTGCACAACGACCCGGCGCACGCCAAATGCGACGGCCCGCAGTCGATCACGCCGGCCGTATTTGATTCCCTTGCGAAGAAGCTGAAGCGCATTCACGATATTACGAGAGGAGACCGCGAATATGACTGAATCCGAGCGGTCAGGACAAAAGGGCGTTCTCGTCGCGTGCCAGGGCACGCGCGGCGCCTATGCACAGATTGCTGCTGCCCATCTGTTTCCGGACGGGCAGTTTCTGTATTTTAAGAATTTCCGCGCCGTCGCGCGGGCGGTGAGCGCCGGCATGTGCCGCTACGGCGTCCTGCCCATTGAGAACAACACCTACGGCTCCGTCCGCGACGTTTACCGCGTCATCGGCTCGGAGCAGGTATCTGTCGTGCGCGGCTTTACGCTGAAGATCGAGCACGTGCTGCTTGCGCGGAAGAACATCAGCCTCGGGGACATAACGACGGTCTGTTCGCATGAGCAGGCGATCGGCCAATGCTCCGAATTTCTGCACGGCCTCGGCGACAAGGTGCGGATCATGCCCTGCCTCAACACGGCGGTCGCGGCGCGCTATGTGGCCGAGTCGCCGGAGAGCGGCGCCGCCGCGATCGCTTCGCCGGAGTGCGCGTCACTCTACGGGCTGAATGTCATCAGGAAGAATATCGCGGACAGCGACAGCAATTACACGCGTTTCATCTGCGTGTCGAAGGAACCGGAGATCCTGCCGGGCGCGAACCGGATCTCTATTATGTTCACGCTCCCGCACCGGCCCGGATCGCTCGCGCATGTGCTCAGCCTCTTTGCCGACGCCGGGATCAATCTTTTAAAGATCGAGAGCGAGCCGATTCCCGGAAAGGAGTTCGAGTTCCGCTTCTACATCGATCTCGACGCCGCCGGGGCGGAGGAGAGCGCCGGGGAGATCCTCGCGCGTCTTGCGCGGGAATGCCCGTCCTACCGTTTCCTCGGCCAGTACACAGAGGAGGTATAGCCATGAGCGATTTTATCGTCAATATTGTTCACAGACCGGAGCTGGCTCCGGAGTACGCAGAGAAGGTGACGGGCAGCGGCAAAAAGGACGACATCGGCCGCAAGTCCCTCATCGACGAGTCACTGTCGATCTTCCGTTTTCAGCAGGACACCGCGCATAAGAACGGCCTGAAGACGACGATCCAGATCACCTACGCCTCGCTGTTTTCGCCGGAGATCATCGCCATGGCGAAGGAGGACCACGAAAAATACGGCGACGAGATCGCGCTGTCGCTCCTCGGCCTCCCCTGCAGGCAGTTCCGCGAGAAATATCACACGGAGGAATTCTGCATCTGGCTCTTCTCCATGGAGGACAAGATGCGCATCGTCGACGACGCCTTCGATCTCTTTGAGAAGGCCTTTGGCTTCCTGCCGTCGTCGACCGGCTCCTATTTCATGGACGCGGAGCTCATCAATTACATCAAGGAGAAGTATCCGTCCGTCAAGTGCGCCATCGCGACCTGCTGGGAGGAGGGCCCGAAGGCCTACCACACCTGCAACAATTCCTGGTACACCTTCATGGACGGCGGCCCCTGGGCGCCGTGGATTCCCTCGAAGCAGAACAGCCACGCGCCGGCGGCAAATGAAGAAGAGGACAGCGGCATCGTGGCCATCCCGCACCTGTCGCGCGATCTCATCGCATGCTACGACGGAAATGGTTCGAACTTCGGGACGCACCCGCAGAACGTGCTTCGCGGCATGATCTACGACACGAAAACCTGGGAGTACCCCTACCTCTACAACCTGATCGACCAGTACCGCCATCTGGCGAAATTCAATAACGGCTACGCCTACAACATGATGTTCGTCGGCCCGGGGTGGCTCAATAAGATGGGCCGCTGGGAGGCCCCCTATGAGCTCCTTAAGAAGTCCTATGAGGACGGCATGGCCTATTACGGCCAACTCAAGAAGGAAGGGAAGCTCATCGACATGACGATGGCGGAATTTGCCGATTACTACCGGCAGAAGAAGTCCTACGAGGAGCCGGAATGCGCGCTCTGGCGCGATATTCTCTACGGCTCGGACAAGCAGCTCTTCTGGTACTGCGACCCGTATATGCGCGCCTGCATCAACATGGACCAGGGCGGCGCGCTCGTCGATCTGAGAAATTACGCCGCCAAGCTTCCCTGGCCGGTCGGCATCGGGACGGCGCATATCTCCGACGCGTCCTATCCCTTCCTCATCCAGGAGAAGTACCGGGCGGGGTATTTCACGCACTACGCGGGCGCCGGCACGGTGCGCTCCGCGAAGATCGCTTACGGCGGAGAGGTCGCGGACCTGTGCCAGTGCCGGACGCACGCCTCTTTCCGGGAGCGGACAAATGACGAGGGCCGGAAGGTCCGCGAGCTTCTGCTCGACCCGGTAGAGATCGTGTTCACGGATCTTTCCTTCAAGGTGGAGACAGTGATCTCCTTCGAGGAGGGGAGCTCCGCCATCGCCTTTAAGCGGCGGATCTTCGACATGAGCGACCCGTCGGCTAAAGTGCAGGTGACCGAATACATGACCGCCTGCTACGGAACGACCGAGTACACGGAGCGGATGGAGGGCATCACGCTCGGGGTTCGCGCGGGAGGCGGCGAGGAAGCCATTTCCTACGAATACAAGGACAGGAAGATCACGAAGGAGCGCGCGAGAGAAGTCTACGCGATCGTTCCGCAGATCGAGACCTACGTCTCCATGCGCACGGACGCGGAGGCCGAAGGGTACGTGAGAGAGGGGTACGCATTTTCGCCGATGTTCCATCTCGGCTTCGTGGGCGAGATCGGCAATGAAGAGGAGGAGACGACATGGCTCAATCTGGCAAAGGGAAACTGAATTACCGCTGCCCGTCCTGCTTCATGCGGGACCTGGACATCGACATGTTCTATGACCGCGATAAAGACGAGTATTACTGCATCCGCTGCCAGTTCACCGGGAGCGAGGCGGACGTGCTGGCGTTTAACGAGACCGTGCGGATCCGCTACAAGGCGATGAACAGACGGTTCAGCGAGGAGGATTTTGCGTCATGATTCGGACACTACTTTTGTATGACGGGAAGATGAGCTCGGCGGAGAGAGTCGCCGAGCAGCTTTCGTATCTCATCGGAAATGCCAGGGCCGCGGACGTGGAGGACGCCCCGGAGGATCTGACGCCTTACGGCGGCTTCTGCTTCGTCTTCAATTTCTACGGGACCGTGACGGCCGGCAGGATGCGGAATTATCTCAAGGAGAACAGCGCGAAAATGGCGGATGCGCGCCTCGCGATGGTGGGCATCGGCTACTCGGACCTGGGCTACACGAAGTACGTCGTGGACACGGAGCAGGAGACGGGCCTCAAGGACATCGCGGCGATCTTTGTCTCTTCGGAGAAGGAGACGACGCGCGCGGGCTACGAGATCAGCAAGATCATGCGCCTCCCGGCGAAGCCGATGGAGGAAGAGGCGATCATGAACGCGATCCGCGGCTATGTCGGGGAGAAGGGGACGCTGGCGCTCGCGACGTCGACGAGCGGTTTCATCCGCTGCACGCCGCTGAAGTATCAGTTCCTCGACGATGTGTTCTATATCGTCACGGAGGGCGGCATGAAGTTCCGCGGCATTCTCGACAACGGGCGCGTGTGCGCGGCGATCTATACGTCTGATGAAGAGGGCGGGATCATGAAGAGCCTGCAGTTTCTCGGCGACGCGCAGACGGTTGAGGTCGGGAGCGCGGAGTATAAGGTGGCGATGACGGCGCGGCTCATCACGGAGGAGGAGCTTGAGAGGCGGCCTTCTACGCTGTTCCTGATCCGCATCACGCCGCTCCGCTATGAGTTTATGAACCGCGATTTCGAGGAGATGGGGTTTGACGCGAATCAGTCGCTCGACACGCGGCAGCAGAAGAAGAACCGGCAGGAGGGCTATAAGCGCGTCGTCACGGAGACGCAGAAGGGGCAGCCGACGATGACGATCCGCGACGAGAACGGGGAGGAGCGGCAGGTGACGATTCCGGAGGTCGGGATCAGTTTCCTGCAGCCGTTCGATCCGATGGATAAGGTGCTGTTTTCTACGCCGGGCGCGCAGATGGCGACGCTCCAGGGCGCGGGCAGTCCGGCGGAGGCCGGCGATGCGGCGCCGAAGGAGAAGAAGGAGCTGACGGAGGAGGAGAAGCAGCGCCGGAGGGAGCTGCTCGCGAGGAAGCGCAGGAAGAAGGAGCTGCTCCGGGAGAAGAAGCGGCAAGAGGAGCTGGAAGCGCTGCGGCGCGCGGTGGAGAAGCAGGAGGCGCAGGATAAGGTGACGACGGCGGATACGCCGCCGGAGGCGGAGAAGCCGGCTGCGGAGAAGAAGCAGAAGGAGAAGGGCGTGCGGCGGAGTGTGTTCGCGAGGCTCGGCGACGGGCTCGGGAAGATGCTGCAGCTTGAAGATGATGAAGAGGATGATGGATGATTCGTGTGGCAGATAGGATGTCCGTTGAGCATCGGATCATATCTGCAGACGGCTTCCGCGCCTAAGGACTTCTAAGCCCGACGAAAATCACTAAAGGCGGTTCGACGAAAAAAACCTAACTCGCTTC
>DEFE01000001.1:9574-9850 GCA_002350625.1 Lachnospiraceae bacterium UBA2860
AGGCTTGTGCAGATTGTCTGCAGATATGATCAGATGCTCTGCCGGAAAGTTGCTGCAGGCGAATCATCTTAAGAAGTAAAAACGAAAGAAAACAGCGCACGAGAGCGTGCGCTGTTTTGCTGTGCAAGTTTTCAGCATAGGTCCGCCACATGATAAATGACGGAAGAATACGGATTGGAGCCTTCTTTGCTGCTTTTTACAGAAGCATAATTCCTTTGGAAGCACATTCCGCGCGCATATCGTCGGGCCAGATGGAGGCCTGCACTTCGCCGACGT
>DEFE01000001.1:10058-14178 GCA_002350625.1 Lachnospiraceae bacterium UBA2860
TCGCCGTTGAGCGCCCAGTCGTCGTAGTCGGGCGCGCGGCCGTCGTGGGGCTCGCCGTCGGCGAGCGGCCAGCCGATCTTCTCGATGAAGACGGCGCCGTGTTCTTTTGTGATGAGGTTTTCGCGCTCTTTGCGGGTCTTGTCCGGCCAGCGCTTTTCGAGGTCTTCCGTCGTCGTGAAGTAGATTTCTTCCGGCAGGCGGTAGACGGCTTCGGGATAGCGGTACCAGACTTCGTGCTCCGTGTGCTTGATGAGGCGGAAGATGCTCTGGACGACTTCTCTTAAGAATGCCTCATTGCGGTCTTCGCGGTTGATCACCATTTCCCAGTCCCACTGATCCACGTAGCAGGAGTGCAGGTTGTCCAGCTCTTCGTCGCGGCGGATCGCGTTCATATTGGTGTAGAGGCCCTCGCCGGGGTTGAAGCCGTAGAGGCCGAGCGCGTGGCGCTTCCACTTCGCGAGCGACTGCACGACCTCGAAGGTCTCGCCGGGGATCGCCTTCATGTCGAAGGAGACGGGGCGCTCCACGCCGTTCAGGTTGTCGTTGAGACCTGAAGCCTGCGAGACGAAGAGGGGAGCGGAGATTCTGGACAGGCCCATCTCCCTGCCGAATTCTTTCTGGAAGAGGTCGCGGATAAATTTGATGGCCTCCTGCGTCTCCCGCACGGTCATGTGCGGGTCGTAATCACTGGGAACGGTGTACTTCATAGGGATACCTCGCTTTACTTTTTTAAGAACATTTTCTATAATACTACGTACACATTTATGTGACAAGAACGCACAAAATTTGTGTTTCATATGATTTTCCATACGATTTTCATATGCTTCTCCCGGGACAGAGGATGACCGGAAGGAATGCCGGAGTCAGGCGGTTATTTAGAAGAGATGCCGGGGGATAACCGGCAGCAGTAGAGGAGTCATGCCTATGGATGTAATCAAAATTCTGGCGGGGGAGATCAGGGAGTATAAAAGAGCATCGATTGCCACGCCCCTGTTCATGGTTCTGGAGGTTCTCGTGGAGACGCTGATTCCGCTGCTCATGGCGCGGATCGTCGACGAGGGCATCGCGAAGAGCAACATGCCGGTCATCATGAGTACCGGCGCGATCATGCTGGTGTTTGCGCTGATCGGGCTGTTTGCCGGCATCATGGGCGGCGTGCTCGGCGCGAAGGCCGCGACAGGCTTCGCGAAGAACCTGCGCAAGGCGATGTTCCGCAACGTGCAGACCTTCTCTTTTGCCAATATCGATAAGTTTTCACCGTCGGGCCTCGTGACGAGACTCACGACGGACGTGACGAATATCCAGAACGCGTACATGATGATTCTGCGCATGTTCGTGCGCGCGCCATTTTCGATGATCATCGCGATGACGATGGCCTTTATCATCAACGCCCGCATCGCGACGATCTATCTCGTCGCCGTCATCCTGCTCGCCATCGCGCTGTTTATTATCATGGGGCGGACGACGAAGTACTTCCGCATGGTCTTCAAGAAGTACGACGCGATGAACGAGAGCGTGGAGGAGAATATCCGGTCGATCCGCGTCGTCAAGGCGTATGTGCGGGAGGATTATGAGAAATCCAAGTTCAAAACCGCGGCGGAGAATATCTACAGGCTCTTCGTGAACGCGGAGAACAACATGATCATCACGTTCCCGCTCATGATGGGCACGGTCTACGCGGTGATCCTTCTGATCTCCTGGTTCGGCGCGCACCTGATCGTGGTCAATGATCTGACGACCGGCGAGCTCATGAGTCTGCTCGCCTACTGTATGAACATCCTCATGTCGCTCATGATGCTCGGCATGATCTTCGTCATGGTCACGATCAGCACGGCTTCCGCCCAGCGTATTGCGGAAGTGCTGGTCGAGGAGAGCACGCTGAAGAATCCGGAGAATCCGATTTATGAGGTGCCGGACGGCAGCATCGATTTCGACGACGTCGACTTCGCCTACCGCACGGACAGCCGCGAGATGGTGCTGAAGGATATCGACCTGCACATCCGCTCGGGCGAGACGATCGGCATCATCGGCGGCACCGGCAGCGCGAAGTCTTCTCTGATCAATCTCATCTCGCGCCTCTACGACGTCTCGACGGGCGCGGTCAGAGTGGGCGGCATCGACGTCCGCGATTACGACATGGATTCCCTCCGCAACCAGGTGGCGGTCGTGCTGCAGCAGAACGTGCTGTTCTCCGGCACGATTCTCGACAACCTGCGCTGGGGGAAGAAGGACGCGACGGAAGAGGAATGCCGTATGGCCTGCCGCATGGCCTGCGCCGACGAGTTCATCGAGCGCTTCCCGGACGGGTACAACACCATGCTCACGCAGGGCGGCACCAATGTCTCCGGCGGGCAGAAGCAGCGCCTGTGCATCGCCCGCGCGCTCCTGAAGGATCCGAAGATTCTCATCCTGGACGACTCGACGTCCGCCGTGGACACGGCGACAGACGCGAAAATCCGCGCCGCCATGGCGCAGGCGCGGCCCGATATGACGAAGATCATCATCGCGCAGCGCATCGTCTCCGTGGAACACGCCGACCGCGTGATCGTCATGCACGACGGGCGGATCGACGCGTTCGATACGCCGGAGAGGCTGCTTGAGACGAGCGCGATCTACCGCGAGGTCTATGAGACGCAGAAGGAAGGCAGCGGCGACTTTGACATCAGTGCGGCTCACGCGGAGGTGCCGGCGGCAGAAACCCTCATCAATACGGAGAAAGGGGGTGAGGCGTGATGGCAAAGAAGAACGCCAACGTAGTTGACGCCAATGACAAGGAACTGATGAAGGCTGCGCGAAGCGGGCGCGGCGGACAGCGGGGCCTCAAGGTGCACGTGGAAGGCGGCGGCGCCATTTTCAGAAGACTTCTTAAGTACGTCTTCAAGCGCTACGGCGCGCATATGATCGCCGTCCTTGTGCTCATCTTTATCAGCGTCCTCGCCAACGTGCGCGGCACGCTGTTCATCCAGACGCTGATTGACAACTACATCACGCCGATGCTTACGAGCGGCAGCAAGGATTTCGGCCCGCTGCTCCGCGCGATCCTTATGGTCGCGTGCTTCTACGCGATCGGCGTGACGGCCTCTTACATACAGAACAAGCTCATGATCTATGTGTCGCAGGGGACGCTCCGGGACCTCCGGGAGGAGCTCTTCCTGCACATGGAGACGCTGCCGATCCGCTACTTTGACCGGAACACGCGCGGCGATATCATGTCGATCTACACCAATGACATCGATACGCTCCGTCAGATGATCAGCCAGTCGATGCCGCAGTTCTTCAACTCGCTGATCACGATCGTCAGCGTGGTCATCAGCATGTTTACGCTCAGCATACCGCTGACGCTGATCACATTCCTGATGTCGGGCTTCATGCTCTTTGCCACGGGCCGGCTCGCGCAGGCCTCGGGCAAGAACTTCATCGCGCAGCAGAAGAACCTCGGCGCCCTGAACGGCTATATCGAGGAGATGATGCAGGGGCAGAAGGTCGTGAAGGTGTTCTGCCACGAGGAGGAGACGATCGAGAAGTTCGACGAGCTCAACGAAACGCTCTACGGGAGCGCGAACAAGGCGAACGCATTTGCGTCGATCCTCATGCCCGTCAACGCCCAGATCGGAAATGTCAGCTACGTGATCTGCGCGATTGCAGGCGGCATCTTCGCCATCAACGGCTTCGGGGGACTTACGGTCGGAAAGCTCGCCTCCTTCCTCACATTTAACAAGAGCTTCAACATGCCGATCAACCAGATCAGCCAGCAGCTGAACTCGGTCGTGATGGCGCTGGCCGGCGCGGGGCGGATCTTCAAGCTGCTCGACGAGGAGCCGGAGACGGACGAAGGCTATGTGATGCTCGTCAACGCGAAGACCGCGGCGGACGGGACGATCACCGAGGCGGAAGAGCGGACGGGACAGTGGGCCTGGAAGCATTTCCACAAGCAGTCGGATCAGTCGACGACCTATGTGCCGCTGTCCGGCGAGATCGTCATGGACGGCGTGGACTTCGGCTACACCGACGACAAGATGGTGCTTCACGACATCCGGCTCTTCGCGAATCCGGGACAGAAGATCGCTTTTGTCGGCTCCACGGGCGCGGGCAAGACGACGATCACCAACCTGATCAACCG
>DEFE01000001.1:14225-27612 GCA_002350625.1 Lachnospiraceae bacterium UBA2860
AACATCAACAAGATCAAAAAGGCGGATCTCAGGCGCTCGCTCGGTATGGTGCTTCAGGACACGCATCTGTTCACGGCGACCGTGATGGAGAATATCCGCTACGGGCGGCTTGACGCCACGGACGAGGAGGTCTACGCCGCGGCGCGCCTAGCCAATGCGGACACCTTCATCAGCCGTCTGCCGGACGGATACAACACGATGCTCCACAACGACGGCGCCAATCTGTCGCAGGGGCAGCGGCAGCTGCTCGCCATCGCGCGCGCGGCGATCGCGGACCCGCCGGTGCTGATCCTCGACGAGGCGACGTCCTCGATCGACTCCCGCACCGAGCACATCGTGCAGGAGGGCATGGACGCGCTTATGAAGGGGCGGACGACATTTGTGATCGCGCACAGGCTGTCGACCGTCCGCAACTCCGACTGCATCATGGTTCTCGAGCAGGGCCGCATCATCGAGCGGGGGACGCACGAGGAACTGATCGCGGAGAAGGGCAAGTACTATCAGCTGTATACGGGACTCGCGGTGAGCTCGTGAAGAAGCTGCCGGGAAATAGTTAAAATCGGCAGAATATCTGGCAACAGTTTTTAAGACGGGAATCAGGTGGCTTCATTTTGCAGCCGGCGGGAGAGCCGGGGAAAGGCGGAGAAAATGCTGAAGAACATGAGACGACTGGTACTTCTTGCAGCGGCAGTGCTGATGATCACCGGGATCCCGGCGGCTGTCGGCGCGGACGACACCTTTATCACGCAGGACACAGCCGCGACGACAACCACGTCGGTGACGATCGCCTGGGTGGATATCGGACAGTACCTGGTGCAAAGAGGGGATGCGAAGAGCTGTGTCGTGGACAGCTATCAGCTGGAGTGGGGGCTGACGGCAAGCTCGACGCTCGGAACCGTGAAGCTTGCGCCGGCGACGCGCTGGTATACGATCACGGGACTTAAGCCTTCGACAAGGTATCATGTGCGGGTGAAATGGACAGGATCAGGCGTGTGGCCGAACGGAAGGAGCTTCATCATAGCTGTTCCCGAGGACGGATTCTCGATGAATGCTTATACGCAGCCGGCGACCGTGTCAAAATTCCTGAAGTATAACTATGGCCACAATCAAAAAGGACTGCAGGTGACCTGGACGATTCCGGAAAGTGAAAATGCGTATCCGAATTACGAGTATCAGATCGTAAATACCAAAGGGAAAGTGATTAAAAGCGGACTCGCCTCAAAGAGCGGCTTCACGTTAAGCTCTTTTAGCGGTTACAAACAGGTGACGAGAATCCGCGTCCGCGGGTACTATAAGTTTTACGATTCGGCCACCCAGCTCTACGGCCCCTGGTCCGGCTGGAAAAACCTTGTGCCGCAGCCGATCGTCAGCACGAATACCAAGAAGTACGGCATCATGCAGAACGGGACGCTGAAGCTGGCATGGAGCCGCGTCGCGGGCGCGAAGTCCTACACGGTCTACGTCTCCGCGAAATCCGGCAAGAGCGGCTTTAAAAAGGTCGCGACGGTGAAGCAGAAGTCTAAAAAGACCATCACAACGACGATCAATTCATTCAAGGGAGCGGGTTTTAAGGCCTATAAGGACTATTATGTGAGAGTGATTGCAAACACGTCCAAGTATGGCAAGAGCGGAAAAGACTACGCCATGAGAGTGTATGCCTACCGCGTCTGGCGCTGATCGCCGCTGATTCTTGCTGAAATAATATTAAAAATTGCGAAATTATGGAATGCAGTCTTGCATAGCGAAAACGTTTTCGTTATGATAGGAAAAAAGGATCTTAGACGTAAAGGCACTGGAAATTGATGGGTACTTATGGAGGAGGATCTTATATGAAGCATAGACTGCACGCAAAGTATCTCTACCTGCTGGGGGTAATGTTCATTCTAATGTTTGCTTTCACAGTCAGTGCGGAAGCAGATGTAAAGCAGACAGCCATGCAGGCGTCAGGTATTCCGATCGCCTGGACTGCGCCGACGACCAGCTCTACGATTCTTTCCTACAATATTTCTTCAGGGAAGAATTCTTCATCTCTTGTCAAAGTGGCAGATGTGCCGGCAACAACGACGTCTTATGTCGTGCCGGCCCAGCCGGGAAGCGTCGTTTATATCAAAGTGGCGTATAGCTATAAGAGCTATAGCGGCGTCATCCAGACGAGCGGTTATGTCGGGACCGTCTATGGAAAAACGGCACCGCCGACAGTCACCGGCGTAAATCAGATCAAATGGTGGAGATTCGCCCTGAGTTCAGATGTGGGTTGGAACCAGGTTGAGAGTGCCGACGGGTACCAGCTGATCTTCAGAAACAGCAAGGGAAAGATCATTAAGCAGGAAACCACGAAGTTTAACTCGAACAGGGGTTATCTGAACAATGTGAAAAATAATATGGTCTATACGCTTGAGGTTCGCGCTTTTACGAAATTCAACGGAATGACCTATTATGGCGGCTGGTCTCCGAGAGCGTATCTGTTCACATCCGCCGAGGTGAAGTCTTCCAAGATCAGCGGTGGCAAACTGAAGGTCACGTGGGCTCCGGTCAACGGCGCGACGGGATATGACATCTATGTGTCCAAGAGCCCGAAGAAGGGATACAAGAAGGTCAAGACGGTCAAGGGCGGCAAGAAGAGTTCTGCCACGATCAGCAAGTTTAAGAAGAAGAAGTTTAAGGGCAAGAAGTATTATGTCTATGTCGTGACGCGGAAGAAGGTCGCCGGCAGGACTTATACGAGTGGCAGTGAGTATTATTGGAAGGTTGGCAATAAGGCGATCCAGTGGCTGTAAACTGTACCGTCACAAGATGAAGATGAGAGCGGGACCGGTGACGGTCCCGCTTTTTCTCTTATATGAATGGGTCCATTGTTTTTGGTGGGGGGGACTGGAGTTGGAGAGAAGCTTTTGGTACAATAAGAAAGGTCAGATATCAGACTTCGGAATTTGGATTCCGGGAGGTGAGAACAGATCATGATGTATCCCTATTTGACATTAAACGACGATACGGAGATAACACACTCTGAGATGAAAGATGACGGTAGTGTAAAAGTGTATATAGAAACTCCGGATCAAATCGGAGGTTTTCATAGTGCCGTTTGCTGGCTGCCTCAATATAGATGGGAAGAAGTGAATGGGTACAGTGATTCCGAAATGCACTTCTTTAATGATCTGATAAGAAATAATGCACATTTAATCATGGAGTTTTCCCGGGACGGAGGTATCCTGAATGCCGCAGGAGCTTAGAATTGGACCCTATTCGGTATATTTCTGGTCCAATGAGAACGATCCTCTGGAACCAATTCATTGGTTAATACACTTTGGTGAAATACGTTATTATTGTTAAATGAGATGCAGATAAAGACGACGAGGATGAGGATGAGAGCGGAGGCATGCAGGCCGGAGCATCGCATGTTCTTCGTGCTGCTTGCGGCTGTGGCGGTGCTGCTTTGTGTACGGCCTGTTTGTGCTGCTTCGGCGGAGATCCGGCAGACGGCGGCCGCACCGGATGAGATCACGGTGAGCTGGGAGTATTCGGATGAGGAGGCCGAAAGCGTGACGGACTGCGAAGTGGCCTGTCATGAGGCGGGCAGAACAGAAACGATTGTTTCCGGTTTGCTTGGCGCCGCTGCCCGAAGCTGTACGCTGAAAGGGCTTGTTCCGGACAAAACATATATCGTCACGCTGACCTGTGAGTGCATCGGCAGTGATACACCTCGTTTGATGTGCGAGACGGAGGCTAAGACGACGCCGGAGCAGGCGGAGACATATTCGAAATGCCATTTCGGGTACAATCAGAAGGGACTGTTTGTGAACTGGAATACTGCATCCGGCCTGGAGGCGAAGGGCCTCTATGAATATGAGATCGCGGATGCGGGCGGAAAGCTTCTGATGACGGGGCAGGTGACGGACCGCGTCCGCATGGAGCGTTTTCCTTACGCGCACCGGGTGACGAAGATCCGCGTCCGGCCGGTTGCGGTGAACGGGACGGAGACTTTTGCCGGGCCGTGGTCCGCGTATAGAGGGCTGGTTCCACAGCCGGTGCTGAAAACCGGCCGGCAATACGGCTTCCGGAAGAATAAGCCGATCCTGCTCGGCTGGAACCGGGTGGAAGGTGCGAAGGAGTACCGGGTCTATATCAAGAAGAAGGGTGAACCGTATAAAAAAGCGGCGGTTGTGAAACAGAAGAAGTCGGGCGTTATTACCGTGACGCTGAAGAAGTACAGGCAGAAAAAGAATAAGAAAAAGACGGAGTACCGCATTAAGATTGTGACGGTGGCGGCCGGAGGACTCGGCAAAAGCAGTGACAGTATCTGCTACAGACTGTCATCCCGGGAGAAAAAGTAGCTGCGGGAACCGGATGAAGCGCACGATTCTGACCGGCTGCGGGATCCGGGACAGGATCGGGATGAAGGACAAAAAAAGGGATCTGCGTCATGCAGATCCCTTCTTCGTGGAACGTACAGGGCTCGAACCTGTGACCTTTCACACGTCAAGCGAATGCTCTCCCAGCTGAGCTAACGTTCCATATCGTGTCAACGAAAGGTATTATAGCACGACTCCGTGGTCTTGTAAATCGGTTTTTTTCTTTTTGCGATGTGTTCACCGGATCTTTGCTCTGATTGCTTTTTTTGTCCGATGTGCTATGATGGACAAAGTAATGCTCGCGGGAGATTTTTATGCAGATCGTAGTGATTGTTATCATAGCTGCCGTGGTGCTCGCATTTCTTGCCATGAATCCGGGTCGCGGAAGACCGGAGGAGATGCGGGCGTTCATGCGGCGGCCCGTCGCGCATCGGGGCCTGCACGACAATAAGGGAGAGGCGCCGGAAAATTCGATGGCGGCTTACCGCCTGGCGGTGCAGCGCGGCTACGGGATCGAGCTGGATGTCCGGGAGACGAAGGACGGGCAGCTCGTGACGGTGCACGATCGCAATCTTAAGCGGGTGGCCGGCTGCGACAGGTGCGTGGAGGATCTGACGATCGACGAGATTAAGGCACTGAAGCTCTTTGGTTCTGAGGAACGCATCCCGCGTTTTGCGGATGTGCTCGCGATGGTGGGCGGGCGCGTGCCGATCGTCATGGAGATCAAGGGGGACACGCTCGACATGGCGCTGCAGACGTCTGAAAAAGCGGCGCAGCTTCTCGACAGTTATGCAGGCAAAAGCAGCGTGTGCATGGAATCCTTCCATCCGGCGGCGGTCTGGTGGTACCGGAAGCACCGGCCGGAGATGCTGCGCGGGCAGCTGTCGGAGCGCTTTCAGGGATTCGGGCCGCACATGAGTGCGGCGCTCGTACCGGTGAGCTTTCTTATGACGAACTTCCTTACGCGGCCGGATTTCATCGCTTATAATCTCAGGCACCGCGGGCTCCTGCGCTTCCGCATCCAGCGGCATCTCTTTCGCGCCGTCTGCGCGGCGTGGACCGTGCGGAGCCAGAAGCAGATGGACGAGGCGGCGGATGATTTTGACATTTTCATCTTTGAGGGGTTTGAACCGCGGGAAGATGGACACGTATAAGGTTTTACCATGATGAAGAAACTGCTATACCCGTTCGCGCGGTGCTCGAAGAGGCACGGCCTTTACCACATCTGGCCGCTGCTCTTTTACATGGCCGCGTACCTGGTTTATTTTCATATTATTGAGGTGATTCCGCGCTCGTACTACCTGACGATCACGCTGCCGCTTGACCGCGTGATTCCCTTCGTGGAAGTCTTTGTCGTGCCTTATATGTCGTGGTTCGCTTTTGTCGCGATCGGCATCGCCGGCTGCTATCTCGCGGACCGGGATACTTACGACTCTCTGGCGACGAGCCTCATGCTGGGGATGACGACATTTTTGTTTGTCTCGACCTTCCTGCCGAACAGGCAGCCGCTCCGGCTCATCGAGATGCCGCGGGACAATGTCTTCACGCGCATGATTGCGCAGCTGTGGAAGACCGACACGCCGACCAACGTGTGGCCGAGCATCCATGTCTTTAATACGGCGGCTGTGGAAATGGCAATTCTGAAATCGAACTTCAGGCTCTTCAGGAAGACCGGGTTCCGGATCGTGCTCACGGTCTGGTCCGTGCTCATCATCCTGTCGACGGTGTTTATCAAGCAGCACTCGGTGTTCGACATGATCACGGCGCTGCTGCTCATCGCGGTCTGCTATTTCCGCATCTACCGCGAAAATGCCGCCTTCCGGTTTGAGAAGTGGGATGCGTTCGCCTTGCGTTTTGAGGCGGAGGCGAGCGGGGAACCGCCGGACGCGCCGGCGTAAAGAAGGGCACAAAAAATGGACGGTACAGGGCTCGAACCTGCAACCCCTCACACGTGAAGCGAGTGCTCTCCCATTGAGCTAACCGTCCGTCGAAGATTATAGCACTGACGTATGAAAATGGCAACAGAAAGTTATCGCGGGGGTTTTTTGAACAGGGACGGGTCTGCGTCCTGATCTGAAGAGGAGGTACAGGAATGAAGATTGCTTTTGGCAGCGACCACGCAGGAATTGAACTGAAGCTTTTCCTTATGGAGCACCTGAAGGAGCAGGGATTTGAGTGCGTCGACTACGGCAATTACGACCCGAACGAGCGCGGCGACAATTATCCGGAGCCGGGCCGGAAGGTGGCGGAGGCGATCCGCGCCGGCGAGGCGGAGAGGGGCGTCCTTGTCTGCGGGACGGGGCTTGGCATCTCGCTCGCAGCGAACAAGGTGCCGGGGATCCGCGCCTGCGTCTGCTCCGAGCCGTACACGGCCTCGATGTCGGTCCGGCACAACAACTGCCAGATCGTCTCCATGGGCGCGCGCGTCGTCGGGCGCGAGCTGGCCGCGATGATCGTCGACACCTTCTTCAGCAGTACCTTTGAGGGCGGCCGCCACGCGATGCGCGTCGACATGATCAGCCAGATCGAGCGCGATTACGGGATGGAGAAGGCCTGAAAATCAGCCGAATCCGGCGCAATTAATGGACAAGAGAAGCCCTGAGCGCCGATGATAGGGTGACACATCGACGGAAGTGTAGCCTCATGTGCGACACTTCCGTTTTTTTGCTTTTTTCACTTGGATGGATGCGCGCTTATAATAGCGAAGATATTATTTAGTTGTCAGATGGAGAATGTTTATGGGTCTTTGGCAGACAAATCTGATTGCAATCGGCCTGTCCCTCGACGTCTTCGCGTACTGCCTTTACAAGGGCGCGATGGTGTCGCAGGTGAAGAAGGCGGAGATCACCAAGATGGTTGCAATCTTCACGGCATTTCAGACGGGCATGCTGATCGTCGGAAATGCGATCACGTGGATTCCGGTGATCCGGGACAGCTACGAATCGGCGACCCGCATCTGGAAGTTCATGGCATCCCTGCTGTTCTTCGGCCTCGGCATCCTGATGATCGTCAAGTCATTTACGCACAGGAACAGGAAAATCGAAGAGCACAAGCAGGATGATTACAATTACCGCGTCATCACGTTCTGGGCGTTCGTCACGTCGCTCGACGCGCTGATCGCGGGGGTCGGCTTCGGCTTCCTCGGCCTCGGTCTGATCGTCATGGCGCTGATCGTGGCCATCATCACGGCGGCCTGCGCCATCGTCGGCTTTATCGCCGGCTACCGGCTCGGCTGCGGCCCGATGAACCGGTTCGTGACGGTGGGCGGATGTCTGGTGCTGATCGGCGGCATCGATCTGTTCGCCAATTATGTGACAGCAATTCGCTGAAGAAAGATATCAGTAAAAGAAGAGCCGCGCCCGGAAAACCCGGCCGGGACGCGGGACATGTGTAAGAACGAAGGAGGAAAAGAAATTATGGCTTCATTAGCACACGCTGCCGAACGAAAGGCATTTGAGATCGCGATCAGACAGGCCGTCCGCTACGTCAAGAAGGAAGGCAAGGACAAGAGCGAACAGATGAGCAAACTGGTGGACTTCGTGAAGAAGTTCATGGGCAGCGCCTATTCGGAAGAGCAGTATCAGCTTGCAAAGTGGACGATCACGTCTCCCGAGAGCAAGTGGTCGCGTTTCTTTGCAAAGGGCTTTGACGAGATCGATGAAAATGTTCTCGTCACGATCCTGCTGAACATGGGCTATGAAGCGCTTTACCGCGGCACGAAGCTCGTCAGAAAGAGCCGCGAGGAGCATGACTGCAACATTCCGTGGCTGATTCTTCTCGACCCGACGAGCGCCTGCAACCTGCACTGCACGGGCTGCTGGGCTTCGGAGTACGGCCACAAGCTGAATCTGACCTACGACGAGATCGACAGCATCATCCAGCAGGGCAAGAACCTCGGCATTCATTTCTATATCATGACGGGCGGCGAGCCGCTCGTCCGCAAGAAGGACGTGCTGAAGCTCGCGGAGAAACACTATGACTGCGAGTTCCACATCTTCACGAACGGCACGCTGATCGACGACGCGTTCTGCAAGGAAGTGCAGCGCCTCGGCAACCTGAGCTTCGGCATCTCCGTCGAGGGCTTCGAGGAGGTCAACGACGGCCGCCGCGGCGAGGGCGTCTATCAGAAGGTTATGGACGCGTTTGACCTGATGCGCAGCTACGGCCTCATCTACGGCGCTTCCTGCTGCTACACGAGAGCCAATATCGCGACGATCACGAGCGACGAGTTCGTCACGCTCCTCGAGGACAAGGGCTGCCGCTACGCGTGGTACTTCCACTACATGCCGGTCGGCAACGACGCGGACGTCTCCCTCCTTCCGACGATGGAGCAGAGAGAGTACATGCTGCACAGGGTGCGCGCGATCCGTCACGACCGCATGCTCTTCACGATGGACTTCCAGAATGACGGCGAGTTCGTCGGCGGCTGCATCGCCGGCGGCCGGAACTACTGCCACATCAACAGCAACGGCGACGTGGAGCCCTGCGTGTTCATCCACTACTCCAATATGAACATCCGCGAGCACAGCCTCATCGAGTGCCTGCAGCAGCCGCTGTTCCAGGAGTACAGAAACCGCCAGCCGTTCAACAAGAACCTGCTGCGCCCCTGCCCGATGCTGGAGAATCCGCAGATGCTGCAGGAGATGGTGGAGAGATCCGGCGCGCATTCGACGGATCTCACCTCTCCGGAGTCCGTGGAGCATCAGTGCGAGAAGTGCTATCAGTACGCGCGCGACTGGGCGCCGAGAGCGGAGCGCATCTGGAACGAGAAGGTGCATCCGGAGAAGAAGTACGAGAACTTCAAGAACTGGAGACCGAAGACGGATCCGAAGGATTATTACTCGAACGCGGATTCTTTGAGCCCGGAGGACATCGAAGACGACAAGAAGGCCGCCGTCCTCGTCGAGGCGTGGAAAGCGGAGCATCCGGCCGCGGAAGACAACCGCATCATCTCGGCGACGCCGCTGGAATAAAGGCGGGCGCCATTTGAGAAAAAAGAAAGCTGTGACCACCGACGGGTGTTCACAGCTTTTTATTTGATGAGATCGAGGACGGAGTGGGACAGCAGGTACTTGCAGCAGGCCGCGATGTCCTCGGCGGACACGTCGTCGCCGCTGAGCAGCCAGTCCCGGATCGTGTTGACGAGAC
Organism: Lachnospiraceae bacterium UBA2860; assembly: GCA_002350625.1. Classification (GTDB taxonomy): domain Bacteria; phylum Bacillota; class Clostridia; order Lachnospirales; family Lachnospiraceae; genus Chordicoccus. The sequence continues at coordinate 23,723 of DEFE01000001.1, forward strand.
CGTAGGTGTAGTAGGTCGCGAGGATTTCCTTGCTGAGGTAATGGTGGCGCTCGTCGGCGCGCATGGAGAAGCGCTCGGCGAGGTCGAGAAATGTATTGTAGATGTAGCGCGTGAGGATCTGCTCGAAGGAATTCGGGCCGGGCTCCATCATGCACGCGCGCCGATAGAACTTCCGGTCCTTGTCGAGGCAGCGGCAGAACATGACGATGGCTTCAAGCTCCATGCCGTTCTCCAGCATCAGGTCGACGCTGTCCGTGACGCGCGTCTTGAAGATCCATTCGAGTACCTCATACTTGTCCTGGAAATGCTTGTAAAATGTGGGACGTATGAGACCGGCCTGCCCGGTGATCATCTTGATCGTGATCTTGTCGAAGGGGGTCGTAAGGAGAAGCTCATGGAAGCAATCTGCGAGTAATTCTTTTGTCAGATCCTTTTTTGTTGTTTCCATGCGCTGAATTATAACATATTTTCCTCAAAAGGACAGCCGAAAAGCCCCGCTTCGGGAGCTGCCGCCAATAAATTAACATAATATGTCACACGCGTCACTTATGTTAACATCTTTGTAACAATTTGTAAAAACTTGTTGATTGTTTTGTCACAGGATGTTATACTTGCCCTGTCACGGGCCGCGGGAGAGGGGAGACCCTCTCAAGCTTTGGGGAGTTGCCGCAGCCCGGATCAAAGCAAGGAGATAGGTTATGAAAAAACAGGTACTCAGCGTGCTCCTGGCAGGCGTGATGACGGTTGCGTCCGCGTCGCCGGCTTTTGCCGATGAGCAGAGCAATCTGGAACAATATGTACAGGAACACAAGGAAGCGCTCTGGAGCACGGAAGCGACGCTCGAAGAGCTCGCCGCAAGAAGAGAGCAGGTGCAGTCCGAGATCAGCACGATGAACGCCGACCTCGTCGACCTCATGGTCGAGATCAACCAGGCCGAGGATGACATAAAAACCGCCGGCAAGAAGATCAAGGAGACGCGGAAAGAGATCAAGAAGACGGAGAAGCAGCTCAAGGCCGCGATCAAGGTCCGCGACAGCCGCTACGAGGATATGAAGAAGCGTATCCAGTACATCTACGAAAATGGCGGCAACGACGGCTGGGCCGTGATGGTGCTCGGCTCCGAGGACATCGAGACCCTGCTCAACAAGGCCGAGTACGCCTCCGAAATCCAGGCGACCGACCAGGCTTCGCTGCATGAGCTGAAGAAGACAGTCGATGACATTTCCGCCATGAAGACGTCTCTCAAGAAGAAGCAGAAGAAGCAGAAGGCGCAGAAGAGCACGCTCGAGGCGCAGAAGACCGCCCTCAGCGAGGAGAAGGTCACGCTCGACAAAGCGATCGAGGAGAAGAAAGCATCCGACGCCGACTACGAGGCGCAGATCGCTGAGGCGCAGGCGCAGGCCGACGAGCTGAGCGATATCATCCGCGGCGAGAACGCGAGGATCGCCGAGATCGAGGCGGAGAAGGAAAGAGCAGCCGAAGAGGCAGCCCGCATCGCGGCGGCAGAGGCGGCGGCGCGCGAGCGCGAGGCCGAGGAAGCAGCCCGCTACGACGAAGAAGAGGAAGATTACGAAGAGGCGTCCTACGACGAGGACGACGATGATGTCACGGGAGAATCCTACGACGAGGATAAGGACGACTACGATTCCTACGATGAAGACGAGGAAGACTACGACTCCTATGACGAGGACGAGGATTACGACGAGCCCTCTTATGACGACGATGAAGACAGCTACACCGGCGAGGGCGACGACGATTACGACTATGACTATGAGTCCTACGACGAGGACGACGAGGACTTCGAAGGCTACAGCTACGACGAGGATGAGGAAGATTACGACTCGTACGACAGCTATGACGACGAGGACTACGACTACGACGAAGACGACTATGATTATGACGAGGACGATGATGAGGACTCCTATTCCTCTTCCGGCTCCGGCGATTTCATCGTCGACTACGCGGACCAGTTCGTCGGCAACCCCTACGTCTGGGGCGGCAACTCGCTGACAAGCGGCTGCGACTGCTCGCACTTCGTGTACCTCGTGCTCTCGAACTGCGGCGTGTACAGCGGCGGCTACGCCACCTCCGGCGAGTGGGCGGGGCTCGGCAGCTCGGTCGGCTCCCTGTCGAACGCGCAGGCCGGCGACGTCATCGTCTACAGCGGCCACGTCGCGATCTACGACGGCAGCGGCGGCATCGTCGAGGCGCAGAGCGAATCGACGGGCATCACGCACAGCCGCTCGGCCTCCTATAAATCAATCATTTCGATCAGAAGATTCGTATAAAGCATACAGTGGTGACCCCCGGGGCGGATGTCCCGGGGGTTTTTCGGGCGAAAAACATGACAAGGGGTCAGACCCCTTGTCATGTTTTTACCTTGTCCGGCCTGTCAAACGCAGGGATTGCAGTTTTTTCCGCAAAACTGTATACTATTATAGTTGTGAAGAAAAAATGGCAGGAAACCCACCATGACACGAGAGCAGTTAATCGAAAAACGTAAAGCCAAAAAGCGCAACCGGCTGCTGATCAGGGCAGGCGGCGCGGCGGCTGTCGTCATCGTGGCCGCCATCGGCGTGAGAGCTCTGCTCACGCGGCCGAAGAAGCAGGTGATCAAGGAAGAACCTGTGCCGGTCGTGGAGGAGGTGGCGACGGATACGGCCGTGCGGTCGCAGGTGGCGTCGTCGGTCGGCGGAAGCCCCGGCTGGAACGTCAACGCGAGCGGCTGGTTTTACCTGAACGACGACGACACGATCTTCACGAACGGCTGGAAGACGATCGACGGACAGCGCTATTATTTCAAAGAAAATGGCTACATGGCGACCGGCTGGGTCAACACCGGCAGCGTCAAGGATACCTACTTCGACGAGAGCGGCGTCGTCGACCCGACGAAGACGCAGAAGCTCGTGGCGCTGACCTATGACGACGGCCCGTCCGACACATCGACGCAGATGGTGCTGGACGCGCTCGAGAAGTACGGCCAGAAGGCGACCTTCTTCGTCGTCGGCGATCAGGTGAAGGTCTACCCGGAGCGCGTGAAGCGCGCGTATGATCTGGGCATGGAAATCGGCAACCACACCTACGACCACCCCTGGCTCAATCAGCTGAGCGGGGAGGAGATCCAGGAGGAGCTGTCGAAGAACGACGACCTCATCAGTGAGATCACCGGCGAGAGGACCGTGGTCATGCGTCCGACGGGTGGCGGCATCAGCGCCAACCTCATCAACAGTGTCGGCAAGCCGATGATCCAGTGGGATGTCGACACGCTCGACTGGGACCACAAGGACGACGAGAAGACCTACGAAGCGATCATGAACCAGGTCGAGGACGGCTCCGTCATCCTGATGCACGACCTCTTCGCGCCGGCCGGGAACACGGCCGAGCGGACGATCTCGTCGCTCATCGACATGGGCTACAAATGCGTGACGATCTCCGAGCTCGCCGAGGCCTACGGCTACGATCTGGAGCCGGGCGGCCAGTATTACGCCTTCTATCCGGGCGGCTGCGACCTCAACAAGAGCAAGGAGGAGGGCCTCCTCGATCCGGTGGCGGCCTGGGACGAGTAAGCGGCTGTAATTCCTGCGGCCGAACGGAAAGGAGAGTATTCCTTTTTCCGGCGATCTGTGTTAAAACGTTATAAGAATCAAATTAACAATTTATAATAAGAAAGAGGTAGGTACCCTATGGCAGAACTGAATCTCAGCAAGTACGGCATCACCGGCGCGACGGACATCGTCTACAATCCTTCATTTGAGCTCCTCTTCGAGGAGGAAATGAAGCCGGAACTGACCGGTTATGACAAGGGCCAGCTCACAGAGCTCGACGCCGTCAACGTGATGACCGGCATCTACACCGGAAGGTCCCCCAAGGACAAGTACATCGTCATGGAC
>DEFE01000001.1:27785-28198 GCA_002350625.1 Lachnospiraceae bacterium UBA2860
TTCATCATGGAAGTCGCGTGGCAGGCTCACTTCGTCAAGAACATGTTCATCGTTCCGACGGAAGAAGAGCTCGCATCCTTCGAGCCGGACTTCATCGTCTACAACGCCTCCAAGGCTAAGGTAGAGAACTACAAGGAGCTCGGGCTTCATTCAGAGACAGCCGTCCTCTTCAACGTAACATCGAAAGAGCAGGTCATCCTCAACACTTGGTATGGCGGCGAGATGAAGAAGGGCATGTTCTCTATGATGAACTATTTCCTTCCACTTAAGGGAATAGCTGCCATGCACTGCTCTGCGAACACCGACATGAATGGCGAGAACACCGCTATCTTCTTCGGTCTTTCCGGAACCGGCAAGACTACCCTTTCGACTGATCCTAAGCGTCTCCTCATCGGTGACGACGAGCACGGCTG
>DEFE01000045.1:0-2193 GCA_002350625.1 Lachnospiraceae bacterium UBA2860
AACTGGGAGCCTCTGCACGGCGATGTGGAATTCAGGGATGTTTCGTTCCGCTACCCCGACGGCAAAGAGCTGGTTCTTGATCATTTCAACTTAAAGGTACAACAAGGCACGAATGTTGCGATTGTCGGTGAAACGGGCGCCGGCAAATCAACGCTTGTGAATCTGGTCTGCCGTTTCTATGAGCCGACTTCCGGGCAAGTGCTGATTGACGGAAAGGATGTAAGACTCCGTTCCCAGTTGTGGCTGCACAGCAGTATCGGGTATGTACTGCAGTCACCGCATCTGTTCTCCGGCACTGTCCGCGACAATCTGCGTTACGGAAAGCCGGACGCTTCCGATGAAGAGATCTGGCAGGCGCTGCACACGGTTGCCGCGGAATATGTTGTCCGCAAGATGGATAAAGGCCTCGACAGCGAGGTCGGAGAGGGCGGCGATCTGCTTTCGACCGGGGAAAAACAGCTCCTTTCGTTTGCGCGTGCAATCCTCGCCGATCCGCGGCTTCTGATCCTCGATGAAGCGACGGCTTCGATTGACACGGTGACCGAGAAGGCGATTCAGGACGCGATCAGAACTGTGATCAAAGGGAGAACTTCTTTCGTGATCGCGCACAGACTGTCTACGATCACAAACGCGGACATCATTCTTGCGGTGAAAGACGGGAAGATTGTTGAACAGGGAACACACGCACAGCTGATGGCACGCAAGGGATATTATTATGAGCTGTATATACAGCAGCTCGATGCGGCGGTGATGGACGAGTAACTGAAAAATGGTATGAAAAGAGGCAGCGGCTTCCGGTCTGTTTTCCGGAAGCCGCTGCCTCTTCGTTAAGGATTCAAAGGAGCAACATATTGCACGCTGGAAAGCGCCGTTCCGTCCGCAAGCACATAGGTGCCGTAGCCGTACTGATCAGATCCGTACTGTCCGATCACAGTACGTTCCAGCTCATCCACATACGCGGGGCGGTACGCGGTGATGCGCGTTCCGTCCGCGGCAGTGACAACCATAGTCTTCGTCTCGAAAGCCTTGAGATAGCCGAGCGTGACCTTGATGGTTTCAGGCTGCCTGCTGCCGGACTTTCCGGACTTCTTTGACGAGGAAGCAGCCTCTTGTGCACTCTTTTCCTCTTCGGTTACAAGAGAGCCGGAAAGCGTGATTTCCAGAACCTTCCTTTTTGTTGTATCCGCGTCATCGGAAATCTCATTTTCGTCATTGTACTGCTTCTCAAGCGTATCGATGATGTCCATGAAATCCCTGCGCGCCATCTGCTGCAGCGCGTCCTTGTACCGGTTCTCTTCGAGCGCTTCGGAGAGCTTTTCGAGCGGATTGCCGTCCTCGTCGCCGATGCCGGCCGCCGCCATTTTCTGCCGGATGACATTCGCCTTTCCCGACAAAACAGAATCCCCCGACTTCTCCTGCCCCTCCTCCAGAATCCGGAGGGCGTCGGTATAATCGCCCTTCGCAGCATACAGATCCGCGAGCGATTCATACGCGTTCACATAGGAAGGAGAGCGTTCGATAACCTTTTTCCAGAGCCCGATCGCCTTGTCGCCTTCCGCGCTCCTTGCCGCTGCCGCGTATACATTTGTGATCATACTCTCGAGAGAAGAAGAGCTGTCCAGCGATTTCGCGCTTTCGAGTGTCTCCAGCGCCTTTTCATAGTCGCCTGCCGCCGTATAAACATTCGCAAGATCCGTGTAGTGCCGCAGTTCTCCCGGCTCGATTTCCAGAAGGCGCATGAGAACAGCCGAAGCCTTCTCGTATTCTTTGGCCGAAGCGTAGGCAGCAGCCAGAGCGGACAGCGCTTCCGTGTTGTCCGGATCATTCCTGTGCACCTGCTCCCAGGCGTCTATGGCTTCCTGACCGGAGCTGCTGCGCGCGAGTACAAGCTCCACGCCGGCAATCTTCTTTTTCAGAGCATCCGCGGTCTTTTTGTCATCCGGCATCCGTTTGTTCAGAAGCTCCTGTGCCCGGAGATACAAGGCTGCGCTGCTGCTGTAGTCCTTCTTGCTGGAGAAGGCATCAGCTTCCGACATCATGACAGAGATCACGTGACTTATCAGCGCGGCGCCGTCTGTTTTGTTCAGAGCAGAGAGCGCGTCCTCCAGTGTTTGTTCCACCTGATCCCAGTTCTCTTCCTGCGCATATGTATCACAAAGACCGGTATAAGCCTTCGTGTTCCCGGAATCAATC
>DEFE01000045.1:2217-12488 GCA_002350625.1 Lachnospiraceae bacterium UBA2860
TCCTTTTCCGCCGCCGCGTAGGAGCCGCTTTGCAGCGCTTCCTGCGCGGCTTCGAGCGATCTGGACAGCCGGACCTTCGGACTCGCGTTATAAAGCCGCACGCCGAAATACGCCGCGGCAATCGCAGCGGCTGTCACGAGCAGAGTAATGACAATTATTAACGGAGCTCTGGATTTCCTCGGCTCCGGTTCAAACCATTCAGCTATAATGAGACCTCTTTCTGTTGCGTTTTCTCTGTTACTTATCCAGTAGTTTAACACATTTTTGCAAGTCCTTCCTGCTTCTTCGGCAGAGCCTTCCGCAGGCAGCAGATCTTTCGTTTGGCAATCCTCACGTATGTGCTAAAATCATATTGGCAATAACTTTTGCAAAACAACTTTCTTTATATAGAAATCAGAGGTGCATGATGACAACTCCGAATACATTTGAACCCGCGCCCGGGAGAAGAGCGCAGACCAAAAACCGTGTTTTCCAATATATTTATTACGCGAAGGAGCCGGTAACCCAGCAGCAGCTTGCCTACGAGCTGGGGCTGAGTCTTCCGACCGTGCATCAGAATATCGCGGAACTTGAAGAAGAAGGTCTCCTTTTGAAAGTCACGGGCATCAAATCGACCGGGGGCCGGCCGCCGGTCGGATATACGGTCAGCAGCGGACAGTTTCTGACAATCGGCGTGAAGCTTTCGGCGAGTCAGATCCGGTTTCTTGCGCTCGATCTTATGAGAAATGAAGTGGCGGATCAGAGAATCGCCCAGCATGAGCAGGACGGGGAAAGCCTGATCCGGACATTGACCGGCGGCCTTGCGGCTTTTATTAAAGACAACCGGCTGGACAGCCGGAAGATCCTGGGCGTCGGCATAACAATTCCCGGTGCGATTGATAAAAACAGAGAGAAGGTGCTGGTGTCTCCTTCCATGCATATCCGGGATTTCCGCCTGCAGAGCCTGCAGGATGCGGTTCCGTATCCCTGCTATGTCGAAAATGACGCGGCCAGCGCAGGGTACGCGGAGCTTTTGTTTGAAACCGCGGACGGAAGAAAAGGAGACTTCGCGTATCTTCTTCTGGAGTACGGCGTCGGCGGCGCACTGATCCTGGACGGCAGGCAGTACAAGGGAACGAATGGAAGGAGCGGTGAATTCGGCCATATGTGTGTGCACCCGGGAGGACTCCTGTGCAACTGCGGCCGCCGCGGATGCCTCGAAGCTTACTGCGGGGCGCTGCGTTATACCAGAGATATCGGACGGACATCCGATGAATTCTTCGAATCACTCCGGCGGGGGAATGCCGACAGCGTATCGCTCTGGAATGATATTCTGCAGCATCTGGCGGTCGGTATCGCGAATCTGCGGATGGCTTTTGACTGCGATATCGTGCTTGGCGGCGCTACATCGCTGCAGCTGGAACCGTATCTTACGGAGCTTCGAAGACTGGTGGCAGAGAGGGACCCGTTCTCGGACGGCGCGGATTATGTGCGGCTCGGGCGGGAACCGGAGAAGGCCGGGATGATCGGAGCGGCAGGTTATTTCATTACAGAGTTCATTAAAAGTGTATGAAACATCTTTGCCTGCGTTCTTGACATCATTTCTGTCATAAAATATGATAGAATCAGTTTTGAAAGATACTTTTGCTAAAATTGTTTGCAAAAGTCCGATACGATGCAGGTACCATGCATAATAGGTGAAACTGGAGGCAGACATATGCTGTATATCGGTATTGATCTGGGCACTTCCGCCGTCAAACTCCTCTTGATGGAAGCGGACGGGCGGATTCGCAAAATTGTTTCAAGGGAATATCCCTTGTACTTTCCCCGTCCCGGCTGGTCGGAACAGAATCCCGCGGACTGGTTTGCCGCGGTGACGGACGGCATCCGGGAGCTTGTCAGTGACTGCGATCCGCGGCAGGTGCGCGGCATCGGCGCGGGCGGGCAGATGCACGGACTGGTCGTTCTGGACAAAGAGGACAAAGTGATCCGCCCCGCAATTCTTTGGAATGACGGCAGAACCACCGCGCAGACCGGTTACCTGAATCAGAAGGTCGGCAGAGATAAGCTGCGGCAATATACAGGCAATATCGCCTTCGCCGGTTTTACGGCGCCCAAGCTCCTCTGGATGAAGGAGAACGAGCCGGAGCTCTTTGGCAGAATCGACAAGATCATGCTGCCGAAGGACTACATCAACTATATGCTGACCGGCGTGCACTGCACTGATTATTCGGATGCCTCCGGAACACTGCTTCTGGATGTACGGAATAAATGCTGGAGCAAAGAGATGCTTGCTATTTGCGGCGTTTCACAAAGGCAGCTGCCGCGGCTTTTTGAGAGCTATGAAACGGTCGGCACGCTCAAACCGGAGATCGCGGAGGTGCTGGGCCTTCCCGCATCGGTGAAGGTCGCGGCCGGCGCCGGCGAAAATGCTGCGGCCGCGATCGGAACAGGAACCGCCTGCAGCGGCGCATGCAACATTTCGCTTGGTACCTCCGGAACCATTTTTATCGCGAGCGATCAGTTTCTCCTGCCGCCGGACGGCATCCACTCCTTCGCGCACGCGGACGGAAGATACCACCTGATGGGCTGCATGCTCAGTGCGGCATCCTGCAACAAATGGTTCATGGATGAAATTCTGCGGACGAAAGATTATCCGGCAGAGCAGAAGAATATCACAGACGAGATGCTGGGACACAATCATGTGTATTACCTGCCGTATCTGATGGGCGAGCGGGCACCGCACAATGATCCTGCGGCGAGGAGCTGTTTTATCGGTATGACCATGGACACCACAAGAGAAGAGATGACGCAGGCAGTGCTCGAAGGCGTTGCGTTCGGCATCCGCGATTCGCTCGAAGAGATCCGGAAGCTCGGCATGGACATAAAGACGAGCATGATCTGCGGCGGCGGCGCGAAGAGCCCGCTGTGGCGGAAGATCTTCGCCAATGTTCTCGGCATTAAGCTCACCATTCCGGAGACCGAGCAGGGACCGGGCTACGGCGGTGCAATCCTCGCGGCAGTGGCAAATGGCGAGTACCCGACGGTGCAGGATGCCGTTGACAAGCTCGTCAAGGTGACGGATACGGTCGAGCCGGAGCCGGCGCTTGTCGAGAAGTATGAGAAGAAGTATCAGACGTACCGGAAGCTCTATCCGGCGCTGAAGGCGGTCTTCCCGGAGATCTGAGGGAGGCGGCATTTTCGTAAGGAAACTCGAGATAGAAAGGCGGACGCGATGGGCGGAGACGATACTGGGAAAATGGCGCCGGAAGCTGCGGACACATATGCGGAAGTGACGAGCGCGGCGGACCGCGTGGAAGCGCCGGCTGCCGAGGCGGCGGATCAGACAAAAGCGCCGGCGGCCGAGGCGGCGGATCAGACAGAAGCACTGGCAGCCGAGATTGCGGATCAGGCAGAAGTACTGCCTGCCGAAGCGGCGGAACAGGCGGAAGAAGCGCCGCAGGCGGGCGGCAGAGCGCAGGACAACCGCACGATGCGGTCCGGCCTCATGATCCTTGTCTGCGCCTACATCATCTATCTCGGCGTGAGCATCTTAAGGGGCTATTTCGCCGGCGAGGCGGGAGATATGCCCGCGCCCGTGGCGATTATCTGCGGCATTTTCTTCATCGCCGCCGGGGCTGGATATATCATCTACCTGGCGAAGCCGCTCCTTACGAACATGAATCAGAATCAAACGGGGTCTTCATCTGCTGCAGAAGATAAGAAGACATCGATTGAGGATAAGCCGTAACTGTTGTTTATTTCTTATGCATAAGGAGAAAAAAGAATGAAAAACGCACCTGTCATTAAGATCGGTATCGTCGGCGTGAGCCGTGACTGCTTCCCGGCTTCTCTTACGAAGACGAGAAGAGAAGCACTCGTCAAGGCCTATGCGGCTAAGTACGACGCGGCTGACATCTACGAGTGTCCGATCACGATCATTGAGAGCGAGATCGACATGGTCAACGCCCTTGAGGACATCAAGAAGGCCGGCTGCAACGCGCTGTGCGTGTTCCTCGGCAACTTCGGTCCCGAGATCTCCGAGACTCTGCTTGCGAAGCATTTCGACGGCCCGAAGATGTTCGTGGCGGCAGCGGAAGAGGACAATGCTGTTCTTTGCTCCGACCGCGGCGACGCTTACTGCGGCATGCTGAACGCGAGCTACAACCTGCAGCTGCGCAATGTCAAGGCTTACATCCCGGAATATCCGGTCGGTGACGCCGAGGACTGCGCGGACATGATCCATGACTTCATCCCGGTTGCAAAGGCTGTCTACGCTCTGCAGCATCTGAAGATTATATCCTTCGGTCCGAGACCGATGAACTTCCTTGCCTGCAACGCGCCGATCAAGCAGCTCTACAACCTGGGCGTCGAGATCGAAGAGAACTCCGAGCTCGACCTCTATGAGTCCTTCCTGAAGCATGATGGCGATGCCCGTATTCCGGAAGTCGTCGCTGACATGGAGAAGGAACTTGGCGCCGGCAACAAGAAGCCGGAAGTGCTCGGCAAGCTCGCGCAGTATGAGCTGACGCTGAAGGACTGGGTCGAGGGCCACAAGGGCTATCGCGAGTACGTCGCGCTCACGACGAAGTGCTGGCCGGCATTCCAGACGATGTTCGGCTTCGTTCCGTGCTACGTCAACAGCCGTCTGACGGGCCAGGGCATCCCGGTCTCCTGCGAAGTTGATATCTACGGCACGCTGTCCGAGTTCATCGGCACGGTCGTTTCCGACGACGCTGTCACGCTTCTTGACATCAACAACTCCGTCCCGAAGGAAATGTACGAGGCGGACATCAAGGGCAAGTTCAACTACACGCACAAGGATACCTTCATGGGCTTCCACTGCGGCAATACCTGCACGACGAAGCTTTCGTTCCACGAGATGAAGTATCAGAAGATCATGGCGCGCTCGCTGCCGATCGAGGTCACGAACGGCACGCTCGAAGGCGACATCATCCCGGGCGACATCACATTCTACAGACTGCAGAGCACGGCCGACGGCAAGCTTCGCGCTTACATCGCTGAAGGCGAGGTCCTTCCGGTGGCGACGAGATCCTTCGGTTCGATCGGCGTCTTCGCAATTCCGGAGATGGGCCGCTTCTATCGCCATGTCCTCATCGAGAAGGGCTATCCGCATCACGGCGCCGTCGCGTTCGGCAAGTGGGGCAAGTATCTCTTCGAGACATTTAAGTACATCGGCGTGGCTCTTGACGAGATCGGCTACAATCAGCCGGCAGGCGTCCGCTATCCGTCGGAGAATCCGTGGGGCTGATGCTGTTTACGAACTGAAAAGCTAAGCGGGGCGGACATGTGTCCGCCTCCCTTCTACCATGTCGGAGGTCGGAGTTTATGAAGATTCTTAGTATCTATGATCCGGAATTTGCGGAGTATGGCAAGGTCGTGGAAGGCTACGACGTACAGCCGATTCTCGACGTGCTCGCGTCTTCGACGCCGCTTCCGGACGATGTGGTCTATGTCCCGGAAGAGCCCGCGATTCAGTCGCTCGCGGCGGCTGAGGCGCTCGCGCCGACGCTGTACGGCGGACTGCCCGTCCAGTTCGGTTTCTGCAACGGCCACAACACAAAGCTGAACTGCCTTGAGTATCACCGCGACAGCGAGTTCAATCTGGGCACGGAGGACTTCGTGCTGATTCTTGCCAAGGAAGGCGAGATCGTGGACGGCAAGCTCGACACGGCGAAGTGCAAGGCTTTCCGCGCGCCGAAGGGCGTGCTGGTGGAAGTCTACGCGACTTCTCTGCACTATGCGCCCTGCCACACGGACCCGGCGAAGGGCTTCCGTGTGCTGGTCGCTCTGCCGAAGGGCACAAACTGCGACATGCCGGAAATCGGCGGCAAGACCTTTGAGGACAAGCTGCTGTGGGCTGCGAACAAGTGGCTGCTCGCGCATCCGGATTCTTCGGAGGCAGAGGCAGGCGCCTGGGTCGGCCTCGTCGGGGAAAACCTCGACATCGCGGGAGATATCTGACCGCATTTGATAAGCTCGACATCGCGGGAGATATCTGACCGCATTTTCGAAGCATATGATAAGGATCGGAGCGTTTCGACGCGCCGGTCCTTTTTTTTGCGGGGCAGAGAGAAATGCTTCGATGCGCAGGCCTTTTTCGCGGGGCAGAGAGGAATGCTTCGACGCACCGGTCTTTTTGGGGAGACGAAAGTAGTTTTAAAAACTACATCGGGGTATTGACAGGGCCAGGAGGCACACGTATAATGGAACTACATTAAGTAGTTTTAAAAACCAGATGTGTACAGACGGCTGAAAGGAGGACCGGCATGACAGGCACGGCGGAAATGGCTGACAAGAGAGTGAAGAGGGAGATGACCAGATTCGGCAGAAGACCGGAGACAGTGTCTTTAAACATCCGCGAGCCGGGCTCGGCGCTCACGCACTTCGCGGCGCTCATCCTTCTGTCGGCAGGCGCGGCCCCGCTGCTCATGCGGGCGGCCCGCTTCGGGTCCGCGTATACCGTGGCCGGGATGGTCGTGTTCCTCATGACGAGCTGCGTGCTCTACGCGGCGAGTACGGCGTACCACACGGTCGTCGCGGGGTACGAGGTGACGACTGTCCTCCGGAAGATTGACCATATGTCGATCTCGCTCATGATCGCCGGCACCTACACGCCCGTCTGCCTGACCTGCTTAAGAGACACGGTCGGCATCCCGCTCCTCATCGCGATCTGGGCGATGGCCGCGGCCGGCGTCATGTTCAAGCTCTTCTGGGTGACCTGCCCGAAGTTCCTCTCCTCCGCGCTCTATATCGGGATGGGGTGGCTGTGCGTCTTCGCGATGCGGGCGATCGTGCGGGAGCTCACGACGGAGGCATTTTTGTGGCTGCTTGCCGGCGGGCTTTTCTATACGGTCGGCGCTGTGATCTATGCGCTGCACCCGAAGAAATTCGACGCGAAGCACATCTACTTCGGGTCGCACGAAATCTTCCATGTGTTTATTATGCTGGGGACGCTTTGCCACTATATTCTGATGAGTAAGTGCATCGTGTTTGCCGGCTGACATAAAACCAGCTTAGAAAATGACGCGGTTCCGCCCGCTCTGCTTCCCGAGATAGAGCTTCTCGTCCGCTTCCTTGATGGTCTTCGTGAAGTCCGGGCCGGCGTCGTATTCGGAGACGCCGAAGGTCATCGTGATGCTGATGTCCGTTCCCTTGAAGTCGAAGGAGCGCTTCGCGAGCCGGTGCAGGAAGGTGTCGAGCTCGGTGAACACTTCGTCGCCGTTGAGATCGATGAAGACGAGCAGGAATTCCTCGCCGCCCCAGCGGGAGACGAGCCCGCGGTCACCCATGAAGGCGACCAGAAGGTCGGATATGTCGCGCAGGATGAGATCGCCTGCGTCGTGCCCGTAGGTGTCGTTGACTTTTTTGAAGAAGTCGATGTCGCCCATGGCGACGGTGACGATCCGGGAATCGGCGGTCCCGGTAAGGGCGGCGATGCCGGCCAGCTGCTCCCGCATGTTTCTGCGGTTTGCAAGGCCCGTCAGCGGGTCCGTGCCGGCGTCGTCCTTCAGCTTGGCGTTGTACATGACGAGCTCGTGCTCGGAGTCCAGGGAGACTTCCGCGATGACGAGCCCGATCGCGGAGATCGAGAGGACGAAGAAGATCTCGTTGCCGAGAATGATCTGGATGCTGCCCGCGATGATGCGGTCGTTCAGCACGCCCGAGAGGGGGCCGTGGATACAGACTTCGAGAAGAATGACCAGCACGAGCGCGATGAGACAGAACAGCCGCTTCTGCGGCGTTCCGAGCCTCGAGTTAAAGAGCAGGAGCAGGAGCGCCGTGTACAGAAGATACTGGAAGCCCAGGTCCCAGCCGAACATGAAGGTCGGAACGATGGCGCCAAGAAGCAGCATGATGATGACGGTGATGAAGATCGGGCGCACCGGCTTTGAGAGAAGATTCCTGAACAGCAGAAGGCCGGCAAATGTCCCGATGAAGAATACACTGGAGTAGGCCCGCTTCGTGAAGACAAGCATCATAAATCCCATACTCAGCGAATACGGGATAATGAGAAGGCAGATATAGCGCAGAATCACCACCAGCGTCTTGGGATCATTTTCGACGCCGTTTGGCTTTTCCATCCATGTTTTAAAAGCGGAAAAAAATGAGGGTTCCTGCTCCATGATTCCTGATAGTCCTTAGTTATTTCTGTAGACATACAGTGTATATATTGTAGCATAAAGCTCCTCGCGTAGCGAGGTTTTTTGCTCGATTTGTGACAATCATGTGACGCAAATGCCTCCCGCGGGCGCTTGTCCGCCTGCGCCTGACCTCGTGACATTTTCTCCCGGCAAAACATTGTTTTTTGTTGACAAAAGGAAAAAGATTGAGTATATTTAAATTGTAAACAATCAAATTTTGCTTTCACTTTTTTCAGGAGTCAGCGTATGAGCGACATCATTATCATCGGGGCCGGCACGGCCGGTCTGTCCGCCGCCATTTACGCGCTGCGCGCGGGCAAAAGCGTTCTGATCTTCGAGGGTCTGTCCGTGGGCGGGCAGATCATCAACACGCCGGATGTCGAGAATTATCCGGGCATCGCCCACACGTCGGGCTTTGAATTCGCGAACGGGCTTTTCGAGCAGGCGAAGTCCTTCGGCGCCGAGCTGAAGCGCGAGGCCGTGAAGGAGCTGATTGACGAAGGCGCTGTCAAGCGCGTGAAGACCGATAAAGGCGAGTACGAGGCGAAGGCGGTGATTCTGGCCACCGGCGCGAAGAACCGCCCGCTGGGGCTTGAGAGAGAGCAGGAGATGGTCGGCAGAGGCGTTTCCTACTGCGCCACCTGCGACGGGATGTTTTACCGCGGGAAGGACGTGGCGGTCGCCGGCGGCGGCAACACGGCCCTCGAGGACGCGCAGTTCCTCTCCGGATACTGCAATCATGTGTATCTGATCCACCGGCGGGACGCTTTCCGCGGCGATCAGAAGAATGTGTCTCTCCTTCAGGCGCGCGACAATGTGGAGTTCGTCTTAAATGCCAATGTCACCGCTCTCGAAGGCGAGAAGAGAGTAGAAGGCGTCACGGTCACCGATAAGTTCAGCGGTGAGACGCGGACGCTGGCGGTCTCGGGTCTCTTCATCGCGGTCGGCCAGATGCCGGCGAACGAGGCATTTGCGAATGTTGTGAAGCTTGACGACAAAGGCTACATCGTGGCGGATGAATCCTGCACGACCGGGACGCCGGGGATCTTCGCGGCGGGCGACTGCAGGACTAAAGAAGTGCGCCAGCTCACGACGGCGGCAGCGGACGGAGCCGTCGCGGCCCTGGCGGCAGGAAAGTATATCGATAGTCTGGCATAAAGAAAAGAGGCAGAAAAATGGACAAGTATGATTGCTTGAAACTGGAAAATCAGCTCTGTTTCCCGCTCTACGCATGCTCTAAGGAAATCGTGCGGAAGTACACGCCGTTTCTGAATGCGCTGGATTTGACCTACACGCAGTACATCGCGCTCATGGTGCTCTGGGAGAAGAAAGAGACGACGGTGAGCGAGCTCGGGCGCTGCCTGTATCTCGATTCTGGCACGCTCACGCCGCTTCTCAAGAAGCTTGAGTCGAAGGGGCTGCTCACGCGGAAGCGCTCGGCGGAAGACGAGCGGACCGTCATCGTCACGGTGACCGACGCGGGCATGGCCCTTCGGGAGAAGGCGCTTGAGATCCCGCCGCAGGTCGGGTCCTGCGTGCGGCTCTCCAAGGAAGACGCGGAAGAGCTTTACCGGCTCTGCTACCAGATACTCGGAACCATTTCGGAATAACAGGAAAACAGTGGATTTATAAACGAAAACAGGAGGAAAAGAAGATGGCACTTATCAAACTTACATCCGACAACTTTCAGACTGAAGTTATGCAGAGCGAGCAGCCGGTGCTGATCGATTTCTGGGCGAGCTGGTGCGGCCCCTGCAAGATGCTCTCACCGGTCGTCGAAGAGATCGCTGAGGAAGTCACCGACTTCAAAGTCGCGAGCTGCAACGTCGACGACGAGATGGACCTCGCGTCCGAGTTCGGCGTCCAGTCCATTCCGACCCTCGTCGTGATCAAGAACGGCGAAGAGGCGGACCGCAGCGTCGGCGTCATCTCCAAGGAAGAAATCCTTTCGCTCGTGAGAGGCTGAAAAAAACAGGGGGCGACCCCTGTTTTTTATGTCAACTAATATGACAGGGGGTCAGACCCTCTGTCATGTTTTTATAGTCTTAGTCTAATAGTTCACGCAGCTTCCGCCATACGTCCTCACCTCCTCCTCTTGCTCCGCCTGCAGTCTGCAGAGCGATTTCA
>DEFE01000045.1:12578-19828 GCA_002350625.1 Lachnospiraceae bacterium UBA2860
CTGCCGCGGCTCCACAAATGTCGTTCGGTGAGGACGTATGGCGGAAGCTGCTGCGCAGCGGAAAGATTTATGTAAACAAATGTGACAGGGGGTCAGACCCCCTGTCATGTTTTTTTCAGAAGCGGAAGTCTCTCCGGTTGGACGAGCGGATGTCTTTAATGTTCTGTGCGGCGATCTCGCGCACTTTCTCCTTCGGGATGCGTCCCAGTTCACGCTCGATCATTTCGTTCCCGATCTTCTTCGTCTCCGGCGAAGCATAATCCTCAAGGTATTCCGCGAGGGTCATCAGCGCATTCGGATGGCAGCAGTTCAGGATCTGGCCGCTCTTGCACAGCGACATGAAGCGGTCGCCGGTCCGCCCGGCGCGGTAGCAGGCCGTGCAGAAGGACGGAATGTGGTTGTTCTCCATCAGCCAGCGGACGACCTCGTCGAGAGAGCGCTGGTCGGACACGTCAAACTGCTCCGTGTCGTGCGGGCGCTCCTCTGTCGTGTAGCCGCCGACCGACGTGCGCGAGCCGCCGCTCACCTGCGAGATTCCGACCCGGAGGAGCTTCCGCCGCACCGCCTCGGACTCGCGTGTGGAGACGATCATCCCCGTGTAGGGGACCGCCAGACGGATGCAGGCAGTGAGCTTCGTAAATGTCTCGTCGTCGATGCCGTTGTCGAATTCGTCCGGATCAATGTCGTCCGCCCGCTTCACGCGCGGCACGCTGATGGTGTGCGGGCCGACGCCGTGTACCGCCTCGAGGTGCTCCGCATGCATGAGGAGGCCGGCGAATTCATACTTGTAGAGCTCAAGACCGAAGAGGACGCCGAGGCCCACGTCGTCGATCCCGCCTTCCATCGCGCGGTCCATCGCCTCGGTGTGGTAAGCGTAATCGTGCTTCGGCCCCGTCGGATGCAGCCGCTCGTAGCTCTCCTTGTGATAGGTCTCCTGGAAGAGAATATAGGTGCCGATGCCGGCTTCCTTCAGGCGGCGGTAATTTTCCACCGTCGTGGCGGCGATATTGACGTTGACGCGCCGGATGTCGCCGTTTTTGTGATGTACGCTGTAAATGGTATCGATGCACTCCAGGATATACTCGATCGGATTGTTCACCGGATCCTCGCCGGCCTCGATCGCGAGACGCTTGTGCCCCATATCCTGCAGCGCGATGACCTCCGCGCGGACCTCCTCCTGCGTCAGCTTCTTCCGCGCGATGTGCTTATTCTTCAGGTGATAGGGACAGTAGAGACATCCGTTCACGCAGTAATTCGAGAGGTAGAGCGGCGCGAAGATTACGATGCGGTTGCCGTAGAAAGCGAGCTTGATTTCTTCCGCAATTTCGTACATGCGCTCGATCTTCTCGGGAATCTCGCAGGCGAGCAGCACGGAGGCCTCGCGGTGCGTGAGGCCGGCGCAGACGCAGCCGGTCGCGGTCTTCTGCGGGCGCGCCTTCTCGAGAATCTCGTCGATCAGCGCGACGTTGTTTTTGTTGGCCTCGGCGTAGGCGAGGGTGGCGCGGATTTCTTCGTCGCTGATGAACTCCTCCGCCTTTAATGATTTTGGATTGTAAGCAGCCATGTGTTCTGTCCT
Organism: Lachnospiraceae bacterium UBA2860; assembly: GCA_002350625.1. Lineage (GTDB taxonomy): Bacteria > Bacillota > Clostridia > Lachnospirales > Lachnospiraceae > Chordicoccus. The sequence continues at coordinate 14,155 of DEFE01000045.1, forward strand.
TCCTTTCTACAGATGGTTTATCTGCGGTTACGTTTTATCTATGTAAATTGTTATTTGTACCCTGTTCTGATATGCGTGCGCCGGGGCGTTTTCTCACTGCCTGCGCCTGCGGCACGCCGAACCGCCTTTCATGTCGGCTCGCGGCGTGCGTGACCTCCTTTCACATCCCCGCGGTCCGTGACGATCTCGTACCCGATGGATGTCATGCGCGCCTCGAGGCAGCCGCGGCATTCCGCCGCCTCCTCCCCGGTGCAGATCTTATTGTCGTAGAGCGCGTACTGCTCCCGGAAGCGCACCGGGGTGAGATTCGGCATCACGACATTTGCGCCGGAGGCGATGCCCAGCTCCCGCCCCCGCGGATGAATCGTGCCGAGCGCGGTGGTCGCCGGCAGCAGCACGGGCGGATGAATCAGCCGGATGACGCTGAGCAGAAAGCAGGTGAGCGCAAGCGTGCCGGCACTCTTATCGCGAAACGGCGTGTCCTTGTGCGGAATAAAAGGCCCGATGCCGCACATATCCGGCTGGAAGGTCTTAATAAAATGCAGATCCTTCGCCAGGTGCTCCGCCGTCTGGAAGGGAGAGCCCACCATCATGCCGCAGCCGACCTGATAGCCGGTTTCCCGGAGCGTCTGAAGACAGCGCATCCGGTTCTCAAAGGACATGTCCGCCGGGTGGAGCCGCGCGTAATGCGCCGCATCGGCCGTCTCGTGGCGGAGGAGATAGCGGTCCGCGCCGGCTTCATAGAGGGCTTTATAGCTCTCATCCGTGCGCTCCCCGAGAGATAGCGTGACGGCGCTGTCCGGCCAGCGGGCCTTCATCTCGCGAATGAGCGGGATGAGCAGCTCGTCCGTGTAATAGCCGTCCTCGCCGCCCTGCAGAACGAAAGTCCTAAAACCCAGCGCGTGCCCCTTTTCGGCGGACGCGAGGATCTCGTCCGGCCGCAGGCGGTAGCGCTCGAGCTTCTTGTTGCTCCGCCTGATCCCGCAGTAGAGGCAGTCATTTTTGCAGATGTTGCTGATTTCCAGGAGACCTCTCGTGTAGACGGCATTGCCGTAAATGGCTCTGCGCAAGCGCACCGCCTCATCCCTAAGGCGCAGCGCGTCCTCTTCCGTGTGCTCGCGGATGAGCTGCGCGTAGCCCTCCTCCGGGAGCGCGTGCGCGGCGATGAGCTGCTCAGTCAGCACTGCACTTGCAGTTGACATAACTTCATCACCTCCGGTCCGCCGCATCGGCTGAGTTCTCCGGGAGCATGCCTGCAGCGCCGGTTGAAAACGTCGGGAGCCCGGACGCCGCATCGGCTGAAAGCCCCGGGAACATGGCCGTCGCGCGGCTGAGGATGCCCGTCATCTCGGCGATGGCGATCCCGTAGTTCGTAAATGCCACCCCCTGCGACACCGCCCGCCGCATGCGCCTCTGCACCGCGCGCTCCGTGAGCATGCAGCCGCCGCAGTGAATGACGAGCGCGTAGGGCGTGAGATCCTCGGGGAAGCCGCGGCCTTCCGTGGTCTCGATCTTAAGATCGCAGCCGGCGTAATTCTTCAGCCAGCGCGGGATCTTCACCGTCCCGATGTCGTTGCACTGCCGGTGGTGCGTGCAGCCCTCCGCCATCAGCACGCGGTCGCCGTCCTTGAGGCGCCCTGCGGCGCGGATCCCGCGGACCGCCGTCTCGAGAAATCCTTTGTACCGCGCCATGAGGATGGAAAAGGACGTGAGCGGGACGCTCTCCGGCACGATCTGCGCGACGCTTTTGAAGGCCTGGCTGTCCGTGATGACGAGGGCGGGGGGCTCCTTGAGACTGTCCAGCGTCCCCTGAAGCGTCGTCTCTTTCGTGACGCTCACGGAGATCCCGCCGTCCAGCAGATCGCGGATCGTCTGCACCTGCGGGAGGATGAGCCGCCCCTTCGGCGCGGATTCGTCGATCGGACAGACGAGCACGACCGTGTCCCCTTCGCGCACGAGATCCCGCGCAATCACGCGGCCGTGCGCCTCGTCCTTCACCATGTGGCCGAGCAGCTCCTTTAATTCGAAAATGCCTTCGCCCGTAACCGCACTGGCATAGAGTACGGGGCAGCCGGTCTCTTCCTGACCGGGCAGGGGAGATCCATGCAGCTGATTTATGTCAACCTCCCCTGACTTCGGCTCAGATAAGATTATGTCAACTGACTGCCACGGATGCAGGTCGGCTTTGCTATACACGATGAGATGCGGCAGCTGCCGCGCGCGGATCATGGCAAGGAGCTCCCGGTCATCCGCCGTGAGCCCTTTCGCCGCGTCCGCGACGAGCACGGCGATGTCGGATTCGTCCAGCACCTGCTTCATCTTCTCCACGCGCAGCGCGCCGAGGGCGCTGACGTCATCAAAGCCCGGCGTGTCGATGATGACGACAGGGCCGAGCGGCAGGATCTCCATCGCTTTCCTTACCGGGTCCGTGGTCGTGCCGTGAACGTCGGAGACGACGGAGAGCGGCTGGGACGTCACGGCGTTGACGAGAGAGGACTTGCCGGCGTTCGTGCAGCCGAAGAAACCGATGTGTGTCCGCTCCGCGGACGGGGTATCCTGTAAACTCATAAGAACTCCTTTACCTGTCTTTCATGACAACAGAAAAAAGCCGCATCCGGAGGATCGGATACGGCTTGATCACCTTGAAAAGTGAAGAACGCTGTTTTACATTATGTCAACCGAACTTAACTCTTAAGCGGGCGCCATTTCCGGGATCAGCAGGGCCGTTCTCGCATAAGCGGGCACCATTTCAGGGATCAGCAGGGCCGTTCTCGCATAAGTGGGCGCCATTTCAGGGATCAGCAGGTGCCGTTCTCGCATAAGCGGGCGCCATTTCCGGGATAAGCAGGTGCCGTTCTCGCATAGATGGGGGCCCTGCCCGGGACATAAGTAAATGCATTTGCCGCATCGGTCTTCCGCCTCAAGGTCAGTTTCGGCGTCAGGGGATGCTGACGGATTCAATTGTATGGCGGCCGTGCGGCGCGCACAGGACGTTCCTGTTTGCGCGGCAGAGCCGGCGGATGCTTTAGTTTTCTTTACGCATAAGTCGCTCTCGCGGTGATGCCCGCAAGGCGGCCCAGCGCGCCGGTCAGCGCGTTGATCCGGTCGAGCGGCGCGTCGATCGCGACGCAGATGATGTTGAGGCCGCGGCTCCTGTAGGGAATGCCCATGCGGCCGATGATGTGCTCGCGGTACGTATGGAGGAGCGCATTCAGCTTCTCCACGGCGTCCGCTTCGTGCACGATGATGCTGATGACGGCGACTCTGGTTTCCATGGCTGTTTCACTCATAGGGGACGCCGGAGGCACCGGCGCCTCGTGTCCGTTTCGTGGTCATTTTCCCTATCATACAGGATCGCCGCAAAAATGCAAGAGGAATGTCAGACTTGCCGTACAGGATCGCCGCAAAAATGCAAGAGGAAAGTCAGACTTGCTGTACAGGATCGCCGCAAAAATGCAAGAGGAATGTCAGACCTGCCGCGCAGGATCCCCGCAAAAAACGCAATAGTAAATACAGGCGGGTTTACAGGCGGATTTACAGACCTGCGGCTTTCGGGTATAATAGACACTTGCGGAAAAACGTGAGAGCCATTTTCGGTGAAAAACGACAGAGCCGCTTTTATCATAAAACGACAGAGCCATTTTCGTGAAAATTGACAGAAGCTTTTTCGACAGATATTTGACCGAAGGATTTCAACTAAAAATGCTTATGGACAGAGAGATACATACAGATCGGAAAAATGCCGGCGCTGCGGGAATCAAGCGCGGCCTGTGCCGTCTCCTGTGGCTGCTTCTCATCCTGAGCCTCTTCGCGACGGGGGCATTTGCCGACGGGAAGGCGACGACTTCTTCCGGGCGCAAGATGCGGATCGCGATCGTTGACGCGGATGCGAGGGAACCCTGGAAGATTCTGCGGGCCCTCGTCGCGTCGGGGGCAAAGTGCAAGGCGACGATCGTGACGCACTATAAGGATTTGAAACCGGAGAAGTTTGACGGGCTGATTCTGCCGGGCGGCGGGGACATCAATCCCGCCCGCTACCACGAGAAAAACAAGAAAGGGCTGTCAAAAAACATCTCGAACGCGTCCGACAACATCCAGTTTGCGGCCTTCCGCAGATTCCGTGAGGCAGGAAAGCCGATCCTCGGCATCTGCAAGGGCATGCAGCTCATCAACGTGGCCTGCGGGGGAACGCTCTACCAGAATATCGGATACGGGGATCACTACAGAGGGTCGAAAAAGAAGATCAGTGTCTCCAAGGAGAGCGCATTTTCGTATTACAGGACCCACAACCGCGTCGTGCACTGGCATCATCAGGCCATTCATGAGCTGGGGGACGACCTCGTGGCCACGATGTGGGAGAGCAGCAAGGGAAAGCGCAAAAAGAGGATCATCGAGGGCATCGAGGGCACGGTTGAGGCGATCTACGGCGTGCAGTGGCACCCGGATCTCATGGGTGCGGCAGGCTATCCGTTCTTCCGGAAGTTCATTTCGATCTGCCGGGAGTGGAATTGAGACAGACGAAGCGATTTGAATACAGAGGTTAAGCGGGAGACAGGTATGATGGACCGGATGGAAGCGCAGATTCACGAGATCACAGACGGCATCCTGGCGGATTACGGGAAGGGCCGGTATATCGACAAGACCAATCTTTTCAGGCGGCCGGACCGGACGGTGGTGCGGGACATGCTCGAGAAGATTCAGAAGATGATCTTTCCGGGATTTTTCAAGGCGCAGACCTACCGTTACTACACGGTGGAGAACAGCACGAGCACGCTCGTCGAGGACGTGCTCTTTAATCTGACGCGGCAGATCGCGCTCACGCTCAGCTACTGCGAGGTCTACACGGACTGGAGCGACAGGCAGCTGCGGGAGAAGGCGGAGGAGCTCTCGCTTGCTTTCCTCCGGAAGATCCCGCGCATCCGTGAGTATATCGAAGCGGACCTGCAGGCGGAGTTCGACGGCGACCCCGCGGCGCACAGCAAGGACATGATCATCATATCCTATCCCGGCCTCTACGCGATCATGGTCTACCGCATCGCGCATGAGCTGGTGCTGCTCGACGTGCCGATGCTGCCGCGCATGATGACGGAGATTGCCCACTCGAGCACGGGCATCGACATCAACCCCGGCGCGACGATCGGGAAATACTTCTTCATCGACCACGGCACGGGCATCGTCATCGGCGAGACGACGGAGATTGGCGACAACGTCAAGATCTACCAGGGCGTGACGCTCGGCGCGCTCTCGACGAGGAAAGGGCAGCAGCTGGCCGGGAGAAAGCGGCATCCGACCATCGAGGACAACGTGACGATCTACTCCGGCGCCTCGATCCTCGGCGGCGAGACCGTGATCGGCCGGAACGCCGTCATCGGCGCAAATGCCTTCATCACGAAGTCTGTGCCTGCAGGCGCGAAGGTTTCGATCAAGAACCAGGAGTACAGCGTGCGGTACGACGACGGGTTTGAGCAGCCGCGCGAGATCGAAGACACGAGCTGGTTTTATGTGATCTGAACGAAGAGGGGACGGCTTTCCGTCCGACGGACACTAAACGCAGACAGGGGACGGAAAACGTCCCCTGTTTTATTATCTAAAGCTGTACGTACAACTTCGCCGACTTTTCGAAACGAAACCTCAAAACTTTTGCATATCAAGGCCCCAAAAGGGGCTTTTTTTG
>DEFE01000016.1:0-12276 GCA_002350625.1 Lachnospiraceae bacterium UBA2860
TGAAATCGCTCTGCAGACTGCAGTCGGAGCAAGAGGAGCGAGGTGAGGACGTATAGTGGAAGCTGCGTGACTTCACCCCATTATTCAAATAGCATGCATTCTGAATACAGGCAGGCCGCGCAGAATCATCACCCGCAAAAAAGAAGCCCGCATGGCGGGCTCCTCATCACTCTACAGACATAATACAGTAATAGATCGGCTGGCCTCCGTAGTTGGCCTCCACATCGAGATCCGGGAAAGTCTCCGTCACCAGATCCGTGAGCGCCTCCGTCTCATCTCCCGAGAAGTTGTCGCCGTTATAGATACTGATCAGCTCCGATTCCTCGTCCACGACGGCCTTGAGCGCTTCAAGCGCCACCTCTTTAATATCGGATCCGACCGCGAGAATGCCGTCATCGCCGATCGCCATAATGTCATCCATATGGATCTCGACCCCGTCGATCTTCGTCTCGCGCACCGCATACGTGACCTCCACGGTCTTCACGCGGCTGATCTCTTCGCGCATCGCCTCGAGATTGGCTTCAGGGTCAAGCTCCGCGTTAAACGCAATCATCGCGGTGATGCCCTGCGGCACGGTCTTCGTCGGCACGACGACCACTCGGCAGTCGTTCGTGAGCGACTGCGCCTGATTCGCGGCGAGAATGACATTCTTGTTATTCGGAAGAATGTAGACGGTCTCCGCGTGTGCTTCCTTGATGGCGCTCAGCATGTCGTCCGTGCTCGGATTCATCGTCTGGCCGCCCTTGATCAGCACATCCACGCCGAGTCCGGTAAAGATCTCACTCATGCCGTCGCCGATCGTCACGGCGATAAAGCCGTTCTCCTTGCGCGGGGCCGCTTCCTTCTCTTCCTGTTCCTTCTGTTTCGCGGCCTGCATCTCGGATTCGCGGAACAGCTTCTCCTGGTGCTCGATCCGCATGTTGTCGATCTTCATGCGGCTGAGGCTTCCGTATTCGAGACCCTTCTCGAAGGCCTGCCCGGGATGATTCGTGTGCACGTGGATCTTGACGATCTCCTCATCGGCGACAAGCACAAGCGAGTCTCCGATCGACGTGAGGAAGGACTTCATCTTCTCCTCTTCCTCTTCAGGGAAGGGCTTTTCGAGATTGATGATGAACTCCGTGCAGTAGCCGAACTTGATGTCGTCCGTGCTGATTTCCTTGTGGCCGGATACGGCGGCAACGCCTTCCGCCGGCTGCATCGACTCAAATGTCAGATCCAGCTCTTTCCCGTTCCAGGCGTCGACAGCGCCGTAGAGAACAGTCATCAGCCCCTCGCCGCCGGAATCGACGACGCCCGCTTCCTTCAGCACCGGCAGAAGCTCGGGCGTACGATCGAGCGACTCCTGTCCGGCTTTCAGAAGAGCTGCAAAGAACTCGCCCGGGTCCTCCATCTCGTCCATAAGCTCCAGGCCCTTTTCCGCGATGGATCTCGCGACGGTCAGGATCGTTCCTTCCTTCGGCTTCATGACGGCTTTGTAAGCCGTGTCGACAGCCCGCTTTAGGCCGGCCGCAATCACGTGGATATCAAGCTCTTCGTGATCCCTGATCTCCTTCGTAAAACCGCGGCAGAGCTGTGAAAGAATGACGCCCGAGTTTCCGCGGGCTCCTCTTAAGGAACCGCCCGAGATGGCCTTGGAGAGAAGCTCAATGCCTGCGTCCTCCGGCAGTGCGTTGATCTCCGCCGCGGCAGACATGATCGTCAGGGTCATATTCGTTCCCGTGTCACCGTCCGGGACCGGAAACACATTGAGCTGATTTATCCATTCCTTCCGGTGCTCAAGATTCTTCGCACCTGTGAGAAACATGCGCCGAAGCATCGCCGCACTTACTGTTCTCGTCTCCAAAATGCTCTCCCTCCTCACATCAATCGATCACACGGATGCCTTCTACGACGACATCGATCTTGTCCGTCTCAAAGCCGGTGAACTGCTCGACTTTGTAGCGGACTGCCTCTGCGAGATTCTCCGATACCGTCAGAATGCTGACACCGTATGCAACGATGCAGTGAATAGTCAGTGCAATCCTGTTCTCGTCCGTGATTTTTACATTAATCCCGTACTTCAGGCTGTCCTTCTTCAGTATGTGGAACAATCCGTCCTTCATGCTGTAAGCCGACATGCCGACAATCCCGAAACAGCCTACAGCCACACTGCCGGCGTAAGTGGCGATCACATCCGTATCGACAAGGATTTCACCGTATTCAGAGCTTATAATTCCTTTCATGGCAGAAGCCCTCCTTGCCTCGATTCACGAAAATGGTACCATATTTACAGATAATTGAAAAGAATAAAAAAGCCGCGCAATCGGCGCGGCGGTCTTTCCTACTTCCTCATAAGAAGCCGGTCAGGCTCTGTCAACCTTACCGGACTTAAGGCACTGCGCACAAACATACGCGTGCTGCGGAGTTCCATTGACTTTGATCCGGACTCTCCTGATATTGGATTTCCACATCTTGTTGGATCTTCTATGAGAATGGCTCACATTATTACCAAAATGTGCACCTTTTCCGCAGACTGAACAAACTGCCATCGGTAAACACCTCCTTGCAACTCAAATATGCCCTGCGCGGGCCCGAACGAAGATATTCTATCAGATAGAAGCGCCGGACGCAAGCATTTTTTATTCTTCTTTTGCCGCTTCCCCTGCGCTCTCGCCGTTGTCCTTGCCGCCCGTAAACTTATTGACCATATCGGGGACCATGTCGAGAATCTTCGCGAGACCGTCCTGGCTCTTGACGCTCACGAGCTTCGTCGTGCCATTTGAGATGACGAGCACAGCGCTCGGGCTCATCTTTCCGCCGATGCCGCCGCCGGCATTCTGTGCGTCCTTCGCCCCCTGATTGGCCCCCGCCCCGACGCCGAAGGTGACGTCCATGAGCGGAAGGATAACAGTGTCGCCGACCCGGATCGCCTCGCCGACCACGGTCTTGGAGGACATGAAGCTTTCCATGCCGCCAAACAGCGTATCCACAGTGTTTTTGAAATCGGAATAATCAGCCATCGGAATGCCTCCTTACTCTTTATGTCTGACAGTGCGCCACACGAATCTCACGTCGCGGCTTGCAATTACAAAAAGTGCCTGTATCAAAACGTATCCTAAGAAAATTCTTCCCGCCGCCTGTACGTCCCCGCTGATCACAGGCTCCTCAAAGCTCGGATATAAGCGGAGTTTTCCGGCGTGCAGCGGATACAGGGCTGAAGCCCCGGCCATCACCTCTCCCGTCATGGCCGGATCACTGAAGCCGAACCGGAGGTCACCGGACAGCTGCCGCGGCTTTATATGGCGGAGCAGGCGGAATACTCTTTTCTTAATCACGCGCAGGGCGCGCTGCGTCCTTATGTCCGTCAGGAAGCCAACGATCCCGCTTATTGTAGCACAGATTTCCTGTATTTTGGACACCATTTTAAACACGGCGTCAACAATCGAGGACGGCAGCATGAGCGCGCGCCATAGGATCCTTCCAAGAGAAGAGACAAGAAATGCCGCGATCTCCGCGATGCGCCTCGCGGTCGAGATGAGCGCCCGCTTCGCCCTGAGCGCGTACCCCATGCGCTGAATGGCTCTAAGGCGCCTTTTCTCCTCTCTGTCCTTTGCCGCGCGGATCGCTTCTTTTTGTGCCGCGATCTCCGCCTTCTCCTGTTCTTTGCGGGCCGCTTCTTCGGCGGCAAGCCGCGCTTTTTCCTGTGCGCGGGCTTCCTTCTTTAAGCGGGCCTCCTCCTTCATCTGCCGATAGCGCTCGGGATCCTTCGCCTTGATGACATCCAGCTGCTTCTTTTTCTGCACTTTCAGCTTGGCGATCTGTCTCTCCGCGCGCTTTCTTCTGAGAACAGCCGGCGAGATCCCGCAGATCCGTATGTCAATCTTTACGGTCTCCGCCTGAGCCACTGTCTTCGCGCCGGGCGCCGCATGCGCATCGCTTGCGCTCTCCGCGCCCTGTGCGCCCTCCGCCCCGTCCCCGAAGGTTTTGTGCACGTGGGCGTCCGCCATAAGAAACTTCAGCAGCCAGGAGACGCCCACATCCGCGTCGATCAGGCCTTTCTCCCCGGAAAAATCCACGCGGTAGCGGACCGGAACGAGCAGGATCAGCGCAAGAAGCACCAGGATGATGCATAAGATCACCAGGAGAATCCGCCCTATGATGCTGAGTATGAAAAGAATGGTGCTCATTTACAGTCCTTTTCCGTCTTCGTGTTCAGGAGGTAAGCGCGCAGGTCCGTGCCGCCGGTTTCCCGCAGACAGTCGTCCGTGATGCGGACGATCAGATCCATCGCCTCAGCCCTTGTCACGGAGAGGCCGATCAGCGGCGGGAGCTTCTCAAGCAGGATCTTCTGCTTCAGATAGCCGGATGCGATCACGTCAATGTGATCCGTGCCGTTTTCCGCGAGTGTGAGCGCGAAATAACCTATCTCCGCGCGCCCCTTTCGCAGCGCCTTGATGATCTTCCTGCTTTCCCCTTTTACGGATTCGCTCAGATAGAGCGGCTCAAGTATACGAAGCATAGTCCTCATTCTCCATAATACGACCTGAAGATCGCAGATGCAATCGGAACTGCAGTCGTGCTGCCTGCGCCCCCGTCTTCGGCGATCACGGCGATCGCCAGATCCGGGTCGTCAGGATTCGTAAAGCCGACGAACCACGAGTGCGTGCCGATGGAACCGTCGGATTTCGTGTACTCCGCGGAGCCGGTTTTTCCGGCGACGCCATAGGATCTCCACGCCAGTTCATTCGCAGAGCCCTCTTCCACCACGGCGCGCATCAGCTCCGTGAGCGCCCCGGCTTCATTTTCGGAGAAAAGCCTCCGATAAGCGGCGGGCTTCTTCGTGCTGATCACCCGGCCGCCGGCATTTTCGATGTGATCGATCAGATACGGCTTCATGAGCACGCCGTCATTGGCGATCGCCGAGACAAGCAGCGCCATGTGGAAGGGCGTGACCAGCGTCTTTCCCTGGCCGAAGGCCGTCTGGACAAGCTCCGTATCCGGCGAAGAGGTGCTGAGCGACCAGCGGCTCTTCGACGAATACAGTTCGGTCGGCATCTGCTCGCCGAACATGAGGCTGTCCGCCACGGCCGTGAGGCGCTGCGCGCCGAGCATGAGGCCGATCTCGGAGAAGGCCGTGTTGCAGCTGTGCGCGAACGCATCCTTCAGCGTCTCCTCCCCGTGTACGGCGCCTTTATAGCAGTGCACCGTCAGATCGTCGATGGTGAGCTCCCCGGTGCAGTCGTAATGAAAGCCCTCAAAGCTCCCGTAGCGCCTGTAATAGGCCAGCGCCGTGGCGATCTTAAAGGTCGACCCGGGCGGGTACAAGCCCTGCGTGGCGCGGTTGACAAGCTGCGAGTTCGACGGATCCGCGACCATGTCGTCCCAGACATAAGCCAGCGTGTTGGGATCAAAGTTCGGCCGTGAAACCATCGCCAGGATGCGGCCGGTCTTCGGATCGAGGATGACCACGGCCCCTCTGTAATCGCCGAGCGCATAGTACGCGGCGTCCATGAGGCCTGCGTTCAGCGTCGTCACGACCGTGTCTCCCGGGCTCTTCTTCTGCCTGAATTCGCCGATGACCTGGTCGATGAGGTTGGTGTGCGAGGTCAGCAGCTCATAATTGGCGATGGACTCGATCCCGCTCTTCCCGTGCGTCGTGTAGCCGATGACGTGCGCGTATTCGTTGGCGTAGGGATAGACACGCGTCTCATTGCCCTCGTCGTCCGTCTCCGTCCTGGCGAGCGTCATGCCGTCATACGACATGATCTTTCCTCTCGTGATGTGCTCCGCCTGCGCGTTCTGACGGCGGTTATAGGGGCTGTTTAAAATGTTGTCCTTAAGCTTAACGTGGAAGTAGATCAGGTGTCCGATCAGCATAAGGAACAGGATGCCGAAGGCTATGGAGATAAAGAGGTAAGGGCCGTTCTTTTTCCGTTTCCTTCCCGCGGGTTCTTTTGCATCCCCGTCCGGCTCTTCGAGGAGGTCTTCGTCGATCAGGAGCAGGTCGTCCTCCTCGTCATAGCCCTCCTCATCATAGGCCTCCTCGTCGAAAATGGCGGAGCCGATGCCTTCATCCGTGAGCCCCGGAAAGAGCTGCGGGCCTTCTTCCTTCTCCGGAAGCCCCGTTTCTTCCTCTCTCATGATCCGGCGGATGTCCTCCCCCAGCTCCCTTTCCATATCCGATCGAGAAATCTTTCTTCTTCTCAAGAATCCGCTTCCTCCATTACCTCCATGCGCGCCTCGTCTACGCGAAGGACATAGAGGCCCTGAATGATCGCGAGCATCGCGATGGTGCTGATCACGGAGCTGCCTCCGTAGCTCACGAGCGGCAGCGTGATGCCGGTCATCGGAATGAACTTCGTGACGCCGCCCACCGTAAGAAACACCTGTGTCGCATATTCCGTCCCGAGGCCGATCGCGACGAGGCGGTAGAAAGGATTGCTGAGCTCCATGGAGATCGTCACGATGAGGAGATACATGCTCATGGAAACGAGCAGAACCGCGATCGCGTAGATCGCGCCGAACTCTTCACAGATCGCGGCGAAGATGAAATCCTTCGTCGCCACGGGAATCGAATTCGGCTTTCCCAGATAATAGCCGGTGCCGAACCAGCCGCCCGCGCCGATCGCGAACAGGGCCTGTGCGATCTGGTATCCCGACGTGTCATAGACGGAAAAGGGATCGAGGAAAGCCGTCACCCTCTGGCGCACGTGGCCGAACAGGTGATACGCCCCGACGGAGGCGGCAGCGCCCGCAACGAGGCCGGCCGCCGGATAGAGGGCCCTCCCGGTCGCGACATAGACCATGACGATGGCGGCGATAAAAAACACAAGCGCCGTCCCCAGATCGGTCGACAGCACGAGGAGAAGGACGTGCACTGCGGCAATCACCGCCGTCACGGCCACCGACCGGAAGGATCTGTCCTTCGACAGCTTGGCCGCCATGAAGAAAACAAGGGTCAGCTTGACGATCTCGGAAAACTGGATCGTGATGCCCATCACCGAGATGGAAAGCTTTGCGCCGCCGCTCATTCTCGCGAGCAAGAATACGCCGAGCAGCGCCAGGATGCCGACTGCGGCGTAGAGCCAGGTGAGGCGCGGCAGAAAGCGCGCCTTTCTGATGATCACCGGGATGAGGAAGGCGACGACCGTGCCCGCCGCGGCGATGACGAACTGCTTGAGGGCCTCGGAGCTGTCCATTCTGATGATCATGATAAATCCCACGAGCAGAAGGAACAGCATGTTGTTGACGAGCAGCATCGAGGCGCGCGGATAGATCAGCCGGTAGGCGACGAGCGTAATGCCGATATACAGGAAAATGCCGGCGAGGAGAAACGCGTTCAAAATGCTGAAATCGTTGATCAGAATAAGCACCGCCGCGAGAAACAGCATCAGATATAAGATCCGGATCTGTCTCCCGATCAGTCTTTTTTTCTTCTCTTCTTTTTTCCTCAGCAGATAGGTGTAGTCCATCAGCGCGAAGAGGAATACAAAGAGAATAAAGAGAAATCTGGCTATCTGTGTGAGCAGATACATCGCTTATTCGACTCCCCGTTGATAATGTCCCCTCGTATATACTTCCGGCAGCTCCGGTTTTCTTCCGGACAGCGCCGCCTCCGCCGCCGCAAGTATTCTTTCCGCCTCCTCCCGGCTCTCCCCGGAAAACTCCACGCGCGCGGAGGAAAAGCCCATACTCCTGAGCTCGTCCGTCTCGCTAAGAAGACAGAGCGGAAGGTAGTTGTAGAGAATATTATAGCAGAAAACACATTCGCATTTGACGGTAAATTTCGTCCCGGTGCGGTCCGTGAGCGTCATGCGCGCGTTCTTCTTCGTGCACCCTTCTGTGTTCTTTTTCAGGCACTGCGCGGAAAGCATGAGCGGAGTCGCCCCGTAGACGATCACTTCGCTGCCGCGGTTCATGCGCGCCCGGAGTTCTTTTTTGTTGAGCTCGAGCGGCGCCGTATAGAGCGAGACGCCCAGGTCAGAGAGGCAGCTTAAAGCATGGCGGTTCATCGTGTAGATCGAAGCGTCCGCCCGCACATATGCCTGAAGCCCCTTTTCAAGGAAGGCGCCCAGCGTCTCCGGTGCTCTTATGAGGAAAAGGCAGAGACCTTCAGCGATGAGTTCTTCTGCATGGCGTACGAAAATGTCGGCGTTTCTTCCGGCGCGGTCGACGCGGGGCATGGCGATCGCCGGCATTTTCCCGTATTTGCGCGCCGCCGCAATAAAGCGCCGGGCCGCGGAAAGCGCATCCGCTTCGGACGCGAGCATGGCCGCCTCAGCGTAAATCATGGAGACGCTGCGCGCATCGAGCGCCGCCTCGAACTGCTCACGTGAAGCCGCAAGGACAGAGAGCGCCATGGGGTTTTCCTGCGAAGACGCTCCCCGGCCGGACAGTTCACGCAGCAGAGGATTTTCCTGCACGTATGCTCCCCGGCCGGATGGTTCACGCAGCAGAGGATTTTCCCGGAGGGACAGCTCATGCGGCAAGGCATTTCCCCGTCCCGGCAGCACTTCCACCGCATGCGCCCCTGTGTCATCCGGCAGATGATCCGGCAGCGTTCTCCGATACGCGCGCAGCATCTCTTCTCTGAGCGCGGAAAGGGCCTGTCTGCGCAGATCGTTAAGGGCAGACATCGGGACAAAACTCTCTTCGTCCGTGTCGATGACCGCAGAGGTAAAGACGAAGTCCGATCCGCCGGTCTTCATCACATTTTCGCGGATGCGCTCCGCCGTGAGGGGCCGCTTCGCAGCCGTCTCCGCCACAAGGCCCTGCACCTTTGCGGAGGCGCTGCCGCAGCTCACTTCTGCCGCGATCGGCCGGCCTTTTCGCACGGAGAAGCTCCCCGTCACCGGCACCGGGAACGCCTCGTCGAGATATTTCGCATGCATTTCCTCATAGAGGGCATGCCGCCTCTCCGTCTCCTCAGGCGTGAGCTCGTGCTTGACGAGCGCCATCATCTCCGGCCCGTTCTGCCTGTGGAAATACCCGTCCGTAAAGCCGCTGCGGTTGTAGAGATCATAGAGCTTCTTCTCCTCCTCGCCGCGCACGCGGAAGCGGCCGGGATCTTCGACAGCCCTGTCGATCAGGTCCCGGTAGACGGAAACGACGCCGGCCGCGTACTCCGGTTGCTTCATCCGCCCCTCGATTTTCAGGGAATCAATCCCGGCCGCGATAAGCTCCGGGATAAGAGAAGCGGCGCACAGGTCCTTCGGACTCAAGAAATGTCTCGCGTCCTTCCGGTCGAGGATCGAGGATCGGCCGTCAAATCCCTCTCTGTCGTTTAAGAGATTCAGCAGGCGGCACGGCTGCGCGCATCTCCCGCGGTTGCCGCTCCGTCCGCCGATCATGCTGGACATGAGGCAGGCGCCCGAATAGCAATAGCACAGCGCCCCGTGCACGAAGGTCTCCACTTCAAGGCCGCTCTCCTCGCGTATGCGTCTGAGCTCGGTCACCGACAGCTCTCTCGCGGGCACGACGCGCGTCACGCCGTACTGTTTGATGACGGAGGACCACTTGGGGCCCGTGATGGTCATCTGCGTGCTCGCGTGAAGCGGCAGGGACGGATAGGCCTCGTGAAGCAGCCGCATCACGCCGTAATCCTGCACGAGCACGGCGTCGACGCCATTTTCGACGTACGGGCGCATAAACGAACACAGTTCGTCGATCTCCCTGTCCTTAAGGAGCGTGTTGACTGTCAGATAGACTTTGACGCCGCGTATGTGGGCGTAATCCATGGCGTGAAGGAGCGCGTCCTCGTCCGGATTGTCTGCGTACGCTCTCGCGCCGAAACGGCTGGCGCCGATATACACGGCGTCCGCGCCTGCATTGGTGACGGCCTTAAGCGCGCTCACGGAGCCCGCCGGAGCCAATAATTCAATCGACATATGAAAAAAGGTGATTGCAAGCCGGCAACCACCTAACCTCCTGTTTTACTTTCTGTTTCCGTTCCGGTCGTGCCGGCCGTCCTGTCCGTACATGCGCTGCTTGTCCTGCTCCGCCTTCACCTGCAGATCGACAATCTGCTGCTTCAGTTCGTAGAGCTCTCTGTCGCGGACCTGAAGCTCCTCTTCGAGCTCCTCCGCCTTTTTTCTGGCTTTGAAGAAGTCATCTGCTACATTGAGTGCTAGCAGCGTGCCCTTAGTGTCCTGTGTCAGCCTTCTCCAGGTGCTGAGCTGGCTGAGGTCGCCGAGCTTGTGGTTGAGGTAGGAAGCTACCTTTTCCAGGTACTCCTCGCTCTCATAGCCTGTCAGGCGCGTCACTTTGCCGCCGATCAGTACCTGCACGGAATTCTTTGCTGGCATATATGATATCCTCCGGATCTTATAAGCAATGGTAGGCAGCCACACAAGTGACTACAAGAAGTATTATAGCGGAAAGCCGCAAAAAAACAAGGCAAACCTCAGTTCTCTTCCGGCGCGTCGTAGCCCAGATGCTCATAAGCCCTGACTGTCACGACGCGGCCGCGCGGCGTTCTCAGCAGGAATCCGGTCTTAAGAAGATACGGTTCGTAGACATCCTCGATCGTCCCGGAGTCCTCGCCGATCGAAGAGGCGAGCGTCTCGAGTCCTACAGGTCCGCCGCCGAATTTCAGGATCATGGTCTCGAGGATGCTGCGGTCCAGCTTCTCGAGTCCGAACTGGTCGACTTCCAGCAGGTCGAGCGCTTCGGCGGCGACCTGTCCGGTGACCTCGCCGTCTCTCCGCACCATCGCATAGTCGCGCACGCGTTTCAGCAAGCGGTTCGCGAGTCGCGGTGTGCCGCGGGAACGCCGCGCCAGCTCAAGGGCTCCCTTCTCATCGATTTTCACGTGCAGCCTGTCCGCGCTCCTCAGGATGATCTGCCGCAGCTCCTCCACGGAATAGTACTCAAGATGGCCGATCACGCCGAAGCGGTCCCTTAAGGGCGCCGAGAGCATTCCCGGGCGCGTCGTGGCGCCGACCAGCGTAAAGGCGGGCAGATCGAGACGGATCGAGCGCGCCGTGGGACCTTTGCCGATGACAATGTCGATGGCGTAGTCTTCCATCGCCGGATAGAGGACTTCTTCTACCTGGCGGTTGAGGCGGTGGATCTCATCGACGAAGAGGACGTCTCCCGCTTTGAGATTGTTGAGTATCGCCGCCATTTCCCCCGGCTTTTCGATCGCGGGGCCGCTCGTCACTTTGATCGACGTCCCGAGTTCATGCGCGATGATGCCGGCCAGTGTCGTCTTGCCGAGCCCGGGAGGGCCGTAAAAGAGAACGTGGTCGAGCGCGTCTCCCCGCATTCTCGCCGCGTCGATGGCGATGCGGAGGGCTTCTTTTGTTTTTTCCTGACCGACATACTCATCGAGACGAAGGGGGCGGATGCCCTCTCCGGACATCAGGCGGTCTTCCTGTGTCTCGGTGACGCCGGTTACGATTTGTCTTGGCATGGTTTCTCCGGATTATTTTTTTAGTGGATCTGATTGCCGTTTGATGATGTCTGACCTCTTACGTATCTTCCCGCAAATGCCGCCTAGTAGAGAAATTTGAGGGCCGCCCGAATGAGTGCCTCCGCGTCTTCGCTTTCTTCTTCCGCGGCGGCGGTGCGCACGGCCCGCATGGCTTCCGTGCTGCTGTATCCGAGCGCCGTCAGCGCCATGATGGCGTCCGACTGGGCGCTGTTTTCCTGCGCTGCGGCTCCGGCCGCGGTGTGTGCGGCTTTCTTCTCGAAAGCGTCCATCAGGTCCAGCTTGTCCTTCAGTTCGATGATGACTTTCTGCGCCGTCTTTTTTCCGATGCCGGGCGCTTTTGAAAGACCGGCCGCGTCTTCTGAGAGAACCGCGAAGCGCAGCTCGTCTCCGCTCATGACGCCGAGGATGCCGAGTGCTCCTTTGGGACCGATGCCGCTCACGCCGATGAGAAGGCGGAAGAGTTCCAGGTCGTCTGCTGTGAGAAAGCCGTAGAGCTGCATGGCGTCTTCCCGCACGGCAAAGTATGTGTGGAGTTTTCGTTCCTCGCCGACGCTGAGTTCTGCAAGAACGGCAGACGGCACGTAGATCCGGTAGCCGATTCCCTGGTGGTCTAATATGACGCTGTCGCTTTCCAGGGCAGCTACCGTTCCCCTTATATACGCGAACATCTTTGTGTTCCTCCAAATGCTTTATCCTAAGAGTATAGACAATTCAGGCGGTAAATGCAAGTACATATGTTCGAGCAGCTGTGGCGCCAGTTGCGAGTCTAGCTGCGGTACAAGTTGCGGTACAAGCAGCAGCACAAGTTGCGGCACTACACTAGTTACGATACTAGCAGCGCAGCGGCAGCTCCATGTTCT
>DEFE01000016.1:12467-12667 GCA_002350625.1 Lachnospiraceae bacterium UBA2860
CAGGGCTTGAAATCGCACTGCAAGCGACGCTCCGGTCAAAGTCGCTGCAGAGAGAACATGGATCTGCCGCTGCTCACGATGTGGCTATTTTTATGACAAGGGGTCTGACCCTCTGTCATATTTGTTTACATAAATCTCTCCACTACGCAGCAGCTTCCGCCATACGTCCTCGCCGAACGACATTTGTGGAGCCGCGGCAG
>DEFE01000016.1:12829-34465 GCA_002350625.1 Lachnospiraceae bacterium UBA2860
GCAAGAGGAGCGAGGTGAGGACGTATGGCGGAAACTGCGTGAAGTATAGCATAGTCATACTCTAACACTTGCCCTCAGGCAGTTAAACATGTTAAACTATCACCATCATGAAGACCACGATAACGACAATCGAAAGACGCTATTCCGACACCTGCTTTCGCGAGGGCGACGTCGTACTCGACATCACCGCAAGCGGGCGCTTCGCGCGGACAAGCCTCTTAAAAAGAACAGATCTCATCTTCTACAAAGACGAGAAAACAGCACAACTGCACACACAGGAAGCGGAAAAAGAAGCGGATGAATATGACATGCTGGAGGCCCTGATCACTCTGCTCGCGCCGGCAAAGCGTATCATCACCTACAACGGCCACGCCTTCGATCTGCCGCATCTGCGCAAAAAATACAGCCTGTACGGGCTTGCTGATCCCTTCGTCAGCAAAGACTATCTCGATCTTTTTATGGCGCTGAAGCCTTACGTGCCGATGCTCGCTCTCCCCTCGAGAAAGCTCCGCGACGCCGCGGCGTTTCTTTCTCTTGGCGCCTCTTTATGCGACGCCGCAGTGACGATGGAACTCACAAGTCTTTTATCCTATGCCGGCGTTCTGCAGGGAGAATGCAGCATCGCGGATGTGCGCGCAGACGGAGAAAGACTCATCTATAAGCTTCTTTCACCGCATTGCTTTCCGAAAGAGCTCTCTGCCCACGATGCCTGCTTCCATCTGCGGTTTTGCGCAGACAGAGCTGTGCTCATCTCCGCCCGCATCGAGGGCGGCACCCTGCGCTTCTACCACACGGACATAGCGAATTATGAGTACCTTCCCGCTGAAGGATTTGCCGTACATAAGTCGGCCGCCATGTTCGTCGACAAAAGCCGCCGGGAAAAAGCCACGCGGGAGACATGCTTTCACCGCGTAAAGTTTACGGAAGCCTTCCTGACGGATGCGAAGACGCAAGAAGCTTATCTTTCCTCCGTCCTCGCTTATCTCCGCACTATGTGACATATAAAAAAACTGTTCAGCATCCCCGGCCCTCGGGATGCTTCCCCTCCCTCATTGCGTTGCTGAATAGCTGCAAAAAAAGACGAGCCCTTAAGGACTCGTCTTTCATCTTATGGTCTCATTATTCTTCCGCAGGTGCTTCCTCTGCAGGTGCTTCCGCAGCAGCTTCCTCGACAGGTGCTTCCTCCGCAGGAGCTTCTTCTGCCGGAGCTTCCTCTGTGTCGATCGCCGGGACATTGATCTCTTCCGTGAGCGCCGGCTCTGTCTCAAGGGCCTTCATCGACAGGGAGATCTTGTGATCATCAGCGCTGAAGTCCACAACCTTGGCCTCGATCTCCTCGCCGATGGAGAGAACATCCGACGGCTTGTCGACATGATTTCTGGAGATCTGGGATACGTGAAGCAGTGCGTCTACGCCCGGAAGCAGCTCGACGAATGCGCCGAAGTCTGTCATTCTGGCGACCTTGCCGCTGACGATCGTGCCGACCGCAAAGCGATCTGCAGCTTCCTTCCACGGATTCTCATCCGGGAACTTGAGGGAAAGCGCGATCTTGTCGTCGCGGATATCCTTGATGAGCACTGTGAGCTGATCGCCGACATGGAAGTTCTTGTGCGGGTTCTCAACTCTGCCCCAGGACATCTCGGAGATGTGAAGCAGGCCGTCCGCTCCGCCGAGATCGACAAACGCGCCAAAATCAGTGACGTTCTTGACTGTGCCTTCGATCACGTCGCCGGGCTTGATTCTGGAGAACAGCTCCTCAGCGGCGGCTTTCTTGCGCTCGGAAATCAGATGACGGCGGTCGCCGATGATCCGTCTCCTGCGCGGATTAAACTCAGTGATGCGGAACTCGATCTCCTGGTCCGCATACTTGCTGAGATCTTTCTCATAGACGTCCGACACAAGGCTTGCCGGAATGAAAACGCGCGTATCCTCGACAAGAACGGTCAGGCCGCCGTTCAGGACCTGCGATACCTTCGCAAGCAGGACTTCGCCGTTGTTGAACGCCTCTTCGATACGCTTGTTGCCCTTCTCCTGTGCAAGGCGCTTGTAAGTCAGGATCACCTGGCCTTCACCGTCGTTCACTTTCAGCACTTTGACCTCAAGCTTATCGCCCGGAGCCAGCTTTGTCGTCAGGTCTGTATTCTCGTTGCTGTATTCTTCTTTTGTAAGAATACCGTCAGACTTGTAACCGATGTTGAGATAGGCAACATCCGGTTTCACGTCGAGAACAGTACCTTCAACGACCTCTCCATTTCTGATAGTTTTGAAACTTTCGTTGAGCATCTGTTCAAAGCTCTGCTCTTCTGACATGCTGTGAAACCTCCTGAATAATAGTGTTTGGGGTGGACGCCCCGGCCGTAATCCCTATCCTGTCACCTGCCTGAAATCTGAGATCCCTTAGGTCTTCGGGACCCGTAACAAAATAAGTTCTGCGGCACTGGCCGCAGCAGATATCGTAAAGCTTCTGCGTGTTAGAGGATTGGCTCCCCCCGATCACAAGCATCACATCCGATGCCGCCGCCAGTTCCATTGCTTCCGTCTGCCTTTCGCGCGTTGCGCTGCAGATGGTGTTTGTAACTACTACATGATACCCCAAAGTTTTTATGATTTCAACAAGTTCTTGAAATTTCTGAAAATTGAATGTCGTCTGCGAAACGATGCAGATTGTCTTGCCGAAATCGCCGCGATAGGCTCTCGCTTCAGCCTCCGTCTCAATGACTGCACAGTCCTCTCCGCGCACGTGGCCGCGGATGCCGATGACTTCCGGATGACTGGAATTGCCGATAATGATGACCGGACATCCTTCGCCGCTCATTTTTGATACAATTTTGTGAATTTTCTGAACAAAGGGGCAGGTCGCGTCTATGAGGCGGTATCCGCTCGACTTAAGCGCCTGCATTTCCTCCTCGGAAACGCCGTGGCTGCGGATGATGACCGTGGCCCCGGGCCCGGGCTTTCCGCCCTCCTCCCGGCAGATCATGTCGTCGTCGATGATGCGGACGCCTTTTTGCGCCAGATCCTCCACCACATGCTCGTTGTGGATGATCGGTCCCATCGTATAGACGCGCTCACTTTCAGCCGCTTCTTTATAAACCAGGTTTACGGCGCGCTTGACGCCGAAGCAGAAGCCCGCGCTCTCAGCTATGTGTATTTCCATATCTCCCACTCCCGTCCTTCACGTGCCGAGCGCATCCGCGCACATGGCCGCCGTGCACCAGGCGATCTGCAGATTATACCCGCCCGTATAAGCGTCTAGATCAAGCAGCTCTCCGATGCAGTAGAGTCCTTTTCTCTTCTTTGCCGCCATCGTGCGGGGATCAATCTCGCGGACGTCCACGCCCCCCTTGGTTACGACGGCTTCGTTCCACCCGCGGAGGGATGTAATCGTCAGCGGAAATGCCTTCGTCGTTCTCACGAGGCGCAGGCGCTCCTCCTTCGTCACGTCCGCGCAGCGCTTATCCTCGTCCACATCCGCCACGCGCGGGATCACGGCGGTGAGCTTTGCCGGATAGAACTCATGCAGGGTGTTTCTCAGCGCCTTTTTGGCGTGCTGGTCGAATTCCCTGCGGAAGCGCGCATCGAGCTGTTCCGCGCTGACCGCGGGCTTTAAGTCGATGACGCCGGAGAGCGTCTTTCCCCCGGCCACGGGCCCGAGCACGGCGCTCGCGCTTAAAACAAGCGGCCCGCTGATGCCGAAGTGCGTAAAGAGCAATTCCCCGAATTCGCGGAAGCGCTCTTTCTTTCCGTCCGTGATGATGAGCTCCACATTTTTCAGGGAGAGTCCCTGGAGATCCCTGACATACTCCTCCGCGCAGTTGAACGGAACCAGAGAGGGACTTAAGGTCGTCACCTTGAGGCCGGCTTTTGCGGCAAAACGATAGCCGTCGCCTCCGGAGCCGGTCGAAGGATAAGACATACCGCCCGTGGCGAGGACGACCGCCTCTGCCTCCATGGTGACATTTTCGTCTTTGACGCGCGCATGGACGCCCGTGACATTGCCGTCCGCATCCGTCAGGAGGCCGGTCACCTTCGCGCCCGTGATCACGCGCACGTTCCGCCTTTTCAGCTGGGATACCAGCGTGTCGATCACGTCGGCGGCGCGGTCGGACGCGGGAAACACGCGCCGGCCCCTCTCCACCTTGCTCGTAAGTCCCCACTCGTCAAAGAGACGGATCACGTCGTCCGAAGTTAGCGCCTCAGAGGCACTGTAAAGAAAGCGCGGATTGCTGACGACGTGCGCGCGGAATTCTTCCGGCGGGCATGCGTTCGTGAAATTGCACCTGCCCTTGCCCGTGATGTACAGCTTCCGGCCGAGCTTTTCGTTCTGCTCAAGGAGGGTCACTTTGACGCCTCTCTCCGCAGCGCGGATCGCGCAGAACATCCCGGACGCGCCGCCCCCGACGACGATCGCCTTCAAGACTTCCCGCTCCTTTCCGCCGCAAGGCGGAGAATCTGCGCCGTCACTTCGTCGATCGTAAGGAAAGAGCTGTCGATGCACACTGCATCTTCCGCCTGTCTGAGCGGAGAAGCGGCGCGGTTCATATCTCTTTCGTCGCGGGTCCGGATGTCGTCAGCGATCTCTTCGACCGTGAGCGAGATCGCTTCCCCGCCCGCTTTCTCAACGAGCTCTTTGTAGCGGCGCTCCGCTCTTGTCTCGGGAGAAGCTGTCAGATAAATCTTGAGCTCCGCGTCCGGCAGCACGACCGTGCCGATATCGCGCCCGTCCATGACGGAGGGTGTTTTTGCGGCCAGCTTCTGCTGCAGCTCGACGAGCTTTTCGCGCACCAGGGGATATGAGGAGATCACTGACGCCGCGCTGCTCACCTCTTCCGTGCGGATGAGGTGAGAGACATCCTCTCCGTTCAGTATGACGTGCTGCGTGCCGTCCGTGTAGGCAAGGGAAATGTCTACAAGCGGCAGGGCTGCCAGCACCCCTGCTTCATCCGAGGGTGCGATCCCGTGCTGCAGCATATAAAGACCGAGCGCGCGGTACATCGCGCCCGTGTCGATATAAACACTTCCGAGTTCCTTTGCCACGCGTTTGGCGATGGTGCTTTTGCCGGCGCCGGCCGGCCCGTCAATGGCGATATTCATGTCCTGCTCCGTTCTCAATCATGGAAAGAGCCCGGCATCGTCCGGGCTCTTTAAAATCAACAGTGTATGGTCTTTCTTATACCGGATACGCCTTGTTCTCCGTGTCGGCCTTGCGGACGTCCACGCCTGTCTCCTGCGCGTCGCGGTACTTGAAGTAATCCAGAGCGACCTCCGGGAACAGCGCGTATGTCAGGACATCCTCGTCCTGCTTCTTATAAGCCTCTATTGCCTTCTCAAATGTCGGAAGGCCGGGCTCAAGCAGATCTGCCGGACGGCAGGTGATCGGCTCCTCGTCGCCGATAACCTTCTTCTGGATTTCCGGGTTGACCGGGAGCGTCGTCTTGCCGTAGCGGCCGAGGAAGAGATCCTTCGTCTCCTGCGGGACGACCTTGTATCTCTCGCCGGTCAGGACGTTCATGACGGCCTGCGTGCCCACGATCTGGGAGGACGGCGTGACGAGCGGCGGCTCGCCCATGTCCTCGCGGACTCTCGGGACTTCCTCGAGCACGTCATAGAACTTGTCTTCGGCGTTCATGTTCGCGAGCTGGCTCGTCAGGTTCGAAAGCATGCCGCCCGGGACCTGATACTGCAGCGTCTTGATGTTGACGCCCATGTTCTTCGGATTCATGAGGCCGTTCTCGAGATACTTCTCGCGCAGCGGGCGGAAATAGTCCGCGATCTCTGCGAGGAGATCCAGATCGAGGCCCGTGTCGTACGGCGTGCCCTTGAACGCGGCGACCATCACTTCCGTCGCCGGCTGGGACGTGCCGAGCGCGAAGGGGCTCATCGCGCAGTCAAGAATGTCGCAGCCCGCTTCCGCAGCCTTCATGTAAGCCATGGAAGCCTCGCCGGACGTATAGTGCGTATGCAGCTCGATCGGCAGATCCGTCGCGCTCTTAAGCGCGGTGACCAGCTCCGCCGTCGTGTACGGAAGCAGAAGTCCCGCCATGTCCTTGATGCAGATGGAATCAGCGCCCATCGCCTCAACGGCCTTAGCCTTCTCTACCCAGTAGTCAAGCGAGTAGGCCTTGCCGAGCGTATACGAAAATGCGATCTGCGCCTCTCCGCCTTCCTTCTTTGTCGCTTTGACAGCCGTCTCCAGGTTGCGGAGATCGTTCAGGCAGTCAAAGAGGCGGATCACGTCGATGCCATTTGCGATTGACTTCTCGACGAAATACTCCACCACGTCATCCGGATACGGCTTGTAGCCGAGGATGTTCTGGCCGCGGAACAGCATCTGCAGCTTCGTGTTCTTGAAGCCCTCGCGGAATTTTCTCAGGCGGTCCCACGGATCTTCATGCAGGAAGCGGAGGGCCGCGTCGAAGGTCGCGCCGCCCCAGCACTCTACCGCGCGGTAGCCGACCTTATCCATCTTGTCGACGATCGGAAGCATCTCTTCTGTCGTCATTCTCGTAGCGATCAGGCTCTGGTGGGCGTCACGCAGAACCGTCTCAGTAATCTTGACAGGCTTTTTCACTGTATCAGCCATTTCTTTCTCCTCTATATACATCGATGTTGGTCGTCTTGCTTCAGATGCCGTAGATCGCCATGAAGGTACCGGCCGCCACGGCTGTGCCGATGACGCCGGCGACGTTCGGTCCCATCGCGTGCATCAGCAGGAAGTTCGTCGGATCCGCTTCAGAGCCGACCTTCTGCGAGACGCGCGCCGCCATGGGGACCGCGGAGACGCCTGCCGATCCGATCAGCGGGTTGATGCGGCCGTTTGTCACTTTCTTCAGCAGCTGGCCCAGCCACATGCCGCCGGCCGTGCCGAAGATGAAAGCGGCGAGACCGAGCACCACGATCTTGATGGTGCTGACATTTAAGAAAGCAGCCGCGCTGGTCGTCGCGCCGACGGACGTGCCGAGGAAGATGACGACGATATACATAAGAGCGTTGCTGGCTGTCTCAGTAAGCTGATGGACCACGCCGGACTCACGGAAAAGATTGCCGAGCATCAGCATGCCGACAAGCGGAGCTGTCGTCGGGAGGATCATGCAGACCACGATCGTGATGACGATCGGGAAGAGGATCTTCTCGAGCTTGCTGACCGGTCTGAGCTGCGCCATCTTGATCTTTCTGTCCTTCTCGGAGGAGAAGAGCTTCATCACCGGAGGCTGGATGATCGGAACGAGCGACATGTAGGAATAGGCCGCCACGGCGATCGGTCCGAGGAGCTCCGTCTGCTGCAGCTTCGTCGCGAGGAAGATCGAGGTCGGGCCGTCAGCGCCGCCGATAATGGAAATGGCGGCAGCAGCTTTGCCGTTGAAGCCGAGGAAGATCGCGAGGAAGTATGCCACGTAGATGCCGAGCTGCGCAGCCGCGCCCATCAGGAAGGAGATCGGATTGGCGATCAGCGGGCCGAAGTCCGTCATCGCGCCGACGCCCATGAAGATGAGGGACGGCAGGAGGCTCCATTCATCAAGTGTGTAGAAGTAGTACAGCATGCCGCCGACGCCCGTCGGGGAATCAGCCGGCTTCATCATAATGTCGGGATAAATATTGACGAGCAGCATGCCGAACGCGATCGGCACAAGAAGCAGCGGCTCGTATCCCTTTGCAATGGCCAGATACAGGAAGACCAATGCCACCACGATCATGACATAGTTGCCCCATGTCAGGTTCATGAAGGCGGTCTGCTGACCAAGATTAGACAAAGTACCGAGTATATTCATATACGATTGACCTCCTTAAGCCGTCCGTCAATTCAGTGTGGCAAGAAGATCGCCGGTCTCCACCTGTGCGCCGACCGTCACGTTGATGCTCGCGATCGTGCCGCTTTCCGGAGCGACGACCGGGATCTCCATCTTCATGGATTCAAGCACGATGATCGTATCGCCGGCACTCACTGCATCGCCCACGGAAGAGGGGATCTGGAAGACCTTGCCCGGCACGGATGCCGCGACCTCGATGCCGCCCTGTGCGCCGGCCGGTGCCGGTGCCGGTGCGGGTGCCGGAGCGGGAGCTGCTGCCGGGGCGGGTGCCGCCGCCGGAGCCGGTGCTGCTGCAACCGGTGCCGCCGCCTGTGCCGCGCCCTCTTCAACCGTGACGCTGTAAGCCGTTCCGTTCACTGTGATCGTATAGTTTTTCATCTTATTCTCCTCCTTCTGGGATCAGTGCCATTTGTTGTTATGAAGACGTTTGATGGAACGGACGACATATCCGTCGACCGGTACATTGCCGGCCTCCTCGGCGGCATACGCCGCAACAGCTGCGGATATGACGGCGACAAGTTCCTGATTTTTCATGAGATCATCTTCCGGCGCGGAAACGGCCGGAACAGCCTTTGCGGGCGCCGCAGCTGCCTTTGCGGGCGCCGCTTTCTTCGCGTCCTTGTTCTGGGGAGCCACCTCACCGGCCGCTTTGTTGACGAACTTGAAGCAGCTGATGATCAGGCTGAGGCCCACGAGGATAAAGAACACGACGAGAAGTCCCGTGATCGTGTTGCCGGCTGCCGTCGACATCTTCGAGCCGATCGTCTCCTCCGCATCGTTGGAGTAGGGGGAGATCGACGTGGACACCGGAATCATCGTCTCGTCATAAGCGACGGTCAGCGCCATCTGCTCTCCGTCCTCGCCGGTCAGAATGATGCGGCTCGTGTACCCGCCCTCGGCGGTTCTCTGCGTGAGGTCAACGACGGCGTCCTTCACCTGTCCGTGTTCGTCGATGAACTGCTGCCAGCGGTTGCCCCAGTCATTGTCAAAGGTCTTCGATACGACGGTCTCGCCTCCGTCCACAAAAGCCGTGAACTGCTCGAGCGTAGCCGTCTTCATCGCCTGGGCGAAGTACTCTTCCGTGTACTTCTGCACATCGGCTATATTGGCCGCTTTGATCTCTTCCTGCTTCTCACTTTCAATCTGAGAAGATGTCTTCGCGCATCCGGAAAGGAGGGCGGACATGACGAGGATCGCGATCAGAGCCGATAGGAATCTGATTTTTTTCATGTATGCCGCCTTTCTCACACTGTGCCGTGCTTTTTGTCCGGGCGGTCCTCACGCTTGGTATAGAGCATCTCAAACGCGCCGATGACATACTTGCGTGTCTCTTCCGCTTCGATGATCGTGTCGACATATCCGTGTCTGGCTGCGGAGGTCACGCACTGCTGAAGCGCCGTGTACTCTTCCGCTGTCTTCTTCATCGTGTCGGCGTCCGCGCCGTCCGCGATGATCTTGGCCGCCATCTTCGCGTCCATCGTGCCGATCTCGGCATCCTTCCACGCGAACACCATGTCGGCGCCGACTGCTTTCGATCCCATGAGGATGTAAGCTGTGCCGTAGGCCTTGCCGGTGACGACCGTGACCTTCGGAACCGTCGCGTTCGTGTAGGCGTAGGTGAGGCGCGCCGCGTTCCTCGGGAAACGCTTCTCCGTGCACTCGCTGTTTCTGAGCGCCTCGGCGTTCGCCAGTGTGAGCACGGGGATGTTGAAGGCGTCACAGAATCCGATGAAGGAGGCGGCCTTCTCCGCTCCGCCGGCGCACAGGACAGCCTTGTCGCTGCTGTTCGCGACACAGCCCACAGTGTAGCCGTTCAGACGGATAAAGCCGGTAGTTACGCAGCCGGCAAAGCCTCTCTTTGTCTCAAAGAACTGGCCGCCGTCGCCGATCAGCTTCAGTGCCTCAGCGGCGTTGCCCTTGACGGAAGCGATGCCGGAAGCCGCGCGGTTGAGGTCGTCGGTTACGGCCGCCATCGCGCCCTCATCCTCGCAGTTGAGCGGGAGGAGCGCAACGAGCTCGCGCATCGCGGCGTAGACTTCCGCTTCCGTGCCCGCGAAATCGGCGTTGCCGGCCTCAAGCTGATAGTCGGCAGAAGCCGTGTCGAGCTTCTCTTTCGTGTTGCCCTCGATCGCGTCGGGGTCGTTCACGAAGAGGCGCCCGTTCTCCTTCTCGATGAAGGTGAAGTCGGCGAGCGCGGGGATGATGGACAGGCCGCCGCCGCAGTTTCCGAAAATGCCGACAAGCTGCGGGATGAGTCCTGAAGCCATCACCTGGCTGCGGAGGATGCGGCCGAGCGCATTGAGCGCGTCCGTCGACTCCTCGAGACGGATGCCGGCGCAGTCGATGAGACCGATGATCGGCGCTCCTGTCTTTCTCGCGAGTGAATAGATCCTCGTGATCTTCTTGGCGTGCATCTCACCGACCGATCCGCCCAATACGGAAGCGTCCTGGCTGTAGACATACACGAGGTTTCCGTCGATCGTGCCGTAGCCGGTGATCACACCGTCTGAAGGCGTCTGAGCGGCGGAAAGATTAAAGTCGGTGCTTCTGGCCGTGACAAGACCACCGACTTCGACAAAACTGTTCGCGTCAAGCAGCGAAGCGATCCGTCTGCCTGCAGCATTTTGTGTCAATCCCATCTTATGTCCTCCATCAGATTTTGAAATATACTCAATCGAAGTAAAGTATACCGCTTAGCAGGTCCAAATTCAACAGGAATCGGACCATCCGGCAAGGATTTGTACATCGTTTTATACAATCCTGTCAGATCCCTACGATCTGCTCCCGGTCAATCTCTCCGCGGTCCAGCTCCGGCAGCGCGGCGGCCTCTGATTCCCCGGCCGCTTCATCCGCCGGCGGCTCCGTCCCGGCCGTTTCCGCCGTCATCTCAGCCCCGTTCTCATCCGCCGGCAGCTCAGTCCCGATTTCATCCGCCGGCCCATCTGCCGCGGCACCGCTCTCCTCCGCCGGCAGCTTCGCGCCGGCCTCCTCTTCCGCCTCCTCGCGGAAACCGGCCACCTGCTCGGGGCTGACGCCCGGCAATTTCTCCCTCGAAGAAATGCCGAAGACGCGCAGGAAATCCTGCGTCGTCCCGAAGAGGATGGGGCGCCCCGGCGCCTTCGCCCGCCCGAGCTCCGCGACGAGCTTATACTCCACGAGCTTATTGACCGCGTGGTCCGAGTTGACGCCGCGGATCCGCTCGATCTCGGCCTTCGTGACGGGCTGCTTGTAGGCGATCACCGAGAGCGTCTCGAGGAGCACGTCGGTCAGCCGCGGCTTCTTCGGCACGAGCTCCAGCGCTATGAGCTGCGGATAATACGCCTTCCGCGTGCACATCTGCCACGAGCCCTCGAGCTCGATCAGCTCCACGCCCCGCGCTTCCTCGTCCCATGCTTTCGCCATGTCCCGGATGATGCCGCCGATCTCGTCCCTGTCCATGTCAAGAGCGCGCGCGATGTCCTCTTCGGGCACGGCGCGGCCCGTGGCAAACAGAATCGCCTCGATCGCGGCCTCCGTCTCATGTCGTTTCATCTGCTGTCTCTCCTCCCTCATCTTCGATCCCGGCGGTGCCGAAGCGGTCTCTCACCTGCTCGTAGGTCACGCCGTCGACCTGTTCAATCTCGATATCATCCTTAAGATCCTTCTGCACGGCGCGGATATAGCCGTAGCTGATGAGCTCGAGGATCGCAAGGAACGTGACGACGATCTGCGTCTTCGTGTTCTGCTTCTCAAGCAGGTCCCGGAAAGAAAAGTGCCTGCGCTTTCTGGCGTAGACTGCGACATGCTCAAGCGTATCCGGAAGGGACACCTCCTCGCGCTCGATCGTCCCGAAACGGCTCCGGACGGGGTCGATGCGCTCCGTCTGCCTGCGCAGAATGCTGTCAAAGATCGCGTGCAGTTCTTTAAGCGGCACGACGCCGGAAATGTCGTCGGGATTCACCTCCGGGCGGAATTTCCGCACCTCGTCCGGCACCGTGTCCTCTTTGTAGAGGTGCTGCACCGCGTCCGCCATCATGTCCTTCAGTTCATAGGAGATGTACTTATAGGTCTTGTACTCGAGCAGGCGCCTGACGAGCTCCTCACGCGGGTCTCCCTCTTCCGCGTCCTCTTCCTCCTCCGCGGGAAGCAGCATGCGGCATTTAATGGCGATGAGCTCGGCGGCCATCACCATGAATTCGCTCGTGGTGTCGAGATCCTCCTCCGGCAGCTGCTGCACGTAGGCGAGATACTGATCCGTGATCATCACGATCGGTATGTCAAAGATATTGATTTTGTTTTTTTCGATCAGACCGAGCAGGAGATCCAGCGGTCCGTCATAAGCTTCAAGAGCGACCTCAAGCAAAATAACTCTCCTTCTTATCAGCTCCGGCACAGGGCTTCAGATCGATCGAGACGAGCTCCATCGGGTTATTGATGCGCCGCGGGATCGCGTGATCGCCGAGCCCGCTCGTCACGATGAGATGCCTGCCGTCTTTTTCGTAAATGCCGTAGCCGTATTTCGGCAGCGGAAATCCGTAGGGGCTCATCAGCACCCGGTGCTCCGTCAGCCGCATCACGCCGCCGTGAAAATGGCCGCATACCGTCAGGTCCGCGCCCCAGGCGAGATACTGATCCGCGAACTGCGGGTTGTGCGCGATGAGCAGGTGAAAGGACTCCCCACCGTCGCCGTCTTCTCTCCGGCCGATGAGCGCGGCGAGCTCCTCCGCTGACAGAGACGGTTTTTTAAGCTTTTTGTATTTGATCCGCGGCAGCTCGAGGCCCGTCACCTTAAAGCGGTTTGACGAAATCTCAAAGATGCGGCTCTCGTTGTTCAGGATGGTCACCGGAGAGGCGGCCAGGCGCCTCATCAGATACTTATACGCTCCCGGATAGTCGCGCAGCTGCGTCTCGTGATTGCCGTTCGCCGCATAGACGGGTGAAATGGAGGCGAGCTCCTCCGCGAGGTGGAACACGTCTTTAAAGGACTGCGACGGCCGCCCCGTGAGCATGTCTCCCGCAAAAAGGATCAAGTCCGGTTTCAGTTTCCGGCACGCCGAAATAAGCTCCGCGTTTTCCGGTCCGTGCTCAAAGTGATGCAGATCACTCAGAACGAGGACGCGGGCACTTGTCCGAAGCTTGTTAGATGAAACCGTATAGCGCTTGATCCGGAATGTCCGAGCAGGCATAGAAGATCAGATCCTTAACATGTGCTTCAGGGGGCTGCGACGTAAAACAAACCCCCGGACAGATGCCGGGGGTAATAAAAGCGTTCTATCAATTATACTTGCGCTTTCTGGCCGCCTCCGACTTTTTCTTGCGGCGGACGGACGGCTTTTCGTAATGCTCGCGCTTGCGGATCTCCTGCTGGATCCCGGCCTTCGCACAGCTGCGCTTAAATCTTCTAAGAGCGCTGTCGAGGGATTCTCCCTCCTTGACAATTACATTTGCCATAAAACTGAATTTCACCTCCCCCCAAACCATCTTCGGGGTTAATTCCCTTCTCCGCCTTCAGCGGAGAACCGTGAATCATTATACACTCAAACTAAAATCCGCGTCAATACTTTTATGAGAGCAGCTGCTTCTTCGCCGCCTCGAGCGCGGTCTTGAGCGCCTCCTCGATGCCCGCGGGGTTCTTTCCGCCGGCCTGCGCCATGTTCGGGCGGCCGCCGCCGCCTCCGCCGACGAGCGGCGCCGCAGCCTTCACGAGATTGCCCGCGTGGGCGCCCAGCTTAATGGCGCCTTCCGTGGCGGTCGCCATCAGCGACACCTTGCCGGCGGCCGCCGAGGCGAGGACGATGATGCTGTCGCCGAGCTTCTCCTTTAAGGAGTCGCCGAGATTCCGCATCTCGTTCATGTCGACGTCTTTGAGCGCGCGCACGTACACCTTGATGCCGCCCACTTCCTCGGCGTCCGAAGAGGCGTCGCCCATCGCGGCCTGCGCGGCCTGCGCCTTCAGAGACTCGATCTCCGCATTTGCCTTCTTGAGCTCTGCCAAAAGATGCGCGATTCTCTCCGGCACCTCCTGCGGCGTGGCGCGGAGCCGGGAAGCCGCCTCGTTAAGCAGTGCTTCTTCATCGCGGTAGAAAGCGAACACGCCGTCGCTGCTGATCGCTTCGATGCGGCGGACGCCGGCTGCGATGCCGGACTCGCTGATGATCTTGAAGGCGCGGATATCCGCCGTGTTCTTCACGTGCGTGCCGCCGCACAGCTCCTTCGAGAAGTCTCCCATCGTGACGACGCGGACTTCCTCGCCGTATTTTTCGCCGAACAGCGCCATGGCACCTGTCTTTCTCGCCTCATCGATGCTCATGATATCGGTGGAGACAGCAAGCGACGCGCGGATCTCATCGCCCACGATCTGCTCGACCTCTTTGATCTCTTCCGCCGTCATGGGCTTAAAGTGCACGAAGTCGAATCTGAGCCTGTGGGCGTCCACATAGGAGCCCTTCTGCTGCACGTGATCGCCGAGCACCTTTTTCAGCGCGGCCTGCAGGAGGTGCGTCGCGCTGTGGTTGGCAGCCGTCGCTGCTCTCTCCTCCTGATTCACCAGGAATTCCGCCTCGTCTCCGGAGCGCAGCGTGCCCTCCGTCACGACGCCCTTGTGGCCGACGCGCCCGCCGCGGAGCGGGATGGTCTCGCGGACGAGGAAGCTGCCCGTCTCCGTCTTAATGACGCCCTGGTCACCGACCTGGCCGCCCATCGTGGCGTAGAAGGGTGTCTGATCCGCGATCACGGTGCCCTCGTCGCCGTCGGCGAGCGCGAGCACGATTTCTCCGTAGTGATCCTCGTCCACGAGGTTGGTCAGGACCTTGATCGTGCCGCGGTCCGCCGTCGTCCCGTAGCCGGTAAACTTCGTGGTCACCGAGGCGTCGATCTCATCGTATACCGTCGCCTTCGCCCCCATGTAATTGGTGACGGCGCGGGCTTCCTTCGCGCGCTTTCTCTGCGCCTGCATGCTCTCCTTAAAGCCTTCCTCGTCGACGCTGTAGCCCTTCTCCTCGAGGATGTCCTTCGTCAGGTCGAGCGGGAATCCGTAAGTGTCATAGAGCTCAAATGCCTTCTCGCCGGAAAGTGTCTTCTCTCCGCTCTCCGCGAGCTCCTTCTCCCGGTCGGCCAGAATCTTAAGGCCCTGGTCGATCGTCTTGCCGAACGCGGTCTCCTCGGAGGCGAGCACGTCGTGGATAAACGTGTACTTCTCCTCGAGCTCCGGATAGCCCTCTCTCGACGTGTCGGCAACCGTCCGCGACAGCTCCGCGAGGAACGGCCCCTCGATGCCGAGCTTCTTGCCGTGCCGCGCGGCGCGGCGGATCAGGCGGCGCAGCACGTAGCCGCGGCCTTCGTTGCTCGGCGTGATGCCGTCCGAGATCATAAATGTCGCCGAGCGGATGTGGTCGGTGATGATGCGGACCGACACGTCCGTCTCTTCCTTCTCTTTATAGGTCACGCCGGCGATCTCGCAGATGCGGTCGCGCAGCGCCTTGATCGTATCGATGTCGAACATCGAGTCGACGTCCTGCACCGCCACGGCGAGGCGCTCAAGGCCCATACCCGTGTCGATGTTCTTCTGCTTCAGCGTCGTGTAATTGCCGTTGCCGTCATTTTCGAACTGCGTGAAGACGTCGTTCCAGATCTCCATATAGCGGTCGCAGTCGCAGCCGGGCGCGCAGTCGGGCTTCCCGCAGCCGTACTTCTCGCCGCGGTCATAGTACACCTCCGAGCAGGGGCCGCAGGGGCCTGCGCCGTGCTCCCAGAAGTTGTCCTCCTTGCCGAACTTGTAGATTCTCTCCGCGGGAACGCCGATCTCGTCCCTCCAGATCGCGAAGGCCTCGTCGTCGTCCAGATAGACGGACGGATAGAGCCTGTCCGGATCAAGTCCGACCACCTGCGTCAGGAACTCCCACGTCCAGTGGATCGCTTCCGTCTTGAAATAGTCGCCGAAGGAGAAGTTGCCCAGCATCTCAAAGAATGTGCCGTGTCTCGCCGTGTGGCCGACATTTTCGATGTCGCCGGTGCGGATGCACTTCTGGCAGGTCGCGACGCGCTTTCTCGGCGGCACCTCGGCGCCGGTAAAGTAAGGCTTCAGCGGCGTCATGCCCGCGTTGATGAGCAGCACGGAATTGTCCCCGTGCGGCACGAGCGAAAAGGACTTCATCGAGAGATGTCCCTTGCTCTCCATGAAATCGAGAAACATCTGTCTGAGCTGGTTTACTCCGTATTTTTCCACGTGATCTCCCTCCGTTTATCTGACCGGACAAAGCTGTCCGTAGTCTCCTTAAGGCGTATAGGCGGGCCGTCAAAGGCCGTATGAAATGTACTATAACACCATCCGCCCGCGAAAACAAGTCAAGGCATTTTCGCGAGCGCGTCCGCGGCGCCTGTCGCGAGTTCGTCGCAGCGCTCGTTGTAGATATTGCCGGCATGTCCCTTCACCCAGTTCCAGTGAACCTCGTGCGGGGCTGCCGCGGCAAGAAGCCTCTGCCACAGGTCGATGTTGAGCACCTCGGACTTGTCCGCCTTTTTCCATCCGCGCTTCTGCCAGGCGTCAATCCAGCCCTGGTTGAACGCGTCCGTCAGATATTTGGAGTCCGAGTAGAGCTCCACTTCGCAGGGGCGGTTCAGGGCCTCGAGGGCCGCGATCGCCGCCATCAGCTCCATGCGGTTGTTCGTCGTCTTCTCATAGCCTTCCGACAGCTCTTTCGTGTGCGTCACGCCCTTCGTGTCCGTGTAGAGAAGCACTGCGCCGTAGCCGCCCGGGCCGTCGGGGTTGCCGCGCGCGGCGCCGTCCGTATAAATCGTCACTTTCATCGTTCCCACTCTCCTGTCTCAAGAAATCCGTCCTTCATCCGGCGCGCCGCGCGCGTGATGTCCTCCGGATAGCCGTTCCTCTCAAGAAGCGTCAGCGCATTTCCCGACGCGGCTCTCCCTTCCTTGAGAAGATACGTGAAATGGACATCCTCGTCGTCCGCGCTCTCCTCAAAATGCATGTTCCTGTAGGTGCCGTCGAGGAGATAGGTCAGCTCGATGTCATGGGTCGCGGCGACGGCAAACACATGCGGCCGCGCGAGGGCGCGGAGAATCGACGCGGAAGCCGCGATCCGCTCCGTCGTGTTCGTCCCGCGGAGGACTTCGTCGACCAGGCATAAGAGCGGCGGATCCGTCACGCCTGCGGCATCGACGATGCGCTTCATGGACCGGATCTCCACGACGAAATAGCTCTCGCCGCCCTCGAGGTTATCCTTCAGCGCCATAGAGCTCATGATCCTTAAGAAGGGCGCGCTGTAGGATGCGGCCGTGACAAAGCCGCAGCTCTGCGCAAGTATCGCCGTGAGCGCGAGTCCCTTGAGGAAAGTGGATTTCCCCGAGGCGTTGGAGCCCGTGAGCAGCAGCGGCCCATGAAGCGCAACGGAATTCGGCACCGCCTCGTTAAGAAGCGGATGCGTCATCGCCTTGATGCGGACCGGGACCGGGGATGTGCCTTCTCCGGGAGAAGACAGCGCCGGTCTTGCCGTCACTGTGTACGCGAGACGCGCAGAAGCAGTCGCTGCGGCTGCATCCAGCGTCCCGAGGGAGATCAGGAGTGACACGGCCTCCGCCTCGTGCCCCTGCACCTTGGAGAGCATGCGGTCAAAGAGGATCAGGTCGGGATGAAAGAACAGCTTAAGGTAGGCCAGAACCGCCTCGGCCGGGCTGTCGCCCACGCTGGCGCCGGACATGACGAGAAAGGCTCCCCGCCTGAAGGGCGCAAATGTGCGCAGGATCCCGCGCAGCGCCGCCTTGTCCGTTCCCGGCATCCCGTCCGGAAGAATCTTCTCAAGATCATCGGCGGCGTCAAGCAGCCGCAAAATGGCGGAAAAACCGCGCAGGCAAGGCCCCGTGGCCTCTCTCGCGTCGATGTGGACCTTGAAGTCCGCGGCGAGGAATAGCAGGAGGCTGATCAGCGCCGGGATCGGGAAGATGAACAGGAAAACAATGGAGAGGAATGTCCCCGCGGCGAGCAGTATATAGCGCCCGCTTCCGATCCG
Source organism: Lachnospiraceae bacterium UBA2860 (assembly GCA_002350625.1). Classification (GTDB taxonomy): domain Bacteria; phylum Bacillota; class Clostridia; order Lachnospirales; family Lachnospiraceae; genus Chordicoccus. The sequence continues at coordinate 30,639 of DEFE01000016.1, forward strand.
CGCCGCTTCGCGGAGGCTCGTGACGGCCCCGAAAAAGGAGTCGCCCTTGAGACGGCCGATCCCGTGAAGAACCCGGAGGATATCGTGTCTTTCTTTCTCGTGCGCGGTGAAGAAGTCCTGCAGCGCGATGCGCTCGCTGAGAGCGTCCTCTTTGAGCTCCGGTCTAAGGAGCCAGTCGTACAGGATCTCCTCCCCCGGCGAGGACACGGCCGCGTCAAGGCGGGCGAAGACGGCGTCGAGGTCGACGTCATTTGCCGTGATATCGTCGATCAAAAACGCGTCCTTCCCAAGCTCCTCCGCGTAAGAGGAGTCTGCGAAGCGGCGGATTCTTTTGATCTCTTCAGCAGAAAACAGCCGGGGCTTCAATTTGCCCCAGCTGTTTTTCAGTTCTTCTTCAAACGCACGTTTCTGCGTCCTTGACCGGCTCACGATCATCAGCGCGAAAAGAACCGTGATGATGAGCACCGTGCTAAGGATCGCCGCGTAGGAAGCATTCATCTATGTTTCCTCTCTTATGTCCCTTTTCATACAACGAAGATCCGCAGTGCCATTTACATCGCATACTTCTCAAGGAATTCACAGCACTTGACGTGTCTCGACCAGAAGACGGAATCGCCGACCTGGTAGCTGCTCGCCCCGTCTGACTGATCGCTCTTCAGCGAAGCCATGATGCTGTCGAGCGTGTAGTCGCCCTTACATCTCCTGAAGATGCGGTCCGCCGCGGTCGGGCCTCCCAGGTGCCGGATCTGGCAGTACATGTGGATGGCCCAGGCGTTGTCCGTGTACTTTTTCTTGCAGTCATCGACAAAGCCGACCATATAGGACTTGAAGAGCTCGTCCTGGCACTGCTTGCCGATGTCCGTCTGGATCAGCTTGATGATCAGCTTCTTCACCGTCGCGGAAGGATTGTAATGCGTCGCCACCCAGTCCTTCTTCAGGGCTTTGATGACTTTCTTCTTTGTATCGATCTTCTTGAACTTCGTGGGATTCTTTTTGTAGATGTTCTGTACCAGCTTCTGCGCCTCCACGCCGTAGTACTGCGCCCAGCCGATCGTGATCGTCACCTCGTTGGGGCTGTTGGAATAGGGGCCCTCATAAGCCGCGTAATTGCGGTTGCCGTAGACCTGGCCGCCGGACTCCACGGCGCCGACGATATTCGTCAGGATGTCATAATCCCTGGTGTCGTCCCATTTTCGCGCGGAGACCTTGTACTTTCTGACGATAGTCTTCCCGCCTTTTGCTTTCAGCGTGAATTTCTGTCCGGATGAAGCTGTATAAGAATACAGATATAGATTGGCCTTGTTGGCGTTCTTCGAGCCCTTTACGGTCATCACTTTTTTCGAGGCGGCATTCTGGAACACATAATACTTCCCCTTCTTTGTGATGAACCATTTCTGATGGGCTTCCTCGTCGTAGGTTCCCTGCTGCACATTTGTCTTGTTCGACGTGCCGCCGTCCTTCGCCTCAAGAACCTTGCCGGAACGCTTGTTTTTCAGGGTATAAGTGCCGTCTCCGTTCGCGCCGATATAAAACAGCTGCTTGTCCGCACCGCTGTATTTATAGATGTGCGCGTTGGCGCCGTCCTTCTTCGACCCGTCCGCGATGGCAGCCACACGCTTCGGCGCACACTTCGGATACAGATAATAGTACCCGCTCGCTATGCCCGCGTCGCTGCCGATCTGGTCCGCGTAATCCACGTTAAAAAAGTCTATATCGTCTTCCGCGCCCACGCAGACGGTAAAGCCCGTGCCGAGCAGCAGCGCACAGATGACGAGCAGCAGGATCCGCTTCATAGTTCTCTCCTTCCCGCAGAGCATCAGCCTTCTCCCAAACTGCATTTTTCAAAGAACATGCGATGCGCCGCTGTACAGGTCAGTTAACGATTGCGCGGGAATCCGCACAAATGTTTCCCGGTTGTCATCTTAATGTAGCACTTTTGTAACATTTATGCAACCCCTGACCCGTTCAGAGGACCGTCGTGACCCTCTCCGTGCTGCCGGCGGCAATGGCCTGAAGCGCCTTTAAAGCCTTCTTCGCGTCATTCCGCGCCTTCGTGTTGTACCTGCGGGCGGCGTCCCGCCCGGGCAGCTCTCTCGTCAGCGCGTAGACATGCATCGCCGCGCCTTCCGCCGCCGCGGCCAGAAGGCCGGCTGAGGCGCCGATCCTGGCGCTGTCCTTCGCGCTGCCCTTCTTTTCCGCTTCGAGCAAAAGCGGCGCTGCTTCACCCGCAAAGCGGATCACTGAGAGCAGGCGCCGGATCTCATCGGCGGGATAGGCTTCCGCCTCTTCCTCCGCGTCAGGCAAGGCCTCTTCCTCCTCTTCCGCCGCGTCGTCAAAATCCATCAGGGATGCGAGATCCGCCTTGTCGGCCAGCTCGTCTGAAACTGCTTTTAGCACGCTGATCAGTGTTTCCGTCATGTCTGTCCTCACTTCCTGCCGGCCTTCATGGGATCCGGGAGTCTTACATACAGCAGCTGTACAAGAAATGCGTCAAGCGCCGCAAGCGCCGCCGTCTGCGGAATTCTCGAGATAAACGTCGGCACAAAAGGCAGCCCGTACATCAGGCTGAGGCCCGCCACCGTCAGTCCCTGGGACGTGATCAGAAACGTGCCCGCGCACATCAGAAGAAAACGAAGATATCCCTCGATGCCCCTGCGCTTAGCCGCAATCAGCCCCTTCATGCAGAAAGGAAGCACGCCCACCATGACAGACGACACCGAAATGAGAGGATTCGGCGCGTAGCCGCCCACGGCGCAGCCGATCAGGTCTCCCAGAAAGCCGCAGATGCCTCCGGCCACCGGACCGAGCCACAGACTCGCCAGGATGATGGGCACGGCGCCGATCGAAATCCTGAAGATCTGGCCGATCGGAATGGAGACAAAACGGGTTAATATCACATTCAGCGCGATCAATGCACCGGCGTACGCCAGCACGGCAGCTGAGAACCTGCTCTTCACCCTTTCTACCTCCTCCCTTAATTCAAATTCCGAACCTGACTTATTGTTTTAGGTTGCGAGATGCTCAACCCCGTCATTGTATAGCATGCTTTCACATATTGCAACTTCATAAAGTGCCGCAAAACATGACACGGGGTCAGACCCCTTGTCATATTTTGCCTCCCCTTGGCAGAAAAAAAGTCCCCCGGCACATGTGCCGGGGGATGCAAGTCACTTGCTTAAAGATTATTTGTTGTTCAGAGCCGCCTGGGCCGCAGCGAGACGCGCGATCGGGACGCGGAACGGGCTGCAGGACACATAGTTGAGGCCGACTCTCTGGCAGAAGTCGATCGTGGAGGGATCGCCGCCGTGCTCGCCGCAGATGCCGAGCTTCAGATCCGGGCGTGTGCCGCGGCCGAGCTTCGAAGCCATCTGGACCAGCTTGCCGACACCGTTCTGGTCAAGTCTTGCGAACGGATCAGACTCATAGATCTTGTTCTGATAGTACGCATCGAGGAACTTGCCCGCGTCGTCACGGCTGAAGCCGAATGTCATCTGTGTCAGGTCGTTTGTGCCGAAGGAGAAGAATTCCGCTTCTTCAGCGATCTCGTCAGCGAGCAGCGCCGCTCTCGGGATCTCGATCATCGTGCCGACGTGATAGCGGATATCGGAGCTCTTTTCTTCCTTGACCTTGTCCGCTGTCGCGACGATAATGTCCTTGACGTACTTGAGCTCTTTCTTCTCTCCTACGAGCGGGACCATGATCTCAGGGACGATGTTGTAGCCCTTCTCGGCAGCCACTTCAATCGCCGCCTCCATGATGGCGCGTGTCTGCATCTCGGCGATCTCCGGATAGGTGACGTCCAGACGGCAGCCGCGGTGGCCCATCAT
>DEFE01000016.1:34476-37923 GCA_002350625.1 Lachnospiraceae bacterium UBA2860
CATCGGGTTGAACTCATGGAGCGCTTCGCACTTCTCCTTGACTTCGTCAAAGGTCTTGCCCATATCCTTGGCAAGCGCCTCGATCTCGGCGTCTTCCTTCGGAACGAACTCATGGAGCGGCGGATCGAGAAGTCTGACGTTCATCGATCTGCCCTCAAGAGCTTCGTACATTCCCTTGAAGTCGCTCTTCTGATACGGAAGCAGCTCTGCGAGCGCAGCCTTTCTCTCTTCAACCGTATCGGAGAGGATCATCTTTCTCATGTGATGGATTCTCTCGCTGTCGAAGAACATATGCTCCGTACGGCACAGGCCGATGCCTTCAGCGCCGAGGGAGACAGCCTGCTTGGCGTCGCGCGGCGTGTCGGCGTTCGTGCGGACCTTCATCGTTCTGTACTGGTCAGCCCAGTCCATGATTCTCTTGAAGTTGCCGCCGATGTTGGCCGGAACGGTCTTGATGTCGCCGAAGTAGATGTTGCCGGTGGAGCCGTCAAGAGAGATATAATCTTCCTCTGTGATGTGCTTTCCGCCGAGCTCGAACCACTTCTCTTCTTCGTTGATCTTGATCTCCTTGCAGCCGGAGACGCAGCAGGTGCCCATGCCTCTGGCGACGACGGCCGCGTGAGAGGTCATGCCGCCGCGGACGGTGAGGATGCCCTCAGCCGCGTTCATGCCCTCGATGTCCTCGGGGGATGTCTCGAGACGGACAAGCACGCATCTTTCGCCGGCTTCTTTGACCTTCTTCGCGTCCTCAGCGTTGAAGACAACCTTGCCTGCAGCAGCGCCCGGGGATGCCGGAAGAGCCGCGCCGATCTTCTCGCCGGCCTTCAGGGCCGCGGCGTCGAACATCGGATGCAGCAGCTGGTCGAGTGACTTGGGCTCGATGCGGAGGACAGCTTCGTCCGGTGTGATCTTGCCTTCGTCCACGAGATCGCAGGCAATCTGGATCGCAGCCGCAGCTGTTCTCTTGCCGTTTCTCGTCTGCAGGAAGTAAAGCTTTCCTTCCTGGATCGTGAACTCCATGTCCTGCATGTCTCTGTAGTGATTTTCAAGGTTCATCGCCAGCTCATGGAACTGCTTGTAGCATTCCGGCATATCCTGCTCGAGCTGTGTGATCGGAGACGGCGTGCGGACGCCCGCGACGACGTCTTCGCCCTGCGCATTGATCAGATACTCGCCGAAGATGCCCTTGGCGCCCGTGGCGGGGTCACGCGTGAATGCGACGCCCGTGCCGGAGGTCTCGCCCATGTTGCCGAAGACCATTGTCTGTACGTTGACGGCTGTTCCCCAGTCGCCCGGGATGTCGTTCATACGTCTGTAGAAGATCGCTCTCGGATTGTCCCAGCTGCGGAAGACGGCCATGACGGCGTCCATGAGCTGTACCTTCGGATCCTGCGGGAACTCTTCGCCCTTCATGGCTTCTTTGTAAATGGCTTTGAAGCGCTGGATCAGCTCCTTGAGATCGTTCGTGTCAAGCTCCGTGTCAAGCGTGACGCCCTTCGCCTCTTTCACTTCGTCGATGACCTTCTCGAAGAAGCTCTTCGGAACTTCCATGACGACGTCAGAGAACATCTGGATGAAACGTCTGTAGGAGTCATAGGCAAAACGGGGATTGCCGGTCTTCTGCGCAAAGCCTTCGACGGAAATGTCGTTGAGGCCGAGGTTGAGGATGGTGTCCATCATGCCGGGCATGGATGCTCTCGCGCCCGAGCGGACGGAGACCAGAAGCGGATCGGAATTGTCGCCGAACTTCTTGCCGTTGATGTCTTCGAGTTTGGAAAGTGCCTCATAGATCTGGGCCTGGATCTCGTCAGAGATCTTCTTTCCCTGTGTGTAGTAGTCCGTGCAGGCTTCCGTCGTGATCGTGAAGCCCTGCGGAATCGGCATGCCGAGGCCCGTCATCTCCGCGAGATTGGCGCCCTTGCCGCCGAGCAGGTTTCTCATTTCAGCATTGCCTTCGCTGAACATGTATACCCATTTTGCCATAGAAATCCCTCCTGATCTCATCGTTGTCGACTGTTGTCATATGCGCACATGCGCGCACTTAAAACAGCCCTGTCAAACACTAGTCTATTGTATCACATTTGACATATCGTTCAAACCCCGTTTTGCGCGAAATCTCCATGAATTTCGGGCTGTTTCGCGAAAAAACGCCCCCGCACGCATGCGGGGGCGCTGATAACTTTACAGAAGATCCTGATAGCCCGGCTTGTAGAGATGTCTCGGGATGCCGTCGACCATGATCGGTGCGACGTCGCCCTGGATCAGCGGGCGCACATAGGTGATAAACTCGTTCGTCACATAGGTGCCTTCCTTCGTGACCCACTCTCTCGGAACGAGTCTCTCGTCGTTCGCGATCTTGTGGACGTCCTTCACGGCCGTGCCGGCTGCGTACGGATCATCGGACGTGCGCTCGATGACGACCATCTTGCCGGAATCGCCTTCGTCGGCTGCCTTCATCGCGGCGCCGCCGACCTCATAGGCCTCAAGGATATCGACGCGGGACGCGCAGTGGCTCGCCGCTCTCTGCAGCGTGGACAGCTCGATCGCGCGGGTCTTGCAGCCGACTTCGCGGGAGAGCATGTCGCAGAGCACGCGCGCCGTACCTGTGAGCTGCTTGTGGCCGAAAGCGTCGACGAAGTCAGCGCTCTCGCCGAGCTCCATGACGTACTTGCCGTCTTCCGTGTGGATGCCTTCAGAGACGCAGACCACGACGGAGTTCTTCTTCTTCAGAAGGTTCTTGCACTTCGCGATGAATTTGTCCACGTCGAACGCGAGCTCCGGAAGATAGATCGCATCCGGGCCGTCGCAGTCTTCGCTCTGTGCGAGCGCCGAAGCGCCGGTCAGCCAGCCGGCATTTCTGCCCATGATCTCGACGACCGTCACCTGTCCGTTCGCATTGCGCATCGACCAGCCGTCGCGGATGATTTCCTTGACGGACGTGCCGATGTATTTCGCCGCCGAGCCGTAGCCCGGTGTGTGATCGGTGAGCGCGAGGTCATTGTCGATGGTCTTCGGGCATCCGACGAAGCGGATCTCGGAGCCGGTGATGATCGCGTAATCCGACAGCTTTTTGATCGTATCCATCGAGTCGTTGCCGCCGATGTAGATGAAGCAGTCGATCTCAAGATCCGTGAGGATCGTGAAGATCTTCTCATAGAGCGCCTGATCCTCGTGGATTTCCGGCAGCTTGTAGCGGCAGGATCCCAGGTAGGAAGCCGGCGTTCTCTTAAGCAGCTCGGAATCGAGGCCGTTCGTGATGTGCTCGGACAGGTCCACATAGCGGCCTTCCATCAGTCCCTGCACGCCGTGAAGCATGCCGTAGACCTTCTTGTATCCGCGGTCAATCGCCGTGCGATACACGCCCGCGAGCGATGAATTGATGGCTGCTGTGGGGCCGCCGGACTGTCCGACAATGACGTTTCTTTTCTCACCTTTCAACATGTTCAC
>DEFE01000016.1:37991-41639 GCA_002350625.1 Lachnospiraceae bacterium UBA2860
GGGCAGAACTTCGGGACATTTGCCGGATCCGGGAAAATGTAGCCGCAGTTCGCACATGCAGCTGCTGCCGGTCTCGCCGCGCCGCAGTTCGGGCAGAACTTGCCGGTGTTCACGGAGCCGCAGGCGCATGTCCATGTATCCGCTGCCGGAGCCGCGGCCGCCTGCACTGCCTGCGCAGCCTGCTGCTGTCCCTGCTGCATGAGGCCGGCGATATTGGTGCCGCCTGCGCCTGCCATGCCGCCCATCATGCCGAGGCCCGCGAATCCCGTCACGGCGCCGTTGGCGTTCTCGCCGGCCGCCTGCATCGCCTGCGTCTGGCCCATGCCCATATAGGCGCCCAGCATGGACGGATCCGTGTATCCCTTTGTCTCCTGATACTTCTCGATCTTCTGCTTGCTGTTCTCGTCGGCGTCCATCATGCCGATCGCGATCTTGAAAATGCTGATGCCGCGCGCTTCGTCCCAGGCCTTGTCAAGGATCGCGTTGACGTCCTCGGTGAGCTGCATCTCATACGCGGCGATGTCCGTATACGGGATGTGGAGCTTCGACAGCTGGCCCACGCCCTGGCGGATGGCCGCGATGGCTTCCGTCTTGATCTGCGGCTCGATGTCCTCGCGCGTGATCATGCCTGTCCCGTCCGCGCCGGCCTTCTGCGCGCCGATGACCTGGAAGAACTTCGCCGGATCCGATACGTGGATCGAATACGTGCCGTTGCCCATCAGCGTCGTCGCGATGTGCCACACCGGCTTACCGGTCGTGATGTCCGTCTCCCAGTGATCGAAGGTGATGTTGCCGGAGCCCCACTTGAAGCCCTGGATCTCGCCGAGATTGATGTAGAACACTCTCTGCGTATTGGTCCTTGAGCCGCCCGCGAGGAACTGCTGGCCGATCATGGAAGCGATGGCCTTTAAGCCGTGATTGTCTCCGCTCATGAGCGAGGGAGCCGTGGATGCATCAAATGTATAGCGGCCGGGCTCCGCGCAGAAGTCGACGATTCTGCCATTTTCGACGAGAATCATGCACTGGCTTTCCTGCACGTCAATGCCGGATCCGGAGGAAATGATGTTGTCATCCCCGCCCTTGTTCTGAGAGCCTTTGCTCGCGATTTTGTTGCCGCGCTTCATGAGAATGCCGGTCATGTCGCCGCTCTCGAAATAGTCAACCCATGTACTTGAAAGTGTGTTGCCGACTGCGTTGCCGATCGCTCCGATCGCTCCTGCTGCCACTTTAATGAGACCCATACCTGTGCTCTCCTTTCATCTTTGCACTGCCTCTTAAAATGCTACCACCATATTACCACAGGAAATCGCCTTAAGAAACCGCAGAAATCCTGCAAAATCAGAAATGGCCGCCTCCGCCGGAATAGCTCCCGCCGCTGCCGCTCGAGAAGCCGCCGCCGGAAAAACCGCCGCCTCCGCCGCCTCCGCCGCCGCTGCTCTCCCGCACGATGCGGCGCCGCGTCACGGTCGTCCCGAGATAATCCTCATCGTGGTCGATCGTCCGGTACTGCTCCACCACTACGGGAGGCGTATTGGCTTTCGACGGCTGCGTGCTGTTGTGCTTCACCGTGAATCCGAGCATCGTAAGGAACGACAGCACCGCGCTTACGATGACCGACAGGGCCGTCGGAATCGCCGCGAGCAGCGGGTTATCCAGCCGGTCGATCATGCGGATATAGGTCCTTACCGCCGGCGCATATGCCCGGTCCGAAAGGTCCGACTTCACCTTCTCATAGACCTTCGTTCCCCAGCCGCTGTATTTCTGCGTGCCGTACTTTCCGTACCCGACCGCCCAGAACACGCGGTTGTTCATGTCGATGATGCAGATGAAGCTGTCCTCCTTGAAATGATTGTCAATGAGGAACTGCCTCGCGTACCGCATGGAGGTCTCCGTGCTGTAGTAGGCGTCGCGCGGCACGTCGTCGGAGGTAAGCACGAGGATGTCCGCGTTCTTGTCCTTCTCGATCTTCCGGATCTTCTCCGTGAGCTCCGCCTCCTCGGCCTCGGTAAAAAGGTCCGAGTAGTCGTAGATGCGCGGCGTCGTGTCGCTGACGCGCGGGATGCGGAAGGTTGTGCCGTCATTGGAGACGTAGGTGTCGTCCCCGTCGTTGTTCTCCTCGTAGGCGTAATCCTGCGGCGCCGTCGCCGAGTAGTCATTGTCTACGACCGTGTCTTCCATCCCGGCTTCGTAGAGATCTTCCTCCGCGCCGCTTCCGCTGCCGCCCTGCGCCGCAGGCGTTGTGTTCGCGTAGTCGTCAAAGACGATCGTGTCGTTGCCGGCTCCGTAAGCGGCCGTCCCGGCAAAGAGAATGAGTGAGATAAAAAGACCTGTAAATGCGATCCGGATCCGCTTCATCACATCACCCCCAGTACGCGCAGAATCATCATGACAATCTGGGAGATCACGAACACGATGCCGCCGATCTCTATGAGGCGCATGGGATCCTTCGGGATCGTCCCCATCATCTTTCCCGTCTGGCCGTTCATGCCGAAGAGGTAGGACTTCCCTTTATACTGCGTGTAAAGCATCCACACGGGAAGCATCACCTGCTCCACCTTCTGATCGGTCCAGCTGTAGTTTTCATTTTCGATGGTGCGCACCGTGTAGGTGCCGACGTTGCTGAGCATCTCGGCGGACAGCGCGTTCTTGGCCCTGCCCTTCGCGCGCGGCTCGTTCTCCGCGGCCGGGTCGTCCCACTGCTGCGTGTAGAAACCGGCGAGATAGGCGGGGTTAAAAGGCTGAAGAGCGCTGAAATCGAAGGGCTCGATGGAATCCATCATCGTGTTGTCCATCTCCTTCATCGCGTCGGCGGGAATGCGCTCGAAATGTCCTTTTCCCTCCTCGCGGATCCGGTATCTTGACGTCTCCGTCACCTCGTCGTCCCCCGAGGTAAAGATGCGGACGTTCTCGGCCCGGACATGCATCTTGGCGTGTCCGTCAAAGCTGTACAGCCAGTAGGGCACGTACATTCCCTTGATTTTCGCGATTGTGGATTCCTTCTTGAAGATCCGCGGCGTCAGGATCGAGTGCCCGCAGAGTTCCTTGTAAGCCGACTCCACATCCTTTCTCTCCGTCTTAAAAGGAAGCACATAATCGGGGCGGAACTGTCCGGAGACATTGCCCGTCAGCGTGATGGCGCGGTTGCAGTAGACGCAGGTCGTGGCCACGGTCTTCTTCGACGTGATCACCTCTGCGCCGCAGTTCGGGCACTTGTAGACCACAAGATCGTCCGTGGACACCGAATCGTCCGTCTCCGTTCCCGGAGCCGCGGCCGCGGCGTCCGCATTCGGATCCTCCTGAAACTGCGGGATGGTCTCATCCGCTTTTCCTTCATCCTGAGGAGAGAAATCATAGAGTGACGGATCAAAATCCGAGCCGCAATAATCGCAGTGCAGCTTTCCGCTTTTCGGATCGAAGAAGAGCTCCGCACCGCAGTTTTTACAGCTGTATTTTTTAGCCATGCCCCTCCTTTCCGGCGCGCCTTAAAGGCCGAAGAAGCAATTCGGCGTGCCGCCGTATTTGTTCAAAGCCTGTCCGTTTATGTCCGGTTCCTTAAAGCGAGCCGCTTCAGAAAGTGAAGCGGTCGCGGAAGTAGTCGCGAAGCTCGCTGATCGGGATGCGGACCTGCTCCATCGTGTCGCGGTCGCG
>DEFE01000016.1:41744-41991 GCA_002350625.1 Lachnospiraceae bacterium UBA2860
TGCCGATCGCGCCGCGGTCGTCGTAGTCGACGTTCCAGTCCTTCGCGAGCTCGGCATAGATCTTCTGCGCGCCCTCCGCGAGCTTCTTCGAGAGCGGAAGCACCGCGATCTTGACCGGGGCGAGCGCCGGGTGGAAATGCAGCACCGTCCTTATGTCGTTCTTCTCCGCGTCGAGCACCTCTTCGTCGTAGGCGCTGCACAGGAAAGCCAGCACCATGCGGTCTGCGCCGAGAGACGGCTCGATGAC
>DEFE01000011.1 GCA_002350625.1 Lachnospiraceae bacterium UBA2860
AGGAGGGTCCGCCTCGTCTCGCGAGGTAGCTGTAGTGGGTAAACCCAATAAGTGAAAGGCGCGCACCGAGGCGGCCGAGCGGTTTTAGCGACTCCTGAAATCGCTCTGCAGACTGCAGGCGGAACAAGAGGAGGAGGTGAGGACGTATGGCGGAAGCTGCGTGGAGTTTCCAATCACTTATAAAACATTGGCATTTCAGCAGTGATGGCACGCCACTTTATGCCCGCCCCCGAGGTCCTGCATCTCCGGCCGCCTCTTTGCGCACTCCTCCGTCGCGTAGGGACATCTCGTATGGAAAAAGCACCCCTCCGGAAGATTCACCGGACTCGGAATCTCCCCCTTGATGACCGAGCGCTCTCTGCTGCGCAGATGCGGATCCGGCGAGGGAATCGCGTCGAGAAGAAAGCGCGTATACGGGTGCTTCGGATTTCTGTACAGCTCTTCCTTTTCAGCGCTCTCGCAGACCGCCCCGAGAAACATCACGACCACACGGTCCGCGATGAAATTAATCACCGACAGATCGTGTCCGATAAAAAGCGTCGTCAGCGCCATTTCCTTCTGCAGCTTTTTCAAAAGGTTCAGGATCTGGCTCTGCACGGAGACATCAAGGGCGGACACCGGCTCGTCGCAGACCAGCAGCTTAGGGTCGAGCGCAATTGCTCTCGCTATGCCGATTCTCTGCCGCTGGCCGCCGGAAAACTGATGCGGATACCGGTTCAGAAACTCTCCCGGAACGCCGACGCGCTCCATCAGGGAGAGCACCTTCTCCGTCGTCTCTTCTTTGTTCCGGCAGATATGGTGCGTCGTGAGCGGCTCCGCGATAATGCTGCGCACATCCATTCTCGGATTCAATGAGGCATAGGGATCCTGAAAAACCATCTGCATGTCTTTTCTGATCGGTCTGAGCTCGCTTTCACGCAGGCGGGTGATCTCCCGCCCCTTGAAAAAGATGTGCCCGCCGTCCGCCGGAAGCAGCCGGATCATCGTCCGGGCCAGCGTGCTCTTCCCGCAGCCGGACTCGCCGACCAGCGCTACCGTCTCGCCGGTGCGAAGCTCCAGATCCACCTTGTTTACAGCGTGTACGACCTGCCTGTTTTTCACTTTAAAGAACTTCGTCAGCTGTTCCGTCCTCAGCAGTATGTCATTCCCTGCCTGCGCCATAGGCTCTGCCCTCCAGTGATTGTTCCCCGCACGCCTTAACGCAGCGGCTGAAATGATCTTCATCCGTGCGCACAAGCTCCGGCAGCGTCTTCCTGCACTCCTCTTCGGCCGCGCTGCAGCGCAGGCTGAAGGGACAGCCCTCCGGCAGATGAAGAAGATTCGGGACCACGCCGGGGATCGTATACAGATACTCCGGATTTCCGCCGATGCGCGGAATCGAAGCCATCAGGCCTTTGGTATAAGGATGCCTTGGATAATCAAAAAGATCAAATATCGGGGCATGTTCTACGATGTATCCGGCATACATGACATAGACATATTCACAGATCTCTGCCACCACGCCGAGATTGTGCGTGATGATGAGGACGCTCATGCCGCTCTCCTTGCACAGATCCCGCATGAGGCGCAGAATCTGGGCCTCAATGGTCACATCGAGCGCCGTTGTCGGCTCATCGGCGATGAGCAGCTTAGGCTTCAGAATCATCGCCATAGCGATCATCACCCTCTGCCTGAGACCGCCGGAAAGCTCGTGGGGATAAGCGCTGTAGCGCTTCTCCGCCTCCGGGATGCCGACGCGCTCGAACATCTCGATCACCTTGCGCTTCGCTTCCTCCTTTGACGCGGCCAGCCCGTGGACGCGAAGCGTCTCCTCCACCTGGAATCCCACCTTCAGCACGGGATTCAATGAAGTCATCGGCTCCTGAAAGATCATGGAAATGTCCCGGCCCGAAATCTCCCGCATCTCTTTATCCGTCAAAGTCGTGAGATCTTTCCCGCCAAACAGGATGCGGCCGCTGTCGATCCGCGCCGGATGGCGCAGCAGCCGCATGATCGATCGCGCCGTCATGCTCTTGCCGCAGCCGGATTCTCCGACGAGTCCGACGATGGTCCCCTTCGGGATGCGTAAGTTTACGCCGTTCACCGCACGCAGAACGCCGTCGTCCGTATAGATGGAGGTGTGAAGATCTTCTATTTCCAGTAAATAATCACTGCTCATATGCTGCCGTCCTCTTGTCCGGTTTTACCGGCTCTCCAGGTAAGGATCCAGGGCATCCCTGAGACCGTCTCCAAGGAAATTGAAGGCCAGCACCACCAGCATGATGGAGAGGGAAGGTGCAAGTGCAAGCCAAGGCATCGTGAAGAGAAACTGCTTGGACTGATTCACCATGAGGCCCCAGGAAGCCGCCGGGGGCTGCACGCCGATGCCAAGAAAGCTGAGCGTACTCTCAGACAGAATGCTTGAAGGCACACTGAGCGTGTAGAGAACGATGAGAGAAGGAATGCAATTGGGAAGGATGTGCCGGAGCATAATCCGGATGCGCTTCACGCCGATCGATCTGGCCGCCTCCACATATTCCGTCTCCTTGAGACTGAGCGTCTGCGCGCGGACCACTCTGGCCGTGCCGGCCCAGTTGATCAGGGAGAGCGAAAGGATGATGCACAGAACCGAATCAGCGTACCGCCCGAGCACATACATCATGACCATGCACAGAAGAAGCGTCGGAAATGAGAGCATCACGTCGACAAAGCGCATGATCACGTAATCAACCCAGCCACCGTGGAATCCGGCCAGAAGGCCGAAGAAGATGCCGATGACCAGTGTGATGGCGGAGGGAATGATGCCGACCATAAGAGAGACGCGGGCGCCGTAGAGAATACGCGTGAACACATCTCTTCCGAGCTCGTCCGTCCCGAAGATGTGCGCCGCGCTCGGTCCCTGAAGCCTGGCCATCAGATCCTGCTCCGCCTCCTGATAGGGTGCAATGAGCGGGGCAAACACCGCCATGAGGATCATGACGACGATCACTGCGGCCGACACGGCGGCAAGGGGATTCTCACGGCACATGCGCCGGATCTTCTTCCTGATCCCGACATAGCTTTTGATCTCGCAGGACAGGTCCGCACTCTTCCGGTCTGCTGCCGCAGCAGCTGCCGCACCGGAAGATCCGGGGTTATGATGATCTGTTGATTTCTTCGTCTTTTCCATCCTGCCCCCCGTTAAGCTTCCCGCCGGATTCTCGGGTCAATGACACTGTAGAGAATATCCGCAAGAAGGCTGCCGAATATCACCATCACTGTGGTCAGCAGTACCGTTCCCTGCAGCAGCGGCATATCGCGCGTCTGGATCGCATTCGTCGCCAGGCGCCCGACGCCGGGAATCGCGAATATACTCTCCGTAACCACCGCGCCGGACATCATGGACGACAGCTGGATCGCCATGAGCGTGATCACCGGGAGCATGGAATTCCTCAGGGCGTGGCCAAAGATCACCGCCCGGTTTGTGAGGCCTTTCGCCTTCGCGGTGTCGATGTAGTCGGCCTGCAGCGCGTCGACAAGATTCGACCGCGTGAGGCGCGCAACGCTCCCCGCGCTGTTCCAGCCGAGCGCGATCGCCGGAAGGATCAGCGATTTCAGACTGCCGTCGCTGCTGAGCGGGAGCAGCTTCAATTTGAAGGAAAAAACGTACTGCAGGAACAGGGCGCTCATAAAGACGGGAACCGATATGCCGGCAAGAGAGAACCCCATGAAGATATGATCCGGCGCTTTATTCTGTTTGATCGCCGCGATGATGCCGGACCCGATCCCGACAAACCACGCGAAGGTCGACGCCATGAGCGCAAGGATCACCGTCTGCGGAAGAGCCTCCATAATGAGTGACGTCACCGGCTTTTTCATGACATAACTCATTCCGAGGTCCCCGTGAAAGACCCCGGAGAGGTACAGCAGAAACTGCTCGAACACCGGCTTGTCAAGATTCATGGCCTTCGTCAGCCGGTCAATGGTATCCTGGGAGTAATGCTCCCCCAAGAGGACCTGTACCGGATCTCCCGGCACGACCCTCAGAAGTACAAAGATGAGCAGCATGACCCCGATAAAAACCGGGATCATGCCGATCAGTCTTTTCATGACACTTTTCATGCTTTATTCTCACTTCATGGTCACATTATTGCAGCTGAAATCACCGTAGCCGGCCCAGTGCGGCGTGAAGTGCTCGATTTTGTCGCTGATCACGAAGCGGTGCTGCAGGGAGTAGAGCGGAATCCAGGCGGCATCCTCTTCGACGATCTTCTTCTCAACGGCCGCATATTCTGCCATGCGCTCCGTCTCGTCCGTGATCGCACGGGCCTTGATGACGCGCTCCATAATGGATGTATCCGCATAGTTGAGGGAGCGGCCGTGTGTGCTCTCGACAGAGCCGAAGAAGGTATCGATGATATTGGACGGGTCGTTGTAGTCCAGGGTCCACACTGCCGCGAAGCAGGGCAGCGTCCCGTTCTTTCTGATCTTCAGATATTCCGCCTCGTCATAGTTGACCATGCTGGCGTTCACGCCGATCTCCTTCAGGTTCTGCTCGAAGATCTGCAGCATATTGTTCATGTTTGCCGACGCGCTGGTATTGACAGCAATCTCAAGGTCGAAACCATTTTCATAACCGGCTTCCGCAAGAAGAGCCTTCGCGCCTTCAGGATCATAGGCGAGCCAGCCCTGATTCTCTTCCGAAAAGCCGATGGAGCCTGCGGGATAAATGCCGTCCACAAGGACGCCGTTTCCGCCGTAGATCTGGTCCAGGATGCCCTGTCTGTTGATCGCCATCTGCAGCGCTTTGCGCACACGGACGTCGCTCAGCGGCTCAACATCCGCATTGAGGATGATCATGTAGGTTCCGAGGCGGTTTGCCATCACGATCTGATCCGCATAAGCTGTCTCGTAAACCGACTGTACGATCGCCGCGTCGATAAAATCGCAGTCCAGAATGTCGATATCACCGTTCTGGAAGGCCATATTCATGGAAGCCGGTTCCGGATAAACCTTGTAGACCACAGTGGCTGCAGACGCGGGCTCGCCCCAGTATTCGGGGTTTCTCACCAAGGTAAGGCTGTCGTTCGTCTTCCATTCCGTCACCATATACGGCCCGGAGCCGATGGTCTTTTCCGGAACCACGCCGAAGTCGTCGCCCGCCGTCTCGAGATTCGCCTTGCTCATGATGCAGCAGGTCGGCGTCGCAAGCACGGAGAGGAAGCCGGCAAACGGCTCTTCGAGAACGATCTCGAAGTTGTAATCGTCAATCACGTGAATGCCTTCGAGCTTGTCCGTCTTGCCGTCCAGGATGTCCTGCGCGCCTTTGATGCAGGTCGTGAAATCCGTCTGAACGCTTTCCGGCAGCGTGAACATTCTCGTAAATGTCGCCTCGACATCCGCCGAAGTGAGCGGCGTGCCGTCACAGAACTTCACGTCGTCGCGCAGCGTGAACGAGTAGGTGAGGCCGTCGTCCGACACGCTGTATTCCTTCGCGATGCTGTTCACGATCTCTGTGCTTCCGTCTTCATTGAGCTGTACTTCCAGCAGGCGGTCAAAGATATTGAGCGGGACCGCGTAATTATCTGTCGTCTTATGCACGTCCATCGTCTGGATGTCCTTGCCCCAGCCGAGACGAAGCACCTTCTCATCCCCGTCCGAGGCAAATGCGCTGACGGACATCAGTGCCGTCAGGCAGGCTGTCAGAATCATAAGGCCTGTTCTTTTCTTCATGTTCTCCTCCTTATTAAACATTTATACCTGCCGCTCCGGCTAAAGCCGGAGCAGAGTGACTACTTTTGCTTCTCCTCCTGCTCTTTAAATGCAGGCAGGATCATCTTCACGGCAAAGTATCCGGGCGCCGAAAGTCCGAACAATACGGCCAGCGCTCCCAGATACGGCCACGTCACCGCGATGAGCGCGAAAGTAAGGACAAAAGCGGCCAGGGCCGCGGCTGTCTTCGGCAGATACCCGATGGCAAGAAGCCAGCTGTTTCTGAAGGTCTGAAACGACCCGTTCACATAGCGCGAAACGAGCATCGCCCCGTAGATCGCACTTCCGAGAAATCCGAGCGAAAGAAGCATCAGGATAAGCGTCACGGCGGCGTGCCCGGAAATGACGCCGAGCCCGGTCAGCGCGAGATAAGCCAGATCAATCACAAAGAGCGGCAGGTAAAAGAGATACAGCATCGTCGCGTCAGAAAAGCTCTGCCTGAAAAAATAGAAGTAGGACCTGGTCACCTCATGCTCATCGCCTTCCGCGATCTTTGTCAGAGACGCCGCCATCGCCGCGACGGCCGCGCCGGCCGTGAAGATCGGGAGCATTAAGAGCAGCGTCAGCAGGTTAATCAGCATCAGATTAAACAGATTCGTCAGCATCCGCTGAAAGGGGTGCTCCGCGCTGAAAAATCCCTCCGGCTTCTTCTTTTCCTCTGCCTCACTCTTCTCCGTCGTCTTCGTCGTATTCGTCGTATTCTCCGCCATTATCCTCTCCGTCTTCCTCGTCTTCCGTCTCCCCGGTATCCTCTTCGCCGCCGCCCGTCTCCGCGGCCTCATCCGTCCCGGATGCTTCTTCTGCGCTCTCAGTGTCCTCGCTCACGGACGCTGCCGCACTCTCCTCCGCGGCGTCCGCCGATGCCATTTCCGCAGCTTTATCTTTAATGGAGATCGTATCCGTGGTCACGATGAACTGCGAAGGAATGTGTGCGTCGATCAGTTCATAAAGATAATCCTTCGTCATCGGTTCTCCCTCGAAATCGACGACGCCGTGCTTTGCCGCCTGCTCGTCCGTATACTTGTCGACGGGGATGATCCGGACGTTCTTCCGGTCTCCTTCATAATGCGTCACTACGGGAAGATATTCAACATTTTCGATCTCAACCTCTCCGGTGTCGGGATTCTTCGCCGCCGTCACGACTTCGAGGCCGCTTAAGAGATGAGACCTCTCCTTCTGGCCGGAGACGAAGTTGCCGCCGGACAGTATCACGGGGCAGAGCTGCCCGTCGCTCTCACGCGTGAGTATTTTCAGATCCTGCACGATATGCGTGTGATTTCCGAAGATAATGTCGGCGCCCCAGTCCACCATCCGCTGGGACATGACGCTCATCGTGTCCGTGATGACGTCCTCGTTCTCTTCTCCCCAATGCGCGTGAACGACGACGATATCCGCTTCCGCCTTCGCCGTCTTTATGAGATCCTCGACGAGCCCTCCGTCGCTGAAGAAGGGCACGCACAGCCTGCTGTCGGACGGAATGTCGTAGTTGAGGAACTCGGCAATTCCCAAAAATGCGACCCGGATGCCGTTCGACTCGAGGATCCGGATGTCGTACATGTCATCTGAGCTGCGATACGCGCCGACGACCGGCATGTCGTACCCCGCCCAGTAGTCGAGCGTCGCATAGACGCCTTCCGCGCCCATGTCCATGACGTGGTTGTTCGCGTGATTGATGACGTCAAAGCCGGCGTCAATCAGCGCGTAGCCCGCCCCGCGGGGCGAGTTGAAATGCGGGTAACCCGAGGGGTCGCCGATCGACGTCGCAAGCGGCGTCTCCATATTGACCGTTGCAAGATCTGCAGCCTCGATGAGCGGCTTCACTTCCGCATAGATCGGTCGGAAATCATAGTACCCCTGTTCGTCCGGGGATTCCGCATCCTGATAAAGCGCCTCATGGATCAGATTGTCGCCGGTACTTAGGATCGTGACCTTTTCTGTAAATCCCTCACTGTGCGGGAAATTGACCTGTGTCTCCGCCTTCTGCGCCGGCTGCGTCGGCTCCGGCGTCGCCGTCACGACCGCGTATTCCACGGAAGCGGTGCTTTCCGTACCGCTCTTGCCGGCGCCCGCGCGGCCGCGCGAGACAAGGAAGATGATGAGGATCGCAAGGAGCGCGCACCCTGCGGCAACCGCCCCGATGATCTTCTTCTGCTTAAGGACCGCCTCTTCTCTCTCAAGTCCGAACAGATCCCGCTTTTTTCTTTCCATACGTTCCCTCTTCTCCCCTTCGGCGCGCCGTCCGGCACGCTTAACTTATGTCGTTCTCAAAAATGCCGCACCAATGTGTTCCCTGTAGATGGCAAGAATCTCTTCCCTGCTCCGCGCCGGGGATGTCATCAGAATGCCCTTCAGCACTTCCCCCGCGAGCGCGGCGCGCACAGGCGGACAGGTATCCCCTTCATAAATGGCTCCGGCGATCCCGCGCAGCTCCTCCGGCAGCGAGTCCTCAAAAAAGCAGACATTGATGCCGATACCTGTGACGATCCACTCCGGTTCTCCGCTCTCGAGGTCGGAGACAGACTCTGTCAGTATACCACAAATTTTCTTTCCCCTCAGAAAAAGATCGTTGACCGGCTTGATTTCGGGGAGCAGCCCCGTGACCGCAAGAATCGCTTCCAGCGCCGACACCGCCGCGCAGGCTGTCACCGTTTCCCGTTCCGTGTGCGGAAATGCCTCCGGCCGCAGCACAACGCTCATATAGACGCCGCCCGGGGGCGAGTAGAACGTTTTCTCGCGCCTGCCGCTGCCGCGTCTCTGGCTGTCCGCGATGACGGTCGTCCCGTGCGGTGCGCCGTGCAGCGCCATTTCCTTTGCCAGCGTACTTGTCGATGGAATCTCCCCGTATACGTGGATTATCCCGGCAAGTGAGGCGTCTCCGGCGCGCGCGGCAATGCCGGCCGGCGTCAGCGCATCCGCGCTTCCCCTCAGGCGATAGCCGCGGCGGGGCGCCGCCTCGATCTCACAGCCTTCATTTCTAAGAGCTTCAATCGCTTTCCAGACAGCGTTCCTTGAGATGCCGATCTGCTCTGCGATCCGCTCTCCGGAGATCGGCTCTTCCCCCTGCTCTATCAGAAATGCCAGCACCTTGTCCTTCGACCGCATGATTTCTTTTCCTTCTTACGTCCTCCCGGAAGCGGCGCCGCCCGTATGAAGGCGCTTATCTGAGCTGACAGCTGCCAAACAGCTCCGACACCGCCGCGCGATAGGTCAGTTCGGTCTGTGCTTTCCGGATCCGCTTCAGCTGTTTCTCCGGACTTATAAACAGTGATCCCATATAGGACCAGATTTCTTTCATCTTGCCCGCGGTATTGCCGAAGCCGTCAAGGGCAAGAAGCCTCGCCTCAAAAACCGCGTCGTGGAAAGCGCGCAGTTCCTTTTTATCCGCTTTCTTCCCGCCCTTAAGCACGCGCACAAGCGCGGGATTGCCGATGAGTCCCCTGCCGATCATCACACGCTCAGTGCCGGGAAAGGCTGTGCGGATTTCGTCAAGGTCACCGGCATTTCCGATATCTCCGTTATAAGTCAGCGCGCCGGGATACTCTTCCGAAAACATCCGGTAGACCTCCCTGTGCACCTCGCCCTTATAGAATTCCTCTCTGAGCCTGGGATGCACGATCAGCTCGCTGATCGGATAGCGGCGGAACACGGCGATGAGCGCAGCGGCTTCCTTCGTATCCCGTATGCCGATCCTTGTCTTCACCGAGACGCCGATGCCTCCCGGCAGATGGGAAAATACCTCATCGAAGAAGGCGTTCAGGCGATCCGGATCCGCAAGGAAGCCGGCTCCCTTGCCATGCGTAAATACCGTCGGCGAAGGACATCCCAGATTGAGATTCACGGTGTGCCATCCCCGCGCGGCCATCTCTTTCGCTGCCCACACAAAAGGGCCGGCGCTGTTCGTCAGGATCTGAGGTACAAGAACGACGCCGGAATTATGCTCCGGCGCCACGTCCTTTTGCTCTCTTTTCTTCATGGAACAGGTTTCGTTCACCGCGATAAAAGGTGTATAATACCGGTCCACGCCCGGAAAGAAACGGCTGTGCGCCGTGCGGTACGTGTAGTCCGTGATGCCCTCAAGCGGTGCAAAATCGAACCTGCATGTCCCTGTCATTTAAAGCGTGTCGTCCCTTCGCACGTAGCCGGGCTTTCCGGAATCGGAAACCAGTTCCTTGGCGTGGATGACTCTGGCCCACTTGTCGATGACCTGGTTCTCGACCTTGACGTCGCTGCCGATCTGGGCATACGCGAGCACGACGCTGTTCTTAACGACAGCTCCCTTGCCGATGCGGACGCCGCGGCCGAGCACGCAGTTTTCAACAGTGCCCTCGATGAGGCAGCCGTTGGAGATCAGCGCGTTCTTCACGGACGCATCGTCGAAATACTGTGTCGGGCAGGAATCCGTGGTCCGCGTGTAGAACGGCCACTTCGCGTCGAACAGGCTCTTCGCCTTCTCGTAATCGATCATCTCGAGATTGGCGTCAAAATAGCTCTTCAGATCCGTCACGGCCGCAAAGTATCCTTTATGCTGGATGCCGCGGATATCGAGTTCATCCACCGCCATGGCCACGGCTCTCGACAGATGATACATGGAGGATGTCTTCGCCGCCTTGCGGATAAGATCCACAAACAGGGATTTCTTTAAGACATACGTGTCCATGAAGATGTTGCGCGTGTCCGCGTTGCACATATTCATATCGATCGACTGCACGCCCTTCTGGCGGTTCAGGATCAGGCAGCTGCAGCCTCTGTAGGCCTCGCGCGCGTTGTCGACGCGGTGATAGAGAAGAGACACATCCGCCTCGCTCTTAATGTGCTGATCCAGAAGCTCGGAGAAATCCTGCCTGTAGATCATGTTGCTCGACGTGATGATCACGTAGTCCTCGCGCGTCCGCTCGATGATGTTGAAGCTGTCCATGAAGGCCGCGATATCCGTATTGTAGAGACGGTTGATGTTGGCCTCGTCGTGGAAGAGGAGCTGCAGCTTTCCTCTCTTTGAGTTGATGTTGTAATTGCGGCCCGTGCCCAGATGCTCGACGAGCGAGCGCGGATTGCCGCTGATGTAAACCTGAATCCGGTCGATCCCGCTGTTGCTCATGTTGGAGATCGGGAAATCCACTAAACGGTATCTGCCTGCAAAGGAGAACGCGGAAACCGGGCGGTACTCCTGCAGACCTTCGATGTCATAGCGGTTTGAAGCCGCGGTGATAATTCCGAATGCTTTTGCCATCTTATTCTTCCCCCTTCACACGTTTTGCGACCAGCGTGATCGCGTCACTGTCCGCGCTGCCGACAACTGCGCCGCTGCCGACGGTGACGTCATTGGCCACGAGAGCGCGGGTCACGCGCGCGCCGGCCTCGACCTTGGCGCCCGGCATAAGGACACTGTCCGTGACGACGGCTCCCTCTCCGATATAGGCGCCTGTGAAAAGCACGGAATGATGAACCTCGCCGAGCACGACGCCGCCCTGCGTGATGTAGGCGCGGTCGACGACGGCGTTCGGACCGACATACTGCGGAAGCGCAGAGACGTCGTCCGTGTAGATCTTCCAGGCCGGGTCATCCAGTTTCAGCTCACTTCTCCTGCCGAGCAGGTCCATGTTGGCTTCCCAGAGGGAGTCGATGGTTCCGACATCCTTCCAGTAACCCTCGAACTTGTAAGCGACAAGCTTCTTGTTCTGCGCCATGAATTCCGGGATGACGTCGTTGCCGAAGTCGTGGCTGGAATCCGGATTCTTCATATCCGCAAGCAGTACCTTGCGAAGTGATTTCCAGGTGAAGATATAGATGCCCATCGAGGCCAGATTGCTCTTCGGCTCCTTCGGCTTCTCCTGGAACTCCGTGATGCGGCCGCTCTCATCCGCGAACATGATGCCGAAGCGGCTCGCCTCCTTCCAGGGGACGGGACGGACGGCGACGGTGAGGTCCGCCTTCTGCTCTTTGTGATAGTCGAGCATCGCGTCGTAATCCATCTTGTAGATGTGGTCCCCGGAGAGGATCAGCAGATAGTCAGGGTTGTAGTTGTCAATGAAATCAATGTTCTGCGAGATGGCGTCCGCCGTGCCGCGGTAGACATTAAATCCCTCGTCCGCTTTTTCGCGCGGAGGCAGTACGAAAACGCCGCTGTCCTTGGAGTCAAGGCCCCAGCGTCTGCCCGCCGCAACATAGCTGTTGAGCAGAACAGATTCATACTGCGTAAGCACGCCGACGACATCGATTCCGCTGTTTGCGCAGTTGCTTAAAGGGAAGTCAATGATGCGGTACTTTCCGCCGAATGAAACAGCCGGTTTAGCGACCTTGTTCGTCAGGTCAAGCAGCCGGCTTCCCCGGCCTCCGGCCAGGATCATCGCTAACATGTTGTTTTGACTCATAATCAACCTCCTTAGTCATTATAACTAAAACGGATGCGCCCGATCCGTTTTGCTATCGCTCTTCACGTGAGAAAATACTACTGGTATTATAAACGGTATATCGTTTTTGCACAAGCAGAAGGGTGATTATAATCCCAAAGACCTACATATTTTCAGTAAATTCTGCTTCTCCCTGTCCGCTTCTGCATGGATATGTAGAGATCATAGAGCGGGGAACCGGTCCGGCCGTGCATCGGAAATTCATCCTCTCCGACGATGAGCTCGTGTGATTTCCACGCGTTGATCAGATGCGCTCCGGAGGCGTGCTCCATTTCCCTCTGAAAATCGCCGTAGCTCTTGTGTACGTGGCCGTAGCACATATACCGCGGCCGCCATTTCTCAAGCAGCTCATTGAAGACGGCGAAGCCCTGATGCGGCAGATCCTCAAGGTCCCCGTATCCCTTCGCGGGAGCGTGGGTGACGAGGATGTCAAAGCCGTTCATAAATGTGATGCGCGGCGTGATGTGCGAGACCCGCCGGCGCATCTCCTGCTCCGTGTACATGCCGCCGCCCGGATGATAGCGCATGGAGCCGCCCAGGCCGAGAATGCGGAGGCCCTTGAAATCGTAGATGCGGTCATCGATGGGCACGCAGCCCGTGGGCGGGTGCCTGTCGTACTTGCCGTCGTGATTGCCGCGCACGTAGAGAAGCGGGCAGTTGACCATCGTGACGAGGAATTCCAGATACTCCGGCTTCAGATCTCCGCACGATATGATGAGGTCCACGCCCTCCGTCCTTGCGGGATCATAGAAATCCCAAAGTGCGCTGCTCTCCTCATCCGCAATCAGCAGTATCTTCATGCTTCACTCCTTTGCTTCTCTTACGCCGCTGACTTTGACGGTCTCCTTGGCCGTCTCATCCGAGATCTCTCCGAGCTTCGGCATGCGGCCGATGACATTGTCGTTCAGCCAGTCCATCGTGATGATCTGCTCGTTGGTGAGCCGCGGAGAATCAGCTTCCTTGATGAGTCCGCCCTGCGCGTGCAGCTCGCCGTCAAAAGGACTCAGCGTATCCGCGATAATCGCCCGTTTCAGGATGCCTACAAGCTTCTTCGAGTAATAGGAAATCTTGTTGGACAGGATGACATCGATGACGCCAGAGGACATGCCGTACCAGTAATTGACGGCCTGACCCCCGGGCACGTCCTTTTTGCTCCAGGAGCCCTTCAGTATCTCTTCAAAAATCAGCTCGTAATAGCGACCCCAGTCCCAGACCGGCATGGCGAGATTGAAGAGGGAACCGTCATCTCCGATTCTGTAGAGGCCGTACTCCCGCCCCGCCTCCTCCGGCTTGATCAGATCCGGTCCGGACTGGATGCGCACGCCCGCATTCCACATCTCGGCCCGCCAGTCCGTGTTCTCTGTGGAGTCCCATGCCAGATAGATTCTTGCGAACGGGTCGGCGAGCGCCGCGCCGATCGCAAATGCGTTGATCCCCGCAATCGTCCCGTAGATCGGCTGGTCCGCAAGATACCCGATCTTGTGGTTCTCCGCGACGGAAGCCGCGAGCGCCCCCATGAGGAACTTTGCCTCATACATGCGCCCGTAATAGGTCCTCACGGCACTGTGCGGGAGGTTGATCGAGCAGTTAAGAAAGCGTATGTCCGGATAGGCGATGGCCGCGCGCAGCGTCTCCGCCATCTGCGAGGGAGAGATCGTGACGATGACGTCCACTGCGTCGGCGTGCGCGGCCTCGACCGCATTTTTGATGTCCTCCTCCGTCATGCAATTCTCGTATTTGACAGTCCTCACGAGATTGCCGAAGATCTCCTCGAGATGGTTTCTCCCCAGCTCATGCCCGTAGGTCCAGCGCGAGTTCTCCGCCGTCTTCTCGTAGATAAAACCGATCTTGAGCGGATGATCCTCCGTGTAATCCGGCTTCTTCAGGATATCGCCGAGGCCTGTCAGAAGATTCTTTGACTTCTCCTTCTCCTCCGGCGTATTGATGAGCGCCACGCTGTCTGCGTTTGTCTCCACGAGGAACTCGTTCCAGATGCGCTCGATTCTTCTTTTTAAAACCGCGCGGCTCTCCTCGAGCAGCGAGTCGGCGCTGTAGATATTCAGATAGATTAAAAGCGCATCAGCTACCGTGATATCAAGGTGTCCGCCCCCCTTTTCCAGATAGATTTCCGAGAAATACTGGTAGGCGGAGCGAAGTGTCTCAAGTACTTCTACCGGCCAGACATCCTCAAGATTCTGACCGAATTTCTCCGCGAGAAGGCGATAGCGCCCCTCCTCCGAGAAGGTGATCGCGTAGATGGGAGCCACGTCGTAGAAAGCCTCAAATTCTTTGTAGATCCGATATTCCTTATCCTCCGAGGGAGCCGGCTTGACGCGGATCACGTCGCCGAGGATCGTCGGAACGCCCAGATACTTCAGCACGGAGACGCGTTTATTTCCCTCCTCGACATAGAAGCGCTGCATGTACTCATAGACCTTGATCGGATCGCGGATTCCCTCTTCAATCTGGGCCGTATAGAGCTTTCCCCACTTCGTGGCAAACTCTGACTTATCGGACAGGATCGGCATGAATCCCGTCGAAAATGCATTCTGCCTCCCCTGCGTCTTGGTGCCCGCGATCATGTCGATCGGGATCTCGACGAGTCCGATGGGATACTCGCTAAGCGCGTTGATATCGGGCACCATCACGTCGAGCGCCGGCAGATACGGATACCGGCCGTCCCGGGTCGCCATGTGCCACTGTTTTTCTCCGAGTCGTTTCGCCTTGTTATATTCTTCCTGCATGTTCTCCTCCGGGGCGCTCATTCCCCATCATTTCCCGCGTGCGGGACCTCTTGGAAAAAGAGGCGGCCGAGCCTATACCTCATGCCGCCTCTTTTTTTATCTCGTCATCTGATTCACCGGTTGAAGAGACCCGCCAGCTCCTCTTTATGTGCCTCAAAGACATCCAGCACGTGCTCGTCCCAGTGTCTGGCGTCCGCCGTCTCCGATCCGAAGACATAATCTTCCTGTCCGTAGTCGATCACGTCGAAGCCGGGGATGGCCTTCGCCGCGCCGCTCGTCCGGTACGCCGCGATATCCGCAAGGGTAAAGGACACCTTGCCTGCGCTGTCAAGCTGTACCCAGCTGCTGATATCCGTGCCGGATGCTTTCTCCTCCGTCCCGTTTGCCGTCTGGGGCGTGGCCGCCGCCTTGAGCACCGTCACTGCTGTCGCCACATGCTTTCCGTACATTTCGTCGACATAGAGCGAGAAGGAATTGCCGAGAATCTCAGAGGGTACATGTCCGCCGTCCCACTGCCACTCGATCTGCGCGTCCGTGCCGGCCTTCAGCCAGGCGACCTCAAGGTTGAGCGAGTTCATCATGGAGATATCCCCTTCGGATGCGCCGCACACAAGTCTCGCCCAGACCGGGTTGTTCGTCCCGGCCGCGCCGATGTACTGCATCGGATCATAGAGCGAGACGATATTCTTCTTGTACGCGTCCCCTGCCTTGATCTCGGCGATGTCCGTCTTATAGGCATTCAGCATATCTTCATAGGACGCATAGTTCTTTGAATCCACCGCGCTGCCCGACGCCTGCGTCGTGCCCGTCTCAGGCGTTCCGACGACCTCGGGAGCCGCTGCATCCTCAGCCTGTGCAGCGCCGTCCGCAGGTGCTGTCTCTCCGCCTTCTTCCGCAGCCTGCGCTGCATCATCAGTAGGTTCCTCTGCCTGCGGTTCAAACTCCGCGAGCAGGTTGATCTCACCGCCCGCAGTTCCCGCAGCGACTGCCGCAGTATCGAGGGGTCCTCCGGCGCCTGCCGCAGCGCCGGGACCCGCGCCGGGGGCACCCGCCGCAGCGTCCGGGCGTCCCATGCCGCCGGGGCCTCCCATGCCGCCGGGGCCGCCGGCGCGCATGGATTCTCCTCTGGCATACCGTCCGCTGATAAAAGCTTCCGTGCGGTCCTTTGCCGTCATGGCCGCCACCGCGGCGTCCGTCATGGCATTGCCTTCTTCATCAAACCAGGTCCAGTCGTCCGCATAGGTGAGGCTGTCGACATACCACTGGAGGCCTGAGATGAATTCGTTCAGATAAAGCTTCAGATAAGTGCCGCCGTATCCGTTCGTGTCGGCGTAGAGCGCATCATTTTTCTCGATCGTTAGCGGCACGGTATCCGAGGTATCGCCGTCTTCATTGAGGTCGAAGCCCACCTTGGCCTCATCCGCGGCCATACTTCTGCCGTTGATATAGGCCATATAGGCGTCGGCGAGATAAGCCGCCGTCTGCTTCTGGAACTCCGTATTAAACGTATAGTTCGGGTCCAGATTGTACTCGAAGGCCATCGCCATATCGGCTTCCTGAAGAGACGTGATCGGGCTGTAGGCGATCGTCCCCCAGACGCCGTCAGATATGGTGCGGTCAAAGCTGCCGATTTTGACAGTCGTGGAATAGCTGCCGTCGGCATTTTTGTAGACACCGACCGCCCCGACCTCGATCTCATAATCGTAGAAGTCCGGGTTGTTGGAAGTCGCCGCGACCATGGCCGCATGCGCGCCGCCGCCGGAACCGCCGGTCGAGACAAAGTGATCGACGCTGCCCGGAAGGTTGCCGAGCAGGATGTTGTACTTCACAAAGCGGATCGCGTTCTTCTGATCCACAAGGCACGAGGGCGCATCGCCCGTATAGTATGTCTTCCCGCTTGTGTCAGCGGCTGTGCTCTGCTTCCCGCGGTTGCCGCAGGCCACGTTGATGTAGCCCTCTTTGGCGTAGGTCGGCGCCGCGGTCTGATTCTCCTGTTCGCTGTAGCCGGCCGCGCCGGTGTTGATGATGACAGGAGCCGTATCCGCTGTATAATACTGCCCGTTCGAGCTCGTGATGTGCGCGGTGCGGTCGATGACGAGCGAGCCCTTTACGCTTTGAGACGCGCTGGCCGCCGTGACGTCCTCCTTGCCGTCGCCGTCGGTATCGATTCCCGTGACATAGGCGCCGGGCACGCACACCGATACGCCCTCTTCGTCCGCGATCACCGGGTAGGCAACGGCATCCGTGATCGAGAGGGTCCAGGCGTCAGACGTCTTGTCATAGGTCCACTCCTGGTCTTTATTGTTCTTCAGGTTCAGCGTCTCCTCGACCTGCTTCTTATATTCGGTCTCGTCCGCCTTCGCTCTCAGCTTCGTTGTCCCCGCTGCAGGCGTCGTTGTCCCCGCGGCTGCCGACTCCGCGGCAGACGCAGCGGAGGATGCCGCGGACTGTGCCGCTTCCTCCGCCGTCTCTACGGACCCGCCGCTGTCCTCTTCGACGTAGGGCTCCTCGTAGTAGACGTCGTCATAATCATAATTGTCGTAATCGTCGTAGGTTTCCTCGACGTAAAATTCTCCCTCCGTATAGGGTTCGTCAACCCACGCATCCAGCTCTTCCTCTGTCAGATCTCCCTCCATGAGCCAGGCTTCATCGAAATCATCTGCCGAGACGGCTGCAGCGCCGGCTGTCCCGGATATGGTGAGCGCGCTCACGAGGAGAACAGCTAAAAGTCTTCTTTTCATGTGCTTTGCCCTTTCTTTATTCAAAGTCCTCGTTTTAAGCTGCCTGTCCCTATATTTTCTCATAAAAAAGTGCGGCCCGCAACAAGCAGCCGCATAGAGTTGAGGATACAAAGCACCGCCACGCCGACGTCCGCGAAGACTGCGGCCCACATATTGGCCGCGCCCAGCGCGCCGAGAATCAGGATGAGCACCTTGACGACGAGCGCAAAAACAATGTTTTCTTTCGCGATCCGGACCGTCTTGCCCGCGATGCGGATCACGAGCGGGAGCCGCGCGATATCGTCGTCCATGATCACGACGTCCGCCGCCTCGATCGCCGCATCCGATCCGAGAGATCCCATCGCGATGCCGACGTCTGCTCTCATGAGCACCGGCGCGTCGTTGATGCCGTCTCCGATAAAGGCCAGCGTGCCGTTCTTCTCTTCCGCAAGGAGGGCTTCCGTCTTTTCCACCTTGTCGGCGGGAAGCAGCTCCGCGAAGCACTCGGTGATGCCGAGCTCCCCGGCGACAGCGCGCGCTGTGCTCTCGCGGTCTCCGGTCAGCATCACGAAGCGGGAGACGCCTGCATCCTTAATGGCCCGGATCGCCTCGGCCGCGCCGCGCTTCACGGTGTCCCGGATGAGCACGGCACCGAGATAGCGGCCGTCCTTCGCCACATAGGAAACCGTCGCCGCTTCGTCGTTTACCGGCACCGGTTCTATGCCGTTCTCCCGCATAAGCAGCGCGTTGCCGACCAGGATCCTTCCCTCCTCCGTAGCGGCGGACAGTCCTTTTCCGCTGATGTTTTCCGTATCGAGGAGACGCGGAAGCTCCCGGCCGTCCTTTTCGGCATAGGCCTCGCGGATCGAGACCGCGATCGGATGCGTGGAAAGGCCTTCGGCCGCCGCGGCAGCCCGCAGCAGTTCCTCTTCACTGACGCCTTCAGCGCACTCGAGCGCGCTGACGCGGAAATTGCCTTCCGTGAGCGTGCCGGTCTTATCGGACACCACACAGCTTAAGTCCGCCAGAAGTTCCAGGTAATTGGAGCCCTTGACGAGCACCCCGTCTCTGGAAGATGCGCCGATGCCTCCGAAGAACGCGAGCGGCACGGAGATGACGAGCGCGCAGGGGCAGGAAATCACAAGGAACGTACACGCCCTGTAGATCCAGACAGATGCCTGTCCCGTCACAATGGAGGGAATGATGGCGAGGATGAGCGCAGCCGCCACGACGAGCGGCGTGTACACCTTCGCAAATCTGGTAATGAAATTCTCCGTGCGCGATTTTTTCTCGGAAGCGTTCTCCACCAGCTCGAGAATTCTGGCCACGGTGGAATCATCGTAACATTTCAGCGCGCGCACCTTGAGGAGTCCCTCTCCGTTCACGCAGCCGGAGATAATCTGTGAACCGGCCGACGCCCGCCGGGGCACCGACTCTCCCGTGAGAGCCGCCGTATTGATGAGGCTCTCCCCGCTGATCACCTCGGCGTCCACGGGAATCCGCTCACCGGGCTTTATGATGAGCACATCCCCGGGCTCGACGTCATCCGGGTCCACCGTCGTTATGGTGCCGTCCTCCGCCTCAACGTTGGCGTACTCCGGCACGATGTCCATGAGCGCCGTGATGGATCCTCTCGACTTTCCGACAGCATAACTCTGGAACCACTCGCCGACCTGGTAAAAAAGCATGACCGCGGCCGCTTCCTCGCATTCTCCCGTCACGAACGCGCCGATGGACGCGATTGTCATGAGGAAGGACTCGTCGAACATCTGCAGGTTTTTGATGCCCAGAAGCGCCTTCCATAAAACCTTATGTCCTGCGATCAGAAACGGAATCATATACAGGACGATTTTGACCCATCGGTTTTCAAAAACAGCGTCAAAGTGCCCGCTTTTTTCCGCGATCAGGAGCGCGAAAAAGACAGCTGCTGCGAGTAATATGACGCGCAGATCCCTCTTCAGTTTCTCTGACATAAAAGCCTCATTTCTTCACTGAGAAATCAGGTTCAACTTTCTTTCCGACGCGAATCGCTTCATCAAGGATCTCATCGAACCTGCCGTCATCCGCCTCCAGCGTGAATTTCTGCATCATGAAATTCACTTTGACGTCCTGAACGCCGTCGATCTTCTTGATGGCGTCCTCCACCTTTGCCGCACAGTTTGCGCAGTCGATCTCGCAGGCATATTTCTTTTTCATAGCTTCCTCCTCATTCTTCAATGTGTTCCTTACCCATGGCAATAATCGTTTTTACGTGATCGTCGGCGAGTCCGTAGATCACAGCCTTGCCTTCCCGTCTCGAAGAGATCAGCTTGGATGTCCGCAGAATCTTCAGCTGATGCGAGACCGCCGACTGATTCATTTCCAGCACCTCGCAGATCTCCGTCACATTTTTTTCGCCGTGAAACAGGGCAAACAGAATCTTGATGCGTGTGGAATCACCAAAGATCTTAAAAAGCTCCGCCAGGTCACTCAGCTCATTTTCAGAGACATTTTCGATGAGATGATCGATCTTTCTGGCATCGTATATTCCGGCCTGTTCCATGAAATCCCCTCCCTTTGCACTGAAGGATTGTTATTCATATGAATACTTTATCATATATTCATAATTTGTCAATATAAAAATGCATTGTGTTCTTAAAAACATTGCCGCTTCTCAGTTCACCGGAATTCGTGAGCATTGGGCAAAAAAGAACGGTTCTGTGTTCACTTTCATCCGCGAACGCAGAACCGTTTCCTGTTTCGTCCTAATACTTCCCTGTTCAATCCTTATACTTCCCTGTTCCGTCTTTAACTGAAGTAAACCAATTCCGAAGCCGGTGCCTCTGTCGGCGCGATTGTCCGCACCTTAAACACCGGTCCGACGCCCCGGTAGGCCAGCATGTGCCGCATCTCGACCTTCGCTTCCACGGTGACCCAGGTATCACTGCTGAACCGGCGCGCCTCCGGGCTCTCCGCCAGGTATCCGATAAACTGGATGTCATCCGCGCAGCAGGTCATTGCCATCCAGCCGATCCCGAAATACTTCGAGGGCATCGCGCGGCTTTTTTTGATCTTGCCGCGGAAGCGGACGATTCTCCCGTCATAGCGGTCGGGATTGTCGCGCAGGTCGACGAAGAAAATGCCGAAATCCGCATCCTCCACCTCGATCACGTCCGCGTCAAGGTCATACGGCATCTTATCCGAGAAAATGTCAAGCATCTGCCCGTTCGTGTCCTCGAAGACCACCTCGCAGGCAGGAGAGACGACCTTGATGCTCCGGCGATAATCCGAGAGCGGCATCTCCTCTTTTGCCCGGTTGAAAATCACCATGTCGGCGTTCCGGAACATGTCGACAAACATGGATTTCATGTTGTTGCGGTAGACCTCATAGGTCGAGGAATCCACGAGCGCAATTTCCTGGATGATGCCCCAGCCGTCCGGCATCTCGAGATTCTCGATGTCCGCCATGCCCCAGAGCGGGTTGTACTCAAGCATCACGCGCCCCGGGTGCATCGTGTCCTCGAAGCCCTGCAGGGTCTCCTTTGTGAGCTCCTCTTTGCTCTCGATCAGGGCGCTGACCGTCCGGCTCTTCAAAAGCTCCGCGTCGTCATACGCCTCAAGGCCCTCTTCCGTGCTGAGCACCAGCGTCTTTTGGGGAATCTGAAAGTATTCCTGCCGGGCAGTATTTCTGATAAATGTCGTCTTTCCGCTCTCCAGAAATCCGGTAATCAGATAGACGGGTACTCTAACATTGTCATCCTGAGAAGGCATCCTGCGCCTCCTTTCCAATTCTTATACAGCCAGTGTTTCGCGGCAGCGCGCGCCGCCTTCTCAGACGCCGAACAGCGCCGCGATATTGTTCTCTTTCAGCTCCGCTCCGATCACGCACAGGCGCCCTGTATATTCCGGTTCGCCCTTTCTGATATCCTGCTCGCCCGGAACCATATCGAAATAGAGCCAGCTGCCTTCTTCGTCGGCGACCATTCCCTTAGCGCGGAGAACCGTTCCGTATTCGTCCGCATCCGTCAGCTTCATGAGGATGTCGCGGAGCTCCGCCTCGGAATACCTGCGGATCGTCTCCCTGCCCCAGCTCGTGAACACATCGTCCGCATGGTGGTGATGGTGGTGGTCATGGTGATGCTCATGCTCGTGGTCATGATCATGATGATGCTCATGCTCGTGCTCGTGGTCATGATCATGGTCGTGGTCATGGTCGTGGTCATGATCATGGTGATGCTCATGGTCATGGTCATGGTCATGCTCATGCTCATGCTCATGATCGTGCTCATGCTCATGGTCATGCTCGTGCTCATGGTCATGCTCATCGACCGGCTCAAGCTTCGTCAGATCGACGCGCACGCCTTCCATCGTCTCGAGCACCTTCTTGCCGCCGAGCTCGGCGATCGGCGTCGTGATGAACACGGCCTCAGGATTGAGCGGACGGAGCAGCGCAAGCGCCTCCTCCATCTTCTCGGGCGTCGCGAAGCGTGTGTCCGTGCGGCTTAAGATCACCGTGCCCGCCGACTCGACCTGGTTCTTGAAAAACTCACCGAAGTTTCTGAGATACATGCGGCACTTGAGCACGTCCACGACAGTTGTCGCGGCGTTGATGCAGATACCGGCTTCGTCCTTCACGCGCTCCACGGCATGAATGACATCAGAGAGCTTGCCGACGCCGGACGGCTCGATGATGATGCGGTCGGGCTGATACTGCTTAGCCACCTCGATCAGCGCAGTGCCGAAGTCTCCGACCAGTGAGCAGCAGATGCACCCTGAGTTCATCTCCCGGATCGCAATCCCCGCCTCTTTTAAAAAGCCGCCGTCAATACCGATCTCGCCGAATTCATTTTCAATCAGCACTACCTGCTCGCCCTTCAGGGCTTCCGCGAGAAGCTGCTTAATCAGTGTCGTCTTTCCGGCTCCCAAAAAACCGGAGATAATATCTACCTTTGTCATTTTCTTAGCACTTCCTTTCCTACTGTTGCGCGCGGCTGTTTCTTCCGCCGCGTATTATCGCACACCCCCGTAAAAAAAGCCAGTTACAAATCGGGGCCCCTGTCATTTCCGATGCATATGCGCTTTATTCCGCGCCTTCATACGAAAATGCGAAGTCATCGAAGTCGCCCTCGTAAGATTCCACGCCGGTATAATACGGATCGGTCTGCGTGTGCGCCTCCTCTTCCGCTTCCCGTTCCTCTTCCGTCATCGGGAAGATCTGCTTGCCGGCAAACGTCACGTCATCGGGTCCGAACAGTAAACCGTAGTAATCATTTTCCATGATCGTCCGCGACAGAAGGATCTTGTTTTCGATCACTGTCTCAATGTAGCGGGTATATGACGGGTCGTCGCCGTATCCTTCCCGCGGATAATACTCCCCGCTTTCCGAGTCATATCTGCCGCGCTCCGTCACCCAGCTCAGATTGTTCCAGAAAACCAGAGGCATCGCGTCGGAGAAGACATCTCTTCCCGGCAGAAGGCGCGAGTCATAAGTGAGACCGAACAGATTCAGCAGCGTCGGTACGATGTCAAGGCTGAAAACCGGCGACGAGATCTCGCACTGCATATCCTTCGCCGCATGCTCCAGACAGCCGGACCAGATGATCAGTCCGTTTCTGTCCTGCTGCCAGCTCAGGGAATGGTCGCTTTTCATGAGATCGGCGAGATAGTCCCCGTCATTACCCCATGCTTCTCCCTGCCGCAGCCCGTAAGGGAAGTGGTCGCCGACGAGCACGATCACGGTGTCGTCCGCAATCCCGGCGTCCTCGAGCTTTTTCACCATGATCGTCATCGCGCGCTCAAGCTCCATCTGATAGCAGATGTAATATTTCGTCGTCTCCTCATAGAGGTCGCCGACATACTCGTCCACCCGTTCTATATACTTCGCCACGAGCTCGCTGTCCTCTTCGTAAGGGGCGTGCCCGCTGATCGTCATGTAGTAGATGCTGAAGGGCTGCTTGTCCAGATACTTATCCATCGTCAGATCGACCATGTCGCCGTCGTGACAGTAATCGCACCCGGTCAGATCCTCCATGCCGTTTTGGTTGCCGATGAACTGATTGTAGCCGAGGTTCGTGTGCGTGTTATTTCTCTGGTAATAGCTGATCGATCCGTTGTGGAAGGCGCAGCTCGAATAGCCGAGTCTCTGCAGCTGATTGCCGAGCGTAAAATAGTTGTTGTTCTTCGCGATCCGGATCATCGACTCATCGCCGTCCCGCGGCGTCAATCCGACGAGATAAGACAGCTCTCCCGTGGTCGTACTGCCGCCCCATTCCGGCTGATAATACTCTGAAAAATAAAAGCCGTTATGGGTCAGCCGCCACAAGGTGGGCGTCAGCTCCGGGGTCAGGAACGCGCTTGAATAAGCTTCCGCGGAGATAAGGATCAGGTTCTTGCCGGCAAACAGCCCGGTATAGTCGTTTTCGGGAGAAGGCGTCAGCGATTCGATATAAGACGTCAGTTCTTTCACGGCGCCGGAGGAGGAAGCGGCAAGAGACGCCAGGTCGATCTCCATCTTGTGCACCCCTTGTGCAGCTGGAGCTGCAAGGGAAGATACAGCTTCGGCAGAAGCTGAGGCAGTGTCCCCCTCCCCTGTGCTCTCTGCTTCATCCGCTCTGTTTTCCTGTGCGTCATAGTCTCCGGCGACGCTTTTAAATGAAGCGTGGTTGTTCCCGAAGACCCTGTACTTGAAGGACAGGCGCGTGCTTGTCATCAGCCCGAAAATGTCGGTGGCCTTATTGTAGTCAAACTGCGCCCCGTATACAGCAGCGCTGCTTCCGTGCGACGCAAAAAGCGCGCCTGTAAGGAGAAGCAGGAGGGACGATATGATGAGCCCCGCGGAAAAGGCGGGAATATACCGTCTCGTCGGGACATATTTCTTCCCGAGCTTTCCGAAAAGAATGGCCGGCAAAAGGAAAAGAGCGATCTTCGGCAGGGAGAAGAAAATACTGCGGAACATCTGGCCGCCGTAGTTGCCCGCCACATTTCCGGCTGCGGAAAAAAGGTTTGACGGCGCCATATAAGTCGCGAACACGCCGTGGATCACACACTCCGTCGCAAAAAACGCCTGTGTGGTGATGATAAGAATCAGCGCGATCCGGCGGTTCATCTTGCGCTTGAACGGCGTAATAAACCCGGTAAAAAAGAGCGCGCAGCTTAAGGTAAAGATCAGAAGATAGCCGAAATGGGAGAAGACGCCATTTCCGCTGAAAGCACGCAGCATAAGCTCATCGTACATGAGTACCGCCGGAAAAAGGATAAGACTGCGGAACTTTGCGAGCGGACGCTTCTCCCCGCTCCCGCTGTTCCCGGCATGCGCATGCTGCGCGGGCCTTCCGGTTCCTTTATGCTGTTTCGTCGCCGCCTGGCCGGTCTTCTCACTTATCCTTTTTTCCATGGTTCCGTTTCACCTGATCCTTCCTGTCCCCGCACAAGGCGGCGGATCAGGAACATATCCTTCCGCGTTCCATATTTAACACCGTTCCATCGCAAATTGCAACTTGTTTCTTCCGCATCCCCTGTCCGGCAGCTGCGTGCTTTGCGCTTGTTTGCGCGCGGATGACTGTGATAATATTATGTATTAACTGCATCTGTATCTATGCTTATACGAAGGAAAACCCAATGCATCTTTTCAGGAAAAATCAAAGTGAAGACCGCTATACCCGCATGACTGAGACGCCGGTGCCGAAGCTCATCCTCGAGCTGTCCGTTCCCACAATCCTCAGCATGCTCGTCACGGGCATCTACAACACGGCAGATACCTTCTTCGTCGGGCGCATCTCGACGCAGGCGACGGCTGCCGTCGGTCTGGTCTTCTCCGTCATGGCGATCATCCAGGCCTTCGGCTTTCTCTGCGGCCACGGCTCAGGCAACTACCTGTCGCGCATGCTGGGCGCCGGGAAGCAGGCAGAGGCCGACGAGATGGCGGCCACAGGCTTTGCCATTTCCCTCCTGATCGGTCTCCTGCTCGCCGTTCTCGGCTTTATTTTCATGGATCCGATCGTGCAGTTCCTCGGACGCGGCGCGACCGCGGAGACGCTCGTCGAGACGAAACGCTACATGCGGATCATCCTCATAGGCGCTCCCTTCATGACCGGCCAGTTTGTCATCAACAATCAGCTCCGCTTTCAGGGCAGTGCCGTTTACGCCATGGTCGGCATCCTGACCGGCGCCATTCTCAATATTTTCCTGGATCCGCTTTTCATCCTCGTCTTCGGGCTCGGCGTATCCGGAGCGGCACTGGCGACCATAACCGGCCAGATCATCAGCTTTATCGTGCTGCTCATCGGCAGTACGAAGGGTGAAAACATCCGGCTTCACGTGCGCAACATCCGCCTGAACGGGCACTATCTCTTCGAGATGATCAACGGCGGCATTCCGTCTTTATTCCGTCAGGGACTCGCCTCCGTGTCCACCATTCTGCTCAATACCTCCGCCGGCATCTTCGGAGGCGACGCGGCGATTGCGGGCATGTCGATCGTCACCCGCATTCTCATGCTCACCATCAGTGTCGTCATCGGATTCGGCCAGGGTTATCAGCCTGTCTGCTCCTTCAATTACGGGGCCGGACGTCTCGCGCGCGTCCGGGAAGGCTTCTTTTTCTGCGTCAAATACGCGACGATCTTTCTCTCCGTCTGCGCGGCGGCCTGTCTGATCTTCGCACCGGGCATCATTGCTGTTTTCCGAGACGACCCGGATGTTATCGCCGTGGGCAGCGCAGCCCTTCGCTATCAGGCCGCCGTCCTGCCGCTCATGGGAACATTCACCATGTCAAACATGATGCTGCAGTCGATCGGCAAGGGGCTGAAGGCATCCATTGCCTCCTCTTCGAGAAACGGAATCTTCTTCATCCCGCTCATCCTGATTCTTCCGCGCCTATTCGGCCTCACCGGCGTCGAGATCACGCAGGCGGTCGCCGATATACTGTCCTTCCTTCTCGCGATTCCGCTCGCCCGCTCTGAGCTCAGGAAAATGAAAACACCGCAGTGAGCGGCAGTCCCGGCAAGGGAGATGTTTCCGCAAAAAGCAGGCCTGACAAGTCAGATGCTTCCGCAAAAAAAGATCTGAAGTTTAAAACAGTTCTGACGAAAAAATGCCGCACCATCCGGTGCGGTATTTTCAGCGTGTTCATTTCTTATTTTCAGGAAGCTTATTTCAGGAAGCCGGCGATAATCCGTTCTTCCGCTTCCGCTTCCGTCAGCCCCAGCGTCATCAGCTTTGTCAGCTGGTCCCCCGCGATCTTGCCGATCGCTGCTTCATGCACCAGCATCGAGTCAATGTCATTGGCCTCGAGGGACGGCACCGCGAGAATTCTTCCGCTGTCCATGATGATCGAATCACATTCCGTGTGGCCGCTTGAAGGGGCGTTTCCGGTAATGCGCGCGTCAAATTTCTGGTAAGAGTGATCACGGGCAACCGATCTCGACACGACATCCGCGCTTGAGCCCTCTCCGTTCAGATCTACCCTGTAGATGCTGGTGGCACTCTGCTCGCCGTGCGTCATGAGGCGTTCCTTGACGACGAGTCTCGCTTCTTTGCCGAGCTCGGCTTTCGTCAGGCGCTCCGTAGAATCCACGCCTTTGATCTGCTCCATCTCCATCGTCATGGAGCTGCCTTCCTCCATGTACACTTCCGTCCCGGGATTGAGAATGCGCTTTCCGGTGCCGTCGCCGGAGCCGTAATGCTTCTCTACATAGCGCACCTTCGACCGCTTCCCGACATAGAAACGGTGGATGCCATCGTGCTCGGAATCCTGCTTGCCGCAATTGTCGATGCCGCAGCCGGCCACGATGAGGACGTCGCAGTCCTCCCCGATATAAAAATCATTGTAGACTGTCTCGGCAAGTCCGCTCTGGGAGATCACGACCGGGATGTGCACGCTCTCGTTTTTTGTTCCCGCCTTGATGCGGATATCGATCCCGGAGCCGTCTTCCTTGGACGTGATATCAATGTTCGCCGTTGTATTGCGGCCTGCAAGCTTGCTGTTCGCGCGAAAATTGTAGGCGCCGATCGGCACTTCATGAAGGTCCGCCACTTCCGCGATAATGCGCTTCTCTGTGTCACTTAACTGTACTGTCTGTGCCATGCGTTACCTCTTTCCCTGTCCAAAGCACTGCTCGACTGCGTCACCGGTGCCCATCAGCTGCGGCAGAATCTCTTCCTTCGGTCCCTGCTTCGTGATTGTGCCGCCGGCGATCACGACAATTTCGTCAGCGATATTCAGAATCCGCTCCTGGTGCGAAATGATGATGATTGAGCTGAGACTGATCTCCTCCCGCATTTTCTCAAATATGCGGATCAGGTTCTGAAAACTCCACAGATCAATCCCGGCCTCCGGCTCGTCAAACACCGTCAGCTTTGTCCCGCGTGCCAGAACAGTCGCGATCTCAATGCGCTTCAGTTCTCCGCCGGACAGGGACGCATTGACTTCCCTGTTGATATAGTCGCGCGCGCAAAGCCCCACCTCCGAGAGGTAGGTACACGCCTCCGCGATCGTAAGCTCCTTTCCCGCCGCGATACGGATGAGGTCAAGGACAGTCAATCCCTTGAAGCGCACCGGCTGCTGAAATGCGAAGCTGATGCCTTTCTTCGCGCGCTCCGTGACCGAGGCAGCGGTGATATCCGCGCCGTCAAAGAGGATGCGTCCTTCTGTCGGCTGTTCAACGCCGGCGATCAGGCGGGCGAGCGTAGACTTTCCGCCTCCGTTCGGCCCTGTGATAACAACAAATTTGCCGTCCCCGACAGTAAGCGAGAGATCGCGGATGATCTCAAGCTGCTCGTCTGTCTCAGACGGCACTTCAAACGAGACATGCTGAAGTTCAAGCATTGTACAGCACTCCTTTTCGGTGAATGATCTTTTCTGTATCCGTGATGCGCTCCTATTCTAGCACAATCTTCCGCTTTTGTCTGTAGCAACAGACCCGGCGTCCTGTGTCCCTCTGAGCGGCTCCATGTTTTCCTTCATGCACGTCCGCCCGGAATTTTCCCTTAATGGATGTCCGCTCGGAATTCTCCCTTGCATTGTGTGTTAATCTATGTTAACCTTGGTTAAAAACATAGAAAGGCGTAAAAAGCCATGGAAATCAGAAAATCAGCTGAAGATTATCTGGAAGCAATGCTCATGATGAAAGAACAGCACGGCTATATCCGTTCAATCGATGTCGCGCAGCAGCTCGGCGTCACCAAGCCGTCTGTCAGTTATGCGACAAAACAGCTGCGTGAGAACGGCTATATCACGATGGATCACGCCAACT
Source organism: Lachnospiraceae bacterium UBA2860 (assembly GCA_002350625.1). GTDB lineage: Bacteria > Bacillota > Clostridia > Lachnospirales > Lachnospiraceae > Chordicoccus. The sequence goes on from DEFE01000011.1 coordinate 28,830, forward strand.
TCATCGTGCTGACGGATAAAGGCATGGAGATCGCCGACCGCATTTATACGCGCCACAAGGTTCTCACAGACTTCTTTAAGAAGCTCGGCGTTGATGAAGCAACTGCGCGCGAAGACGCCTGCAAAGTCGAACACGATCTCTCCGAAGAGACTTTCCACGCCCTGCGCACGCACATCGAAGAGATGCGTTAAGTTTTTTAAAAGCTCTTGACAGACAATTTATATTTGATACAATGTAATTGTAAAAAATAGTTATGACTGTTTTCTGTCTATGTCAGGAGGAAAAACATGAGCGTATATGCATATTCCGTAACAAATCCGAAGGGTGAGGAGATCTCTCTCAGCAGCTACGAAGGCAAGGTCATGCTGATCGTCAACACAGCGACCGGCTGCGGCTTCACGCCCCAGTACAAAGAGCTTGAAGCGATGTATGAAAAGTACCACGAGAAAGGCTTTGAGATCATCGACATCCCCTGCAACCAGTTTGCCGGCCAGACGCCCGGCACGGACGACGAAATCCACGAATTCTGCACACTGAAGTACAATACGCAGTTCCCGCAGATGAAGAAATCCGAAGTCAACGGCGAGGGCGCGCTCCCGCTCTATGTTTACCTGAAGAGTCAGAAAGGCTTTGAGGGATTCGGAAAAGGACCGAAGGCGCTGGCCATGAGCGCACTTCTCAAGACGATCGATAAGGATTATAAGAATAATCCGGATATCAAGTGGAACTTTACAAAGTTCCTGGTCGACAGAAAAGGAGAAGTTGTCGCGCGCTTTGAGCCGACCGCGAATATGGAGTCTGTCGATCTGGCTGTCGCTGCACTCCTGTAATATTCTAAAAGCAGCTGTGGACAAAGTGTCTGCCATAGGCAGACACTTTTTTGTGCAGCGGACTTTTTATCTTTATCATTCACTAAGCAGCCGGGGCGTCATACATACTGCACGAGGAGCGTCTTGCGACGACGCAGTATGTATGACGCTCCGGCGTCACTATCTATATCTTTGGAATAATAGAGTGAATCCACACAGCTTCCGCCATACGTCCTCAC
>DEFE01000060.1 GCA_002350625.1 Lachnospiraceae bacterium UBA2860
TGGTCATAGGCCGGAAATAGGATACCACAACCCGGACGATTCCGTTATGAGCTACCAGAGGGAATGACCGGCCCTTTGTGACAAGGGGTCAGACCCCGTGTCATGTTTTCAGGTAGTCGATCACGGCGAACAAATCCGAAAGGATCACTTCCGAGAGGGTCTGCATCTCTTCGTCAGGCGGCACGAGATCGGGCACCATGACCGGCCGCATGCCCGCGGCCCTGGCGGCGCGGATGCCGTTGTAGGAGTCCTCGATGGCGATGGTGTCCGCGGGGTCTACGCCCATGTCCTTACAGGAGAGCAGGTAGATCTCCGGGTTCGGCTTGCTGATCCGGACGGCGTCGCCGCCGGTGATGCTCTCGAAATAAGAGAGCAGTCCCGCGTCGCCGAGCTCTGTAAGGATGACGTCCTTGTTCGTGGAGGAGGCAAGGCCTGTCCTTATGCCGGCGTTTTTCAGAAATGCCAGAATCTCTCTTGCGCCCGGCTTGACCGGAAGCGCTTTTCCACGGAAGCGGCGGCGGAACAGGCCGTAGCTTTCATCCCAGAATACTTTTCGCTGTTTTTCATCCAGATATTCCGAGAAGGCGCCGTTGTAGATGTCGAGCGTCTGCTTGTTGTTGGTGCCGATGCATCTGATAAAGGTCTCTCTTACAAGCGCGGCATCGACGGGATACGCCTGAGAGACTTCGAGCCAGCAGGCGAGGATCGCCCGCTCCGTGTCGAAGATCACGCCGTCCATATCAAAAATCACAGATGTTCCCATGAATTTCCTCCCATCGTATGATGAATCAGTTTACCATATTTTCGCGCCTTCTGATATGATATCAGGGAACGGAAATGGCGCCGGAAAAAAATTTTTGAAATTTCCTGTAACGAATCGGAAGTTTCCCCGTCTAATCCATGAAAGCGAACAGAAAGGGGGATGAAACAGTGACAGAAGAGAGATACGCGCAGATGTACGAAGCCTGTTATATGCGGGTATTCTCTTATGCCATGACCTTATCGGGCGACCGGTCCTCCGCAGAGGAAATCACGCAGGAGACGTTTTTCAGGGCATTTTCGAAGCAGCGTGAGTTCCGCGGAGAATCCGATGAGGTGACCTGGCTCTGTGCGATCGCGAAAAACCTGTTCGCGGATGAAAAGCGCAGGCAGGCAAGATTCGGAGACATTCCGGAGGAGATGCCGGACACGGAAAAGAGCGTCGAGCGGACCGCGGTGGAGAGGGACTCGTCTTTCCGCATCCACATGGCGCTGCACAGCCTCGAAGAGCCCTATCGGGAAGTCTTCGAGCTCAGGGTCTTCGGGGAGCTGAGCTTCTCCGATATCGGCAAAATCTTCGGAAAGACTGAAAACTGGGCAAGAGTTACCTACCACCGCGCGAGAATCAGATTACAGGAAAGGATGGAAAAGTCGTGAATATGAATTGTGAAGTGATGCGCGACCTGCTTCCGCTCTACGCCGACGACGTGTGCAGCGCAAAGAGCCGCGAGCTGGTGGAAGAGCACCTTAAGGAGTGCCCCGCGTGTACCGAATATCTGAAGCAGCTGAAAGCAAACGAGATCGTGACCGATCTCATCGATGAAAAAGACATGGTGATCCGCTACGGAGAACAGCGCATGAAGCGCCGTTCCGCCACGGTCGGATCCGTGGTTGCGGGCCTCTTCATGATCCCGATCCTCGTGTGCCTCATCGTCAACCTCTCCTCGGGGAGAGCGCTCGGATGGTTTTTCGTGGTCCTCGCCTCGCTCGCCGTGGCGGCCTCCCTCATCGTCACGCCTCTCATGGTGCCCGAGGACAAGGCGTTCTGGACCTTCTGCGCCTTCACCTGCAGCATGGTGGTGCTTCTCGCCGTGACCTGCCTCTACTCCCGCGGGAGCTGGTTCTTCATCGCCTCAAGCGCTTTGCTGTTCGGCCTGGCCGTCGTATTCCTGCCCTTTGTGGTGAAAGCCCGGCCGGTCAGAAAGATCATCGGTAACAGCAATCGGGCGCTGATCGTACTCGGCCTCGACGCGGCACTTTTTGTGAACATGATGAATATGATTTCGTTCCGCGGCAGGATCACCTACACGAGCGTCGTCTATACGATCGGCGTCATCGCGGGCATCGGACTTGTAGCAGCGGAGATTATGAGAAAGAGGGGGATAAACAAATGAGCAGCAATAAGAAAATGACAACAATCGCAGTGATCTGCACAGTATTCCTGATCGCGGCCGCGGCCATCGCGATCGGCAGTATATGCAACGTGATGGGAGCCACTTACGAAAATGCGGAGTCCTATACTAAGGGAGCGGCCGACATTTCCGAAAATGTAAAGAACCTGGACATCCACTGGATCAGCGGCAGGATCAACGTCGCGTACCATAAGGAGAATACGGTCCTCCTTGAGGAGAGCGCGAACAAATCCGTCAGCGCCGACATGGAGATGAGATGGTGGCTGGACGGCGACACCCTGCGCGTCCAGTACTCGAAATCCGGCGCGCACTTTTTCAACTTCAGCTTTACGAACCTTCAGAAGACGCTGACGGTGACGCTGCCCGAAAGCATTTCCTTAAAGGACGTCGCCATCAACGCGACCTCCGCCGACATGGAGATCCCGTCGCTCAGGGCGGAAGCCGTAAGGCTGAACGCGACCTCCGGCAATATCAACGCCTCTGCCGACGCGCCGGCCATCGATGTGGAAGTCACGTCCGGAGACGTGGCGATGAAGACGGGGGAAAACGCGGACGAGCTGTCGGTCGTGACGACGTCGGGGAAGATCACTTTAGAGGCGGGAAATGCCGGCCGCGTGAAAGTCGGGAGTACTTCCGGAGACCTGAACATCACCGGCGGGACGATGAAGAGCATTGAGGCCGGCGCCACTTCCGGACAGATCCGGCTTGCGCTGAAAGGCTCTGACGACGTGCAGATCGACACCACGAGCGGCGACATCAAGGTCGAGCTCGGCGCGCTGAAGTCGCTCAGGGTGAAGGCGACCTCCGGGGACGTGACGGCGCTTCTGCCCGAGACGCCCGGATTTACCGCCGACCTGCACACGACGAGCGGAGACGTGCACAACGCTCTTAAGATGTCAAGCGACGGATCCACTTACGTCTGCGGCGACGGCAGCGGAACGGTAGAAATTCACACCACTTCCGGCGAGGTTACGATCGACCGGGCGGCATAATAATATGACAAGGGGTCAGACCCCTTGTCATGTTTCTGACAGAGGGTCTGCCCCTCTGTCATATTTTTTTGAGCTCGTCTCTGACGAGCTTGACGGTGTCCTCCAGTCCCAGGCTGCTCTCATCGACCGTCAGGTCGGCATAGCGCTCATAGAGGCAGGTTCTCTCCAGGAAAAGGTCTTCAAGCGACTGGCCTTCCTTCAGGGCGACGCCTCTTTCTTTCATGTCAAAGAGGCGGGCCCTAAGCGCATCCATGCCGACTTTGAGGTAGACGATGGTTCCGAGCTCTTTAAAGTGCAGCATCGACGCTTCTCTGTAAACCACGCTGCCTCCGGTGGCGATCACGGTGTTCTCGGCACTTAGAGATCTGCACACGGAGGATTCAAGGTCAAGAAAAGCTTCGACGCCTCTTTCAGCGATGATCTCTTCAAGGCGGGCGTTCGCGCTTCTTTGGATCAGGAGATCCGTATCGACAAAATCATATCCGAGCACTTTCGCCAGGATGACGCCGACAGTGCTTTTCCCGGAGGCCGGCATTCCCGTGAGTATAATGTTCATGTTCGTCCTTTCCGATGCCGAAACATGACACGGGGTCTGACCCCTTGTCATCTTTTTATACCGCCTCAAGGCTGACTTCCGCCTCGTCCCCGGTGACCGACAGGTAGGCCGGCTGCGAGTACAGGGCGCTCGACTGGGCGTCCTCCACGCGGAACATCAGCATGTATGTGCCGTCTCCGAGGTCCTCTTCCCGGAAGGCGGTCTCGTCCGTCACTGTAAATTCATCCAGCGGGTACAGGGACAGCTCTTCGTCCCCGCTCATGGAGGACGCGTAGTGCAGCGTCGTAATCACGTCGCCTTCCGTTAAGGTAACGGTGTTTTTGTCCGCCATGCCGTTGTCTTCGATCCCCTGATTCGCGCCCAGGATATGGTATTCCCCGTCGCTGTTGTCGTAGACCACCTTCAGCTGGTATTCCTCTCCGTTAAGGAGGATCGGCACGTTGTAGAAGGTGTAGTCGTCGTTCGTATAGATGACCTCCATGTGGCAGAGATGCCCGTCGAGGCTCCCCCACACATTGCGGAAGTTGTCCCGGAACACGCCGCTGTCCCAGTCTCCCTCGATGTCGTTGTCCGTGCCGAGGTAGATCATAAAATCCTCCTCCTCGTCGTACATCACGAGCTCGAAGGTCACGCACGTGAGCGCATCCATAAGCGCGGCGTCAAGCTTCATGGCAACATATCCCTCATCGTCAATGGACACGGGAAGCTCGCTGTCGTCCCCGAAGGCAACGGCGATCGTATCCGGCTCCGCCCAGTCCGCGGTATAGCCGAGCTCGTCCGAGATGTAGGCGCCGAGCTCCTCATTAAGCGTCCCGGTCAGCATGTAGGTGTAGTACGCGCTGAAGCTCTCACTCGCGCAGGCGGAGGCCCAGATATTGTAATTGTCCTGATCTCCGTCGTAGGAGTAGTAGCAGGAGAGCCCGGTCGCGGCGGAGCGGTAGTTCCCGCTGACCTTGTAGAGCACACAGTTATTAAGAGCATCGAAAATGGCTCCGGCCGATTCCGGCAGCAGCGCCTCGTTCTTCGCCGCGAGGTCCCCCAGGTCGACCATGTTCGCGTACCCCGCGCTCATGGTATTGCCCCCGTAGTTCTCCGCATCCTCCGCGCCGCGGCCGAATTCCGCCATGAAGGCGGCGTCCGCGCAGGCCGAGACGAGCGCCTCCGCGCCCATGGTGTCATAGGCGTCGACGAGCGCGCCGGCCTCCTTCAGGTCCACGAGGGACAGCGTGCAGTGCTCGTAATCCCCGTATTCCCTGCAGCCCGTAAGGAAGCTGTCGCAGATCACGCGTCCCAGCGCGCTTCCGTCCATGTCCGGATCCTCGCCGAGGGCTGTCAGGAAAGAGGTGTACGCCCAGCCGCAGCCCGGCTCCATCTCCTCGCTGGCGACCATATAGGAGGAAACGCCGCGCAGTATGTTCGCCGTATCAATCGTCGCCATGAGGCAGGCGTCGAAGCCGACCATCTCAAATGGCGGGTCCGCCTCGTCCTCCTGACAGACGGACTGAAATGCCTCCTTTATCTCCCCGAGTGTCAGATTGTCATAGTTATACAGCTCGTCAAAAGCCACGCCGTCCGCGCTGCCGCCGCCGTGGTTCCAGAGGATGACCGCTTCCTTCTCCGCGGGGTACTCCGTGCGGCAGAAGGTCAGAAAGTCCGCGAAGGTGGCGCTTTCGCCCATATTGGCAAGCGGCTGCCGGTCCACGCAGGAAGCGTCTTCGGCGGTGATGAGATAGCGCTCCAGATAGTCCGGATCCACGACATCGTTCTGCCATGAGGAGGCGCCGCCGGTCTCGACAACGACCTGAACGTCCGCCGGCAGCTGCGCCTCCAGGATCTCGCTGAAATCCCCCGTCGCCGCGCCGTGCTCGGATTCCAGGTCGCTGCCGCACAGATAGACATAGACGGCCCACTTGGCCGCCTCTGCACCGCCCGCGGCCGAAACGGACGCCGCCGGATCATCCTGCGCATCAGATGCGGCAGGACCGGTCACGAGACGGTCGGCTGCCGCCGGGACAGCCGCCGGAAATGCCGCCGGCGCCGCGAGCAGCCCGGCCGCCGCAAGGACAGCGGTGAGACGCCTGCGGACAGCTGTCCGGCGTGCGCCTTTGTACAGATCACGTTTCATACTCATTTCCACCTCCCGTGAGGATCACGCCGTACTTCGGCACTTGGAAACGCGACGTGAAAAAGTCGCATTTGCACATAAACAGAAAATAGATCGGAAGACCGCTGCCGTGCAGGGACTCATAATTCGCCTGGCCTTTTGCCATGATGAAATCCGCTTCACTCATAAGGCTCCGCGCTTCTGCCGACAGGCATTTCAGGACGGTCGCGTCGAGCGGCGCGCCATTTCCCGCCACGCGGCAGACAGAAGTGAGGCCGACCTCCTCCGCGTCCGTCATCGTCGCGTCATTTCCTTCGGAAGACCCGCGCACGAGCACGGTCACGGACAGCGCCGGATTCATGCGCAGCATCTCTTCGATCAGGAGCTTGTCGAGAAGGATCTCCCCGCAGTTATCTGTGAGATAGACCATCTTTTTCGCGCTTTGGATGGAAGCGCGCAGATGCGCGTATGTCTCCGGATCCGGGACCGCCGCATCCGCTTTGTCAAGAAGTGCAAGGAGCACGGCGTCCTCAACGGTCTTCAGGGCCGAATAGTCGATATAGTTTCCGGTCATGGCGTACCGGACAGCGCTTAAGAGCGGATCGGGAGCCTTCCTGATCTTTTCCTTAAGCGCGTCCTCCATTGATAAGAGGAGCTGATTATAATGCTTCTTGATGCCGGTAAAGTCCGCCGGCTTCACCTTGAAGATCTCCTTGCGGATCTGCTTGATCTCCCAAGCGAGCTCGGGGCCTGTCCCGTCGTCCGGAAAATCGCGGACGATGGCGCGCACCTTGTTCTGATACTGCTCGATCTGAGACGCCGGAGCATCCTCCGGGTAATGGACAAGTGACTTCTCAAGAATGCAGGTTTTGCAAGCTGCGATCATAATTGTCTCCTTTAAAAAGCTTTAATGATGTTCATGAGCCTACTATAGCACAGAACTCTTCCTGAAGCATGCAGAATCCTGACGGCAAACGGTTGCAGGAAGAATCCGAAACGGTTGACAAACGGTTGACGAACGGTTGAGAACATGATAGAATGTATAAAGAACAAACGTTCTGGTTTTTCCTGATGAAGGAAGGAGCCGTCATGACAATTGAAGAGATGAGGCAGAAAAAAGCTGAACAGGGATGGACAAACCGGGAGCTTTCCAGAGAAAGCGGAGTTCCTCTGGGGACGCTTCAGAAGATTTTCAGCGGAGAGACAAAGGCACCGCGCAGGAAAACGCTCGAGGCGCTGGAGGATGTTCTTGATCCGCGGGAATACAGATCTTCCCGTTCTCTATATAACTATCCTTCAAGGGCTGCTTATATGGCGGATCTGCTTCGTGAGGAGACCGCGCCTTATAACGTAGCGATGGACAGAGAATGGCATACGGTTGATGAGTACTATATGCTTCCTGATGACAGGCGGGTCGAGCTCATCGACGGGGTTTTCTATGATATGGGCGCTCCGACGAAGGCTCATCAGGGGATTCTCGGAGAGCTGTATCTGCAGTTCCGTGCGTGCGCGGACCGGCATGCGATGCCATGTGAAGTCTGGCTGTCTCCTTGTGATGTCAGGCTGGACAGAGACAACTATACAATGATACAGCCGGATCTGTTTGTGATCTGCGGTGATCATGAGGCTCCCGGCGCGGTTCGGTTTGAAGGCGCACCGGATCTGGTGGTGGAGATTGTGTCTCCTTCCTCTGTGAAGAGAGACAAGTATACAAAGCTGCATAAGTACGCGGACGCAGGTGTGAGAGAGTACTGGATCGTAGATCCGAAGAAGAGAAAGGTGACAGTCTATCTGCTTGAAAAGGACAGTGATCCGGAGGTCTACAGCTTCCGGGATACCATTCCGATCGGATTGTCTGAAGGAACATGCGGGATAGATTTCAGCCTGATAGAAAAGCGGGTAGAGAGATATCTCTGAAGGTGCGGTTTTACATCATTCGAAATTTGGAAGACGGGAAACGGTTTCGTGATGAGAGTACTGATCGTAGAGGATGAAATCAGAATAAGGGAGGGCATCGAGAAGCTTCTTGGCCGCACGGGCCGGCCGTTTGAGATCGTGGGCGAGGCAAAAAACGGGGCGGAGGGACTCGCGCTTCTTCGGGAACTCAGGCCGGACATCGTCATCACGGACATCAAGATGCCGGAGATGGACGGCCTCGAGATGCTGTCCGCGATGGTAGAAGAGGGGATCGCAGCCCGCGCGATCGTGCTGAGCGCCTACTCCGAGTTCGAGTACGCCAGAAAAGCTATGCGCCTCGGCGTCACGGAATATCTGCTGAAGCCGATCGCCTACGGCGAGTTCCTGCAGTCGCTCGGCAATGTGGAGGAGCAGCTCTTAAGGGACCGGCAGGAGACCTATCCGGCCGGGACGCCGGAGGAGGCGCTCTACGATCTCATTTCCGGCAGGACAGAGCCGGACGACGCGCTCCTTAACGGCCTTCAGCGCCAGTGCGGCATGCGGGCGGACAGCCCCCTGTGCCTTCTCTCGGTGTACGCCGGCGAAGGGCAGGGCGAAAAAGCACAGCGCTTCTTCAGACACACCCTGTCCTTATACCCGGAGATCTTTTTTGTCATTCCGGAGCGGGACATCCGCGGCTGCATGGTGGGCGTCGTGCGCGGCTATGAGGACGCGCATGACCTGGAGAGGTGGCTCCAGAGGCAGATCCTCATGGGCGCGCCGGAGAAAATGGCGGTCGCCTGGACGGAGGTGGCCGGCATAAAGGAGCTTAGGGAAGGCTTCATGGCCCTCTATCCCTACATGGAGTGGAACATCTCGCTCGATGACGGCGTGATCATCTACTACCCGGGCATCACACGGATCCAGACGGCCTCCTCGGTGTATCCGATCGAGCTCGAGACGCAGATCCGTCAGGCGATATGCGCCAATGAAACGGAAAAGATCCGGGAACTGTTCGCGCGCTTCCAGGAGTCCTTCCGGGACGGGAAGGTCTACGCGCCGAAGGAGATCAAGGAGAGCTATGTCCGCTTTTTCTGGGCCGTGATCGGCATCGCGAAGGAGATCGGCCATCTGGACGCGGGAAAGCTCGACCAGCAGGAACTGCTGAACAGGATCATGAACGCGAAGCTGCGGGAGGAGCTCTCGGCGGCCGCGGATCTCATTCTCGCCCATATCAGGACGGAGGATCAGGACGAGAGCAACACACATCTGACGGTGAAGCGCATGAAGCGGATGATCCATGAATTCTACCGGACGGGGATCACGCTGGAGGAGATCGGGAACCGGCTGAACATGACGCCGGAGTATCTGGGCACGCTGTTCCACAGGGAAGAAGGCGTGACCTTCAGCACTTACCTCAAGAATTACCGGATCGTCAAAGCCAAGGAACTGCTCTGCGGGACGAACCTGAAGCTCTATGAGATCGCGGAGCAGAGCGGGTATGCGGATCCCAAGTACTTCAGCAAGGTCTTCAAGGAGGCCACGGGCCTCCTGCCGACGGATTACCGGAAAACCCACAGATAGGAAAAGGCTGACCGGCAGAAAGAAGGCAGACCGGCGGAATGAAAACAGATTAGAATCTTCCCCCCTTTTCCAGACTTCTCTTCTTAACAGATGCGCCGCGCGGCTTTAAACTCGCAGGTAAGAAGGAACCAAAGGACATCTGAAGGGAGGCATTTTTATGGAGAGGATCAAACGGTTTTTCCGGTATGACAATATCGGACTGCTGTTTGCGCTGCCGGCATTTATCTACATGCTGGTCTTTGTGGGATATCCGATCATCAGCAACATCATCCTGAGCCTGCAGGATGTGACCGTCGCGAATCTGTCGCGGGGAGAGAAGCACTTTATCGGCCTGGAAAACTATGTGAAGCTGTTTCACGACGAGGTGTTCTTAAGGTCCATGTGGAACACGCTGCTGTTCACGGTTTCGTGCCTGGTGTTTCAGTTCCTGATCGGGTTCGCGCTGGCGCTCCTTTTCAACAAGAATTTCAGGCTGTCAAAGCCGGTCCGGGGATTCCTCATGATCCCGTGGATGATCCCCATGACGGTGACGGCGTTGATCTTCAAACTGATGTTTGCAACGGATATCGGCGTGGTCAATTACTTTCTTCGCTCCGTCGGTCTGATTTCAAAAAATATCGAATGGCTCACAAGCTCGAAGACGGCGATGCTCGTGGTGATCATCGCCAACATCTGGATCGGCATTCCTTTCAACACGATCCTGATCTCGACGGGGCTTACGACCATTCCGCAGGAACTGTATGAGAGCGCGGCCATCGACGGCGCAAACGGCAGGCAGGCATTTTTCCGCATCACGGTCCCGCTGCTGCGCCGCACGATCGAGTCGGTCCTCGTGCTTGGCTTCATCTATACCTTCAAGGTGTACGACCTGGTCTACGTCATGACAAGCGGCGGCCCGGTGAATTCGACGCATCTTCTGTCCACCTACTCGTACAAGCAGTCCTTCGAGCTGTTCAATTACAGCGTGGGCTCGGCCGTGGCGAACATGCTGCTGGTCATTCTTCTCCTGGTGGGCATTGTGTATCTGCGGATTACCATGAGCGGGGAGGATGAATGATGGGCGAGGAGAAAAAAATAACCGGAAAGAAGAATGTACTTTTGTGCATCGCGGCGCTGCTGATCCTGGCGGTCCTTATGTTTCCGCTGTTCTGGACGCTGATCACTTCGCTGAAGACGGAGAAGGAGATCTTCCAGTATCCGCCGACCTTTTATCCGCATGAGCTGAACACGAAATCCTACGCGGCGCAGGTGGAGACCGGGGACTTCAACATGTTCCAGTCCTTCGCCAACAGCTTCCTGATTTCCGCCGGCTCGATGCTGATCGCGGTGGTCCTCGCTGTCCCGGCCTCGTACGCCATCGCCAGATACCGCTTCCGCGGCAAAAATGCCATGCTCCTCAGCTTCCTGGTCACCCAGATGCTGCCGGTGTCCGTGCTGCTTACGCCGATGTTCGTCATGTTCAAGAAAGCGCACGTGTATAATACCTGGTGGGCGGCGATTCTGGCGGACGCGACGATCGGCATCCCATTTTCGGTGCTGATTCTGAAGAACTACTTCGCCTCAATCCCGAAGGAGCTGGAGGAGGCGGCGTATATCGACGGGTGCAACCGCTTCGGCGCCTTCATGCGGGTGCTGGTGCCGGTCGCGAAGCCGGGCGTGATCGTGTGCGCGATCTTCTCCTTCCTGTACGCGTGGGGAGATCTGGCGTACGGCATGACATTTATTCTTGACCAGCAGAAGCGTCCGATCACGGCGGGCATCTTCAATTTCATGGGACAGTACGGGACGAGATGGAGTTATCTGACGGCCTTTGCCATCGTGACCATCATCCCCGTCACACTGATCTTTATATTTATGCAGAAATACATCATCGCCGGCATGACCAACGGCGCCGTCAAGGGATAAGCGGGGAATGAGCTGATGAAGAAACGCAGTCTGAGCAGGAATCTGATCCGGATCTTTGTGCTGACGTCGATCGTGCCGATCACCCTCATCACGGTCATCCTGCTCTACAACACGTTTCAGCTCATCCAGCACAACACCGAGGATATGATGCAGACGAGCCTCATGCAGGCGGACAAGAACATGCATCTCCGCCTCGAGGCCTGCGAGGATATCCTGCTGCAGATCTACACAGATGACAATATGACTTCCTGGACAGACAAGCTGAACCGGGATGTGGATGCCGCCGTAACTGTCAATCAGATGCGGCGGTATCTGAGCGCTTTGATGAACAGCAGGGACTATATCCGGGCCATCACGGTCATCACCGAAAATGGCTCGATGATCACCTGTCACCGGATCACGTCTGCGACCTATGAGAATCCCTGGCTGGGACAGTTCTCGCTCTCGAAGGAGGAGCTGTACCGGCAGGTCTCCTCCGACAGCCGGTATCATCTCTATCCGACGGAATATGCGACCCGCTTCGCGGGCGATGACTACTATCTGTTCCACATGGCGCACCGCATCATTGATTACAGGAATCTGGAGAAGCAGTGCGGGATCGCCGTGATCAGCCTCGACGAGTCGCTCCTTGAGGAGACGCTGCTTCCCGGCGCCGCCTCCGGGGCGGGAGAGACAGATTACTGCTGCCTTCTCGGTGAAGACGGCAGGATCATCTCCCATCCGGACAAGAACCGGATCGGCGGCCGCCTGGATCAGGAGCTCGACAAAACCGGGATCTATACCTATACGGATGAAACCTACGGGTGGAAGCTTGTGAGCGTCACCGACCAGAGCCGCTACGGGCGCACCCTCGCCTGGAATCTGGGCCTCATCGCGGCCATCAGCCTCATGGCCGTTCTCCTTGCGGTCATCCTGGTCATGCGGCAGACCGGCCGGCTGGTCTCTTCCGTCAACCGCGTGGTGACGTCGATGCAGCAGGTCGGCAGCGGCGACCTGAGCGCGCGGGTGCCGGAGGACGGGGACAGGCCGTCCGAGATGGACACGGTAGCGGAGGAGTTTAACCGGACCGTCACGAAGCTGGAGGACGCGCAGGAAAAGGAGCGGGAGGCCAACGAGAAGCGGACCCAGGCGGAACTGAAGGCGATGGAAGCGCAGATCAACCCGCATTTTCTCTATAATACACTGGACACCATCAACTGGATGGCCATCGAGAAGGACGCCTTTGACATCAGCAACGCGATCAATTCCCTCGCCACGATTTTGAGATACGCGATCTCGGATTACGGCGGCGAGGTGCCCATAAGGGACGAGATCGAGTGGCTGAAGCGCTATGTTTACCTGCAGCAGTACAGGCTGAAGAGCTCCTTTGTCTGCAACATCCACGTGGAGCCGGAGCTGATGGAGGAGAAGATCCACAAGCTCCTCCTGCAGCCTTTCGTCGAAAATGCCATCATCCACGGCTTCGAGAAGGAACAGGGAAAGTATGTGCTGGACGTCATCTTAACGCGCGAGGACAGGATGATCCGCATCGTCGTGAGGGACAACGGCCAGGGCATTCCGCCGGAAGCCCTTCAGCGGATCCGCGGGAACGGGGACGCCTCCGGCGGGGACAACGAGCACATGGGTCTCCGCATTGCCGTCACGCGCTTCCGGATGTATACCGACGGGCAGGGCATCTTTGACATCACCAGCGAAGCGGGGCAGGGGACGGCCATCACGCTCCTCTATCCGATGAAACAGGACAACACACTTTAGAACTGTCCCCCTTTTTCATGTTTTTTTGAGTTTTTTGCCCGCGAGGGGGAAAGGTATAATACAGGTATCACAAAACAAGGTCTGATCAGCCGCTGTGTAAATGCAATGAAACGTGTTATATTGGATAGGAGGTCCGATCTTATGAAGAAAATCGCTTCTTTACTTGCTGCTTCGCTTCTGGCCGGCGCGCTGCTGGCGGGGAACGCATACGCGGAAGAGCCTTCCGGGGACGTGACGATCTGGTATTACTGGGAGACAGCCGGCCATCAGGAAGCCCTGGCGCACATTATCGACGAGTTCAACGGTTCACAGGACGGCATCACGGTGGAGGCGAAATACGTTCCCTTCGCTGATTTCAAAAAGCAGCTCTCCATCGGCGCATCCGCTGATGAGCTGCCGGATCTGGTCATCCTGGATAACCCCGATCACGCGGCGTACGCGGCCATGGGCATCTTCGCCGACCTCACGGACCGCTTCGATGTGAGCACATATTATGACGGGCCGAAGAATTCCTGCACGCTCGACGGAAAACTCTACGGCGTGCCCTTCGGAAGCAACGACCTCCTGCTCTTCTACAATGAAGACATGCTTGAGGCGGCGGGCTATGAAATACCGACGACCTGGGACGAGCTCCTCGAGGCGGCGAAAGCCTGCACGACGGATACGGTTTCCGGTTTTGCGTTCAGCAGCCTGCAGAACGAAGAAGGCACCTTCAACTTCCTTCCCTGGGTGTGGTCGACCGGCGCTACGGCGTATGAGATCAACTCGGAAGGCGGCATCAAGGCGCTGAGCTTCATCAAGGAACTGGTCGACTCCGGCGCCATGACGAAGGAAGCGATCAACTGGACACAGGGCGACACGATGCATCAGTTCATCGCCGGCAACCTCGCCATGATGATCAACGGCACGTGGCAGATCCCGACCATGCGCTCCGAGGTCCCGGATCTGAAGTGGAACGTGGCGCCGATCCCGCAGGATGCGCAGCAGGCTTCCGGCCTTGGCGGCGAGAACTACGCGGTCATCGCGGGCGGCAACGAGGAAGCGGCCATTAAGTTCCTGGAGTACGCGACCAGCAAGGACACATGCCTCTACATGATGAATGCGATGGGCTATATCTCCGCCGACTCCACGATCGCGGAAGGCCAGTTCGAAGGCGACCCGGTCTACGAAGCATTTGTCGAGGAGATGCAGTACGCCAACGCCAGAGGCCCGCTGCCCAACTGGCCCAGCATCTCCGACGCCATTTCCCTCGCCTTCAACAAGGTCATCACGGGCGAGAGCGAGCCGGCCGATGCAGCGGCCGAGGCGCAGGCAACGATCGACGAGATTCTTGCGGAGTAATCAGAACCTGAAAATATGACAGGGGGTCTGACCCCCTGTCATATAATTCAAAGAAAAGGATGCGTATGGATACCAAAACAACTCGGAATATGCAGATATCCATCACGGACAGCTTCTGGGGCCACACCCGGAAGCTTGTTCGTACTCAGATGATTCCCTACCAGTGGGATGTGCTGAACGACAGGGCGGACATCACGATCGAAAAGGAGCGTGACGACCCGGGCATTCCCAGCGAGAAGAGCCACGCGATCGAGAATTTCCGGATCGCGGCCGGGAGAGCGGAGGGAGACCACTACGGCTGGGTCTTCCAGGACAGCGACGTCTATAAGTGGCTGGAGGCGGCCGCCGGCTCCCTCAGGGAGACGCCGGATGAGGGGCTGCGCGCCGAGGCTGACAGCGTGGTGGAGCTGATCGCCGCGGCCCAGCAGCCGGACGGCTATCTCCACACCTATTTCACGATCAAGGAACCGGAGCGGCGCTACAAGCGGCTCGGCGAGAGCCACGAGCTGTACTGCGCGGGGCATTTTCTTGAGGCGGCTGTCGCCTACTACACAGCGACGGGGAACGAGCTGGTTCTTAAGACGGCCGTGAAGCTCGCCGATCATCTCGACGCCACCTTCGGCGCGGAGGAGGGAAAGCTCAGGGCGGTCGACGGCCACGAGGAGGTCGAAATCGGCCTGATGAAGCTCTATCATCTGACAAATGAGAAGCGGTATCTGAACCTTGCCGATTTCTTCATCAGGGAGAGAGGAAGGGATCCGGAGCTGTTTATCAGACAGGTCAAAGAGGATGCGAAAGAGCCTGTGATCGACGGGGTGTACCGCTTCCCCCTGCGCTATTTCCAGATCCATGAGCCGGCCCTTCAGCAGACGACCGCGGAAGGCCACGCGGTGCGCCTGGTCTATCTGTGCACGGCCATGGCCGACCTGGCGGCGTCCGCGCCGAATGAAGAGGCGCGCATCGCCTGCGAGGCGATCTGGCGGAACATCGTGGACAAAAGGATGTACATCACGGGCGGCATCGGGTCGACGGTGACGGGAGAGGCATTTACGCTGGATTACGACCTGCCGAACGACACCATGTACTGCGAGACCTGCGCGTCCGTCGGACTGATCTTTTTCGCCGCGCAGATGCTGCGCCTCGCCCCGCGGGGAGAGTATGCGGACGTGATGGAGCGGGCCCTCTACAATACGGCGCTCGCGGGCATGGCCCTCGACGGGCGGCATTTCTTCTACGTCAATCCGCTCGAGGCCGTCCCGGCGAAATCACATCTCGATCCCGGGAAGAGCCATGTCAAATGCGTCCGCCCCGAGTGGCTGGGCTGCGCCTGCTGCCCGCCCAATCTCGCGCGGCTTTTAACTTCTCTCGAACAGTACATCTATCTGGCCCGGGAGGAGGAGATCCTGGTGAACCTTTTCATCGCCTCGCAGATGCATGCGGCGTATGAAGGCGGGAGCCTTGACCTCGCGATGAACTGCGACTACCCCCGCTCCGGGGAGATCCGCATCCGCGCTGACGTACATGACGCGGACGCGCGCGTCGGCATCCGGATTCCGGGCTGGGTCGACGGCGTCAGCTGCACGCTCGACGGGAAGGAAGTGCTTTCTCCGGGTGCCGGTGCGGATGTCCGGGACGGCTACTTATATCTGACGCTGTGCCCGGGCGGGCATGAGATCGGGATCGACATCGCGATGACCCCGAAGCGCTGGTACGCGAACCCGAAGGTGTCCGCGGACGTCGGGAAGGTGGCGGTCTGCCGCGGCCCGCAGGTCTTCTGCGCGGAGGAAGCGGACAACGGCGCGGATCTCCACGAGCTGTACCTGCCGGAGGAGGCGCCATTATCGTACAGCTTTGAGGAGGATCTGCTCGGCGGGGTCGGCGTGATCGACTGCGACGGCCTGCGGCTCAGCTCTGAGGCGCCCGCGCTCTATACGACGGACCGGAGCAGTTATACGTACCGTCCACAGAAGATCCGGCTGATTCCTTATTACGCCTGGGCGAACCGGGGCGAGAATGAGATGCGCGTGTGGCTGTCTTTTCAACAATAATCGACTATGTTATACTTTTCATGGCTTCATAAATATGGATGTATCGATCCTGACGACTTGCACCACTTGAATTATCACGGGAGAGGTGAAGACATGAACAAGGAACTGACAAACAGCCGTTTCGGCAAATGGGGCTGGAGTATGATTCTGTACACGGCCCTTCTGTATTATTTCTGGTCGGGCATAGGCTCTGACGGCTTAAACCTGTACCCCTCGGCTTTCGCAGCCATGCACGGATGGATTCCAACCAGCTGCTCGGATTCGCAACCCCTGCCGGCATCATAGCGGTTTTCGGCGGCATTTTCTTCGGCCGCATGCTGATGAAGACCGGGATTAAGAAAATGAGCGGTTTCGCCCTGATCGTCACGGGTATTCTTTATGCGGTGTTCGGATTTGTGAACAGCCCGATCCTGTACCTCATCTGCCTCACGGCCTTTGTATTTTTCTCCATGGCTTTCGGCCTCATCTGCACGGCGGCTCTGATGGGAAACTGGTTCCCCAGAAAAAAGGGAATCGCCCTCGGATGGGCCACGATGGGCGCCCCGATCTGCACCGCCACGTTTGTGGCGATCATGAGCGCGCTTTACGGGCTGCTCGGCATTCCCAAAGCCCACATCGTGATGGGCGCCGTCATGGTCGTGCTCGGGATTGCTTCCTTCTTCTGGGTCAAGGACCAGCCGTCCGAGGTCGGCGCGTATCCGGACAATCTGCCGGACGGAGAGGAAGCCTACAAGATCCAGATGGAGGAGATGAAGAACTACAAGAGCCCGTTCACCGTAGGGCGCCTTCTCCGGGACAAGGACATGTGGCTGATTTCCGTGGGATTCGGCATGCTGTGGATGGTGACGGTCGGCGTCGTATCCCAGTTTGTCCCGAGAATGATCAGCGTCCTCGCGCCTTCCATCGGTCCGGAAGCGGCGCAGAGCAAAGCGCTCATGATGCTGACGATCGCGGCTGTGGTCGGTATCGCCGGCTCCTATTTCTGGGGCTGGCTTGATCAGAAGATCGGAACGAAGCTCGCTTCCGCGGTCTATTCTCTCAGCTATATCGCCGCGCTTCTGCTGCTGATCTTCGCGAAGGTAGAGGCGCTGACTTACGTGGCGATCGTGTTCGTCGGACTCGGCATCGGAGGCCTTCTCAACCTGATGCCGTCCCTGGTGATCTCGGTCTACGGCAGGAAGGACTTTGCCGCGGCCAATGCGCTGGTTTCTCCGATCGCATCCCTGATTCAAAAAGGGGCATTTATCATCATGGCGGTGGCGCTTGCCGCGTCCGGGGGAGACTATACGATGCCGTACCTGATCTTCATCGGCATCGACATCATCGGGCTCGTGCTGCTTCTGATGGTCACCAATCAGTGCAAGGGCACGAAGTGACTCCGGGATTCCTTTAAAAACATATGTAAGAGAAGCATGTGAGAACACAGCGCCGGGGCGTGTAAGCCCCGGTGCTTTTTATATGACAAGGGGTCAGACCCCCTGTCATATCGTTGACGGACGGACGCATTTATGCTATCATTCTGGTATGTCTGATACTGGAGGATTCCCATGTGTAGAGATGACGCAGACATCGAAGCGATGACCCTGATTATCGGGAAAATGGTAGAGCGCCGCCACGAGCTTTCTCTGTCGCAGCGCGATCTTGCCGACCTGTGCGGGCTTCCGCATTCTTCCGTGGCCCGGATCGAATCCGGGCGGAGTTCTCCGAACCTTGCGACGCTGCTGAGAATCTTCAGGGAACTGGACCTCTGTCTGGTTGCCGAACCGGCGGCGCTTTTTTCGCGCGCTGACATATGACCGACCCATGACCAACCATATTGAGGTGGAAAAATCTATGCTGAGGCCGATCTATAACAGAAAACCGATCATCAGCGCCCTTTTGCTGATGTTCTTCCTGATGCTGCCGGCTGTCCGGGCCCTGGCGGGGACGGCGGAGCCCGACAGGTCCCGCTTCCTCACGGCGGTGGAGGACGAGCCGGACACCGTGGATTTTCAGTGCACGTCGATTCACTACACCGTCGCGCAGAATGTGTTCAACCGTCTCGTGGAGACCGTAAACGACGCGGACGGACAGAGGGAGATTCTTCCCTCTCTGGCGGAGTCGTGGCAGCTGTCAGAGGACGGGTGCACGTACACCTTCCATCTGCGGAAAGGCGTCAAGTTCAGCAACGGGGCGGCGCTCACCTCCTCGGATGTGCAGTTTACCTTTGAGCGGCTTCTGACGCATCCGGATGCCTGCAACCAGGACATCGCGGACAAGATCCTGGGCGCGGAGGCGCTGATGAGTGGACAGGCAGAGACCCTCGAGGGCTTTCAGGTGATCAGTGATCTTGATTTTTCGATCACGCTCGAGGAGCCGTTCGCGGCCTTCCTCGCGAGCCTGTCCATGCCGGGCGCGTCGATCCTCGATGAGGCGACCGTGCAAAAGGCCGGGGACAGCTTCGGCACTGACCCCGCAAGTACCATAGGAACCGGCTCTTATATCCTGCGGGAATGGACCCCGGAGGGCCTGATCCTCACCGCGAATCCGAAGTGCTTTATGGGAGCTCCCGCGAACGAGGGGCTCGACCTCCGCTTCCTCACGGAGCCGGAGGAGACGATGACGCTCTTCGAAAATGGCGGGCTCGATATCCTCGATCTGGATGAGATCGGAGATTACGCGGAGTTCTATATGCACGGGGACATCTACAAGGACAGGCTGCTCACGGTCCCGCGCATCGGCATCTCCTATATCGCACTCAACGCGTCGGTCCCTCCGCTTGATGACGTAAACGTGAGAAAAGCCCTGCAGCTCGCCCTGAACCGGGAGATGCTGCTGGATGTGGTTTACAGCGGGCTGGGTGAGGTCGAAAATGGCATCATCCCCCACGGCCTCTACGGCTACAATCCCGAGCTCCCGAAGATTCCCTATGATCCTGACGAGGCGGCGGCGCTTCTTGCGGCGGCCGGTTACCCTGACGGCTTTGATCTCACGGTCCAGATGAAGTCCTCCTCGACCCAGTGGGAGATGACGCTGATGCGCCTCGCGGTTTCCATGTGGGAAAAGGTCGGCGTCCATGCGGCTATAAAGGTTCTCGATGAAGACGAATTCATGCGCCTCCGGAAAAAAGGGGAACTCACCTGCTACACGGCCGCGTGGATGGCGGATTTTAACGATCCGGACAATTTCTTCTACACCTTCTTCGGAAACCGGGGAAATACGATAAACCGCAGTCTCTGCTATGCAGACGAAGCGGTCATGGCGCGCGTCCGGGAGGCGCGGGCCATCACGGACAGGAAAAAGCGCGTCAAGGAGTACAGGGATCTGGAACGGATCATCGTGCAGGAAGACGCCGCCTGGATTCCGCTGCATTCCAGAAAGCGCGTATATGTCCTGTCGGACCGGGTCAGCGGGGTGAAGGCCTACTGGAACGGCTCCGTAAAAAACATGTATCGGGATGTCACCATCAGGTAACCCGTAGTGGCACTGCATTGAACTGAGGTGAGATGATGCATTCAATCCGTATCAAAATCCTGCTTTTGACCATCGCGGCCATCCTCACGACGAGCATGAGCGTGTTCGCGGCTACGTTTATCGTGCTCCGCGCGGAAAACGACCGGAACTCTGTCGAGAAGATGGGCCTCATCGGACAGGACACGAAGAAGTCCGTGGAAAACTATACGGAGAGCATCGAGCAGTCCGCCGAGATGATCAGCAATATCGCCGCAGATGCGCTGGACAGAGTCATTCTCGCCGAAAATGGCGCGATCGGCGCGGACATAAAGGCGTCGGAACGCACGCCTGAGCAGACAGCGCAGCTGGACGCCTACCTCAAGGAGTATCTGGCCGGAATTCTGGAGCCGTTTTCAGCGATTGCGAATCATACGCACGGCGTGAACGGCTATTATTTCTGCGTCAATCCGGAGATCAGCGAGACCGTACACGGCTTTTTCTATGCGAGAGCAGGTAAAACAGGCTTTGCGGAGCAGGAGCCGATAGACGCCCGGACGCTGGACCCGTCGGACACAGCGTACGCCATCTGGTATTATCAGCCCATCGAACACGGGCGCCCCACCTGGGTCGGCCCTTATAAAACTGAGGCTCCGGAAGACATATGGATCTGCTCCTACGTCATCCCGATCTATCGCTCCGGCACCCTGATCGGCGTGATCGGCATGGACCTTCCCGTCGGGATTCTGACCGATCAGGTGAAAGACATCCGCGTCTACGACACGGGCTTTGTCAGCCTTCTTGATGACAAGAACCACGTGCTTTACCATCCGGAGAGAGAATTCGGCGATGTTCTGGACACCGCCGATCTGCGTTTCAGCGCGGATTATTTCGTCATGGACAGCAGCGGCGACGAGCTGATCCGCTATAACGTGAACGGAGAAGAGCGGCAGCTGTCCTTCTGTACGCTGACGAACGGCATGAAGCTGGTCCTTGCGGCGCCCACAAAGGAAATCAACGCCGGCTGGACAAGGCTCGCGGAGGACAATCTGTTCATCACCCTCTTCATCACCGCTGTCTTCTCGGTCATCATCATGCTGGCCCTCCGGGCGCTGACCCGCCCGCTGCAGGAGCTCACAGACGCCTCGATGAGACTGGCCGACGCGGATTATGACATCGAGCTGAGCGGCAGCAAGCGCCGCGACGAGGTCGGTACGCTGACCAACGCGTTCTCGCAGATGCGCGGCCAGATTAAGAACTACATCGACGACCTGAACAGGCAGCTCCTGACCGACAAGCTGACGGGACTTCCGAACAACCGCCACTTCTTCAGGCTCGCTGCCGAAGAGCGGGACCGCATGCTCGGGGAAGGCAAACATCCGGTCATGCTGTATTTCGACATCGTCGGCATGAAGCATTACAACCGCCAGTACGGGTTTGAGGGGGGCGATCAGATCCTTCGCGCCTTCGCGGAAACTCTCGCGGAGCACTTCGGGGAGAAAAGAGTCTGCCGCTACAGCGGAGACCATTTTGCCGCGGCTTCGGAAGAAGAGGGCGTGGAGGCATCCCTTGAGGCATTTTTCCGGAAATGCCTGACGCTGGACGACGGAAAACCGCTTATTGTCAGAGTCGGCATCTACTCCGGCAGGCTGGGCTCGGTTGATGTCAACCTCGCCTGTGACCGCGCGAAGCATGCCTGCGACCACAACAAGGAGTTCTTCTCATCGAGCTACACCTGGTTTGATGAAAGCATGCTGAAAGCGGCTGACCGCTACCGCTATATCTACGACAACCTGGACCGCGCGCTTGCCGAGGGCTGGATCAAGGTGTACTACCAGCCGATCATCCGGGCCGCCGACGGCAAGATCTGCGACGAAGAGGCGCTGTCCCGCTGGATCGATCCGACCCTCGGTTTTCTTTCCCCCGCCGAGTTTATACCCGCGCTCGAAGAGGCCAGGCTGATCTATAAGCTGGATCTCTACGTGCTCGAGCAGGTGCTGGAAAAGATGAAGAAGCAGGCGGAGGCAGGCCTCTACGTGGTGCCCCAGTCCGTCAACCTCTCCCGCTCCGACTTTGACACCTGCGACATCGTGGAGGAGATCAGAAAGCGGGTGGACGACGCCGGCATCGATCGCTCCATGATCACCATTGAGATCACGGAGAGCGTCATCGGCAGTGACTTCGAGTTCATGAAGACGCAGGTGAACCGCTTCCGGGAGCTCGGCTTCCCGGTGTGGATGGATGACTTCGGCAGCGGCTACTCCTCCCTCGACGTGCTGCAGCAGATCCACTTTGACCTCATCAAGTTCGACATGCGTTTCATGGAGCGTTTCGACGAGGGGGACGAGAGCAAGATCATCCTGACGGAGCTGATGAAGATGGCGATCGGTCTCGGCATGGAGACCGTCTGCGAGGGCGTGGAAGAAAAGGAACAGGCCGACTTCCTCAAGGAAATCGGCTGTACAAGAATCCAGGGATACTACTACGGGAAGCCGCTGCCATTTGAGGGGATTCTTTCTCTCTTCGAAAATGGCACGACCCTGGAGTTCGAAAACCCCGCAGAGGCGGATTACTACGCCGCTACCGGCCGGATCAGCCTGTACGATCTGGCCGTCCTGTCCGACGATGACGACAATCTGGGGCAGTACTTCGACACGCTGCCCATGAGTATCCTCGAAGTCGACGGAGACGAGGTGCGGTATAACCGCTGCAACAGGTCGTACCGCGATTTCCTGGAGCGCACGCTGGGGCTCAAGTACACCACGGAGAAAATCACCTATGACGTCATCGGAAACCGGCCGGGCACAACCTTTATCGGCGCGGTCATCCGCTGCAGCAAAGACGGAAAGCGGACCGTGGTGGACGAAAGGATTGACGGAGATACTACGATCCACACCTTTATCCGGCGCGTGGCGGTCAATCCGGTGACCGGCACGGCGGCCGTCGCCGCGGCGGTTCTTGCCGTTTCCAAAGAGGGAGAAAGTGCGGGCGCGAACTACGCGCACATCGCGAAGGCACTGTCTTCGGACTATGTCAATCTATACTATGTGGATCTCGACACGGAAAGATTCACGGAATACAATCCGGACGCGATCCGCGAGGACCTCTCTCTCGAGCGGCACGGCGAAAACTTCTTCGCGGCGAGCCACGAAGATGCGCTCAAATATATCTACAAAGAGGACCAGGTGTTTTTCACAGGCGCCTTTACCAAAGAGAATATCCGGAAAACGCTTGCCGAACAGGGGACGTTTACGCTTACCTATCGCCTGCTGATCAGCGGAAAACCCACATATGTCAACATGAAGGCCGTGTATATGCCCGGCGACCCGTCGCACATCATCATCGGCGTGAGCAACGTCGACGCGCAGATGCGCGAGAAGGAAGCCCTTGCCCGGATTCAATCGGAGCGGACGACTTACGCGCGGGTCAGTGCACTTACGCAGGACTACATCTGCATCTATACGGTCGACCCGGAGACAAATTACTACGTCGAATACAGCACAACCGGAGAATATGCCGAGCTTGACCTGCCGGAGGAAGGCGAGGACCTGTTCACGCAGTCACGCACGGAAAGCATCAAGTATGTCTGTCCGGAGGATCTGACGAAATTCCAGACGCTCTTCACAAAAGAGAACATTCTGCGCGAAATCGAGAAGAACGGCTTCTATTCCTTCCGCTACAGGATGATGCTGGGCGGCCGCCCGACGTTCGTGAGTCTCAAGGCGGCGCTCGTCGAGGAGCAGGGCGGGACGCAGCTCATCATCGGCATCAATAACATCGACGCGCTGGTGAAGCGCGAACAGGAGTATGAGCGGCAGCTCTCCGCGGCGCGCAGCAGGGCGAACCTGGATACGCTCACCGGCGTGAAGGACAAGACGGCGTATGAGATGATGTCGGAGACCCTGTCCAGACAGATTGACGGAGGGCAGACGGTCAGATACGCGATCGTCCTGTGCCGCGTGCTTGGCCTTGCCGAAATCAACGAGACGAAGGGACGCGACGCGGGCGACGAGATGATCCGCGGCGTGTGCGCCCTCGTCTGCAACACCTTCAAGCACAGCCCCGTGTTCAGAGTGTCGGGCGACCAGTTTGCGGTCATCGCGCAGAGAGCGGACTACGACCACGTGGACGCGCTCGTCAGAGAGCTGACGGAAAACAGTGTGAGCGAACACCTGCCGGTTTCCTGCGGCATGGCGAAGTACGACGAGACGAAGAGCGTATCGGCGGTATTTGCCCGCGCGGAGGAGCTCTGCGGGAACGCATAGAGGAGGAATCATGAAAGGCGAATCGCTGTACGACGAGGACTGGAAGCTGCTTCGTCACTATCCCAATCAGACGGTCGCCGCCATGGCCGTCCAGCTGCTCACGGCGGAAGGCATTCCCGTCTATAAGTTGGACGGGACGATCGGCGTCCATCTCCCGGGCCTCGGCGGATCAAAGGTGTTTGTCCGGGGCTGCGATCTGGACCTGGCAGAGCGCCTGCTTTCTGCTGAGGGACTGTCAGAAGAGACCTGAATGATGACTGCATATGCGACGGCATAAGGAGGAGCTGCCGCAGCGCGCGCTCCGCTGGTATGAATCCCTGTAAGACAGACAAAGTGAACGATGGTGACGATCGGACAGTGTGCGCCATGTTGACGATCGAACAGTGCAGATGATGGTGACTTATGAGGATTTTGTAAGAATACTGAACGAAGAGGTGGCGCTCCTGCCGGCGTATGTCCACGAGGAGTTAAACGGAGGCGTCTTAGCGGATCCGAGTTCATACCTGCATCCCGGACGGGTGGCAGACGATCTTTATATCCTCGGGACCTATTCGGTGGACCCGGTTTTCGGAAAACAGATCGTCCTGTATTACGGGTCTTTTACGGCGTCCCTCGGCGAGGCGGGAGAGACGGTTTACCGGGAACAAATCAGGGAGACGGTCCGCCATGAGTTCCTTCACCATCTGGAGACGAGAGCGGGCGCGCGGAAAAAGGGAACTCTTATCGAAGAGGACGCCCGGAGGCTGGCGGCCTATTACAGAAATCATGCGGCGGATCACACGCAGTGATCCGCCGCATATCATTTCAGAAGTAAGGAGAACCGTTTTTCTGAGACTGTTGACAGAATCGTTGCATTAAATATAATAAACACGGAGTTGAAAGCTCCGCATCAATAAAATCTGATTCAAAAAGGAGAACAACAGTATGGCATTTTTAGGTATCTTATGCGGCATTATTCTGGTCCTTGCGGGCATTTCCTTCATGGCGACGCCTCTTGCGACTTATCTGGCGACAGGCTACATCTTTGCGATCATGCTTCTTGTCGTCGGCATCGTCGGGATCGTGAATTTCATCAATAAGAAGACAAGCGCGCTGAGCTTCGTCACCAGCATTCTCGCGGTCATCGTGGGCCTTGTCTGCGTGTTCCGCCCCGGCAAAACACTGGTATTTGACGGCATCGGCCTCATCCTCATCGCCGTCTGGCTCATCGTCGGAGGCCTGACGCATGTGGTGACTGCCATCCAGTCCCGCGGGTACAACAGAGGATGGTTCTGGAGCGTTCTGGCCGGGATCCTGGCCGTTGCCGCCGGCATTCTTTCCTTCTACAATCCGGTCGTCACAGCCCTGACTGCGGGCACGATCATCGGCGTCCTGTTTGTGATTGTCGGCGTCAATATGATCGTTGCGGGCGCAAGTGCGAGCGCTGAATGATTCTAAAAAAGCGAGACGCCGTCTGATGTTGACGGAAAGAGAATGAGGCGGGAAGGATATGAAGAAGCTGCGGGTTCTATGGCGGATCATGAAGCAGACCGGCGCGGACAGGATACTGCTGGGATTTATAGGATTCTATGCCATCTGCGCGCTCATTGTATGGCTGGGTGATCCTCAGATTGCGACATACAGAGATGCTCTGTGGTATTGTTACGCCGTGATCACGACCATAGGCTTCGGCGACGTGCTTGCGACGTCGCCCGTCTCAAGGACCGTCTCCGTGATTCTTTCCATATACGCCGCCCTGGTGCTGGCGATCGTCACGGGCGTCGTCGTGAACTTTTACATGCAGGTGGTAGAGATGCGTCAGTCGGAGACAATCACGTCGCTTCTTGACAGATTGGAGCACCTGCCGGAGATGTCCCGGGATGAGCTGGAGAAGCTTTCGGGAGACATAAAGAACTTGCGGAATAAACGCTGAAGACTGCCTGATCCGTCCGCGGATGTTTAAGCTCGAAGTGATATCGGTAGCCGCGGATGAACCCGGCAGCCGGGAAGAAAGATATAACACCGTTCAAATCGAGATGAACGGTGTTTATTTTTTATAAACTAAAACTTCCCATAGCAAAA
>DEFE01000043.1:0-33547 GCA_002350625.1 Lachnospiraceae bacterium UBA2860
TCGCTCATCAGCATGCCAAACGCTATTCCAATGAAGAGATAGGTAAAGAAAATAGGGATCGTATTCCTGACAGCAAACCGCAGCTCCTGCATCACTTCTGCCCTCCCGTTGACACATCACCGTATTTGCTTTATTATAAGCGATATCAAAGTATGGAGCAAGTACGGTCATTTTTGGTAGGTACTATCAAAAAGGATACTATAGGAGGTGCACATGAAATCCGAACGAAAGTTTAACTGTACGATCGAAGCTTCCATGTGCTTTATTGGCGGAAAGTACAAGCCGCTCATTTTGTGGCATCTTATCGAGGGAAAAAAGCGGTTCAGCGAGCTTCAACGGCTGATTCCCCAGGCAACCGCGAGAACACTGACGCTACAGTTGCGGGAACTGGAGCAGGATCAGCTGATCCATCGGGAGGTGTTTCCTGTCGTGCCGCCGAAAACCGAATACTCGCTCACTGAACTTGGAAAGACATTGGTTCCTTTGATCACTGAGCTGAGGGAGTGGGGGCGGTACTATTTTGAGTACACGCATCAGCACAATCCCTGTGAACAAGAATAAACAGTATCTCAAATTCCAGCTTTTCGCTGAAGGCGGTAGCGGAGCTTCTTTTCCAGCTCGGCGGCCAGTCCCTGTCCCATTAGGTAGCCACGGGCTTCACCGCTGCTTTCACCACCAGATTCTTCGCTGCCATTGGTATCAGGGGCAGGATCGGGCTGCGGATATTGATCTTGATTGTGATATGAAGTGAAGGCGCAGCCTCAGAATCTTGATAGTTGCGGACGAAGATCTTTATCTGTATGATGAAGCAAAGCGGGCAGCTTTGGCGTATGCGGATCAGACCCCCGAACCGCTGTGTTTCTGACAAATACACAAAAGAAGAGAAAGGAGCTCCTGGGAAAATGCGAAGAACAGGAAAACTGGTAGGTGCATTCATATTGTCAGCAGCAATTGTGCTGCCGGGAATCGGTGTTTCGGCGCAGGATCTGGGCCTTAATACGGATCAGAAGGAAGCAAGCGAGTATACAAAAGCAGCGAATGCAGAGGTCTATGCGCTGCTGGATTTTGAGGATGAACGGGAGAAGGAAAATGCTGAGCGGGGCCTGATCGCGGCACCGGACAGTCTGGAGATCACGACGAAAGACGGTAAAGTGGCCTGGAGTCAGGACGCATATGCATTTCTTAATGAAGATGCACCGGACAGCGCGAACCCCAGCCTGTGGAGAAACACACAGCTTAATCATGTTTACGGATTGTTCGAGGTGATGGACGGGATTTATCAGGTCAGAGGCTATGACATGTCCAACATCACCTTCATCAAGGGGGAGACCGGATGGATCATCTATGACCCGCTGATGACGGTGGAATGTGCGCAGGCCGCGTTCGAGCTGGTGAAAGAGAACATCGGGGATTACCCGGTGAAGGCTGTCCTCTATTCTCACTCCCATGTGGATCATTTTGGCGGTGTCGCAGGGATTGTTTCCGAGGAACAGGTGGCGGAAGAGGAGATCCTGATCGTCGCGCCGGAAGGCTTCGAAGAGCATGCGGTGAGCGAGAATGTCTATGCGGGAACTGCCATGGGCCGGAGAGCCAGCTACCAGTATGGCACGCTGCTCGAAGGAGGAGAGAAGGGCTCTTTGTGCATCGGAATCGGCATGGGGCAGTCCCACGGAACCACCTCCTATATCTCTCCGAACACGATCATTACGGAAACCGGGCAGAGGCTGATCATCGACGGAGTCATCATGGAATTCCAGCTTACGCCGGGAACGGAAGCCCCGGCGGAGATGAACACCTGGTTCCCGCAGAAGAAGGCGCTGTGGATGGCGGAAAACTGCACGGGGACCATGCACAATCTGTACACGCTGAGAGGCGCGCAGGTCCGTGACGGACAGGCCTGGGCGAACTTCCTGATGGAGACGCTGAAGCTGTATGGCAAAGATGTGGAGGTTGTATTCCAGTCCCACAACTGGCCGCATTGGGAAAATGCCAAGATTGTGGAGTATATCCTGAATACGGCAGCGGCCTACAAGTATATCAATGACCAGACCCTGCTTTATCTGAACGAGGGATATACAGGCACTGAGATCGCGCACATGATTGAACTCCCTGAGGAGCTGGCAAAGAACTGGTACACCAGACAATACTACGGAACAGTAGCCCACAATGCCAAGGCGGTCTACCAGAAGTACATGGGGTGGTACGATGCGAACCCGGTCCATCTGGGAGAGCTTGAGCCGACAGAGCGCGCGAAGAAGTTTGTGGAATATCTGGGCGATGTGGACGAGGTGCTCCTCAAGGCAAAGGAAGACTATGACAAAGGCGAATACCAGTGGGTCGCGGAGCTGACCAACATGCTGGTCTTTGCGGATCCGGAGAATCAGGACGCGCGGATGCTGTGCGCGGATGCTCTGGAGCAGCTGGCTTATCAGGCGGAGAGCGGAACATGGAGAAATGCGTATCTGTGCGCGGCCCAGGAGCTCCGGTTCGGCACCAATACGGATCCTGCGACCCGTGCTTCGTCAAGCGGCGGTCTCGTCACGCATATGACGCCTGAGATGATTCTGCAGTACCTGGGCATCTATACTGACAGCAAGAAGATCGAAGGCGTGAGCTTCACGGCAAATATCGTTCTTCCGGAAGAGTCCTATGTCCTTGTCGTCAAAAATGGCGTCGTTCTTTATGAACAGGGATCGCTCCATGAGAAGGCGGACGCGACATGGACGACCAACAGAAAAGGACTGTTCGGTATCGCGACGAATAACAGGGAGACGATCGATGCGGAAGTGACGCAGGAAGGCGACACCACCTTGCTGGATAAGCTCCTGGAAGGAAATACGGTCGCTGATATGGATATGTTCTTCCATATTATCGAGCCGTAAAAAACGAGCGTACATGACGGGCGCCCGCGAACTGCATGAACGCAGTTGGCAGGCGTCAGTTCATGACAGATAAAGGACCCTCTTTATGAACCGGATAAACGATGAAAAGGACAGGCAGATCATAGAAGAACAGGCAGGAACAATCCGACTGCTTACGGATCTGACCAGCGCAGGAAGCTGGGTGATTGACTTTGCCCCGGACGGCTCTTTGGCGTCTGTACAATGGGGCGACGGTTTCCGCAGGCTGATGGGCTATCGCGACAGGAACGACTTCCCGAATAGACTTGAACCATTCGTGCAGGGCATTTTCCCGGAAGACAGGGATGCCCTTCTTGGTGATATAAGAGCCTGTGTTTTTGATGAAAGCGTTATGCGCACTGCGGACTATGATTACCGCTTCTTAAGAAAGGACGGTTCGGTCCGATGGTTTCGCAGCAAGGGCTTTCTGTCCCGGGATCCTCATGGCATGCCGATTGAGTTCAGAGGCGTGACGATCGATATAACCCGGGAAAAGGAACATGATGCCCTGTATGATGCATTGCAGAATGAAGCGGTGTCCCTTGACACCATTCATGAAATGCTCGGGTCCGGAAAATGGACGATGGATTTTGATGAAACAGGCGCAATGGTCCGGATCAACTGGAGCGACGAATTCAGAAGAATGCTCGGATATCAGGGCGCGGATGACTTTCCCGACGTCCTGGAATCCTGGTCAGCCCTGCTGCATCCTGATGACAGGGAGCATGTCCTGAAGGAGTTCAATGAAACGATCTCCGACTATACGGGACAGAAGACCTATGACGTCGAGTACCGTCTGCTGACGAAAAACAGAGGGTACCGCTGGTACCGGGCTGTCGGCAAACCGACACGCCGCCCCGACGGCTCGCCGATCACTTACATAGGCGTGTTCATCGACATCACCGATCAAAAGGAAATGATGCGTGAACTGGCGCAGCAGCGGGAATCGCTGCGCCTTGCGCTGGAAGAGGCCAATCAGGCCAACAAAGCTAAGACAGCTTTCCTGTCCAATATGAGCCATGAAATCCGCACGCCGATGAATGCGATCATCGGGCTTGACCGGATTGTCCTTAATGATCCCGGCATATCTGAAACGACGCGGGAGCATCTTGAGAAGATCGGGCTGTCGGCCCAGCATCTGCTCAGCATCATCAATGACATTCTTGATATGAGCCGCATCGAATCGGGCCGGATCACCGTGAAGAATGAAGAGTTTTCTTTTTCAAGGACATTGGCGCAGGTCAATACGATCATAAGCGGTCAGTGCAGGGAAAAGGGCATTGACTATAAGTGCCTGGTGAAAGGTGCGGTCGACGATTATTATATCGGCGATGACATGAAGCTGCGGCAGGTTATGATCAATATTCTCGGAAATGCAGTCAAGTTTACACCGCCGGGAGGTACCGTCAGGCTTGTCGTGGAAGCTATCGCACGCTTTAATGAAAAAACTACGCTGCGCTTTATCTTCAGCGATACAGGAATCGGGATGAGTCAGGATTTTCTTCCCAGGCTGTTTGATGCGTTCAGCCAGGAGGATTCCTCCAGCACAAGCCGCTTTGGCAGCACAGGCCTCGGCATGGCCATCACGAAGAATTTCGTTGAGCTGATGAACGGAACGATTTCAGTAGAGAGTGAAAAGAACAAAGGAACGACATTTACCGTCACGGTCACGCTGATCGACTGCGATCAAAAGAGTATCGGGGTGGAGGAAGATGTGCTGCATCCCCATGAGCTGTGCGTGCTGGTGATTGACGATGATCCGATCGCCTGCGAACACGCCCAGCTGGTGCTGGGACAGGCGGGCGTGAATTGTGAAAAGGCACTGTCCGGGGCAGAAGGCCTGCAGATGGCGAAAGTCCGCCAGGCCAGGCGTGAGCCCTATCACCTGATCCTCGTGGATTGGCGCATGCCGGACATGGACGGCATTGAAACGACCCGGCAGATCCGGGCGGCCGTGGGCACCGAGACGCCGGTCATCATTCTCACCTCATATAACTGGGATGACATTGAGGATGAGGCAAAGGCGGCAGGCGTGGATACATTTGTCGCAAAACCGCTTTTTGCCGGAACGGTGCTCGATGAGTTCAGGGATACGTTCAAAAAGAAGGCTGTAAAGCCTGTGCGGGAAAAGGTGGATCTCAAATGCCGCAGGGTGCTGCTCGCGGAAGATGTCGATGTAAACGCCGAGATCATGATGATGATACTCTCCATGCGGGAGATTCTGGCGGATCACGCGGAAAACGGGCGCATCGCCGTAGAGAAATTCGCGGAGCACGAAGCGGGGTATTATGATGCGATTCTGATGGATATGCGTATGCCTGAAATGGACGGCCTGGAGGCGACCCGGAGAATCAGGGCCATGGACAGACCTGATGCGAAGAGTATCCCGATCATAGCGCTGACCGCAAATGCCTTTGACGAGGATGTACAGCGCAGCATGCAGGCAGGTCTGAATGCGCATCTGAGCAAACCGGTAGAACCGGATATCTTGTTTGAAACGCTGGAAGGGCTCCTGTGCCATCAGGCGGAGGAATGATATGCTGTATATTATGCGACACGGAAGGACCGACTGGAATGTGCTTCATAAGCTGCAGGGGCGGACAGATATCCCGCTGAACGAAGAAGGAAGGCTGATGGCCATGGCAGCTCACGATGCATACTTGGATACCCATCTCGACCTGTGTTTTTCATCACCGCTGAAACGGGCAAAGGAAACTGCGGAGATTTTTTTGCGGGGAAGAGACGTTCCCATAGCAACAGATGACAGACTGAAGGAGATGTCATTCGGCATTTATGAAGGGCAGGAGAATACTTTTCAAAAACCGGACTGCCCGATCTACGTTCTTTTTAAAGATCCTGCCGCGTATACAAAATCGGCCGGAGGCGCTGAGACTTTTGAAGAACTGTTTGCCCGTGCGGAAAGCTTCCTGTCTGACATGGTTTTACCTGAAGTGAACAAAGGGAAAGATATCCTGATCGTCGGGCACGGCGCATTAAACTCGGCGATAATCTGCGTCCTGAGACAGCTCCCGATCTCAGAATTCTGGAGTCATGGCTTAGCGCAATGTAAGCTGCTGCGCCTCATATAATGTCATTTTGATGTATGGTCTGTTCAGCGAGTGTCATGTACTTGACACTCGCTTTTTTTCATCGTACGATTGTTTTACAAAAAACACTCGCTTCATGACGAATCCCGGATCAGAAAGCGGAGAGGAAGCACAAAAAGAGGAGGAAGATAATCTATGAGAAAGATGAGACTTTTAAGTATCGGCATTTTAGCATTTACGATGGCATTTTCTCTTTCTGCTGCTGTTTCTGCTGATGAGGCAGAGCCGCTCGAAGAGACGGAGATCATTGTCTTTGCGGCGAAGAGCCTGAACAAGGTTCTTGATGACAGCATCATTCCCGCCTACAATGAACTGCAGCCGAACGTTAAGATTATTCCCAGCTATGACAGCTCGGGAACGCTGATGACGCAGATCGAGGAGGGCGCGTCCTGCGACGTATTCTTTTCCGCCGCACAGAAGCAGATGAACGAGCTTGAAGAGAAAGGGCTGGTCGAAGACGGGACAAGACATGACATTGTGAACAACCAGGTCTGCGTCGTCACTTATGACGGCAGCGGCACGAAGGTGACGGGCCTTCATAACCTTGCGGATGCCGCCAGCATGGCGCTTGCGGACGGATCGGTTCCCGTCGGAAAGTATACGCGCGAGGCACTCGTTCATGCGGGGATGGTTCCGGAAAAGGAGGATGGAGATGCTTCCGCCATCACGACGCAGGAAGTATCCGACGCGCTTGGCGGCCTTGAGATCAATGAGTGCGCAAATGTCGGCGCAGTTGCAGCCGCCGTCGCAGAGGGGGCAAATGAAGTCGGCACCGTGTATTACTCCGACACCTATGGGCTCGAAGACAAGCTGATCATCCTTGAGAAGGTACCCTATGAGCTGACAGGCAATGTCATCTATCCGGCGGCACAGATTGTTAATGAGGAAGCAGATGACGCTGAGAAGGCTGCTGCTTTAGATTTTGCGGAATTCCTTACTTCCGATGCGGCAAAAGAGATCTTTGCGTCTTATTACTTTGACACGAACGTCGGCGGAGAAGAAAAAACGGAAGGCTGACCCCCTGCATATGCGTGCGAAGCAAACGATCTATTTATTGAGACGGAGTGAATCCCATGATAGAATTTATGAAAGGGCTGGACTGGAGTCCGCTCTGGATTTCTATGAAGACAGGAATCGTGGCTGCGACCATCTCGTTTTTCCTTGGAATCTTCACTGCAAGAAAGGTTGTTAAGGCAGGACCGAAGGTGAGAGCCGTCGCGGACGGGATCCTGACGATGCCCCTGGTTCTTCCGCCGACCGTCGCCGGGTTTTTTCTGCTTTTGATCTTCTCGACGAGACGACCGTTTGGAAGCATGCTGTATGAAACATTTGGAATTAAAGTCGTGCAGACCTGGCTGGGCTGCATTCTGGCCGCGACGGTCATATCCTTTCCGCTCATGTACAGAAACGCGCGCGCCGCATTCGAGCAGATCGATGTAAACCTTGTCTATGCGGCGCGGACGCTCGGTATGAGCGAGACGCGGATTTTTTTCAGAGTGATCATGCCCGCCGCCGGACCCGGAATCGTATCCGGCACGATTCTGACTTTTGCGCGCGCCCTCGGCGAGTACGGCGCGACCTCCATGCTGGCCGGTAATATACCGGGAAAGACGGGGACGATCTCCCAGAGGATTGCCATGGTGATTCAGAACGGAGATTATGCTGCGGCCGGTTTCTGGGTGCTGGTGATCATGATGATTGCTTTTGTGATCATCCTGATGATGAATCTCATAACAGGAAAACAGATGAAGCACATGAACCGTTTCTGACCTGGACCTTGTGCCTGACGGTTCTGCTTCCGGAAAGGATGAAATGAAAGCCAAGATACGGGTTACGCTTACAACGGATGCAGGGGAAAGATTTTACGGTCCGGGCGTGCAGGATCTCCTGACAGGGATCCGGGAGCATGGCTCAGTGAAGGAGGCCTGCGCAGCGATGGAGCTATCCTACTCAAAAGGCCGCAGAATTCTGAGACATGCGGAGGCCGTTCTCGGCTTCCAGCTGGTGAAACGACAGCAGGGCGGCGCCGCGGGAGGCTCGGCCGCGCTCACGCCGCAGGCTGAGGATTTTATTCAGCGCTATGAATCTTTGACAGATGCCATTCGTACATATGCCGCGGAACGCATGGGAGAAGCATTCCCTTAAACTGTAGAAAAAAGAATCCTTGATGTTTTTTGCCTCCTGTGAGCTCAAGAATCACAAGAGGCTCTTTTTTATACCGGCCTCATCGTTAACGCTTCCAACCGGCTTTCAGGCAGTGTGCGCTGTTTATATTGTCACGCCGGAAAAATCGAGATAAAATTCCGTATGAGGGCATTTATTGAAATGCGTCCGGAAAACAGTCAAATGTGCTAAGTGATGATTATGTCGAAGAGCAGGATTTCCACGTTTCAGATTATCTTATTGGGTTTTGCAGGCGTCATTCTCGCAGGCGGATTTCTTCTGATGCTTCCGGTATCGGCGAGGAGCGGGCAGATGACTTCTCCCGAGACGGCCTTTTTTACGGCGACATCGGCGGTATGTGTCACAGGCCTGATCATCAAAGATACCGCGACTTACTGGTCACCCTTCGGACAGGCGGTCATCCTGACGCTGATCCAGGCGGGCGGCCTCGGCGTCGTTACGATTGCTCTCTTTATTGAAACACTGGCTGGAAAGAAGCTGTCGCTCAAGGAGAAGGACCTTATGGAAGACAGCATTTCTGCCTTCCAGATCGGCGGCATTACGGAAATGGCTCATTTTATCTTCCGGGTCGCCCTTATCATTGAAGCGGCAGGCGCGCTTCTCATGCTGCCGGTGTTCATAAGGGACTTTGGCGTGTCCGGCATATGGATGTCGATTTTTCACGCCATATCAGCTTTCTGCAATGCGGGCTTTGATCTGATGGGAAGGCACAGCGGGGAGTTCTCCTCGCTCACGGCCTACAGCGGCAATGCGCTGATTGTTCTGACGATTTCCTTGCTGATTGTGTTCGGAGGCATCGGATTTCTGACGTGGCATGATATTCTGAAAAAGAAGCGTGACCTGAAGAAATACAGGATGCAGAGCAAGGTGATTCTTGCTGTCACAGCGGCGCTGATTGCCATCCCGGCTGTCCTGTATTTCATCGTGGAGTTCAGGGATGCGTCCCTTTGGAAAAGGATCTGCCTGTCCCTGTTCCAGGCCGTCACGCCAAGAACAGCCGGCTTCAATACGGCGGATCTCACAAAGATGAGCGGCGCGGGAATCGGGCTCATGATTGTGCTGATGGTCATCGGCGGTTCTCCGGGGTCAACGGCCGGCGGCATGAAAACAACCACGCTGGCAGTCCTCGTCTCAAATGCGCTCTCCGTATTCCGCAGAAAAAAAGATACGCAGCTGTTTGGAAAGAGAGTGGAGAGCAGTACCGTATCGAGCGCGTCGGCGCTTCTTCTGCTTTACCTGTTTCTGACCTTGTCTGCGGGGATGCTGATCAGTACGGTGGAGGGGCTCCCTCTGAAACAGTGTCTGTTTGAGACGGCTTCTGCTGTGGGAACCGTCGGATTAACGCTCGGGATTACGCCTTCCCTCGGACTTTTTTCGCATATTCTTTTAATGCTTCTGATGTTTTTCGGCAGGGTGGGCGGATTGACGTTGATGTATGCAGCGATTTTCGATGTGAAAGCGGAAGTGTCGAGGCGCCCTGCAGAGAAAATAAACGTCGGATAATGCCGGAAGGAGGGCGGTAAATCGATGAAATCATGTTTATTAATCGGTGTGAATCACCTTGGGTCACTGATCGCTAAGAAAATGGCGGAACTCGGCTACGAGGTGATGGCTGTTGACAGCGACGAGTCCCGCATCAATCTGATCGAGTCTCTGGTCACGGATGCGCAGATCGGGGACAGTACAAACGAGGAGTTCCTGAAATCTCTCGGCGTCAGCGAATATGACCTCTGCTTTGTGACGATCGAATCTGATTTTCAAAATGCGCTCATGACTGTCTTTCTGCTCAAGGAGCTGGGCGCCGGCACCGTCATCGGCCGCGCGAGCAGCGAAATAGAGGAAAAACTGCTTTTCCGCAGCGGGGCGGATGAAGTCATCAATCCGGAAAAACTGGCAGCTGAATGGGTGGGGGAAAGATATGGAGATTAAAAAATGTACCCAGTGCGGCGGCAATCTGGAGCATCTGCGCCTGCAGAAGGTCTGGCGGTGTCCGTTCTGCGGCGTCAGGTATGAGGACGACGCGAAGGAGCAGCCTTCTTCAAAGGAAGAGAATTTCGGATTAAATGATGAGGTCTTTTCCATCGAGACGGATCTTTCAAAGCTGATGAAAAAGGACGGCGCATCCGGCTGCATCCGGTCGATCGCGCACTGCATGCGCACATATACGTCCTCGGATCAGGTGGAAGCATATATGCTGAAGAAGCTTTCGTTCTCAGACGATATTTCCGTAAAAGGGGTTCGCGAGGATCAGATCGAAAATGCAATGCCCCTCATGAAAACGGTCATGGGCCCGGGAGAGCGCGTCATCGTGTATGGAAACAAAGGCATTTTCTCCAAGGGGAAAGAATACTTTGCAGTCACCGACCGGCGCAGCATCTTCGTAGAAAAGAAGATCGTGAAAAGCTTGCTGCATACGGATATTGACGCTATCAAGGTGGAGGCGTGCGGCAACTGCTGCCTGAACGGAGACTATGGCAAAAGCTTTATCAATCTTGACAGTAAGGGGACATTTCAGGGAGCCCTCATCGCTTTGATCTGCATGTTCGCTTTCGAGGAAGATCCGGAGAGGGAAAAGATCCGGCTGATTTAAGCCGGACAGCGGCGCGCCGCTTTTAAAAAAGTATTGGGTTGAAAGATCATATCATGTTTGAAAAGGAGAGAAAAGATGATCAAGGTTGCACTCTATGACGCGAAATCTTATGACGTTCCATCTTTTGAACATTACGGCAAGCAGCATGACATAACGCTGAAATTCCTCGAAACCAAACTGAACGAGGACACCGTGGAGCTGGCGAAAGGCAGCGATGCCGTCTGCGTATTTGTGAACGATACTGTGGATGCGGCGGTCATTGACAAACTGTATGAATACGGAGTCAAGCAGATCGCACTGCGCTGCGCGGGTTATAATAATGTGGACGTGCGGGCCGCCTTCGGAAAGGTCCATGTCAGCCATGTGCCGGCATATTCCCCCTACTCGGTGGCCGAACACGCCATGGCGCTGCTGATGACCAGCGTGCGCCGCATACACAAGGCGTATAACCGCACGCGTGATTATAACTTCTCCCTGAACGGACTGACCGGATTCGATCTCTTCGGAAAGACGGTCGGCGTGATCGGCACGGGAAAGATCGGCAGGATCTTTGCGGGCATCGCCAAGGGCTTCGGCATGCATGTCATAGCCTATGACGCTTATCCGGCTGCTGACAGCGGCATCGAGTATGTCTCGCTTGAAGAGCTTCTTGAAAGGAGCGATATCATCTCGCTCCATTGTCCGCTGACGGACGAGACCCGGCATATGATCGGCAGAAAAGCGATCGACAGGATGAAAAAGGGCGTCGTGATCGTCAACACATCGCGCGGGGCTTTGATTGACACGGAGGCGCTGCTTGACGGCATCATCGCCCGCAAGATCGGCGCCGCCTGCCTGGATGTGTATGAAGAAGAGGCGGATGTTTTCTTCGAGGACCGCTCCGGCCACATCCTGAATGACAACCTGCTGGCCAGGCTGATCTCCATGCCGAATGTCATCGTGACGTCCCACCAGGCCTTCCTTACGGAAGAAGCCCTGAACAATATAGCCGAGACGACAATCAGCAACATTATGTCATACTATGAGAAGGACGGAATCTGCGACAACGAGCTTTGCTATCGCTGCGGACATATCGACAGCTGCAGGAAGAAGAGAAAGGAAAGATGCTTCTGACCGGGCTTTTAAGACAAGGCCGGCGGCATGCGGACTCCGGGAGGAGAGTGACTATGAAACTGAAAAAAATCAACGCGGTACTGGGACTGTTAACCATCCTGTTCATGCTTGTTCATATCATCTACAGTGTCTTTGCCTATCTGACGTTTTATTACAACCCGGTGCTGAAGACGATTACCGCAGTGCCGTTCCTCGTCGCCGTCTGTCTGCACGCGGTCTTCGGCATGCTGGTCGTATTTACACACAATGACGGCGGACGGATGGACCTCTATCCGAAGCAGAACATGCGCACGATCCTGCAGCGCGTTTCCGCAGCGCTGATCTTTCCGCTGCTGATCCTTCATCTTTATACCTTTTCCCTGATGCGCATGAGCGCGGAGAAAGGATACGTTGTCTTCATACTGCTCCTCATCCTGGCCGAGCTCGTGTTCTTCGGGGCGGTCATCACGCATGTGGTCATCTCGCTGACAAAGGGTCTGATTACTCTGGGCTTTCTTTCCTCTGAGAAGACGATAAGGGCGATTGACCGCGTCCTGTACGTGCTGGGCGTCCTGCTCTTTGCCGTCGCGGCCTTTGCCGTGATCAAAGGCCAGATCGGGATGTTCCTGATAGGCTGAAGGAGGAGCGTGCGATGAACAAAGCGATCATCATCGGGAGCGGGATCTCCGGCATGGCCTGCGCCGTCACATTGGCGGATAAAGGTGTCCGGGTGCTGCTCGCGTCACCCTTTCCCTCCGAGCGCTCCCAGTCTGTCATGGCGGCCGGCGGGATCAACGCGGTTCTTTCAGAGCGGGCGGAGGGAGACACGGTGGACAGCCATATCGAAGACACGCTGCGCAGCGGCGCGGGTCTTTCGGGACGGGAAGCGGTGACCGGCCTCTGCACGCATGCGGAGGAGATTATCCGGTATCTCGAGAAAATCGGGACTGTGTTTTCCGTAGACGCCTCCGGGCATCTCTTAAGAAGAGCCTTCGGCGGCCAGTCCTATAAAAGAACCTGCTTCTGCGGCTCCGCGACGGGAAAACAGATCGTTTCGTCGCTTGTCATGGAGGTTCGGCGCTACGAGGCGGCGGGGCTCATCGAGCGGAGACTCTGGAGCTGTTTTCACTCCGCCCTCATCCGGGACGGGGTTTGCCGCGGCGTGCTTCTGTTTGACGAAAGCCAAAGGAAGCTCATCGCGGAGTATGCCGATGCGCTGGTCATCGCGACAGGGGGACAGAACGCCCTCTTCGGCAAGACAACCGGCTCCACCCAGTGCGACGGTTATGTCGCCGGAAAGCTTTTCATGCAGGGCGCCGAACTGAAAAATCTGGAGTTTATCCAGTATCATCCCACTACGCTCGAGACGGCACAGAAACGAATGCTGATCTCTGAAGCCGTGCGCGGAGAGGGCGGCAGGCTTTTCTATAACGAAGGCGGCAAAAGAGTCTACTTCATGGAGGAAAAATACGGCCGGCGCGGGAATCTGATGACGCGCGACGTGATGAGCAGAGAAATCGCGTCCACCGGGAAGGAAGTGTTTCTCGACATCTCTTTCCTCGATCGAAAGGAGATTAACCGGAGACTGCCGGAGGTACGGGATCTCTGTCTGAAATACAGAAATATCGATATTGCCCGGGAGCCGATCCCCGTTGCGCCGTCGGTCCACTATTTCATGGGCGGGCTTGCAGTCCATCTGAATCATGAGACGAATATCCGCGGCCTGTTCGCCGTGGGGGAATGTGCGTCCATCTATCACGGCGCCAACCGCCTCGGCGGGAACTCTCTGCTCTCGGCGCTTTATTCCGGAAAAGTCGCCGCAGAGGAGATCGCAGGAAGAGAAAACAGCGGAAAGACACCGGATTTTTCGGCCTTCCTGAAGGAAGAGAACAATGCTCTCATGTGCATGCTGGCATCAAAGAGCAGCTTCCCGGTCATGTACATCAGGGACATGGCCGCGGAGACGATGAACAGGGATCTGGGCATCGTCCGGGAGGAGAAAGCACTTAAAAGAGGCATTTCGGATATTGACTATGATTTGTCCGTCGCAGACCGGATCAGCTATGACAGCAGCGGGATGCCTTATTTCAACTATTCCCTGCCGGCGATCCTCACCCTCGCCAGGGCGACGCTTACGTGTGCCCTGGAACGCAGGGAGAGCCGCGGCGCGCATTACCGCAGCGACTATCCGGAGGCGGATCCGGCCTGCGCCGCCGCATCGATTGTCGCCTATCAGGA
Source organism: Lachnospiraceae bacterium UBA2860 (assembly GCA_002350625.1). GTDB lineage: Bacteria > Bacillota > Clostridia > Lachnospirales > Lachnospiraceae > Chordicoccus. The sequence continues at coordinate 14,112 of DEFE01000043.1, forward strand.
GGGAAGATACAGCGTCCGGCTGGATAAGGAGTTTGCATATGAAAGTTAGGGTACTGCGCCAGATAGCTCCGGGAACGGAGCCCTATTGGGAGAGCTTTGACGCCGATGTGCCGGGCGAGACGTCGATCGCGGGCCTTCTTGACCACCTGAATTATCACGATGACATCGTGGACGACCATGGCGCTAAGACCACGCGCATCGGATGGGAGTGCTCCTGCCTCCAGGGCGTATGCGGCTCCTGCGCCATGGTCATCAACGGCGTGCCGGCCCTCGCCTGCGAGACCTTCGTGAAAGACCTGAAGGGCGATCTCATCACGATTCGCCCACTTCAGAAATTCCCCGTGATTCATGACCTGGTGGTCGACCGGTCAGTGATTCATGAGAATCTGAAGCAGATGAATATCTGCATCGAAGAGTATCAGCCGGAACCCCGGGAAAGCAGGCCGGAAAAAGGAAAAGCATATCTCCATCAGTACATGGCGGCTAAATGCCTGAAATGCGGCCTGTGCCTGGAGATCTGCCCGAACTACGGGAGCGGGGAGCATTTCTTCGGCGCCATCTTTGCCAATGACTGCTATCTGGTTTCCGCGAGGAACCGGTCAAAGACGGCTGAAATCAAAAAGCTGTACGGCGAGCATTTCGGCAGCGGCTGTTCAAAGGCCCTTTCCTGCATGGATGTCTGTCCGATGAAGATACCGACCATCGCGTCGATGGCCAGACTCAATCGCTGAAAGGAAAGCTGCATGAGGAAACGGCAGGGAAGGCTTCGGAATTTGGAATTTTGGGAGGATGCATCATGGATGAACCTGCAAGAAGAAAGAGACCTATTTTACTGCGGGCGGCGGCGCTGCTTTTTGCCGCCTGTTTATCGGCAGCTCCGACAGGTGCGGCAGAAGAGACGGGCAGCTCCCAGGAAGCACCGGAAGCAGCGGCGTCTTCCGTGCGCAGCGCCGTTGATTTTGACCGTGAGCTGGATGACTATACGCCGCTGAAGGATCATTATAATTTTTACTTTACCTACAAAACCGTCCACGCGTGGTGGGACGCAGTGGCGCTCGGAATGGAAGAGGCGCAGAGGCAGTATCTGGACAAAGGAATCACCATCACTTATGAGTATATGGCGCCCGACATGGCCTCCGCCCGTGATCAGAGTAAACGGCTGCTTCTGGCGGAGCAGGGAGACTACGATGTGATCGGCGTCGATGTCGCCGATGAGGCCATCATTTCTCCACTGCTTGACGAAATGGTGGAGGATGGCGAGAAAGTCATGACATTTTCGAGCTCTGACGCCGCCGAAGGCTGCAAAAGAATCGCCTATGTCGGCAATACACACAATTATGAGGACGGCGTTCTTCTGACAGAAGCTCTCTGTGAGAAGCTGGATTATAAAGGAAAAGTGGCGGTCCTCGTGGGAAGTGTCGGCGCGCCCTGCCATGAAGACCGCGCGAGAGGAGCCGCGGATACCATCGGAAAGTACGGAGACATGGAAATTGTCGCCAGGGAATATGACATGGATTCGGTTGATAAGGCCTATGAGCTGACGAAAAAGATTCTGACTGAACATCCGGATCTCGACGGGATTATCTGCTGCAACATGAGCAATCCGGTGGGCGCCGCCAGGGCGATCACGGAGATGGAAAGCAACGCTGTCATCGTCGGCATGGACCACGATCAGGAGGCGCTGCGCTATCTGACCGACGGCGTGATCTACTGCCTCGGCGTTCAGGACTGCTATTCGATCGGTTTTGACACGATCCAGACAGCCGTAAAAATCGCTGACGGCCAAAGCCCCGGGGAACTGTTCCCGGAGAAGACGGACGAAATTACGACGATTATCTATCAAGAGGACGCTGCGCTTATGCTCGAGCTGCTGTATGGAGAATCCCTATGAAGAAGAAAATAACAGAGACGACTTTTGTTATTACAGCCGTCATAGGCAGTTTCCTGATCATGCTGCTGGTGATGGTCAACACATTCAGCTCTTCGAAACAGACTGTTTCCGCGACGAATGAAGCCGTTTCGGCGGTGAGCTCATTTTATCTCGAGGCGATGGCTGACCGCCGCGCGCAGACAATTTCAAATCTGATCAACAGCACTTTTGATGAGATGGGGAAGGCGCTTGCTTTCATTGAAGAAGAGCATGTCGAGACACAGGACGATCTGCGGAGCATTATAGGAAAAGTCGAATCCCTGCTGTCACTGAATCGATTGGCGCTGGTGGATCAGGATGATATCGTCTATACGCGGTACACGACTTATACCGGCCGGACCAGGCACGAGTTTTTATCAGAAGAAGTAATGCAGGATCGCATGATCAGCACTGTCTATTTCTACGGCTCCTCGAAACAGCTGTGCCTTGCCATCCCGATCCCGGATTTCACGATCATGGGAAAGCCTATGAAAGCCTGCTTCGCGCAGATTGACATCAGGGATATTGTGAATCTTCTGGCTTTCGATTATCAGGGCAGCACATATTTCGGCCTGTATTCAAAAAACGGCGGCAATATCTCCGACACGGATCTGGGACCGGTCATTGCCGGACAGAATCTGTTTGATGCGTTAGAACCGTATCTCACGGAAGATATCTTAAGCATGCACCGCGACAATTTCGCAAATGGCGCAGAGGGAGACATCACATATGCTTCCGACGGCGTGGCGGAGACGCTTGCCTATTTCCCGATTCAGGGCACGGACTGGGAGATCGTCGTCCTCATCCGCGAGAGCGTGATCAATGACCAGATCCGGGAGATCAGTGAGAAAAATCTCAGCTCCAGCAGAAAGCAGACGGCATTTACGCTGATCGCCGCACTTGTGCTCGCTGTTGTTTTGCTGCTGGAGAGCAGAATGATCGCAAAGAGCAAGATCGAGGCGGAAAAGGAGACCAGCAAGACCTTCAAGACAATGGCAAATACAGACGCCATGACAGGCGTAAGAAACAAGCATGCTTATGCGGAGCAGGAAGCCGCCTTAAATCAGCAGATCAAGGACCATGAGATAGAGAAGCTCGGCGTCGTGGTCTGCGACATCAACGGCCTTAAAACCGTCAACGATACGCTGGGCCATGCGGAAGGAGACAAGCTGATTAAGGAAGCGTGCGCCCTGATCTGCAAGTATTTCTCTCACGGCGCTGTATTCAGGATTGGCGGAGATGAATTTGCCGTGCTGCTTAAGGGAGAAGGATATGACCTGATGACGGAAGACATTGAGGCTTTCAACCGCAAGGCGGAAGCAAACATCGCAGAGGATGCGGTTGTCGTGTCGGTCGGATACGCAACACTTAATGCAGAGGATCGTCAGGTGCGCGATGTGTTCGACAGAGCTGACCAGATGATGTATGAACGGAAAAAAGAGCTTAAGGAAATGGGCGCCAGGACCAGGTGAACGTGTTTCTTTACGTCAGGGAACGCAGGCATCGTTCAGATCTTCATGATCAGGGAATTGATGCCTGCGTTATTGTAATAATCGATATAGGAAGCGCTCTTTGCCACTATCCTGAGACCGATGTTTTTGTCCGGCGTGTCGGGATTAAATAAGGCCATGTGATCACGGGGATCGAAAGCGCCGTAGGTGTCCATGATACTGATCGTGAGCTCGTCTTTATATACCACGCGGACGTCGATGTCGTTGTGCCGCATGTGAGAGATCCCGTGCTCAAGAAGATTGCCTGTCATCTCTTCCACGCACAGACCTGCCAGAAAAGCTTCCCGTTTTCCGGCGCCTCTTGCGCGGCAGAAATCAATGACCGACTGGGATATGGCGGATACCTGAGAGGATTCACGCACGGTGTACTCCACATAGTCACCGGGACCTGCGCCGAAATCGTCAGGGAGCTTCAGCAGATCCGCCTGCGTGGGACGGAGCTTTCTTTTCATGACAAGGACAGAGATCAAGATGACCGCCAATGTCAGAAGATCGCCCCAGGTGTTGGCCAGCCAGGCCCCATTTGTGCCTGCGTACGGCACGGTGAGATATGCCAGGACACCGACCATGGCGACTTCAAAAAAGGACAGGATGTTCACAAGCTTCATCCGGCTCTGTGCCTTTGAGGCGCCCATCAGGAGGTTGATAGCGAAGTTGACAGGGAAAAAGATGAAACCCAGGACAAACATCTGCTGACCGATTTCCCGAATATTTCTGCCGGAATGAAAGAAGAATGCCGCCAGATGCCGGGAGCCTATGATGACAATGGCAAGAAGGATGACCATACAGCTCAGCCCGATGCGGAAGGCAGCCTGAAAGACATCGAGAAACCCTTCTCTGTCTTCTTCCCCGTAATATTGACTTGCAAGGACCAGATAAGCATTGACGCAGCCGCCAGAGACAATTCCGAGAATACTGCACATGGTTCCGAGCACGTTGGCGACAGCGATGCCCTCATAGCCGATATTTTCGGACAGGGCATAGTTCAGGAGACTGTTTTTTACCAGCATGCCGGCCGTAAACAAAAGAGCAGGCAGCCCGCGCATGACGGCAGCTGCGATGAGGCCGGGATCGAAGAATTTCCCGACAAAGTGAAGAGTCGCTTTCCGGTTCATATAGGACGGCAGGAGGATGAGGAGAGAGATCAGGCTGCTGAGCGCTGACGCAAAGCCGATGCCGAGAATGCCGAGCGGTCCGACGAGCAGGAGATCAAAGATAATGTTTGTGAGCACCATCACCGCCGCGCTCACGTAGGACCTTTTGATGCTGTTGTTATAGGAGGCCAGAGCGATCAGCAGCGCATCCAAAGCAGAGAAAAGGGGACAGGCAGCATATCCGGCGATGTAGTCTTCGAGCAGCTTACGGACGTCTCCTTTCGCGCCGAGTATTTCCGCCAGAGGAGCTCTGAAAAAGAAAAGGAATACCGAGAACATGAGGAAGACAGCTGCCAAAACGGCAAAGGCGCCGGTGAACAGGGACCTGACTCTGGCCTGCTGCCCGGAGCCGATGAGATTTCCGCTAAGAATCAGAGTGCCCGTGATGAGGACATAACACAGGCCGATGACGGGGCTCATCGGTGCGAAATAGCCGACGGCGGCAAGCGCAGTGGTGTCAAGCGCTGTGGTGATCACCATGTTGTCTATAATGCCGCATACATTTGTAGCGGCCAGAACAACGATATTAATTAAGGCAAGCCGCACCAGGGCCTTTCGTATGATTCTCTTTTTTGCCGTGCGATCGGTCTGCATGTTATCCTCTTTCTTGTTTTCAGATACTTTGTCTGCCGTTCATTCAGTATATCATATTTTCCGGCCGGATTGTTTGACTTGCGCGTCACCCGGGATATATCTATACTTACATTTATCCGGCACACCACAAGAAACTGATGAAGACGCCGGACAGGCAGCGGGGCTATTACGGGACACGGCAGACGGAGCGCGCATGACAGAGAATATAGAGATACAAACCGTTAGGACAGATCATTTTTCAATGGATTACTTCCGTTTTGGGCACGGAAAGGAGACGCTTGTGATCCTTCCGGGACTCAGCGTGCAGAGTGTCATGAATTCTGCGGATATCGTCGCAAATGCCTACAGAACGCTCACGGATGATTTCACCATATACGTGTTTGAGCGGCGGAACGAGCTGCCGGCGGCGTACACTGTTTTTCAAATGGCGTCAGATACGGCGGAGGTTATGAGGGCGCTGCATCTAAAGGAAACATGTATATTCGGGGCCTCCCAGGGGGGCATGATGGCGATGGCGATCGCCGCCCGGCATCCGGAGCTTGTGCGGAAGATGGCGCTCGGCTCTACGACGGCTTGCGTGACGGATGAGATCTACGGGACGATCGGAAGATGGGCCGCGCTTGCGAAGGCGCAGGACGTGGAGGCGCTTTATCAGGCTTTTGGCGAAGCGATCTATCCGAAGGAGACATACGAGCAGTACCGGAAGGCGCTGTCCATGCTGGCAAGAAACGTGACGAAGGAGGAGCTGGACCGTTTTGTCATTCTGGCGGAGTCGATGAAGGGCTTTGACATGACCGGCGCACTGGACAGGATCGCCTGCCCGGTCCTTGTCATCGGCGTAAAGAACGATCAGGTGGTGGGCGCCGGCGCGTCGCTTGAGATTGCCGGACGGCTGAAGAACCATCCCGGCTGCGAAATTTATCTGTATGACGACTATGGACATGCGGCCTATGATCTGGCTCCGGATTACAAGGAGCGTCTGCTGCGTTTTTTCAAATCGCATCCGGACGGATCTGCGCCGGATCTGAACATCTGCTTATAGAGAGGAAAAAGATGAACGGGATTTTTCAGATACAACCGCAGTATGCACACCGCGAATCGTGGGCGTCTCTGGCGGACGCGTTCGGGCTCGGCTATGAGATCCTGGAGCTGTCTCTGACTCCCGCGCTGAATGAAAGCACGCTGTTTCGCGAAATCCGGGATTATTATGCGGGATCCGGCCGCGTGACGTCTGTCCACGGCGCTTTTATCGACGTGAATCCCGTGAGCGGCGACGCGGAGCTGCGCGCGCTGTCGCGCAGAAGGTGCGAAGAGAGCTGCGAGGCGGCTCTTTTCATGGGGGCGAAGAACGTGATCTTTCATTCCAGCTGCCTCAGCTTTATCCGGGGCAGTTATCTGGACGCATGGGCGGGCAGGAGCGCAGACTACTTCATGGATTTGGCTGAACGCTATGCGGGGTTGTCCCTGTTCATCGAGAACAGCCAGGATGTCGATCCGGAGCCGATCCGGGCGCTCATGGACCGCGCGGACCACCCGCGGATCGGCGTGTGCCTGGACGCGGGACATGCCAATTATTCCAGAGCGCCGCTCACGCAGTGGTTTGATCTGCTCGGAGAGCGGATCGGCTATATCCATCTGTCCGACAATCAGGGGCTGTTTGACGATCATGAGCCGCTCGGCACGGGAACGACGGACTGGGCAGCGGTTGACCGCTTCGTCCGCCGGGCGGGAAGAAAGATGTATTTCACATTTGAGACGGGAGATGCGGAAGGCGTGCGGGCCTCCCTCGCTTATATCCGGGAACACGGGCTTTTTATCTGACGGAGGAATGAGAGATGAAGAAATCAGAATCATTCATCGATGAACTGGCTTTGAAGACCAAAAGCACCGAAATGCTTAAGGAAATGGTAAACAGAATGATAGAGGGAATCCTCGCGATCGGTCATGACGGGACCATTCTGTTTGCCAATCCCGCCGCCTCCGAAATGCTGGGAATTTCCCGCTCGCGTCTGATCGGGAAAAAGGTCGGCGCCCTGTTTCTGGACAATCCGATCAATGAAGATTTTGTGCAGTGTATCCTGGACGCCGTCGAGATAAAGAATCAGCCTGTGAGGACAGTTGTCCCCTTTAAGAGCAAAAGAGGAAAGAAGAGACACCTGCAGGTGGCGACATCTTATCTGGAGAACAGTGAGCTCGGCGTGGCTGTCAGCATGGTCCTTGAGGACGTGAGCGAGATCTTTGCACTCAGAGATTCCGTGAAAGCCATGAAGCAGATCAACGAGCTGAACAGGCAGCTGAAGAAACGCAACGATCTTCTCAGCCGGACCTTCGGCATGTTTTTATCCGACGAGATCGTCAGTACGCTTATTGATACGCCGGACGGCCTGACTCCCGGCGGCAAAAAGAAAAGCGTCGCGATGATGATGAGTGATCTCAGAGGCTTTACTGCCATGAGCGAGCAGATGGACGCCGAGGACCTGATCCTTATGCTGAATCATTATCTCGGCGCCATGACCGTGATCATTCAGAAGCACAGGGGCACCATCATCGAGTTTATCGGGGACGGCATACTGGCAGTTTTCGGCGCGCCGATCGACAGCGAGACATATGCCGACGACGCCGTGGCCACGGCACTGGAGATGCAGTCTGCCATGAAACGCATCAACCGGTGGAACGCGGAGAGAGGGTTTCCTCATCTGAAGATGGGAATCGGCCTCGACGCCGGAGAGGTCATCGTCGGCAACATCGGCTCCATGAAGCGGATGAAATACGGCGTCGTCGGAAATCATGTCAATCTGTGCGGCCGCATTGAGAGCTATACGGTAGGCGGGCAGACGCTCATATCTCCGGACGTGCGGCAGCTCGTCAAAGCGAAGCTTGAGATCGCCGGCGAGATGACGGTGTTCCCGAAAGGCGCGGAAGGTGAGATTGTGCTTTCTCACGTGATCGGGATCGGCAAACCGTATGACATCCACGTGTCCACTGCGAGAGATGCGACAAAGAAGCTTGAGAAACCCGTGCCGGTCAGCTTCCGGGTCGTTGACGGCAAGCACACGCAGAACAAGCAGTATTTCGGCGGCATTACCGCCATCGGCCGCAACAGCGCCATCATGGAGACGCAGGCGGCGCTGAAGGAATTTGCGAATATTCAGGTGGAGGCGGGAGGCGATCTCTTCTGCAAAGTGACAGAAAGAAGCGGCGACGTCTGTACACTTGATTTCACGGCCATTCCGTCGAGCTTTGATAAATGGATGAGGAGTCTTGTGTGATGACTGAAAGGAAGAAAGACGCAGCGGGTGCCTATAAACTGACACGCCTCGGCCGGAAGACGGCCTGTGAGGGATCCGCGCTGGATTTCATGCGGGATACGATGCGCCTCCCGGACGGGAGAGAAGAAATCTGGGATTTTGTCCACCACAAAAAAGGAGGCGGGGCCGCGGTGGTCCCGCTTCTTCCCGGCGGAAGGATTCTCATGATCCGCCAATATCGCCCCGCCATTGACAGAGAGACACTCGAGATCCCGGCGGGGGCCTGTGACAGAGAAGACAAAAACAGGGAGATGACCGCCTCGCGGGAGCTTCTGGAGGAGACCGGTTACCGCGCGGGCCGGATCAGACATCTCGTCACCATTGATACGGCGGTCGCCTACTGTGATGAGAGCACGGAGATCTATCTCGCGACGGATCTCAAAAGAGAGCGGGAGCAGGCGCTGGACGAGGCGGAAGAGATCAGGGTCACGGCCGTAGAGATCTCCGCCATTTTCGACCTGATGTCCCGCGGGGTGATCCGGGACGCGAAAACCGTCGCGGGAATCTGTGCGGCGGCGGTATATGCGCGCGATGAATTTTCTCTTCAATAAAACGCCGGTTTGTGATATGATCGTTCAGGATGCGCTTTATCGTTGCACAGTTGGAACGTAGTGACGTGAGCGCAATATCGTGTTTTGAGGAGGGAAAAATAGTATGACAGGATCTCAGATTACCATGTTGGTAGCGATGGTGGTTTATTTGTTCATCATGATCGGCATCGGTATCAAAATGTCTCAGAAAAATGAGACGGTCGGCGACTTCTATCTCGGCGGCAGAAGGCTCGGCCCGTTTGTGACGGCCATGAGCGCGGAAGCGTCGGACATGAGCAGCTACCTCTTGATGGGACTTCCGGGCCTCGCTTACCTGAGCGGCGTCGCGGACGTCGGCTGGACAGTGATCGGACTTGCGGCAGGCACCTATCTCAACTGGCTCTTTGTCGCGAAACGGCTGCGGCGCTACACGGAGGCGACCGGCTCCATTACGCTTCCGGAATTCTTTTCGGACCGCTTCGGCGACAGGCAGCACATTCTGACACTGATCGCCGCGCTGGTCATCATCGTGTTCTTCGTGCCGTATACGGCTTCCGGCTTCGCGGCGTGCGGAAAGCTGTTTAATTCTCTGTTCGGCGTGGATTATCACGCGGCGATGATCGTCAGCGCGATCGTCATCATGTTCTATACGACCATGGGCGGCTTCCTCGCGGCCAGCACGACAGACTTCATTCAGAGCATTATTATGTCCGTCGCGCTCATCATCATCCTGCTCTTCGGCGTGAGAATGGCGGGCGGCTTTGACGCCGTGATCGAAAACGCGCGGGCGCTGCCCGGCTACCTGAGCTTCTCGCAGACTTACAATGCGGCGGACGGCACATCTTCGCCCTATACCTTCCTCACGATCATTTCTACGCTCGCGTGGGGACTCGGGTATTTCGGCATGCCGCACATCCTGCTCCGCTTCATGGCGATTGAGGACGACAGCAAGGTTGCCCTTTCCCGCCGCGTGGCGAGCGTCTGGGTCGTGATCTCGATGTCCGCCGCCGTGCTGATCGGTATTGTGGGACTCGGCCTGTCGAAGGTCGGCGTCATCGAAACGCTGACTGGAAACAATTCCGAGACGATCATCGTCAAAATCTCGCAGTTCATGTCGACCTACGGCATTCCGGCCGCGCTTGTGGCAGGTATTGTTCTGTCGGGTATTCTTGCTTCAACGATGTCGACCGCGGACTCGCAGCTTCTTGCTGCTTCCTCTTCGGTCTCTAACGACATCCTCGTGAAGGTGTTCCATCTGAATGTCAGCCAGACGAGGCAGCTGGTGGTCTCCCGCGTGAGCCTGCTGCTCATCGCCGTGCTCGGCGTTGTTCTCGCGTGGAACTCCGACAGCTCGGTCTTCCAGATCGTCTCCTTTGCCTGGGCGGGCTTCGGCGGCGCCTTCGGACCGGTCGTGCTCCTCGCGCTGTTCTGGAAAAGATCGAACAAACAGGGCGCCATCGCAGGCATGCTCGCGGGCGGCATCATGATCTTCGTCTGGAAATTTGCGGTGCGTCCGCTCGGCGGGGCCTTCAACATCTACGAGCTGCTGCCGGCTTTCGTGGTCGCTATTGTGATCAATATCGTCGTCTCGCTCGTGACGGCGCCGCCGGAAAAAGCGGTGACAGACGTTTACGACAAAGTGAAAGCGATGTAATTCGGAGAACTGTTTTTTTCAAGAGATATCATAAGATGTGCCCGCATGAAAATGCGGGCACAATTAATACTCCGGCGGTCTCGCATTCCCAGACTGATCATATTAGGTGCACTGGATGCGGACCGGCCCGTGCGCGCACGGGCCTCCTCCCGGAACCGGAGATTACAGTCAGTATATAGGAGCGGGACGGCATTTGCAAGATGACTCTGTAAAAATGGCGGTCCGGCCGGCATGTGCCGGAATCCTTCAGATCAGACAAGTGAGAGGACAGGAGAGCGACTGTGGAGAAAAAACTGCGGATCTGCAAGAGATGCCTCATCCGCGACCTCGCGGAGGAGGACCAGAAGGATCTGAAAAAATATCTGGACCGGATCCGCGGGGAGGACCGGGCGGAGGAAACTGTGTATGAGGCGCGCCTTCAGGTGTGCCGGGCCTGTGACCTGCTGAGCGAGGCCACCTGCCTCGCCTGCGGCTGCTACGCCGAGTTCCGGGCCCTGCCGAAGAGTGCGCGCTGCCCGAAGAAAAAGTGGTGAGTGCGCGCGTCCGGTTGACTTTTAGGGGGCGTCTCGATATAATCCAGTTGTCTGGCCTTTCTTTGTGTTCATTTCATTTATTTTTCCACGTTTCATAACGATGGATCAGATGATGCTGCCCTTGCAGCCGTCTGATTGCATAGGTGATAAAGGAGCCATTATGCTGAAGATTAACGGTCTTATGCAGGGACTTCCGGTATTTCGGACGCTCGGCTCGGACGTGCGCATGCAGATCGTGCAGCTGCTTGCCGAAACAGAGCGGATGAATCTTGGAGAGATCGCAGAAAGGCTCGGTCTTACGAGCGGGGCGGTGACGCCGCATATCCGGAAGCTCGAGGAGGAGGGCATTATCTGCGTCACAAGCGAGCACTCGGCGCGCGGCACACAGAAGGTCTGCTCACTTGCTGTTGATCAGCTCCTCTTTGACGTCAGCGCTTCCGTCGAGGAGCGGCAGATGATCGCTTATGAGACGCAGATCAGGATCGGGCATTACAGTGATTACAGTGTGAAGGCACCCTGCGGGCTGGCCGGCGCGGACAGGATGATCGGCAGCGCAGACGATCCCCGGAGCTTTGCTTATCCCGAGCGGGTGGATGCCGAACTGCTGTGGCTGAGCGACGGCTACGTCGAATACCGGATTCCGAACCTGCTCCCCGAAAAGCAGGAGATCGTGCAGCTGACCATAAGCTTTGAGATCTCTTCAGCCCTCTTCGGAAGTCCGGAGGACACGCTCTCGGAGCTGAAGTTCTATCTGAACGACGCTTATATCGGCAAATGGCTCTCCCTGCGCTGCCCGGACAGCGCCAGAGGCATTTACACGCCTCTGTGGTACGATCAGAAGGAACGCCTGTACGGGTACCTCAAGATGCTTGTCATCAATCAGATGGGGGTCTATCTGGACGGCGCGAGGATCGATCACGAGCTGGATCCGAACCTTTTGAAGGACAGCAAAGGAGATCTGAAGCTGCGGTTTGAGACGCATCCGGAATCAGGACACGGCGGCGGCCTCGCCCTCTACGGGAGCGGTTTCGGCAACTACCACCAGAACATCCACGTCAGAGCCCACTATATGCCGGAGGATATACTAAATGGATGAAGCATTAAAATATAACGAGCCATGGATCCTGCAGAGAGCGGATCCTTACGTGTACCGCCATACGGACGGCATCTATTATTTTACGGCGTCTCTTCCCGCGTATGACGGGATCGCGCTGAGAAGATCCGGGACGCTTAACGGCCTTAAGGACGCGGAGGAGGTCCGGATCTGGAACAAACACGACAGCGGCATCATGAGCTTTCATATCTGGGCTCCGGAGCTGCATTTTATCAACGGAAAATGGTACATCTATTTTGCGGGAAGCGACAAGGACGACATCTGGGCGCTCCGGCCTTACGTGCTGGAGTGCGGGGATCATGATCCGCTTATGGGGACATGGACCGAGAAGGGGATGATGCAGGCGGCCGGGGACGACGCATTTTCGTTCACGGATTTTTCTCTCGACGGAACCGTCTTTGAAAACCGCGGCGAGTACTATTACGTCTGGGCGGAAAAGGTGAGCGTCGGGAAGAAAATCTCCAATCTCTATATCGCGAAGATGGAGAACCCCTGGACGCTGAAGAGCGCGCAGGTGCTGCTTGCGACGCCTTGCTACGACTGGGAGCGCGTGGGCTTCTGGGTCAATGAAGGACCGTTTGCGCTGAAAAGGAACGGCAGAATCTTCCTCACCTACTCGGCGTCCGAGACCGGCATCGACTACTGCGTCGGCCTTCTTACGGCGCCTGATGACGCCGATCTGCTGGATCCGGAGGTCTGGTCGAAGAGCCGGCAGCCGGTGCTCACATCTGACGCGTCCCGCCGGATCTACGGACCGGGGCACAACTGCTTCACAACGGATGAAGAAGGAAATGATATCATGGTATATCACGCGCGGACGGAGACGGAGATCGTCGGCGATCCGCTCTACAATCCGAACCGGCACGCCATGCTGATGAAGATCGGCTGGAGCCCTTCGGGCACGCCTGTCTTTTCTTATGATTCGTGATCGGTGTCGTAGGCAATGTGAAAATCGATATCCTGATTATAATTGCCGAATCCTCTTCCGAAGAGCGTGAGGCCTCCGATATGCTCAGCCGTATCGGGGATCTCGAAGCGGAAGTACAGGGGCCGGCCGGGCTTTAAATCAAGCTGTCCGATGGAAACGTCGGACAGCTTTTCGCTGTCCATAAAAGTACCCTCGGGCGTGATGGTCAGCGCCTTCAAAAGGCCGTACTGATTCCAGTTCGAGAACCACCAGTCCGGCGTGAAAAGACCCTGCACGTCCGCGTAATCGCCCGGAGAGGTCCAGACGCCGAGGAGCGTGTCATTGAGGTAGAAATAGATGTCGGACGGCCACTCCGCATTGCTTCCGGGAGCCTCCGAGCTGAGCTCGACGGACACGGACAGGAACGTGATGTGCGCATTCCTCGGGATGACGCAGGGAATCAGATACTCCACATATCCTTTCGTGAACCAGAGAATATCCGCGTCAAAATGATGCTGATGCGTGAAATACCTGGCGTCGTCCACCTCGCCGATGATACTGGCCGATGTGGAGAGGCCGCAGGTGGGATAGATCAGGCAGCGCGCGTACTGGCCGACGCGGAGATGAGAATAGTAGTCATTCTGCGAGCTCTTGCGCCGCGTGAAGTCAAAGAGGATCTTTTCCAGGTGCGGCTCGCAGATCTTGAGATTGCCGTGGCCGGCGCTGTCTGTATTGATTCTGACGAGATCGCAGGCCTCAAGCTTCCGGATGTGCGGCGTGAGCGCCCCGTTTGTCAGCTTCATGGCGGCAGCCAGATCGTTCATGCTCATCCGCCCGTTCTTAAGAAGCAGTTCAAGAATCGCAATGCGCACTTCCGAGCCAAGCGCGGAGAAGACAGCCAGCTGTTCTTCCGGGTTTTTTATATAGCGCATAAGCTTTATCCTCCTTTAGATCTCTGCCTTGATTGTACCACATGGACTTTAAATGTAAAGACACAATTTTAGATAAATATAAATTACATTTATTCATATGGCAGATACACACAATAATTAGAATCTGAAATTGTGCAAAACTCATATTATATTAAAAAGCGATATAGAATTTTATAAAATAATTTAGATCTTTGTGTTGACACTGCGCAGGAGAGCAGATATAGTTGAGTTAAGTTAAATGAAAAAAACACAAGGAACCAGAAAAACAAAAACTATTTCACCATTTTCACAAGGAGGAAGAAAATGAAAAAGAGATGGCTCAGTATCCTTATGGCGGCTGCCCTTGTCGCAGCGATGCCGGTATGCGCGATGGCCGACGAAGCGGCTGAGGGCGAACCGCAGGCAGTGACGACAGTCGGCCCGGAAGACGGCACACACTTTGAGATGTGGTCCTTCGTGGATGCGCACAACGAGTTCTACGGCAAGATGGTCGAGAAGTGGAACGAGCAGAATCCGGACAAGCCGATCAACATCACCTTCAGTACATATCCTTATTCCGATATGCACAACAAGCTCATGATGTCACTGCAGGCAGGCAGCGGCGCGCCGGATATGTGCGACGTCGAAATCGGCCAGTTCCCGAACTATACGGGCGATGACTGCCCGCTGTACGCGCTCAATGATGCGCTTGCTCCTTATGAAGCAGATGTCGTTCAGTCCCGTCTCGATGTTTACTCCAAGGCGGACGGCACACGCATCGGTGTCCCGACACACGTCGGCGCTTCCGTGATGTACTGGAACGCTGAGATCTTCGAGAAGTACGGTCTCGACTACAAGGCAGTCAAGACATGGGATGACTACACAGAGCTCGGCAGACAGCTGAAGGAAGCTTCAAACGGCGAAGTGTTCCTGACCTCTGTGGACACAGGCGGCGTCGACTGGATGTGGATTGCGATGGCCGAGTACGGCGAAGACTGGACGGGCGGCCTGGACGGCGAAGTCAATGTGCAGCTTGATTCCGTGAAGAAGATGATGACAATGCAGCAGGAATGGCTTGCGGAAGGCATCGCGATGATCTCCACTGACGGCCATATCGATCTTGAAGCCGGCTTCAAGAACGTCTCCGAAGGCCTGGTCGCTTCCTTCCCGAAAGCGATGTGGTACATGAGCCGCTTCACGAACTATATGCCCGAGATGGAAGGCAAGTACGACATCACGACGATCCCGGTCTTTGAAGAAGGCCAGAAGAATTCTGTCGGTATCGGCGGCACAGGCACAGTCATCACAGACCAGTGCGCGAATCCGGAACTTGCCGCTGAGTGGCTCACATGGGCGAAGCTCTCCGAAGAAGGCGAATCCTATATCTGGAGCGTCCTCGGATTTGACGTCTGCAACAGCGCCCTCTGGTTCGACGACGCCTTCGCATTCGACGAGAGCAACCAGTACAACACCTTCTTCCGCGTGAAGCCTTACGAGGTTCTGCAGGAGCTGGCGAATAACGATGCGATCGGCACGATCTACACGACGAGCGTTTCCCCGACACTGAACGACTACATGTGCACGACGACCCTCAATGAGGTCTTCGAGGACGGCATGGATGTCGACGAGGCGCTTGCCGAGGCTCAGGAATATCTCGAGATGGAGCTGATGTAATCCGGTCTGTGTTGAGGCCATCATTCATTGAAAATCTATTCGAATAGTTCAAGAAGGGGGGCCCGGGGATCTGCATCCCCGGCCCCCTTTCCGCTCAGATGACTTCCTTAGGGGAAGAAGAGGAGACAGTTTGTATGTCGAAGTTTAAAAAGCTATTTTACTCACAGAAGGTGGCGCCCTATGTATTTGTGCTTCCCTTCATGCTGAGTCTGATCATCTTCTGGGCCTATCCTCTCATCAGCGGCATCGTGATGAGTTTCCAGGATATTTCTTTCGGAAAGCGCACCTTTGTCGGACTTTCCCATTATACGAAGCTGATGGGCGACAAATTCTTCGCGATCGCGGTCGGAAACAGCGTGGAGTACATGCTCTTAACCCTGCTGCTCATGATCCCGATTCCGCTCGTGCTCGCGGTACTCATGGAGAGCCGCCTCACGAAGGCAAAGGGCGTATGGAAAGTGATCATGTATATTCCGGCGCTGACATCGGTCGTCATCTCCGGCATGCTTTTCCGCATGATGTTCTCGGAGGCTGCGGGCAGCCAGATGAACCAGCTGATGACCTGGCTCGGCAAGACGCCGATCGCCTGGCTGAAGACGAAGTGGACAGCCTGGATTGCGCTGCTGCTCCTTTGCATGTGGCGCTGGACCGGCGTCAATATGCTGTACTTCCTGTCCGGCCTCAAGTCCATCGACACTTCGATCTATGAGTCTGCAGATATTGACGGGGCCAACGCCTGGCAGAAGCTGTGGTATCTGACGCTGCCGCTCATCAAGCCGACCACGATCTACGTCGTCACGATTTCGGTCTACGCGGGTCTTTCCATGTTCCTTGAGAGCTTCATGCTCTGGAACGGCAACTCCTCGCCGAAAAACATCGGTCTTACCATCGTCGGGTATCTCTATAAGAGGGGTATCGAGAAGAATGACCTCGGATACGCCTGTGCCGTCGGCATGGTGCTCATGGTGATCGCGCTGATCATCAATGTGATCCAGCTCGTCGCTACCGGTACGTTTAAGAAGGAGGATCGCTGATATGGCAAGGACGGAAAAGAAAAAAGATGTCGGCAATCATCCGATCGCAACCGGACTGGTCAATTTGATGTGGGTGGTCCTGTGCGGACTGATCGCATTTCCGCTGCTTGCGGGTCTTCTGGCTTCCTTCAGACCCGGACGCGAACTCGTGCAGAACGGTCTGGCTATCAATTTTGACTTTACGACGATGACACTTGACAACTACAAGTACCTGTTCGGACTGGCCGGCGGAAACAGCAAGGTCGATTCGGCGAAATATTTCATGTGGTACAAAAACTCGCTGATCCTGACGATTCTGACGGTCGTGCTGACGCTTCTTGTCTGCTACTTTATCGCGTACGGCCTCACGATGTACAAGTTCAAGCTGCAGGGTCTTCTGTTCTTCCTGGTCATCGCGACGATGTGCGTCCCCTTTGAGATTCTCATGCTGCCGCTTTATCAGGAAGTGACGACACTCGGCATCATCAATACGAGAGCGGGCGTTATCCTGCCGGGCCTCTGCGCGGCCTCGACGATCTTCTTCTTCCGGCAGTACATGCAGTCGCTGCCGAAGGAACTCCTGGACGCGGCCCGCATCGACGGCTGTACGGAATACGGCATCTCCGTGAAGATCATGATGCCGATCACGAAGCCGGCCTTCGCCTCCATGGCCATCCTGTGCGCGATGGGCTCCTGGAACAACATGCTCTGGCCGATGCTGGTCTTCCGTGATACGAACAAGTTCACCCTGCAGATCGGTTTAAATACGCTGCTGACACCTTACGGAAACAATTACGACCTTCTGATCGCCGGATCGATGTTCGGCATCATTCCGATCCTGATCATTTATCTGATCTTCCAGAAGTATCTGATCGACGGCATGACGGCAGGCGCGGTCAAGGGCTGATCGGCAAAGAAGCAGCGCAGAATATTTGACAGACGGAAAGGAAAGCGGGAGATGACAAAACGGATTCTCGCAGCGGCGGCAGCGGCCATATGCATGCTTACATGTGTACCGGCCGCTGCCGGTGAAGCGGAGGCAGTGCCTGCGGCAGTTCATGTCAGCGTGCATGATCCCTCCATTTTTGAAGACAAGGACGGCACATTCTATGTATTCGGTTCCCATACGGCTGTCGCCTCCTCGGATGATCTCATTGCGTGGAAGCAGCTGAATTTTGATTACGGGAGCGGAAAGGACCTGCCGTTCTACGGGACTTTGACGGAGACGCTTGAGGAGCCTTTTGAGTGGGCGGGCTATCATGACGCCGACGCCGGCGGCTATGCCGTATGGGCTCCGGACATCATCTACAATCCCCTTTATGTGTGGGAGGACGGCACGGAGGGCGCATATATGCTCTATGTGTGCACATCCTCGACCTGGAGGCGCTCCGCCATAGCTTTTCTCGTGGCTCAGGAGATCGGCGGTCCCTATACCTTCGGGGATACCGTTGTGTACTCCGGATTCACGAAGAACGGCGAGACGGACGGCAAAAGTACACGGGATACGTCCTGGGACAAGGACTACCTGCATCTTAAGGAGCTCGTTCAAAAAGGCGCTGCGAACGGCGGCATCGATGAGGTGAGCGACAACTGGTTCAATCAGGACGGAAGCTGGAATCACACCTACGCGCCGAATGCGATCGATCCGACGGTGTTCTTCGATGCGGATGGAAAGCGGCTCTATATGGTCTACGGGTCCTGGTCGGGCGGCATGTTCCTTCTGGAGCTCGATCCGAAAACCGGAGAGGCAATCTATCCCGGAACGGACAGTATCGATGAAGTCTCCGGCAATTTCGTGGACCGCTATTTCGGCGTCCACCTCATCGGCGGCGACCACCAGTCCGGCGAGGGACCCTATATCTCCTATGATCCGGAGAGCGGCTACTACTATCTGTACTGCACATACGGCGGGCTCGCCGCAAATGGCGGCTACAATATGCGTCTCTTCAGGTCGAAGGACGTGACGGGCCCGTATCTCGATGCGGCGGGGCAGAACGCTGCAGACAATAAGACGAACGGCGACAAGTACGGCATAAAGCTGATCGGCAACTACGCCTTCTATGACCAGATCGGAAAGCGGGCGGCCGGACATAACTCGCAGCTCACCACCCCGGACGGAGCGCGGTATCTCGTCTATCATCAGCGCTTTGACATCAAGCCGCAGCTTGAGGCGCACGAGGTCCGCGTCCATCAGCAGTTCCTGAACGAGGACCTGTGGCCGGTGACCGCCGTGTACGAGTATGTCGGCGATCAGCCGGAGCACTACGAGGATCAGGACGTCACCGGAACGTACGAGTTCATCAATCACGGCCGGAAGACGGACGGCGACATGCTGGAGACCTCACTCGTCACACTTGCGGAGGACGGAAGCGTAAGCGGCGCAGTGAGCGGCAGCTGGCAGAAATTCGATTCCGGAAAAGGGTACGACTTCGTGACGATGGAGCTGGGCGGCGTGACTTACAAAGGCATTTTCTTCAGACAGCACAAAGAAGATAAGCTGAAGGAAGAGCTTGCCATGACATTTACCGCGATCGGCGACGACAACACGGAAATCTGGGGAAGCAAAGCCGATGACGCCGGCGGTGAGATGGTTGCCGGCATGGCGGCGGAATCGCTTAAGAAGG
>DEFE01000043.1:33674-49951 GCA_002350625.1 Lachnospiraceae bacterium UBA2860
CAGAAGGTGGAGCTTCACGCCACTATAACCTGCGGCGGCGACGCGGTCGAAGAAACTTATAAAGTGACAGTGAAGCCGGAATGAAGGCTATAAACAGGTTTTCATACTTAAGCCTGTATCCGGACAACTGCGGAGATGCGGAAAACATATTCACGGACACAAATCCTATGGTACAATCGCTTTGAAAAGGCTGTTTTTTCTAAGCGGCCGGCTCATGGGATGCGGCAGGAAGCCGTGTGAAAAAGAGTAAGGAGGAATAGAATGGCTTCACTCATCATCAATGAAAAGAAGAAGAAAGGGACGATCGCACCGGAAATCTACGGACACTTTTCCGAACATCTGGGCAGATGTATCTATGAGGGGCTTTATGTCGGTGAAGAATCCGAGATTGAAAATGTGAACGGCATGCGCACGGATGTGGTCGAGGCGCTGAAGGAGCTGCAGGTTCCGGTGCTGCGCTGGCCGGGCGGCTGCTTTGCCGATGAGTACCATTGGAAGGACGGCATCGGCCCGAAGGAAAACAGAAAGAAGATGATCAACACGCACTGGGGCGGCGTCGTCGAGGACAACAGCTTCGGCACGCATGAGTTCATGGAGCTCTGCCGCCAGATCGGCTGCAAGACCTATGTCAACGGCAACGTCGGCAGCGGCACCGTGCAGGAGATGAGCGAGTGGGTCGAGTACATGACTTTTAAAGGCGTCTCTCCGATGGCGGACCAGCGCAAGGCGAACGGCCATGAGGAGCCGTGGACCGTCGATTACTTCGGCGTCGGCAATGAAAACTGGGGCTGCGGCGGCAACATGACGCCTGAGTATTACGCCAATGAGTACAGGCGCTATCAGACCTACGTGCGCAATTACGATGAGAATAAGCGCATCGCGAAGATCTGCTGCGGCGCCAATTCCGACGACTATCACTGGACGGAAGGCGTCATGAAGACGGCCTTTGACCACACGCCGGAGGAGTATCACGGGTTTATGGACCTTCTGTCTCTGCACTACTATACGGTGCCGGGGACATTTGCGGAAAAGAAGAGCGCGACGGAGTTTAATTCCTTCGACTGGTATGAGACGCTTCATAAGGCGTATTTTATGGAGACGCTTCTGAACCGCCATTCCGCGATCATGGATCAGTATGATCCGGAGAAGAAGATCGGCATGTCCGTCGACGAATGGGGCACCTGGTTCCTCGTGGAGCCGGGAACAAATCCGGGATTCCTGTATCAGCAGAACACGGTGCGCGACGCGCTCGTCGCGGGGATTACGCTCAATATCTTCAACAAGCACTGCGACCGCGTGAAGCTGGCCTGCATCGCGCAGATGATTAATGTGCTGCAGGCGGTGATCCTGACGGACGGCGAGAAGATGCTGAAGACGCCGACGTATCATGTCATGCATATGTTCCGCCACCATCAGGGCGCGGAGCTTCTCGCCAGCGAGCTCAGCGGCGTCGGCTGCGTCGGTGAGGACGGCATGGATGTCCCGGAGATCACGGAATCCGTTTCCGAGAAGGACGGCATCATCACAATCACGCTGAACAATGCGTCGCTTACGGAAGCGAAGGATCTGGAGATCCGCTTCGCGGCCAAAGAGGCGAAGGAGCTTGTCGAGGCAAAGGTCGTCACGGCCGGCGACAGCCACGCGTTCAACAGCTTTGAGGCGCCGGAGACGGTGGTCGAGGCTGATTTTGAGGGCGTGAAGGCAGACGGAGACGGATTCAAGCTTACGCTGCCGAAGGCAAGCGTCGTGATGCTCAGAGTGAAAGCATAAGTATGATTTGCGGATGAATATACGCATATAAGCGAATGGATTTACAGACGGGAACCCGCGGCCTGTGACAGACAGGCTGCGGGTTTTCGTCTGTCTGCAAATAGATTGCATACAATATGACAGGGGGTCAGACCCCTTGTCATAAAATGGTATTGACAACGAAAACGATTGTGCTATAATCCCAATTGTATTAAGACAGTAACACAGTAACACAATCATACAAAAACAGGAAGGGGATCAATGGAGTGGCGTTTCAAGGAAGGAATACCGATCTATCAGCAGATCATCAGTGAACTTAAGCTGCGTCTCCTGAACGGCACCTATCCGCCGGGAAGCCGCATACCCGCCGTGCGGGAGCTCGCTTTAGAGGCGGGCGTCAATCCCAATACCATGCAGCGGGCGCTTCTCGAGCTTGAGCGGGATGATCTGCTTGCCTCAGTCAGAACGAGCGGGCGTTTCGCGACAGAGGATGAGGAAAAGCTGAGTAAGCTGAGAAGAACGCTGAGCG
Organism: Lachnospiraceae bacterium UBA2860; assembly: GCA_002350625.1. Lineage (GTDB taxonomy): Bacteria > Bacillota > Clostridia > Lachnospirales > Lachnospiraceae > Chordicoccus. The sequence continues at coordinate 35,953 of DEFE01000043.1, forward strand.
AATCGTGTATTGAGGAGATGACAGGGAGACTAAGGACACTGGGACTTACAGACAAAGAGATTATGGATGCAGTCAACCGGTATCTGACAAGAGGTGCCGGAGAGGCAGAGTCTTAAGGAGGACAAATGGACACATTATTGGAAGCGAGAGGACTGAAAAAGTCTTACGGAAATGTCGCAGCCCTGAAAGGAATTGATCTGCGCCTCATGAGCGGGCGGATCGTCGGGCTGCTCGGGCCGAACGGAAGCGGCAAGACGACGCTCATCAAAATCGCCTGCCGCCTGCTGCAGCCCACGGAGGGACAGATTCTGATTGACGGTGAAGCACCGGGACCTGTGTCAAAGAGCAAAATCGCGTATCTGCCGGATAAGGATTTCCTTCCGGACTGGATGAAAACGAGGCAGCTCCTGCAGTTTTATGAGGACTTCTATGCGGATTTTGACAGGAACAGGGCGCTTGAGATGCTCAGCTCGCTCGAGATCCCGGAGAATATGACACTTCGAAAGATGTCGAAGGGAACGAAAGAGAAGATGCAGCTCATCCTCACGATGTCGAGACGGGCAAGAATCTATCTTCTTGACGAGCCGATCGCCGGCGTAGACCCCGCCGCGAGAGATTATATCCTTCGGACGATTATCGGCAATTATGAGGAAAACGCGCTTGTGATGATCTCCACACACCTGATTGCGGACGTCGAATCCGTGCTGGACGAGGCTGTCTTCCTGAAGAAGGGAGAGATCGTTCTTCATAAGCCGACAGATCAAATCCGCGAAGAGACGGGCAAGAGTGTGGATGAATATTTCAGGGAGGTCTTCAAATGCTAGGAAAACTGCTTAAGTATGAGATTAAGGCTATGGGACGGATCATGCTTCCGATTTATCTGGTGCTGATCGCGCTCTCTGCAGTGTTTGCGCTCACGATGAGATTAACCATAGGGAAAACGGCCGTCGGCTTCTTAGAGAAATTTGCCATTGTCACGCTGGTCCTTTTTGTCGCTGCGATCATCGCCGCCTGCGTCATGATGCTGATCCTCGTGATTCAGCGCTTCTATAAGCACCTGCTTGGAACGGAAGGCTACCTGATGTTTTCGCTGCCGGTCAGTACCGGGCAGCTGATCTTAAGCAAGCTGCTCACTGCGGTGCTCTGGATCGTCATCGGCCTCATTGCCGGTGTGCTTGCCGGATTTGCCATGGTCGGCATCCTGAGCAGCGTCCCCGAGTTTATGAAGGAGGTTCAGAACGCCTGGAACAGCCTCTTCACACAGGCCGATCTGACAAGAAACCTGACCCTGTTTGTCCTGGTTATTCTGGCGGGCGTCATTGCCTCCCTCTGCAAGGTATACGCGTCGATCGCCATCGGGCATCAGTTCGGCAGAAACCGCGCGCTGTTTGCGGTCTTTGCATATGTCGCGATCGGAATTGCAGAGCTGATCGTCGCCTGGGTCGTCTCTAAGATTGACGCCAGCCTGGGGTTCCGGATCTTCAGCGGGATGAGCAGCTCCGGACTCGATCTAAAGAATTCACTGACCGCCATCGGCATCAGTGCCATCCAGATCTGTATCTACAGCGTCATCACATGGCTTCTGCTGGACAGAAGACTCAACCTTGAATAAAGCAGCGCTTAGCAGATCACTGCGCCGGCACAAAGGCGCCGGCGCTTTTTTACTGGGAGCAAAAGCCTGATTTTTTGCATAATGGGGCAGTGTCTGATAAAATAAAAGCAGGTTCATCTTTGGAGGTGACAGAAAAACAGCGCTATATGAAGCAGACGTCTCAGGCACCCGGATCGGAGGTGTGGTGATGGAAAAAGAAAGAGGTCTTGCGGACAGAATTGCCGCCTGCCGGGCCGGCGAAGAAGATCTGGTCTTCTGGTGGCTCGGGCAGATGGGATTTGCGGTCCGGATGGGAGGCAGAACCATTTACGCTGATCCTTACCTGTCTGAGGACGAAGCGCGGCTTTATCCGCCTGCAATGCGCGCGGATGAGATCACAAATGCGGATATCATATTGGGCTCGCACGATCATCTGGATCACATCGACTATGAGACGTGGCAGGGCATCGCCAAGGCGTCCCCGGAAGCGGTGTTTATTCTGCCGTCACTCTTAAAGGAGAGGATATCCCGGAAGCTGCAGATACCTGCAGAGCGTATGATCGGACTCGATGACGGCAAAAGCGTAACACTTAAAGGGCTCACCATCACGGGCGTGGCGTCAGCGCACGAGGCCCTGGATCCGGATCCCGTGACGGGGGAACACCCGTACCTCGGCTATGTCGTTCGCAGCGGTGAAAGATGTTTTTATCATGCGGGAGATACCTGCCTCTATGAGGGCATGCTCGCGAAGCTGAGAGCGCAAGGCCCCTTCGATGCCATCTTTGTCCCGATCAACGGGAGAGACGCCGCCCGCTATACGAGCGGCTGCATCGGAAACATGACCTTCCAGGAGGCCGTGGACTTAAGCGGCGCGTTAAAGCCCGCGCTCGCCGTGCCGGGTCACTACGATATGTTCAGCAACAATCTGGGATCGCCGATAGCATTTAAGGCGTATCTCGAGGCCAAGTACAAAGGCATCGGCTGCTGGGTCGGAGAGCGCGGAACAGCTGTCGAGGTCCCGAAGAAAGTGTGAGACGTCATGAAAGAAAAACTGAAATGGTTCGGCCTTTTTTCCGGGAATAAGAACGGGAAAGCAAAGATCCCTTTTGATCCGGCGGTGCAGAAACCGATCCTCATGAAGAGCATCTGTACCGGGGAGACGACAGCGGGATTTAAGGAGCTTGCCACCGGGAAATATACGGATGTGATGCTGATCCGCGACGCGAAGGATCTGGATGAATTCAGGGAACTCTACGGCATCACAGGCGAAATCGATACGGAGTATTGACAGGATAAGCACGAGAAAATCTAAAGAAAGGGGAGTGCAGGATGGGAAAGATTCAAACGCTGATCGTGAGCGGAAAGCTCACCATTGAGCATAATTACCGCGAGACGAATGAACGGATACGGACACTTCTTGAATCAACCGGCCGCTTTCAGGTTCATATCACCGAGGAGTTCCGCGGCGCGACGAAAGAAACACTGGAAGGCTATGACCTGGTCATATTCGACTATGACGGAAAGGAAATGCCTACGGATTCCTATCAGCGGATCGGTGAGCAGGCGGAAGACACCCTGTTCTCTTTTATCCGTGAGGGCGGCGGCTTCATGCTGCATCACAGCGCGGTGATCCTCGATCCGGGACTTCCGGAGGAATACTATAAGATCTGGGGCTATTATGTCCCCTCGGAGTATTGCCGGAGGGCGCCCGTGGATGACTGGACAGCCACAATACTTCCCGGAGACCCCATCACGGACGGGCTGAACAGCAGCCTTATGTGCCCGATGGACGATATCTTCGGCGGGATGACAAAGTGCCCGGGCACGGATCCTAAAGTACTGGCAACGGTTTATGAGGACGTGAAGCTGTATGACGTGCCCTGGTGGCCGCCGGCGCATCATCCGGTCCATATACCCGACGGAGATAAGAATAAGCTTCCCGGGATCAATTCGGATCTTCCGCTCGCCTGGAAGCATCATTACGGAAAAGGCAGGATTTTCGGCTGCAGCATAGGGCACGGCATAGACACCTTCAGGCGCTTTGATTATATCGGCCTCTTCGTGCGCGGCTGCGAGTGGGCGGCTACCGGTGAAGTGACGCTCGGAAAGCCGGACCGCAGCGGAGATAACCGCCTGAAGCCCTGGCCGTATTATTGACGGCGGCCTGGTCTTCTTTAAGGCCGGCATGACGAAGCCTGATCCGCTGACCGGAGACGAATATGGTTTGTCCGCGCAGGACGCGCTGCAAATACGATGGAGATATCTGACAGTTCATGAGGAGGTCTTTTATGAGTGAAAATGAGAACAACGGAAAAATGGCGGCAGAATCGGCGAAGAATCTGGTGGAAGAAGCGAAACCGGTGATTAAGGACGCCGTCAAAACAGTGCGGCAGGCCCTTAAGGACGCAGGCCCTGTCGTGAAGCAGAAACTCGAGGATGCAAAGCCTGCCGCCGAAGAGGCCGGCAAAAAGGCAGCGGAATCCGTGGAAAAGGCGATCGAAAACGCAAAGCCGATCGTTACCGACGCCGTCAATGGTGTCGTTGATTTCTTCAAAGAGATCATCGAGGACACCAAACCGGAATAAATGCCGTAAAACCGGCAGCCAAAGGCCTTTCGCGTGACGCGAGGAAGGAATGAGTTATGGGCAAAACGATGCTGACAAGGTGGGGAAAGACGATAGACCCGGAGCATGTCCTGGAGGAATATCCGAGACCGGGTATGCAAAGAGACAGCTATGTCTGTCTGAACGGATACTGGGACTATGCCATCACGAGTTCACCGCAGTTCCCGGCGCAGTATGACGGGCAGATCCTGGTGCCATTTTCGCCGGAGGCTTTGCTGTCCGGGGTGAACAGGCTGCTGAGGCCCGCCCAGTATCTGCATTACAGGAGATGCTTCCGGGCGGAGAAGCCGGCGGATGGGAAGCGTCTGCTTCTTCACTTCGGAGCGGTGGACCAGAACTGCGACGTATATATGAACGGCTGCAGACTGGGAGGCCACACGGGCGGTTACTGGCATTTTACTTTTGACATCACATCCTATGTGCAGGAGGGAGAAAACCTGCTGCAGGTGGTTGTCAGGGACCTTACGGATACCTCGCATCACGCCATGGGGAAGCAGTCGCTGGAGCGGGGCGGCATGTGGTATACGCCGCAGAGCGGGATCTGGCAGACGGTGTGGATGGAGTATGTGCCGGCGTGCAGCATAGATGTGCTGCGCCTGTGTCCGGATGTGGATAACAAAAGTCTGGAAGTCCGGGTGACGATGCACGATGCCAGACGGCTGCCGATGCAGCTGACGGTCCGTCTTAAGGGCGAAGACATTCTCCGCTCGGTCGGCATGACGGGAGATACCTGCAGGATTGAACTGCCTTCCGTAAGGCTCTGGACGCCGGAGGATCCGGCTCTTTACGATCTCATCATCCGGGCCGGCGAAGATGAGGTCACTTCCTACTTTGCCATGCGAAAGATCTCCGTGGAGAAGGATGCGAAAGGGATTCTGCGACTGTTCCTGAACGACAGGCCGTATTTCCACAATGGCGTTCTTGACCAGGGGTATTATCCGGACGGTCTCTATACCGCACCGTCAGACGAAGCGATGGTGAGCGATATTCTTGAGATGAAAGCCCTCGGCTTCAACATGCTCCGGAAGCACGCCAAGATCGAACCGGACCGCTGGTATTATCACTGCGACCGGCTCGGCATGCTCGTCTGGCAGGATATGGTCAACGGCGGGGACCGCCGCAAGAACGTGATCAAGGCGACCGTATCCAATGTGCTGCCGGAGCCATTTAAGCTCAGCCGGGATGAAAATCTCAGAGTTTTTACCAGGGATAATGAAATCAGCCGGGAGGAATTTGCCCGCGAAGTGATGATGACCATCCCGCAGCTTTATAACTTCCCCTCGATCGTCGTCTGGACGGTGTTCAATGAGGCCTGGGGAGAGTATAGGGCCGGGAAGGTGATCAAGATGATCAGGGAGATGGATGCTTCCCGGCTGTTAGACGTAGCGAGCGGCTGGATTGATCAGGCCGGCGGGGAACTCAGCAGCATCCACAACTATTTTCTGCCGCTGAAGGTCAAGCCGCAGGCGGACAGGTGTGTCGCCCTGTCTGAATTTGGCGGCTATTCCTTGCATATTCCTGATCACAGCTGGACAGACAACGAATTCGGCTACAGGAAATACCATAGCAAAGCAACGCTGACGCATGCCATCGAGCAGCTGTGGAAGCGGGATCTTCTGGATAATATCGAGACCGGCCTGAGCGCCATTGTCTACACGGAAGTATCTGACGTTGAAGATGAGACAAACGGTCTTTTGACCTATGACAGAGAAATCCTCAAGGTTGACGCCGAGAAGATGCGCGGGATCAACAGGGGACTGCTGGAGACCTTCGAAAAGCATGCCGGGAAGTGACGCAGTATCTACCGGACTCATGAGGAGACATTACGATGCTTAGAATCAAGAGAACAGCTGCCATTCTGACAGCATTTCTGATCATGTTCTGTCTGACGGCACAGGCGGAGGAAGCCGGTAAACTGATTGCCGCTCCGGAAGAAGCGGCGTCTTTTATTGAGACCCTTCTCACGGATGATCCATCTGCCCTCGATGGCAAGTATCAGCTGAGCGCGCAGATGAATCTGGCTCTTAAACTCTCCGGAGGATTTGAGGGGCTGGCAAAACAGCTGACATCCCTTGGCGAGATTCAGGAGATCGGCACACCCTTCGAAACAGAATTTGCCGGTCAGACGGCCTTTCGGATTCCCTGCCGTTTCTCGGCGATGCCCATCGACCTGGTGATGCTTCTTCAGGATGGCGTGATCGCCGGACTTGTCACTGCGGAATACACGGATCCGGACGGGGAAGCAGCTGAGGAGGGCGATACAGCTTGCGAGAATATCGAACTGGCCCTTCCCGTGGAGGGACTGGGTGAACTGCCCGGAACACTGTCTCTGCCGGAGGGAGAGGGGCCGTTTCCGGTTGTCGTCCTGATTCACGGCTCCGGTCCGAATGACCGGGATGAGACAGTCGGCATGCTGAAGCCCTTCCGGGACCTGGCAGAAGGACTTGCGGAGAAAGGCATCGCTGTCTATCGCTTTGATAAGCGCTCAAAAGTATATGGCCGGGAGCTGGCCGATGACACGCAGGCAACCCTCATGGACGAGAGCATCGAGGATGCCGTGGCAGCTGTGCAGCTTATGGCCGGACAGGACGCGATCGATGCATCCCGCATTTTCGTGCTCGGTCACAGTCTCGGCGGATGTGCGATCCCTGCCATTGACCGTGAGCTTAAAACGGCCGAGACGAAAGCTGCAGGATACATTCTGATGGCCGCTTCACCGCGAAAACTCTGGGAGCTGATGAAGGAACAGATGGAATATCTGTATTCCCTTCGGCCGGAAGTGACCGAAGAAGAACTGGCAGAAAAGGATGCGACCATCGCGCAGATAGAAAAACTGAAAGATCTGGATGCGCTGCCGGATACGGAAACGATTCTGGGGGCGTATGTCCCTTATTGGAAATGGCTCAGGGATTATGACATTTTAGAAACAGCCCGACAGATCACCGCGCCCTGCCTCCTCCTGCAAGGCGAGGAGGACTATCAGGCGACCATGGAAGACTATGCGCTTTGGAAAGAAGGACTCAAAGGGAAGGAGAACTGGACATTTAAATCCTACCCCGGGCTTGTCCACGCTTTTGTGAAGGGAGAAAAATCCGAAGGCGCCGACGCCTACACCAGGAAAGCTAAAGTAGACGATCAGGTGATCGCCGATATTGCCGCTTTTGTCGGCTGAATATTTATGATTGCTTCGCGCCGGGGATGACACGCCAGGTCAGTTTGCCGAAACGCATAAGAATCAGGACGGAAATGGCGGCTGAAAGCGCAAGTCCGATGAGGACGAGGGCGCCGGTCCCGCTCATCGTTCCGCGCACGATGAGAAGCACAAACCCGGTCAGGACACCGGCTGTAAGAAGAATCGCATGCGCGGTCGCACCGACGCGGACAGTCGTGCGGATTTCCCGGAAGTCAGGATGAATGAGGGGTGATTTGGCGAGAATGAAGTGCACGGCACCCCAGACTTCTGCCATAAAAGGAATGATTGATATGATGACAAAGCTCTGCGGGAGCGGAAGAACATTGAAATCGGTCTTGCGCGTCGCTGCCGCCAGGAAGACGATGATGCTGAGCGCCTCTGCTGCAGCCCAGAGCGCCTTCTCTTTCTTCAGTTCGGCCTCCGTTTTCTCCCATGCGTACAGATCGCCTGTATAGCGGAGTTCTGTCCGGTAGCCGCGCTTATTGTCGGCGGGAACGCTGACTTTCTCAAACTGGTCAAAATACCGCTCACGCTTTTTCTCCATCAGATGTCTCCTCCTCATTTTAGCGCCGTGATTCGTCATTTATCTCCACTTTAGAGGATTTCCGGGCAAAATGCAAGGCTCCGATGAATCGTGAGAAGACAAGAAAAAAGCGCCTTCACGAAGAAGGCGCTTTAAAACTCTCATTAATACCCGATCAGGCAGCCTGCGACCCAGCCCATGACATCGTTATCCAGATAGATTTCATACCAGTCAAGGCCGTCTCTGTTGACGACAAGGCCGGTCGTGTCAACCTTTTCGCCGTTATACATCCTGAACATAATTCTGGATTCCATGCCGGGTGTGCTTCTGATATTAGCATAGGGTGCATCCGGATTATCAATTTCGCGAATCCTTCCGCCTGAAACCTGCTCTAATGCTTCATCACTGATTTTATTCATCTCTTCAGACATCTCATAACCTCCTGCCGCCTCAGCGGCTCTTGTTTGCTTGTTTGATTTACAAGTCCGATCTTAGCATGAGAAGTATCACACAACTGTCACTCATGATCTTCATGTGTGCGGCATGGAATGCCCTGTAAAAATATGATATTCTTTAGAAGCACAGGAGGATGTGCCATGGCCTGGACAAGCGTTGCACCTGAATGCATAATTGAAGATGTGCGCGTCGACCGGCGGCGCGCAAAATTCATCGAGCGGTACGGCTTTTCAGAAAAAGCAGTTTACTTTGAAGGAAAGTATATCCCGATTTCGCTGATTCACAGTGTCCGAATGCAGCCTTCCGTATATCATCCCGGTATGTGCTGCGGCAGCGCTCTGCCTGTTTTTAAAATCAGGGTGGATTATGGCGGAGAGAAGCCTGCTGTCCTCATGATCGAACGGAAAAGCAATGTAGAGAAAGCGATTGCTATGATCTGTGCCGCTAATCCTGAGGTCATTATTGATAAAGAGAATATTTTATTTCCTGAATTATAGTATAATGGTTTTATGGATTGATTTACCAATAAATGATGACGGAGGTCAGAGATGCGCACACAAAAAAACGGAATCGCTAAGAGATTGCTTTTAATGTCAGCAGCTGTTTTGATGATGCTTGCCCTTACAGGGGTATCGGCCATGGCAGCAGAAAAAGTAAGCATCAAAGAGGGGACATACTATATTAAAGCGGTCAACGGCAATGCAAAAGGGAAAGTGCTTTACTGGGATGAAAAGGCGAGCGACCAGAATACGTGCATGATGTTTGAATCCAGCGGCGGATCTCACGCGGATTATGAAGTATGGTATATCACAACGAATCGCAATTTCAAAGACTATTACGGTATATACCTTTACAAATCATACACCGGAAACAAGGACAAGAGTAAACGGATTGAGATTGACAGCTTAACAGGCAGGGATCAGCCGTATCTTCTGAGCACGAAAGGCCCGCACGTTTTTTGCGGCAATTTCGGCAATCAGGATGACGCTTTCGAGTTTTATCGCGAGAGCGGAAATAATGACTACACAAACCTTTCGATCAAGTCAAAAGTGGATCAGTATAGATTCAACAGGCACAAAGATGTCAAACTTTTCCATCACGATCTCATCTATGTGAACGGAAACAAGGATAAAGACAATAATAACAAGCTGTGGGAACTTGTTCCGGTTAATTATGTGAAAAGCATGAGCCGGACGGCTCCTGCTTTAACGGCAAAGAAAAACGGAAAGGTTTCTGTGAACTGGGACGCTTTCCGCAAGAAGATCAAGAGCAGTAAGGCATGGAAGACCGCGGAATATATTGAAATCCAGTACAGCACAGATAAGCAATTTGCAAAGAACGTAAAAACAAAAAAGATCCGGAAAGGATCGGTCAATAAGGCAAAAGCGAAATCAACGCTGTCAAAACTGAAGAGGAAGAAGACTTATTATATCCGCGCGCGGCTGATTGATAAAAACGGCGTTTGCAGCAACTGGAGCAAAACGGTAGAGGTGGGAACGAAATAATGAAAAATAAGAAAAAAAGACTATCAATGCATATATTGCAGGCTATGCTTCTGCCGGCCATGATCACCGGGATTTCCGCAACAGCCTACGCGTCAAGACAGCAGGTTGAGCCTGCTTATGGCTATTACAAGATTGCAGCCACTAATGGCCATGGCAAAGATCAGGAACTGTACTATGACAGCAAAGCGTCAAAAAAGGATCTGAAGTGGAAAGATGACGGAACGATCTGGTACATCGGAAAGGGAGATTACGATCACTCCTATTACATAGGGCTGGCGGATGACCCGTCTTATATGGTCGGAATCAATGATACCTATATCGGCAATGATAAACCACTCAAAGTCATACAGAACAATTACAACCATGTCATTTTCTTTTATAACGAAAACGGGAGCGATCCCTATAATAATCTTACCATAACACTTTATGACTGGGCCGGCTTTTCTTATGACTACAAATTGAACCGCCATAAATCCATGGGAAATGACTATGTCAATCTGCGCAGCGACAGTGATACCAACAATAAGCTTTGGAAGCTGGTTCCGGTCACCTATACGAAAAGCATAATGAAGGCGGCACCTTCCCTGACGGCACAGAAGGAAGGAACAATAAGGATCAACTGGGACAAGCTCCGCAAAAAGATCAAGAGCACCAAGGTCTGGAAGAATGCGAAGTATATTGAGATACAATACGGCACTGACAAAGAATTCAGGAAGAATGTAAAGACAAAAAAAATCAGGAAAGGGACCGTCAATAAGGCGAAGGCAAAATCGAAGCTGTCCAAGCTTAAAAGTAAAAAGACCTATTATCTCCGTGCAAGGCTGATCGATCAGAAGGGTATATACTCAAACTGGAGCAAGACAGTAAAAGTAAAGACAAAATAAAAACGGGAGGGGGTTCATTCCCCCTCCTGTTCTGTATACGTTTTTATCCGAACCAGTTTTCCGCATCCTTACGGAACTGATCAAAAGACTCTTTCTCCATATAGATCATATGTCCGCAGGGATAATAGGTGAATGACAGCTGATCTTTCAGTTTGTCATTCAGGAATAAATGGTTAAAGGTATACTCGACAGAGTAAAATGGTGTCGCCCCGTCATAGTAGCCGCAAAGGACCCAGATCTTCAGGAAGGGATTCTTTGAGATACAGTCGCTGATGATCTGCTCCTGACTAAGATAGCCGCCCCAGCTTTCGATGGGGAAGGTCCATGCAGAATTGACATCCAGGTTCAAGGGAAGATACGGCCTGTCCGTCTGGAACCCGAGTTCGCCTATGACATAATTGCGAAATGCATTTCCAAAAGACAGATCAAATGACGTACTGGAAGGATCGCTTTCCCCGTTATCTATGGAGCCCTCGGTGGCGGGTCCGGTAACCCTTCCGTCCAGTCTGCCAACCATCAGCTTCTGATCCTTGAGAAGTTCGGTCAGGAAATTATTCAGATCAACACGTAGATTGGCGCTTAAAACATACTCCTTTTTAAGACCTGTGTAACCGGCATACTTTTCAGCCAGCATGTCCATGTCTTCATCCGTACAGCGGTCTCCCCGGAAAAGAGCCGGGACATATTCGTTTTCGACAAATCCGCGCACTTCCTCCAGATAATCTTCCAGTTTCATTTCCTTATATTCAGGGGCTAGAACACCCTGGTACCAGGCATCGGCCGCATAGGTGGGAATAAATGTGGCGTATGGAATCTCGTTCCCCTTCTCGAAGATGATTGAGGAGAAATCGTTAACCGATGAGATCAGGATCAGTCCGTTCAGGTTCAGGGAATAGGTATTGGCAAGATACTGACAGATGCCGACGGCACGGGGTGTTCCGTAGGATTCTCCGGCAACATATTTTTCACTGCCCCAGCGGTTGTTCCGGTTGATGTACTGATGGATGAAGTCACCAAATGTGCTGACATCGTTATTATATCCGATAAACGGATCGTCCGTATCCTCCAGGGAACGGGAATAACCTGTCCCGACGGCATCGATGATCACAAGATCGGTCAGATCAAGAAGAGAGTTCTCATTGTCGGTCATCTTCGCGGGCATGGTTTTCGCATACCCTTTCTCATCAACATCGATTCTGCGCGGGCCGAGACATCCGACGTGGAGATAAAAGCTTGCGCTTCCCGGACCTCCGTTGAAGGCAAACGTGATCGGCCGGGATGAAGGATCATCAACTCCGTTAAGTGTGTAGGCCGTGAAGAAAATCTCGCATGCGTGTCCATTGGTATTCAACTGCATCGTGCCTGTCTGTGCGGTATAAGAAAGCTCTTTTCCCTGGATCATTGCCGTATGCGTTGTTTTGACGATATTGTCTTTGGAAGCATCTGCAATTGCATCGACTGTGTCTGTCACTGCTTCAGTCGCTGTTCCTGCTTCTGCCGCTGTTTCTGCTTCAGTCGCTGTTCCTGCTTCTGCCGCTGTTTCTGCTTCTGTCGCCGCCGTTGTCTCTGCCGCCGCCTCGGCCACTGTCGCTTCCTGGGCCGGTGGTGTACTTTCTGAAGACCATGCAGCTGTTGGCATAGCCAGCATAAGCGCGGCCGCAGCAATGATTACCGATTTTTTCTTCATAACAGCAGTCCCTCCTTTGGTTTATGCCTCATCTATAGTATTTTAGCATTGCGCTCGATTCTCACATGAGCGAGTAAGAAGCGCCATGCTTAAGATCAACTTGATGCGTCTCCCAGAACAAACACAGGTATGCAGATCTAAATCGAGTGAGCGGCTTCTTAATCTCCATTGCCTCCTCCTGTCATGAGGGCGGACGATCTTTCAGGAATTAAAGGACAAGGCCGGAAAAGACGGAACCGATCTGATCACATTGTATGTGACAAGAAACATCTGCTGCAGCAAGGTAAATCTGGTTTTGATTTTCTGAAGATCCATCCGTTTTTCAAATCTTGCGTTATCATCTCCGACAGATGCAAATACTTTGATTTTATCGATCAGCGTGAATACGCTCGATACCGTATCAGCTCCCTTTTCCAGATATGAGCCTATGCCGGATACAAGCCCCGTGATCCCGCTCAAGCTTTCTCCCAGCTCGTTCTTTAGTACATTCCAAACGGCATTGTCGACATTGTATGCTGCTTCAAGGTATTCAGCGCGGCTCTCTAAAGGCAGCTTCTCATATAATTCATCGGCTGCGGCGGTTTCCTCATCTTTGGACAGACCCTCCGTGTACGCTTTCCACGACGATACAGCGTCCTCGTACTGAGACAAATCAGTCTGAATGCCTGCTTCCTTGAAGAAGCTGTCGCTCATTGCAATGAAATCATCCATACTCAGAATGTGTACTGCATCCGGATTATTCATCTCGTCATAATCTTCATCTGTCAATTTGCCGGATACGAATTTACAGATAACTGCCAGCTGATAGTTTGCTTCCTCCATAGTATAGAAGGTAACCTCCGAATCACTTTGCATCATGGCTTCATCATAGGCTTCATCCATTTCTCCCTGCGTCGCTTCTGCCGGTTCAGAACTTTCTTCAGCACAGACCGGTATGGACAAGGCAAAGAAAAAAACTGTAAGTGCAAATATAGCTGTCACTATCTGAAGAGGGTATTTGACTGCATTTTTCATCATATATTTCCTTTCCGAATCAATTATTTATGTCCGCCTCTTATTTCAGATCCTTTCAACTGAGCTGACGGTATGCTTAATGTCAGGGCGTCCGTTAGAGAAAAAATAACATAAGAGACTGAACAAAACAAGTACACGGGAAAGGAGACTGGAAATACGTCGGAACATGTAATACTTTTTTATTGAACAATAGCCAGCGCATTCTCGTGACTTCAGTTGGTGAGTAAGCTGGCTTATTTTTTATACGATTTCTTCTTATACCATTTTACCGGTCTTCTCCAGAACGTTCAAGAAAACAGTCAGATCAAACAGGAAGCATATCGGAGTAGGAACAAATGTTCGAAGAAAACTGTTGTCAAACAAGTTTTCATATGATAAGATTTGTATATGGATAAAATTAATTTATACAATGAATCTTGTAAATTAACATATGGTAGAGGATATGTGTATTCACTACAATACCATATTATCTGGTGCACCAAGTACAGGAGAAAAGTATTAAAGAACGGAGTGGATACTGAC
>DEFE01000007.1:0-23386 GCA_002350625.1 Lachnospiraceae bacterium UBA2860
ACCTCTCCGTCTACTCGATTGAGTTCACGAAAAGTTCATCACAGGCGATGTCAATATCGTCATTCCATACAATTCCGTAACCGCCGGTATCGACTGAAGCGGAATAATACAGTTCGGGATGTGACTTTAGTGGTGCAAACATAGGATATTTGTCAAAAAGGGATTTCATATCGTAATGCTTAGTTACACCTTCGGAGAACTGTACACTTAATATGAAATCTGGTAACGGAGTAACACCTTTAATCTTATGAAACATAAGATACCTCCTTACTCGAGGGGCTTGAGAGAACGGAACTCCTGACTGTTCCAAATAGTCATGAGATCCTCATCGTGATTAATACAAGGGCGTATAATACGAGAAAAATAGTTATCCGAAATCAATATCTGTTATGTACTTTCTCCGCAAAGCATAAGACATCTTTGAGGTTGACCGATGTGCCATCGTCCAGAACAGCTGTGCCACTCATTTTTCCGAATACCTGATGCTGATCAGAGACGATTACCTTGAAATCAAGGTTCGCGGCCCTGTCAAGGATCGGGAGGAAATCCATTTCAAATCTGCCATCGGAGGATGTGAATTTCCACGGATCCAGATAGCTGCTTTTGGGAATATGGAATGTAACATCGGAAAGCTTGTGAGCTTTCCCGTTGTAGAAGAGTACATTCTCGGTTGCGGCTGAAGTATTGCCGAAGCCGTATCCGATGTTAAAGCCGAAGGCATTTCCGTTGATGTTCGTGTTGCCGGATCCCCAGAACCAGGTGTTGTCATAGGTCCATACGCCCCGGCCCCAGTCGAGTGTCCCAAAGTCGGAGGCGGGATGAAACGAATAGTGCTGATCACCAAGGATCACAGTTCCGGAAGCGCGCATGCAGTTGATCTTCTGGTTGTAGTAGAATGCGTGCTTCTGATCCCATGGGGTGGCGATGACAAGCGAATCCATATCCGGCTGCTGAAGAGAAATGTCGCATTTGAATGACTTTCCTTCGTGGAAATTTCGGAAAACGCATTGAATGCGGCGGGTTCCGTTTCCGGCAGTAAAACGCATATGCAGACGCTTGTTTTTGAATTCCGTGATTCCTGCATCGGAGTTTTGGGGAAGGTTCAGTTTGCCCATGGGAAACGCGTTGAGGACAGTTTCGGTGTGCTCCCAGGAAGTATCGTCAAAACAGAGAAAGGAAGCGGACTGAAGTCCGATATATCCATCGTCAGAGATGGTGAAGGCGACGCCAAAGCGGTCGCTTAGAATCAGATAATAGTCCCATTCTTTGATTCTCCACTTTGGGGCTTTGACCATGGAGCGGTCGTATTGCTGCACCATGCGGCGCGACCAACCGGGCTCTCTGAGTTCGCCATGTTCGTCGAGGAGGTATTGGACGTTGGTCACTTCGTGATTTCGGCTCATAAGGGGACTCCTGTTTTGGGATTAGCGGATCTACAGGTGCGCTCTGACAAACTTCGTGTGAAAGGATTACGCTGAACTTTCAACGAGTCCACCACTTGTTTCGCTGAAGCCTCAGATAAGTCTATTTAGTGCACAATAAAAATGTAGAAAGTTGCATCTCGTTTTTGTAGGTCCTTGCAGCTACATTTTGTAGGTAGTTGCAGAAGGATTACAGTGATCCATTGCAGGTTCTTTTCTTAATCACTTATCCTTGAAGTGTAGTTCCCCAACTAACACTAAAAGGAAGGAAGAAAGGAGAATGACTACAATGGATCAGGTTCATCTTATCAGACTGTATTACTATGGACAATCCAAATCCCTGTCCGAGATCAGCCGTATCATGGGGTTGGATTGGCGTACTGTTCGCAAATACGTGGACCAGGAGGATTTTAACCCTCCAAGACCAAAGCTGGAGTCAGAAATGCAATTCTGTCCAAAGCTTGACCCGTATAAGCCTCTGATCGACCAGTGGCTGTCCGATGACAAGAAGGCACCTCGTAAGCAACGTCATACAGCAAAGCGTGTCTTCAGACGTCTGACAAAGGAGGTTGACGGGTTTGACTGTTCCTATCGCCTGGTAGCAGAATACGTATCTGCCAGGAAGAAGGAACTGAACCTTTCCAGACAGGAAGGATACATTCCACTGAACCATTGTGCCGGTGAGGCGCAGGGTGACTTCGGTACGGCAACGTTCTTTGAAAACGGAAAAGAAATGACCGGGAAATACTTTGTCCTCTCTTTCCCTTATAGCAATGCCGGCTATCCGCAGCTCCATTATGGGGAGAACCTGGAGTGCCTCCTGGAATCGATGGATGCCATCTTCCGGCATATCGGCGGCGTACCTTCTGAGATCTGGTTTGACAATACATCCACTATTGTCCAGAAGATCCTCAAGGACGGCGGTCGGGAGACTACGGAAAAGTTCAACCGCTTTGCGGATCATTATGGATTCCGCTCTGTTTTCTGCAACCCCGATTCCGGCAACGAGAAGGGGAACGTTGAAAACAAGGTGGGGTATTCGCGCAGGAACTACATGGTGCCCGTTCCTCACTTTGTTCGTCTTGAAGACTACAATAAACAGCTGCTCAAGGACTTCGATGAGGATCTGGATCGTGAACACTATAGGAAGAATGCAGATCTTTCCGATCTTTTTGAAGAAGACCGAAAAGCACTTCTTCCTCTTCCCAGGGTACCGTTTGATCTCCGTGGCCGCAAAACGGCTGTCACAAACGGTTGGGGTAAGTTTTCACTGGACAAAGGAAAGCACATATACTCCGTTTCTCCGGATTACGCTAACCAGTCTGTGAATCTGTATCTGACATCCACAACGGTAACTGTCCTTGACGGCGATTTCCATGAGATCGTGACCCACAGGCGTCTGTATGGAGATCAGGTACAAGAGAGTATGGAGTGGCTGCCGTACTTGAAGGCAATTGCCAGAAAGCCCCGTTCGCTGCGCAACAGTGGTATCTATGACATGATGCCGGGAAACATGCGGCGCTACATGGACAGCTGCGTGAACAGTGACCGGGGGCGGATTCTTAAGGTGCTCTCTGAGCTTACGGAGCGTACCGGATTCGACAGTGCACTGCAGACCGTCAACCAGGCAATCCTATATCAGGCAAATGACCCGGACAGCCTGAAGAATCTTTATCGCAGACTATATATGGATGTTCCGGCCCTGCCGCCGATACATGGAAGCAACATCCCGGAAGTTGTCATGATCCGTCCAAATCTGGACCAGTACGACGTTCTCCTGAAGGGAGGTGCCGCACATGAAGGATGACCGAAGAGATCAACTTGTGAAGTGCTGTAAACGGCTCCGCATAGGGGCGAGCCTGGCAGATCGCGCACTTGCCTGTAACGACAACGAAAAGATCCAGTTTCTGCTGACGCTCCTCAGCGATGAGATCGCTTTCCGTAAAGAGAAGCGAATCAACCAGATGATCGCACAGGCGCACTTTCCAAGGATCGAGAGTTTCGAACATTTCGAATCCAGTGAGGTTGAACTGCCAAAAAACCTGACGATCTCTGACCTGCATGACTTGAAGTTTATTGACGAACGTAAAAACCTTATCATGTATGGCGCAACCGGGACAGGGAAGACCATGCTGTCTATCTGTATCGGATTGACGGCCTGCAGGCAGGGAATTCCCGTTCAGTTTTTCCGTACTGCAGCGCTTGTGAACAAGCTCTCTGAAGCACGTGAAAAGAAGAAGCTGGACGCGTTTCTTGAAAAGCTTAACGAAGCAGTGATCCTGATCATTGATGAATTCGGCTATGTCCCTTATGACAGAACCGGTACACAGCTCCTTTTTGAATACCTTTCACAGCGTCATGAAGACCCGACAAAGGTAATCATCGTTACGACCAACCTGGAATTCTCTGCCTGGGCAAATGTCGTGTATGATGCTGATATGGCATCTGCTCTGATCGGACGGCTTGTTCACCGGTGTTACCTCCTTCTTTTCCCAGGCGGCAACTACCGTCTCCGGGAATCGAGCATCAACGAACTGTATCAGTCGATGACTGCGAAATCCGGAAAGGAGGCAGGATGACATGAAAACTGATCAGAGAGCAACCAGAGGCCTGCAGTTTGAAGAAGTTGAAAACGAAGCCAGCATCCCTGTCACCGCGCCGTATATTGATAATGGCTGTCCGCAGCATAGAGAAGATAATTGTCCCGGGTGCCCTGGTTTGGGAGATGTCATGTACCTGATCGACTGTCTGGTGAAGGATATCAGGGAACTCGAGGCTGCCGTAGTCTGGACGAGATATGAGCTCAGCGGTTATCTTCCGGATTATGAGCAGATGCTGATGAGGACCGATATTGTCAGCGGGCTTGCCGGAAGATATCAGGCCAATCCGGTGTACCAGATATACATGAAGTATGCCGGAGAAGATCCACTGGAATCCGAAGAGCAGGTCCGCAGGATTCTTGGGCTCGCCCACATGCAGTGTACTATATTTGACGAGGAAGAGGATTCCGATCCAGGTGATAATTATTCAGTTTTCAATGACCCATTCACTGATCAATAATCAGTGAAACGAAACCGTTAACAGAGCCTGCGATGCTTTCGACAGTCAGGAGTCATCCTCCTGTCGGAAGCGTCCTGCAACAACCTACAAAATGTACATGCAACAACCTACATTTTTAACTTGCAACTTTCTGGAAAAGATGCTTGCAAAAAACAGATAAGTCAGAGCTATCGACTATGCAGGGGAGAAGCTGGTATCGGCATGCATTCTGGATTTGATGCAAATCGTTTCAAAAAAATAGAGCGACGGCATAAGCCGCTGCCCTTACAAAGCCGAAGCTTTTCTTGATGTATTTATTCTAGAGCGATATCCGGATCCTGTCAATATTCTAATAATGAATTGAATCGACAATTCTTTTGAAAAAGTCATATGTGGATGCTAGCAGCTGGTTATTGATGAAGTATTCCTTGTTCTTCGGAATCCGTTCATTTATCAATTTATTAAGAGCATCTAATCGCATAGTACGGGTATTCTTGCTAGTGACGAGTCTGTCGTAGACATACAATAAGTGAACAATTTGATTAATGCGAGGATTGGATAATTTCTTTTCTCTGCTCGTTTTTGATATGCCAGCATTTATAACGAAACTTGTAATAAAGGGAGGAGCCACGGACTTTGAAGGTGACCCCGGAACTGGTTTAAGGTCATTGATGATTGCGTTGCCATGTGCGCAAGCATTTCTGAGTTGTCTCACACGATCAATGCTTTGAATGTCTATAGGCAAAACCCATCCGGTTCTATCTACATAAAAAACTATAAGATCCTTCAAATCTCCAAAAGACATTAACTCAACATATGCCCATACCGGCATTTTGTCAGCATATTTTTTTGTCAATCCGCCACAATATGGATTTTTCTTGTTTTGATTTATTTTTCTATAGAAATCACCGGAACGCTTAGAGGCGTTTTCTGCACGAGCACTCGAGCTTGGGTTGTTGCTGTCGAAGAGAAAGTCATCAATTACCTTATATCCATCTTCACCGTTCTCTATATTATCTTCAACCGCCTTAAGAAGAAGGACTTTAAGAAAATGCTCTATATCAAGAGCCATCTCCAAAAGTAGATGCCGAATTTCAGTATCGAGTCTTGCTAATTCACGAAGGTAAGCAAATTCAAGACGTTCATATTGTCCAGCCTTTGGGCCTGAGGTAAACTTTGTATAGTTCTTGCGATATGAAGTGAGCTTGAAGTAATTGTTGTGCTCAGATAAGTGTTTTCTGGCATCGTCTTGACTGATAATTGAGAATTCTACGCCTTTATCAACCAGATGTTGAACCAACTGATCGCTTGTAAGAATCGGTTTATTCATGCTACCCCCTCCATTCCCAAAGTATATATCCGCAATATGGAATATACAACAATAAGTAGTGGAATCCTGCGTTTCCTTAAGCTTTGGTTAATACATCTCCGATGGCGGTTCTGGATTTGTCCGGAATAGAGCAGGTTTCTGATCTGTAGATTGCAGAAGAGGCGCAGGCATTCAGTACTCCAGCAGGTCCTCCATCCGGCAGTGCAGGGATTTGCTCAGCTGGAGCAGGGTAATGGCGGCAGCATTATTGATATCCCGCTGTCTCTGTTCAAAGAGCTGGATCTGACGGAGTGCTACACCGGAATCGGCGGCAAGCTCAGACTGGGACATTTCGCAGGTGATGCGTCTGGCTTTGAGCCGGGTGGTCGGATATGCATCCTTCATGAGAACATCCATGCGGTCGACAAACTGCCGGATATCCATCTCATGGTATACGGGATACATCCGGATTACCTCCGAAAACGGTACGGCAGACAGGATATCTATGAAGGAACGTCCGGAATGCCACTGGTAATATGCAAGCGCCCAGCCGGCCCAGAATTCCGGGGTTTTGTCCAGATACATGGCATCCTCGGTATCTGTGAAAGGAGTATGGGTCTCTGCAAGGACGATACGGGCAAGATCACACCCGTTCATTCCGGCAACATATTTCGGATTCCCGGAGGCGAACTGTTTGGAGGCATCGGAGACAGCAAATGCTTTCCCGAACGCATCAGGATCGAGCCCCAGGGACACCACGGCAAAATCGACGGCATGGCCAAGGATGCTCTGTGCTCCTGAAATATATGATTCATCGTAAGCGTGAATCGCCATTTGTGATGCCCTCCCTCATGATGTCCAGCATGTACAGGCCATGGATCGTATCATCCGTTTTTTTGGCTTTCCAGTATTCACGGCGGGCATTCCGGTCCCTCATGGTTTTCTTCTCGTAGTAAATGGAGGCACTGGCAGGTTCGGCACCTGTGAAATGGATCCGGGTAAAGGACGTTTCACTTTTAAAAACGATTTGTTCTCCCGGCTTCCCAAGTCGCATTGCTTCAGAGAGCTTGGAGAGCGGGATCGCATTGGATACAAAATCCTGCGCGAAGGTGAAGTAGGAATCATCCGCCCGGTATCCGATGATCACATCATATGGCGTCGGGTCGACAAAGAAGTGTCTCTGCAGATAATCCTTCGCTTCCTCGGAAATGCTGCCGTTTTGCCAGTAGCTGCGGTAATGCGTCAGAACTGCCAGCCAGTTCAGAATATTGTATTCCATATCGCTACAGCGATAGTTTGTCAAGTTGCGGCAATTGTAAGCCGTCTCGCTCTTTTCGTCAAATATGGGGGCTGTCAGCCCCCATATCTTTCCACATCTGTCTCCGTCACCGTGTAGCTGACTTTCTTTTTCATCTTGGGGTTGGTTTTTAAAGTAACCGTGAAGGTGCACTTGCCCGGTGCCACCGGTTTGATTGTGCCGCTTTTTGAGATTGTTGCTATGGCTTTGTTGTTGGACTTATAGGTAAAGTCTTTGGGACTCACGGCATATTTGCCGATGTTCTCTGTCGTCTCGACAAAGGGGCAGATGAAGATGCCATGCTTCTTCTCAGTGACACTGTATGTCTCACGTGCTTCCAGAAAGAAGGCTTTTTTGGGAAGGTATTTTCGGAGTGATTTTACCTTCACATTCATCGTCTTTTTTTTCTTTGACCGCTCTTTTGATTTTGCTTGATGATTGCTGAATTCGAGCACGTAGTGGCCATAGAGGCCGTCATTCGCTGAAACAAATGAGATGCCCACACTTCTTGCCGAAGCTAACAGGATTCCGGCTTTATGCGGGGGAGAGGACATATACGCATCTACCACTTGTTCTGCTGAAACTAAATCTCCAACGTCTTTTCTTTCCTGGCAGCATTCATAGACGACTGTGCCATAGGATCTGCTCAGAGAACCGTTTGGCCTCTTGTGCGGGCTGCGCCAGGGAACCACAACGCAGAGCTCTGCGGCTCTTGTGATCGCGTATTTTGTCAGGGTCTTGTCCATGGTCAGCGCGTTAAGGCCTCTCTTTTTGCGCTCCTTGTTGATCAGCTTCAGCACTTCCTGTGATTTGCCGTAATCCTGTTCAATGGAGAAAGTGAGCGTATCCAGAACGGCAGCGGATACTGTCGAAACCGCTGTCATGGATGCAAGCACAATCGAAAACGCGAGAAGCAGCTTCCATATCTTTTTCATCATCTTTACCTCGCTTTACCTGGCTGTAGAGAAAAACGGTTTGTCCTGTCCCTGTCATAATCTGATATCGCGTTGGAGAAAAGGAGACGCCATCGCAGTCCCGGTATTCAGTATACCAGATTCGATGAGGTCACGACAGGGGATGACAGAAAAACACGACAAGGGGTCAGATGCATTGCCGTGTTATGTAAACAATTATGACAAGGGGTCAGACCCCGTGTCATGTCCTTCCGTTGACCGCGCTGAAAGCACTGTGATATACTTAAGCCAATTTCATAGAAGGTATGCGGTGCCGGCGTGATCATAAAGCGGAAGAATTCGCGGACGATCACAAGGGGTAAAAGGGAAACAGGTGGAAAACCTGTGCGAACTCGTCACTGTAAGTACGGAGAATGGCTGTGAGTTCCCGATAAGTCATCGGGATGTCACTGGGCTTTGGCCCGGGAAGGCAGACAGCTGTTTGCGGATGTATGAGCCAGGAAACCTGCCGCATGACCGGTACAGGATGTCTATCCGGATCACGAGTTATTGGTCGTACTGTTATGGGAGGGGCGCTGCCCCTTGTTTTTGGTATACAGATAAAGCGGATCCGGTGGGGTCCGCTTTTTGTTTGTGGAGGAGGAAAGACAGATGAGAAAGAGCAGCAGGGTAAAAGGTTTTGCGATTCTGACGGCAGCGGTGATGCTTGCGGGGCTTGGCAGCGCGGAGCTGACACAGGCGGCAGATGAAGAGGCGGCGAAGGTCGCGTCACTGATTGATGCGATCTATGTGCAGCAGCGCACGGATGAGACAGACGCGCTGTGCGAAGAGGCGAAAGCGGCCTGGGATGCGCTGACGGACGAGCAGAAAGAGCAGGTGGAAGGCGAGTTCGCGGATCCGGATTATTTCGGAAATGACACCGGCGACGCTTCCGCAGATGATCCGCTGAATGCAGATGGGATCGGGGAAAATGAGATCCTTGTAGCCAGCTTCGGCACCTCCTTTAATGAAAGCAGGGTAGAGGATATCGGCTCGGTGGAGAAGGCCATAGCGGCTGCATATCCCGACTGGTCGGTGCGCAGGGCTTTCACCGCCCAGATCATTATCAATCACGTGCAGGCCAGAGACGGCGAAAAAATTGATAATGTGGACCAGGCGCTGGAGCGAGCTGCCGCAAATGGCGTGAAAAGGCTCATCGTGCAGCCCACGCTTCTGATGCACGGCGCGGAATATGACGAGCTCTGTGACGCGGTCCTTGCGCATGAGGCTCAGTTTGATCAGATCGCGATCGCGGAGCCGCTTCTCGGCGAGGTCGGCGCGGATGCATCCGTGATCAACGACGATAAGAAGGCGGTTGCCGAAGCGATCTGTGCCGAGGCGGCAGCCCTCGCGGGATATGACAGCACTGACGCGGCGGCTGAAGACGGGGTTGCCTTTGTTTTTATGGGCCACGGAACCGCGCATACGGCAAAGGTCAGCTACAGCCAGATGGCTGCGCAGATGAAGGAACTCGGCCGCGCCAACGTGTTTATCGGAACGGTGGAAGGTGAGCCGGAAGAGACCGCGTGCGAGCATGTCATCGAGGCGGTAGCGGCAGCCGGATACAAGAAAGTGATCCTTCGCCCCCTCATGGTCGTCGCCGGGGATCACGCAAACAATGATATGGCCGGTGATGACGCGGACTCCTGGAAGAGCATGTTCACGGACGCCGGCGCATTTGAGAGCATCGATTGCCAGATTGAAGGCCTGGGAAGGATTGACGCGGTACAGCAGCTGTATGTCGCACATACGGCCGATGCCCTCGCGAACCTCGAAAATGCCGTCGATGAATTCGCAAACCTCGAAAATGCCACAGCAGCGCTTTCGGACGGTGAATATGACGTGGCGTTTACCACGGACAGTTCCATGTTTAAGATCAACGAAACGCTGGACAACATGGCGAAGCTCACCGTAAAGGACGGGGAGATGACCGTCCATATCACCCTTCCTTCGGAGAACATCGTCAATCTGTTCCCGGGAACGGCCGCTGAAGCGCAGGAGAGCGGCGCCGTCCTTCTTGAGCCCACCAAGGATGAAGTGACCTACAGTGACGGCCTGACGGAAACCGTGAACGGGTTTGACGTGCCCGTTCCGTATTTGGATGAGGAGTTTGATCTAGCGCTGATCGGAACAAAGGGAAAATGGTATGACCATAAGGTTGTGGTTTCATCACCTCAGATGGCTTAAGGGATGCTTTCTTCTGCTCGTAATCTTTTCAGTAACCTCCTGTACTTCACAGGGGGTTACTTCTGTTGAGCAGGGAGCTGCTTCTGCAGAGCAGGAGATTACTTCTGCAGAGCAGGAGCTTTCTTCCGCAGAGCAGGAGCTTTCTTCTGCTGCGCAGGAGCTTACTTCTGCAGAGCAGGAGCTTATTTCTGCAGAGCAGGAGCTTACGGAAAGACAGGAAAGCGGGAATGAGGATTATCAGATCGACATAGAGCTTCAGGGAGGATCCGGCAAGGCTTCAATTCAGTCGCCGGTATCGATCCATGTCGAGAACGGGATGAGCACCGCCGAGCTGATCTGGAGCAGTAAAAACTATGATTATCTGATCGTCGGCGGCGTCCGCTATGAGAATGAAAATCCGGGCGGAGCATCGACCTTTCATGTTCCCGTCCCGAATACAACGGACCCTCTGGAGGTGATCGGCGACACGGTCGCCATGAGTACGCCCCATGAGATTGCATACACGATCATCTGGGGGCGGCAACTGGAGGAGGGACAGAAGGAGAGGCAGTACGAGCAGGAGGGCGCGCAGGAAACCCTTGAGGAATCTCCTGCGGAGGATACACAGAAGGGAACCCGTGAAGAAGCCCATGCGGAGGATACACAGAAGGGAACCCGTGAAGAAGCCCATGCGGAGGATGTGCAGAATGGAACCCGTGAGGAATTCCCTGTGGAGGATGTGCAGGGGAAGGAATCGCTGCAGCAGGTCGATCTGACGGAAACTGAGAAGGCACTGCTGCGGGCTGGTCTGACAAAGACCGGGGAACTGATCCCAACGTATGCGGAGGGATTCAGGGTTTCAGCTTACGGCGATTACCGCTACATCAAAATCCGGGATTTCGGAGAATATCTGCTGATTCCGGAGGGAGGCGACAGTCTGGAGGAAGTCGACAGCCCGAAGGGAGACGACAGTCCGGAGGGAAGTGACATTTCCGAAGAAAGCGACATTCCGGCGGGACTCCCGGACGGAGTGACGCTCTTACAGAAACCGTTGGACCGGGTTTATCTGGTCTCCACATCCGCGATGGACCTGATCATCAAATGCGGGGCGCTTGACCGGATCCGTCTGTCCGGAACGAAGGAAAGCGACTGGTATGTGCCGGAAGCCGCGGAGGAGATGAGAAAGGGAAATATCCTGTATGCGGGAAAATACCGCGCGCCGGATTATGAGCGGATTCTTGAGGAAGGATGCGATCTGGCGATTGAAAACACGATGATCTATCACGCCCCGGCCGTGCAGGAAAAGCTTATGGAATTCGGGATTCCGGTTCTCGTTGAAGCTTCGAGTTACGAGAGCCACCCGCTGGGAAGGCTGGAGTGGATCCGTCTGTACGGCGTTTTGTTTGACCGGGAAGCGGAGGCGGATGCGTATTTTGAGGAGCAGCTTGAGAGCGTCCGTCCTTTGCTTGAGGAAGAACGGGACACGGGGAAGACGGTTGCGTTCTTTCATATCACGGCAGGGGGCCTCGTCAGTGTCCGGAGACCGGGCGATTATATCACCAAGATGATCGAACTTGCCGGCGGCATTTACGTGCCTCAGAAAACCGGAGAAGGCGGGGACACGCTTTCCACCGTCAATATGCAGACAGAAGAGTTTTACGCGCAGTGTTCGGAGGCGGATGTCCTGATTTATAACAGCACGATCGGCGGAGAGATCGCTTCCGTGGAGGAGCTCGTCTCGAAAGATCCGCTGCTTAAGGATTTCAAGGCTGTGAAAATGGGACAGGTCTACTGCACGGAGCGGAATTTCTTCCAGCAGACGACAGGCGTGGCGGAGTTCATGCACGACCTTGACGCGGTGCTCCGAGAGGAGGATACTCCGCTTACTTATCTGAACAGATTGGAATGAGCCGGTAATGAGCAAAAAGAGAGTTGCACTGTATTTTATCATCATAGCGGGTTTGCTCCTGCTGTTTGTCTGCGTGTCCATAGGACTCGGCAGTGTCCGGATTCCGCCGGCGCAGGTGCTGAAAATCCTTTTGGGTGACGGGGTCGGTGAGGTTGAGCGCAACATCATCTTCAATATCCGCTTGCCCCGCGCACTGGCGGCGATCCTTCTCGGAGGCGCGCTCGCTCTGTCCGGGTACATTTTGCAGACATTTTTCGGGAATCCCGTGGTGGGCCCCTTTGTCCTGGGAATATCTTCCGGGGCGAAGCTGACCGTTGCCCTGGCCATGATTGCTTCCCTTAAGCTGGGAAAGGCGATGGATTTGAAAACCATGATCCTTGCGGCATTTGCGGGGTCTGTCCTGGCGATGGGGTTCGTGCTTTTGATCTCGCTCAGGGTCAGGAGCATGAGCGTGCTGGTCGTGTGCGGCATCATGATCGGATACATATGCTCAGCCATCACGGATTTTGTCGTGACATTTGCGGATGATTCCGACATCGTGAATCTCCACAACTGGTCCATGGGAAGCCTCTCCGGCGTGAAATGGGATGAGCTGCGGGTGATCCTTGTGATCATTTTGGTCTGCCTCCTGATTTCCGGATTTCTGGTCAAACCCATGAGCGCTTACCGGCTCGGGGAAGCTTATGCGAGAAGTGCGGGCGTCAATGTCATCCTGCTGCGCGTGATGCTGATCTTTGTATCCTGTCTGCTTGCTGCCTGCGTGACGGCATTTGCGGGACCGATCTCATTCGTGGGCATCGCCATCCCGCACCTTGTGAGATCGATCCTGAAGACGGATGCGCCGCACATCATGATCCCCGCCGGATTCCTGGGAGGCGCGCTGGTCACGCTGTTTTGCGACGCGATCGCAAGAACTGTATTTGCGCCGACGGAGGTCAGCATCAGTTCCGTCACGGCCGTTCTTCTGGTGCCGGTCGTCATTCTGATGCTGATCGGGAGGAGTCGAAAGAGGGTGGAAGCATGAGCGAAAATGGCATCAGCACACGCCAACTGAAGATCGGATACGATACGGACCTGGTCAGGGAGATCACGATGGAGGTCAGACCGGGACGGCTTGTGACGCTCATCGGCCCCAACGGCTGCGGGAAGACGACGCTTCTGATGACGCTGACGGGAGAGCTGAAGAAACGAGGCGGATTAGTCTTTCTGGACGGCGAGGATTTATCTTCTTTGAAGGCGGACGAGGCTGCCAGAAAGATGTCTGTCGTCATGACCTACAGGGTGAGACCGGAGCTCATGACGTGCAGGGAGGTTGTGGAGCTCGGGCGCTATCCTTACACAGGAAGGTTCGGCGTACTTTCCGAACATGACCGCGAGGTGGTCCGGGAAGCCATGGCGTGGGCGGAAGTGACGGATCTTGCCTCCCGCTTCTTTCAAAATCTCAGTGACGGACAGAAGCAGCGCGTGATGTTGGCCCGCGCCGTCTGTCAGGAGCCGGAAATCCTGGTGCTGGATGAACCGACGTCCTTTTTGGATATCCGCCACAAGCTGGATATTCTTGAGAAGGTTGCATCTCTTGTCAGGGAAAAAAACATGGCTGTGCTGATGTCCATCCATGAGCTGGAGATCGCCATGCGGATCTCCGATCATGTGGTTGCGCTCGGAGACGGAAGGATCTTAAAAGCGGGTCCTCCGGAGGAGATCTTCCGGGAGGATTTTATCAGAAAGCTGTACCGGATCGAAGGCATGGATACGAGTGTTCTGGGTGGGGAGTTCTGGTTCGACCGCGAGGGGCATGATCACGAGAAAGATGAGCGCGAGGGGAATGGGAACGAGCGGCATGCAGGCACCTGCCTGATCCCTGAGAAATGCGAAGAAGTGCCGTCGGGCGCCCACCGGATTGCTCCTGAGGCAAACGAAGAAGTGCAGCCGGGTGCCCGCCGAATTGGCCTTGAGGAAAGTGAAGAGGTGCAGCCGGGCGCCCGCCGGATTGCTCCTGAGGCAAGCAAAAACCGCCGTCCCAAGGTGCTCATGATCCAAGGAACGATGTCCGGCGCCGGCAAGAGCCTGATCACGGCCGGGCTGTGCCGGATCTTTGCCGAGGACGGCTACAGGGTGGCGCCCTTCAAATCCCAGAATATGGCCCTGAATTCCTTTGTGACGGAGGATGGGCTGGAGATGGGAAGAGCGCAGGTGATGCAGGCGGAGTGCGCCAGGATAAAGCCCATGGTCGAGATGAATCCGATCCTCTTGAAGCCCACGGATGACAAGGGTTCACAGCTCATTGTCAATGGCGAAGTGGTCGGCAACATGAGCGCTTCCGCGTATTTCCGGCACAAGGCCGGCTACAAAGAGACGATTCTTGCCGCCTATGAGCGCCTTTGCCGGGTCGCGGACGTGATCATCGTGGAGGGCGCCGGCTCTCCGGTGGAGCTGAATCTGAAGAAGGATGATATCGTGAATATGGGGCTGGCGGAAATGCTGGACGCGCCGGTGCTTCTTGTGGGCGACATCGATCGCGGAGGCATTTTCGCCCAGCTTCTCGGAACATTGGACCTGCTTGAGGCGGACGAGCGGAAGCGCGTGAAGGGCCTTCTGGTCAACAAGTTCCGCGGGGATGAAGCACTCTTCGAAAATGGCGTCCGGATTCTGGAAGAGCGTGGCCGCACGAAGGTCGTCGGCGTGATTCCGCATCTTTCGCTTCGCTTCGATGATGAGGATTCATTGTCGGATCGATTTGAGAACACGCGGACGGGGAACTTTGACATCGCGGTGATCCGCTTTCCGCATATCGCGAACTTTACGGATCTGAATCCATTTGAGCAGATCGCGGAAGTCTCCGTCCGCTTTGTGACTTCGCCGGAGGAGGTGCGGGATCCGGACATGATCGTGCTGCCGGGGAGCAAGAATACGATCGAGGACCTCCGGTGGATGAAGGACGTCGGCCTTGCGGACGCGGTCAGGGAGGAAGCGAAAAAAGGGAAGGCGATCTTCGGGATCTGCGGCGGCTACCAGATGCTAGGAAGACGGATCCTCGATCCCGCGCATGCCGAATGCGGCGGGGAGGAGGCTGGCCTGTGCCTGCTCCCCGTGGATACGGTGCTCGGCACGGAGAAGGTCAGGCGGGCCTATACAGGCAGCATCGCAAATGCCGGCGGGATCCTGCAAGCACTGAAAGGCCTTCCGGTGGAGGGCTACGAGATCCATATGGGGCAGACGACGCCGTATGAGGACGTGATGGAATTCACGTCAGGGAAAACAGGGTACTGTAAAGAGCAAGTTTACGGATGCTACATCCATGGCATTTTCGATAAAAAAGAGATCGCGGAGACCACGATCCGCGCGATCGCGGAAGCGCGGGGGAAGGACGTCGGGACAGCGGGATTGAAGGACTATGCTGACTTTAAGGAGAGTCAGTATGACCTTCTGGCGGCGAAGCTGCGGGCGTGTCTTGACATGGAATATATTCGCGCGGTCATGGGGTTTGAAGAGGTTTCACAATGACAATTGACGAATTGAGAAAATTGCAGATAAGGCAAGCGGATCCCCTGATTTATGCGGAGGCTAAGGAGCGCTGGGACGCAATCGCAAAGCCTGTCGACGGTCTCGGAGAACTGGAGAAAATCATCTGCCGCATCGCTTCTGCCCGCGGCACGGTTTGCCCGGAGATCGCGAAGAAGGCTCTGGTCATTCTGTGCGCCGATAACGGGATTGTGGCGGAAGGCGTCTCGCAATGCGGGCAGGACGTGACCTTTGATGTGGCCGCATTGCTGGGGAAAGGAAATAGCGCTGTCTGCGCGATGGCGGAAGGCTACGGGCTTGATGTCCTGACCGTCGACGTGGGGATGCATGCTGACGCCGTGCCGGAGGGCGTGCTTGACAGAAAGATCGCAAATGGCACTGAAGACTTTTTGAGAGAACCTGCGATGACTGAAGCAGCATGTCTGCGCGGGATTCAAGTCGGGATGGATCTCGCGGCGCACCTCGCAGAGCAGGGATACGATCTGATCGCGACGGGTGAGATGGGCATCGGCAATACCACGACGAGCACGGCGCTTCTTTGCGCGCTTACGGGCATTGATCCGGCCGGCGTGGTCGGAAGAGGCGCGGGCCTTACGGATGAAGGACTAGAGAGAAAACGGCAGGTGATCCGGGAGGGGCTGAGAAGGCATTTTCGAAGGGAAGGAGTCCGGGACCTACGGGAAGATGACCGGGACCTGCGTGAAGATGGCCGGGACTTGCCTGAAGATGAACGGGCGCTTGAGGCGCTGCGGCGCGTCGGCGGGCTGGATCTGGCGGGGCTTGCCGGGATCTTTATCGGAGGGGCGCTGCATGGCATTCCGGTGGTGATCGACGGCCTCATCAGCGGGGCTGCGGCGCTTGCGGCGGAGCATTTGAAGAAAGGCTGCAGGGACTTTATGATCGCATCTCATCTTGGCCGCGAGGCCGGGATGGAGGTGATCCTGGATCGTCTCGGGCTCAAGGCTGTTTTGCACGCGGACCTGGCTCTCGGCGAGGGCAGCGGCGCCGTCCTGCTCCTTCCGATGCTTGACATGGCCATGGCGCTTTACCGGAACGGGACTCGCTTCGATGAGACCGGGATTGCCCGCTACGAGAGGTATCCGTCATGATCATCCTGGTGCTAGGAACACAGAAGAGCGGGAAGTCGCTGCTGGCGGAGGAACTGTGCCTTTCGCTTCATGACAGCGAGAAGTATTATCTCGCGACGATGCGCGTGATGGATCACGAAGGCGCGCTGCGCGTGGAAAAGCATCGGAAACAGCGGGCGGGGAAAGGCTTTGTCACCATCGAGCGCGGGCGGGAGATCACGGGCGCGGTGAAGGACATGGCGCACCCGGAGGCGGCGACGGTGCTCCTGGAATGCGTCTCTAATCTGGTAGGGAATGAACTGTTTGAAAATCCTGTGTGGCGTGGGACGGATGAGATGCATGAAAATCCTATGCGGCATGGAACGGATACGGAGGAGACGTTTGAAAGCCCTATGCGGGACGGGATGGGTGCGAAGCACTTTGCGGATGTGATCATGGATGAAATCGGAAAGCTGGCCGGGGCGGTGCATCATCTTGTCATTGTGAGCAGCGTCTATCCGCTGTCGGATCCCGGGTATGACGAAGCTACGGTCCGGTATGTCACGTATCTGCAAGCGGTGAATGAAAGACTGAAAGCGCTGGCAGACGAAGTCCGGGAACTCTCTTAGTGGGGCTGGGCTGAGCGGGATGAAACAGGACGGGAAATAGAGACAGAACGTGAGAAAGCCGGACAGAACGGGACAGAATAAACGATACGGAAAGGATATAGAATTGTGAAAATATTGCGGTATATAGCAGTTTCCTTTTCTTTATACAGCAGGGTCCCCATGCCCCGCTTTTCGTGGAGAGAGGAGGACATGTCTCATTCTCTGATCTTTTTCCCGTTCGTCGGCGTTCTGATCGGTCTCTTGATCATGCTTCTGAACATGCCGGCACTGATGAGGACTTGTCCGCTTGCGGCCCGTGTCCTCGTGACGCTGGCGATTCCGCTCTTCGTGACCGGAGGCATTCATGTCGACGGGTTCATGGACACGGAGGATGCGCTTCGTTCTTATGCTTCCCCGGAGCGGAAGCTGGAGATCCTGAAGGATCCGCATGTCGGCGCTTTTGCCGTCATCGGACTGATGAAGATGCTTCTTGTTTTCGGCGCGTCGACGATCCTGATCCTAATGGATGCAGAAGGGGATTATTCCGGCCTGATGATCTTTGCCGGCATTTTCGTGATGGCGCGCTGCCTGAGCGGTCTCACATCTCTTCTTTATCCGAAAGCAAAGAAGGAAGGCATGCTGTACGAGGAGACGAAGAGGTATGAAAAAAGTGTGCTCATTGCGCTGAGCGCGGAAATGCTGGCAACAGTGATCTTTGCCGTTGGCATTTCTCCCCGAAAGGGGATCCCGGTGCTCTTGTCTCTTGCCGTCTGCGCATTGCATTACAGGAGCTATGCCGTCCGGGAATTCGGGGGCGTGACCGGGGACACGGCCGGGCGCTTCCTTGTGGTGGCCGAGACGGTTTCCGCCGCAACGCTTGCGGTCTGCACACTGATGTTTCGCTAGAGGAGCATAGAGCATGGCGCACAAAAGGGTTTATTTGATCAGGCACGCCGAAACCGCCGGCAATGAAAAGCGGCGGTATGTCGGAAGCCGCACGGACGAAGCGCTCAGTGCCGCCGGGATCCGGGAAACGCTTGCGCGGAAGGCGTATTATGAGGATCTGCTCGGGGATGACAAGGATTTTCCCGGGGAGAATGGAGAGAAGCAGAAGCTGCATTTTTATGCGAGTCCTCTGAAGCGGGCGGTGCAGACGGCGGAGATCCTGTTTGACGGTCCTGAGATCACGCGCGTTCCTGATTTCATGGAGATTGATTTCGGAGCATTTGAGGGTAAGGATCACGCGGAGCTGGCGGGAAACCCGCTGTATCAGCAATGGATCGACAGCAATGGTGCGTTGCCATTTCCCGGCGGAGAGGACCGGGACAGCTTCGTGAAAAGATCACTGCACGGATTTTATGAGGTTCTCGCGGATTTATCTGTGGATGAAACAGCGGTGATCGTCTGTCACGGGGGAACGCTCATGGCTATTTTGAGCGGGCTCACGGGCAGGGAGTATTTTGATTTTATGGTCGGCAATCTGGAGGGATACAGACTGGATCTGGAGATGGGTCATGAGGGAATACTTGATATTTCATACAGCCGCATTGGGGATCGGGATCCTGCTTGATCTGCTGATCGGAGATCCGCATGCGCTCCCGCATCCGGTGCGGGCGATCGGCCGGCTGATCAGTTTTCTGGAGGAGCGGCTGTATGATCCCGGGAAGGGAATGGCTGAATCCCGGAAGGGAATAGATGAATCCCGGAAGGGAATGGATGAATACCGTAAGGGAATGGATGGATCCCGGAAGACAATGAATGATCCCCGCAAAGCAAAGGTGAGGGGAACGATCCTGTGGGTGACTGTGGTCGCCACGGTGATGCTCGTGACGGGACTGCTTCTGTCCGCAGCCTATCTGCTGAGTCCATATGCGGGTGTGGCGGCGGAAGCCATCTGCAGCGCTTATGCCCTCGCCGCCAGAAGTCTCTGCAAGGAGAGCATGAAGGTCGCCGCGGCGCTGAAAGCGGGAGATCTTCCCGGAGCGCGCCGGGCGCTTTCCATGATCGTCGGCCGGGATACGTATTCGCTTCCTGAGGACGAGGTCATCAAAGCGGCCGTAGAAACGGTGGCGGAAAATACCTCGGACGGGGTGATCGCGCCATTTCTGTATCTGGCGCTTGGCGGACCGATCGCGGGATTCTTTTATAAAGCGGTGAACACCATGGATTCCATGCTGGGATACAGGAATGAGCGGTACGAATTCTTCGGAAGAACGGCTGCGAGAGCCGATGACGTGATGAATTACCTGCCGGCCAGGAGCAGCGCTGTCCTGATGATTCTCGCCTCGTATGTCACTGGCTTTTTCTGCGGATCTGTCAGCGGGAAGAATGCGCTTAGAATCTGGCAGCGGGACAGACGCGGCCACTTATCGCCGAATTCGGCGCAGACAGAGAGTGTCTGCGCGGGCGCTTTGGGACTGCGCCTCGGCGGGACGCACGCCTATCAGGGCGTGATGGTCGAGAAGCCGGTCATCGGGGATGAGAGGAGAAGTCCTGAGATCCGGGATATCAAGAGGGCCAATGGCCTCATGTTCGGCACGGAGCTTTTGTGTGCGGGGATAGTTTTTGCCATCCTCATCCTGCTCATGACGCGTTGACCCGGAGCTGTTCATCCCGGTGGAGCGGATGCTTTCCCCAGTCAAAAATCCATGAATGGATGTAAGAGGTTTGTGATGCAGCACGGCGGCAATATCTACGGAAAACATATAGCGATGGATTATTCGGTGAACTTAAATCCGCTTGGGATCCCGGAAGAGATTCTCCTTGCAGGAGAGAAGGCTTCGCGGCGGTATGGCGTTTATCCGGACCCGGCGCAGGAAGAAGTGCGCAGAAGTATCGCTGATTTGGAAATGGTTTCCCCAGACGCCGTCCTGGCAGGAAATGGCGCCTCTGAGCTGCTGCTCGCTGTCGTCAGGGCTGTCGGGCCGAAGAGCGCCCTGCTTTTTGAACCTGCTTACGGAGGATACGAATATGCGCTTGCCTCCGTGGACTGCCGGATTCGTCACGTGATGACGGATGCGGGGACGCTGCCTTTCGGCGGCGAAGAAGAAGCCGATATCGTTTTTATCTGCGATCCGTCAAATCCAATGGGACGGAACGTGGACGATGAAAAACTGCGCAGCTTTTTGGACCGAATGAACCGGCGTGGAACGAAGGTGGTCCTGGATGAGAGCTTTCTTCTGATGTCGGACAAAGCCCGCGATGTGAGCGCGCGCCGGAGGGGGGCTCTGACCGAAGAATACGGGAACCTGTTCATCGTCCGCTCTCTGACTAAGATCCTGGCTTCTCCTGGCATCCGCATGGGATATGTAATCTCTGCGCCTGAAAATATCGTCGCGGTGAAACGACAGCTCCCGGAATGGAATCTTTCGGCGACGGCGGAGGAGGCCATCAAAGCAGGATGCCGGCTACTTAAGGAATCCGATTTGATAGATCAGAGCCTCCGTGTGATCCGCGAAGAGCGCGCGTATCTGATGCGCGAAGTATCCGCCATGGGCTTAGCCGTGTATGAAAGTGAGGCTCCGTATTTTTGCTTCCGGGGACCTGAGGGGCTCTATGACGCGCTTTTGAAACAGGGCATTCTGATCCGGGACTGCGCGAACTTCCGCGGTCTTTCGAAGGGTATCTGTCGGATCGCGGTGAAAGACCATGCATCCAATGCGGCATTTTGCAGAAAACTGAAGGAGGTGTGTGCGGATGTCTGAAGAGATCCGGGCTGAGGAAATTCGGGCTGAGGAAATTCGGTCGGAGGAGATTCGGTCGGAGGGGATCCGGGTGGAGGAGCTTCGGCCCGAGGAGATCGAGAGAAGAAGCTTCGCGATCATTACCGGGGAACTGGAAAGCGCCGGAATCCGGATTGATGAGGCTTATGCGCCCGTCATCAAACGCTGCATCCACACCTCTGCCGATTTTGATTACGCGAAAACACTTGTCTTCTCGGAGGGGGCTGTAGAGATTGCGAAAAAACTGATTCTTGGCGGCGCGGATCTCGTGACGGATACCAACATGGCGCTGGCGGGCATCAATAAAAAGAAACTGTCGGGATTCGGCGGCCGGGTTCATTGCTTTATGGCGGATGAAGATGTGGCGGCCGAGGCAAAAGCGCGGGGCGTGACGCGCGCGGCGGTATCCATGGAGCGGGCGGCGAAGCTGGATAAGGACGTGATCTTTGCCATCGGAAATGCGCCCACAGCGCTGATGAAGCTGTACGAGATGATGGAGGAGGGCCGATACACGCCGCGCTTTGTGATCGGCGTTCCCGTGGGCTTCGTAAATGTCGTGCAGGCGAAGGAACTGTTCCTTGCTTCTGCGGTGCCGCACATCATCAACCGCGGGAGAAAAGGCGGAAGCAATATCGCTGCCGCGATTTGCAACGCAATTCTATATGAGTTGTGACGTTGCGGATGACGCGTCGTTGAAGAGGCGTCACTAGACGGAGGGAAAGTACAGCCGTAAGGAAAGTGCATTCGTAAGGAAAGAACATCCGTAAGGAAAGTATATCCGGAAGAAATGCAGAAACAGGGGAAGGACCGGGCATAGGGCATGAAGAAAGGCTTCACAACAGGAAGCTGTGCGGCGGCTGCCGGCAAGGCGGCGGCATTTATGCTGCTTAGCGGAAAAAGGTTGGAGAAGATCCGGATCGATACGCCGGCGGGGATTGTTTATGAATCCGGGATCGAAGAGATCCATATGGGAGAGACTTCAGTTTCCTGCGGCGTCCGGAAATGCGCCGGCGATGATCCCGATGTCACGGACGGGGCGCTGATCTGTGCCGCGGTGTCCTTTGATGACCGGCATGCGGAGCAGCCTGAGATTCGGATCGTGGGCGGAAATGGCATCGGCACCGTCACGCGTCCGGGTCTTGATCAGCCCGTCGGAAATGCCGCGATTAACTCGGTTCCGCGAGAGATGATCCGGAAGGAAGTCAGGGAAGTCATGGATCTTTTTGACTACCGCGGATCGCTGACAGTGGAGCTGTCGGTGCCGGGCGGGGAGGAGCTGGCGAAGAAGACATTTAATCCGCGGCTCGGCATCGTGGGCGGGATCTCCGTGATCGGCACCACGGGGATCGTGGAACCGATGAGCAAAAAAGCGCTTCTTGACACGATCCGCGTAGAGCTGTCTCAATTGCGCGCTTTAGGGGCGGACACGGCGGTGATCTCCCCGGGAAATTACGGGCTCGCATTTATGAGAGAGCAGTTTGATTACGACCTGGACAAGGCCGTCAAGTGCTCGAATTTTATCGGAGATACGCTGGATCTGGCGCGCGAGCTGGGGTTTCATGACATTTTGCTGTGCGGTCATATCGGGAAACTGATCAAGGTGTCCGGGGGCATCATGAATACGCATTCCCGGGAAGCGGATGCAAGGATGGAGTTATTGGCAGCCGCCGCGGTGAGGAGCGGGGCCTCGCATGAGACGCTTGTGCGAATCCTCGCGTCCGTATCCACTGAGGAGGCTTACGGATACCTGATGGAGGAAGGCATTGAAAGATCCTGTATGGAGGCCGTCATGGAGAGGATCGGGTATTATCTGGACAGACGTGTCGACGGGCGGGTGCGGACGGAATGCATGGTCTACGCCAATGCTTTCGGGCTTCTCGGTGCGACCAAAGGGGCTTTGGAACTGCTGCATTCAGCGAAGGAGGAACAGAGATGATTCATTTTGTCGGGGCGGGGCCCGGTGCCCCGGATCTGATCACGGTCCGGGGGATGAAGCTTTTAAGCGCGGCTGACGTGATCATCTATGCGGGGAGCCTGGTCAATCCCGCGCTGCTTCAATATGCGCCTCCTCATGCGCAGGTTTATGACAGCGCGCGCATGACGCTGGATGAGATCATGGATCTCATGCTTGCGGCGGACCGGGCCTCCAAAGAGGTCGTAAGGCTCCATACGGGAGATCCGAGTGTCTACGGTGCGATCCGGGAACAGATGGATTTTCTGGATGAGCATCATGTGGATTATGACGCATGCCCCGGCGTCAGCGCCTGCTTCGGGGCGGCGGCTTCGCTCAAGCTCGAATACACGCTGCCGGGGAAGACGCAGACGCTGATCATGACGAGAATGGCGGGGGAGACGGCGGGCCCCGAGGAGGAG
>DEFE01000007.1:23392-31528 GCA_002350625.1 Lachnospiraceae bacterium UBA2860
GACGGCGGTCCCGGAGAAGGAGAGCATACGAAGTCTTGCTGCA
The DNA here is from genome assembly GCA_002350625.1 of Lachnospiraceae bacterium UBA2860. GTDB lineage: Bacteria > Bacillota > Clostridia > Lachnospirales > Lachnospiraceae > Chordicoccus. The sequence goes on from DEFE01000007.1 coordinate 23,436, forward strand.
CATGGGGCGTCCATGGCCATTTACTTGAGTACGGGTATGCTGGGCGAGCTGGCTGAAGAATTGATCCGCGGAGGGTATGCGCCGGACACGCCGGCTGCACTGGTTTACAAAGCGACCTGGCCGGAAGAGAGATGCTTCCTCTGCACGCTTGCATCGCTTGCCGACACCGGGAGGGAGCACGGGATCGGCAAAACGGCGGTGGTGCTTGTGGGGGACGCCGTTCTGCACAGGGGCGGCTATGAGCGATCGAAACTTTATGATCCGGCATTTGAGACGGAATTCAGGAAAATATAACCCGGCATATGAAACGGAATTCAGGAAATTATGAAGAAAATGGCAATCTGCTTTACGAGGCAGGGCAGAGAATTAATAGAACGGCTGATCGAGGCGTGCCGGACGAAGGGGATCGCGCCTCCGGAGGGCTATCTGCTTTCCGAGACGGCTGATCCGGGAAGCCTGATCAAGGTCCGCACATCCATCCGGAAATGGATGGAGGAGGCCTTCCGGGAGGGATATGCGATCCTGTTTGTCGGTGCTGCAGGCATCGCGGTCCGCGCCATTTCGGGACTTCCGGAGGATAAGCTGACGGATGCGCCGCTGCTTGTTCTTGACGACGGGGGAAGGTATGTGATCCCGCTTCTTTCGGGACATGTCGGAGGCGGCAACAAGCTGGCACTGACGGTGGCTGAGCTGCTTCATGCTGAAGCGGTGATCACCACTTCAACGGACGTAAATGGCGCTTTCCCGGCGGATGTATTTGCGGCGGAAAACCGGCTGAAGATCCGGAACCGTGAGGGGATCAGGAAGGTTTCGGCAAAAGCGATCGAAGGCAGGAGCATCACGCTCTCCATCAAGAATTATCCGCCGAAGGAGCCGGTCGATCTCATCGTCGCGGACGAGACGGATGCGGAATACAGCCTTCTTTTAAGCCCCAGGGAATATACGGTCGGGCTCGGCATGAAAAAGAATACTAAAGCGGAAGACCTGGAGAAGTTCTTTCTCGAGATGCTTGCTGATCACGGCCTTCAGCCGGATGACGTGTACGCGCTTTGCACAATCGATCTGAAAATGGATGAACCTGCACTTAGAGGCATTTGCGACAGGTACGCGATCCCGCTGCTCGCTTTTGACGCGGAGCTGCTCCGAAAGGCGGAAGGGATTTTTCATGCATCCGGGTTTGTGCTCCGCACGGTCGGCGTCGATAATGTCTGCGAGCGGGCGGCGGTGCTTGGCGCCGGGCCGGGCGGGGAGTTGATCGCGCCGAAACGCGCCGGAAATGGGATGACGGCGGCGATCGCGAGGAGGCGGCTTGATTGAGGCCGTTGCGAAGGAGACTTGAGATGAAGGGAAAAGTTTATGTCGTGGGGATCGGGCCCGGCGATGCGCGGATGATGACGAAAGAGGCGGAGGAGATCCTCGGCCTGTGCGATACGATTGTCGGGTACAAGACGTATATTGACCTTGTCAGGGACCGCTATCCGGATAAGGAGATCATCGAAAATGGCATGCGCAGTGAGATCGAGCGCTGTCAGATCTGCGTCCGCGAGGCTTTGTCCGGGAAGAAGGTCGCGCTGATCTGCAGCGGGGACGCGGGGATATACGGAATGGCCTCGCCCTTGCTTGAAGAGGCGGAAAAGGATGGATTCGTGGATGTCACGATCGTTCCGGGGGTGACCGCGGCGCTAAGCGGCGCGGCTGTCCTCGGGGCGCCGCTCGGCCACGATGTGTGCATGATCAGCTTAAGCGATATTTTGACGCCATTTGCGTTGATCGAAAAGAGGCTGCTCTGTGCCGCCGAGGGGGATTTCTGCATTGTGCTTTATAATCCCGCGAGCACGAAGCGGGCGGATTATCTGAGGCGGGCCTGCGATATTCTGCTGACGCGGCTTTCGCCGGAGACCGTGTGCGGGTATGTCCGGAAGATCGGGAGAGAGGGGACGGAGAAGAAGATCTGCACGCTGAAGGAGCTGCGGGAGGAGAAGGTCGATATGCTGACGACGGTCTTTATCGGGAACACCGCGACGAGGGCGATCGGGGGGCGGATGGTCACGCCCAGGGGGTACCATAGATGAAAAGCTGCGGCGAGAACGATCGGGGGGCGGATGGTCACGCCCAGAGGGTATCGTATTTGAATAGCTGCGACGAGAACGATCGGGGGCGAATGGTCACGCCCAAGGGGGACCATAGATGAAAAGAGTTGTGATCTTCGGGGGAACTACGGAAGGGCGGCTGCTGTCCGAGCGGCTCTCGGAAGCGGGACGGGCGCATGTTGTCTGCGTCGCCGGGAAATACGGGGAGGAGCTACTTGGGGAAACGGATTTTGCACGGATCCGCACGGGGCGCATGGATGAAGAGGAGATACTTCGCTTTTTTGCGGCGGAAGGGATGGGGGAGGACGACCTGATCCTGGACGCGACGCATCCCTATGCGACGCAGGTCACTGAAAACATCAGGAAGGCTGTTGAGAAGACAGGTGCGACTTATGTCAGGATCATACGGGAGCGGGGGATGCATCCTTTAAGGGATGCTTCATGCTATGCGGATATCGCGGAATGCGCGAGGGAACTGGGGAAAAGGCTTGGCGGCGAAGAGCGCGGCGAAGAGCGCGGTGGCGAAGAGCGCGGGAGCGAAGTGAGCGGTGGCAAAGTGAGCGGGAGCGAAGCGAGCGGCAATATTCTTCTGGCGACGGGGAGCAAGGAATTGGCGGCTTATTGCGCGGAGGTTCCTGAGGCGGTCAGAAAAAGGACTTATGTGCGGATTCTTCCTTCCGAAGAGAGCCTCGCGATCTGCAGGAAGGAAGGGATTGCGGCCGATCATATCATCGCGATGCAGGGGCCATTTTCGGAGGAACTGAATCGCGCGCTTTTCAGGCAATATAAGATACGGCATCTGGTGACGAAAGAGAGCGGAAAAGCGGGGGGCTTTGAAGAAAAGATAAGAGCTGCCGAAAATGAAAACGTGAAGGTCCATCTGATTGAAAGACCGGCGTCGGAAGAAGGGATGACCGTGGAGGAAGTGTGGGAGCGGTTCTTCGCGGCGGAGACTGAGATGCCGGGGAGTGGGATGCATCCGGCGATGGATGCAGAGGCTTCGGATCGCGGTGCGCTTCCGGCGATGGAAGCAGATGCTTTGGATCGTGGCGTGCATCCGGCGACGGATGCAGAGGGATCAGATCGCAGCGTGCTTCCACTCCTGACACTTGTGGGAATCGGGATGGGAACGGAAGAAGGAATGACCCTTGCGGTGCGAGACGCCATCGAGGAAGCGGATGTGGTGTTCGGAGCCGGAAGACTGGTGCGCGATCTGAAAGTCCCGGTGAAGCATGAGATGTATAGAGCCGGCGAGATCATCCCGGTGCTTGAGGCTGTCCGCCCGGAAAAGGCGGTGGTTCTTTTTTCCGGAGACACAGGGTTCTACAGCGGCGCAAATGAGGCGGCGAGGGCATTTCGAAAGTGGAGAAGCGGACTCCGGATCCGGATATTGCCGGGGATCTCCTCTGTTGCGTTTCTGGCCGCGAAGCTCGGGGAAAGCTATGAGGACGCTGTGATCACAAGTCTTCATGGCAGGAATAGCGCCGCGGACGTCGCGGAATTGATGCGGAAGGTAAGCTGCGCGGAGAAGACCTTTGTTCTGCTGTCCGGCGGAAGCGACGTGCCTGTGATCGCAGAGGCCATGCTGCGCGCCGGGATTGATGGCAGGATTTTTGCGGGGGCGAATCTATCTTATCCCGGGGAACAGATCGACAGCATTTCCGTCGAAGAAGCGATGACGTACACTGCAGACGGTCCCGTGACGCTCATGATCCGGAACCTGCATCCGGCAAGGCGGCCGCTTCTTTTGCTCAGGCGCGATGAGGATTTTGAACGGGACGGCGTGCCGATGACGAAGGAATGTATCCGCCATGAAAGCCTGATCCGTCTTGGTCTGAAGGAAAATGACCTGCTGTTCGACATCGGCGGAGGAACCGGTTCCGTGGGGATTGAAGCCGCATCCATGCATCCTTCGGTGCGGGTGAAAATTTTTGAAAAGAATCCGAAAGCGGTGGAGCTGATCCGGCGCAACGCCGCGAAGAACGGCGTCTCTTTTGTGACGGTATTGGAAGGAGAAGCGTCGGAGCTGCTTCGCGGGATGGAGAAGCCGGACTGTGTCTTTATCGGCGGCAGCGGCGGGAAGCTGAAAGAGATGCTGGAGATCCTGCACCGGAAAGGAAGGGGCATCCGCTTTGTGATCACGGCGGTGAGCCTTGAGACCCTCGGGGAAGTGACGGATCTTCTTCAGACGTACGAGACAGCGGATGAAAGAATCATCCAGCTTGCCGTCACAAATGTGGAGAGGATCGGGCGGCACCGCATGATGCGGGCGAACAATCCGGTCTTTATCATTTCTTTCACATTGTAGGGGGCGTGATTTCGTCGTTCACATAGCAGGTGGTGATACGGGTCATGCTGTTCACATGGCAGGGTAGTGATTCGGGTCATGCTTTTCACATAGCAGGGTGGTGATTCGGGTCATGCTTTTCATATAGCAGGGAGCGTGATTTGGGTCATGCGGAGAGGTGAGAAAGATGACTGAGAAGAAGATCCCGCGGGTGCTGCTCGCAGCATCTTCAAGCAACAGCGGGAAGACGCTGCTGACGTGCGCGCTGCTGGATGCGCTGAAAAAGCGGGGATGCCATCCCGCATCCTTTAAGTGCGGCCCGGATTATATTGATCCCATGTTCCATAAAGAGGTGCTGCAGGTGGAGGGAAGAAATCTGGATTCCTTCTTTATGGCGGAGCATGAGATCCGGCAGGCGCTGGCCGGGTGCAGCGGGGACTGCGCTGTCATAGAGGGCGTGATGGGAATCTATGACGGCGCGGATGTCCGGAGCGACCGGGGGTCCTCCTATGAGATCGCGAGGGTTACGGGGACGCCGGTCGTTTTGATCGCGGATGCTTCAAAGACCGGGCGGACCTTGATCTCCTGGATTAAAGGCATTCTTTCAGATGACCGGGAAGGATTGATCAGGGGACTAATCCTCAATCGGATTGGAGATGCTTTTTATGCTTCTTTAAAACCGGTACTGGAAACAGAGCTGCTTGAGGCCGGTTACCATGTGGAGATTCTGGGATATGTGCCTAAGATTCGTGACGTGGAATTAAAGAGCAGGCATTTGGGACTGATGCTTCCGGGGGAGATCGAAGGGGTATATGAGCAGATCGAAAAAGTCGGGAGGCATTTTCGAGAGCATGTCGATCTGGACCGCCTGCTGCAAATCATGGAGGATGCGCCCGGGATTTGTGTTTCGGGAGAAAACAGGGAGGCTTGGGGTGCGCCTGAAGAGCGGCTGACACTGGCGGTAGCGCAGGATGCGGCGTTCTGCTTTTACTACGCGGAAAACTTGGAGCTATTTGCGAAGAAAGGCGTGAAAATCCGGCGCTTTTCACCGATCAGCGACAGGACGATCCCGGAAGACGCCGCCGGGATCCTGCTTGGGGGCGGCTATCCGGAGCTGTTTCTGGAGGAGCTCAGTCGCAACACTTCCATGCTTTCCGGACTGCGGGCTGCGCTGTTTGGCGGGATGCCGAGCCTTGCGGAATGCGGCGGATTCATGTATCTGCATAAGGGGATCACGGACGAGGCGGGGCGGCGGTTTGAGATGGCGGGCGTTGTCGACGGGGAGTGCTTCTATGCGGGGCATCCGGTGAGGTTCGGGTATATGGAGCTTGGGGAGGCGGCGGACCGCGGGGATCCGTACCGCGGATTTTCGCGGATGCGGGGGCATGAGTTCCATTACTTTGACAGCACCTCAAGCGGAGGGGCGTTCACGGCCCGGAAGCCGTATAAGGACAGTTCCTGGAAGTGTATGGTTTCGGCGCATAACGGACTGTGGGGATTTCCGCATCTCTACTATGGATCGAAGCCTTCCGCCGTTGATCTGTTTATCGATCAGATGAGAAAATACAGACGCGGGAATATTATGTAAACAAATATGACACGGGGTCAGACCCCGTGTCATACTTTTTATGTAAACTGATGTGACAAGGGGTCAGACCCCGTGTCATGTTGATTGATAGCTCTAATCTTGGTAATATAGTCATAGCAGTGTTGATTTTCTGGTTGGAGATGGAGGACCACGATGAACAAATATGCAGGGACGAAGACAGAGAAGAATCTTTTAGAGGCATTTGCGGGAGAATCCCAGGCGCGCAACAAGTATACGTATTTCGCATCGGCGGCGAAGAAGGCCGGCTATGAGCAGATCGCGGCGCTTTTCCTTAAGACCGCGGAGAATGAGAAGGAGCATGCGAAGCTGTGGTTTAAGGCGCTGGGCGGCATCGGAGATACGAAGGAGAATCTGCTTGCGGCAGCGGAGGGCGAAAATGCCGAATGGACGGATATGTATGCGCGGATGGCTGAGGAAGCGGATGAGGAAGGCTTCCATGAGCTTGCCGAGCAGTTCAGGGGCGTCGCGGCGATTGAGAAGGAGCATGAGGAGCGGTATCGCGCGCTGCTGAAGAATATTGAGATGGATGAGGTGTTCAAGAAGAGCGGCGTGACGATCTGGGAATGCCGGAACTGCGGGCATATCGTGGTCGGGACGGAGGCGCCGGAGGTATGTCCGGTGTGCAATCATCCGAAGGCATTTTTTGAGGTCAGGGCGACGAATTATTAAACGTGAAAACATGACACGGGGTCTGACCCCGTGTCATAATAGTTGACATAATTTAGGTGCTGAACGTTGGAGAGAAAAGAAAACAAGATGGGCGTGATGCCCGTGAAGAAGCTGATCATCAATATGTCGCTGCCGATGATGTTCTCGATGCTGGTGCAGGCGCTGTACAATATCGTGGACAGTATCTTCGTGTCGAGGCTTTCGGAGAGCGCGCTGACGGCGGTCACGCTGGCGTTTCCGATGCAGAATCTGATGATCGCGGTCGGGTCGGGGACCGGCGTCGGCATCAATGCGCTGCTCAGCCGGTCGCTCGGGGAGAAGAATTATGAGAAGGCCGACAAGGCGGCGAATACCGGCATTTTCCTGATCCTGATGAGCATGCTCGTGTTCGTCGCGCTCGGGCTTTTTGCGGCGGGGCCGTTTGTGGCATTTCAGACGCCGGATGCGGAGATTCAGGGGCTTGGCGCGACGTATCTGCGCATCGTGTGCACGATGTCGGTCGGAATCTTTTTGCAAATGACATTTGAGCGGCTGCTGCAGTCGACGGGGCGGACGGTGCTGAGTATGATCTCGCAGCTCTCCGGGGCGGTGATCAATATCATCTTTGATCCGATCCTGATCTTCGGGTATCTCGGGTTTCCGAAGCTCGGGGTGGCCGGCGCGGCGTATGCGACGGTGCTCGGGCAGGTCGTGGCGGCGGTGATCGGGCTTGTGCTGAACGTGAAGAAGAATGAGGAGATTCACCTGCGGATCGCGGATATCGTGCGGCCGGACAGGCGGACGGTCCGGCAGATCTACGCGGTCGGGGTGCCGTCGGTGCTGATGATTTCGATCGGGTCGCTGATGACATTTTTTATGAATATGATCCTGAAGCCGTTCGAGGCGACGGCGCAGGCCGTGTTCGGGGCGTATTTCAAGCTGCAGAGCTTTTTCTTCATGCCGGTGTTCGGGCTGAATAACGGGCTGATTCCGATTCTGGCGTTTAATTACGGCGCGAAAAACCGCAGCCGGATCGATGAGGCGCTGCGGTTCTCGGTGAAGCTGGCGGTCGGCATCATGCTGGCCGGGACGCTGATGTTCCTGTTCCTGCCGAAGCAGCTGCTCGGGATGTTTCATGCATCCGAGCATATGCTGGAGATCGGCGTGCCCGCGCTCAGGATCATCGGGCTGAGTTATCCGATTGCGGCGGTTTGCATCGTGATGGGATCGATCTTCCAGGCATTTGCGAGGAGCATTAATTCGCTGCTGGTGTCGATTGTCCGACAGCTGCTCGTGCTCGTGCCGGCGGCTGCGCTGCTTGCGAAAGTCGGCGGCATCGGGGCCGTGTGGTGGGCATTTCCGATCGCGGAGCTCGCTTCGCTTACGATTTCTACGGTGCTGTTCCGCAGGCTGTACCGGGAGGTTGTGGAGCCGATGTGACACGGGGTCTGACCCCAAC
>DEFE01000046.1:0-2316 GCA_002350625.1 Lachnospiraceae bacterium UBA2860
GGATGGCAAGCTGACTATAAGTCCGGCCGATCTTACTCCGACAGTCAGTATTGAGGGCTGGACATATGGTAAGACGGCAAACACGCCAAGCGTGACCGGGAACAGCGGAAACGGAGCGGTAACGTACACTTATAAAGTGAAGGGCGCCGAAGACAGCACATATGGGGCCGACGTGCCTTCTGATGCAGGCGCATATACCGTAAAGGCTGAGATTGCCGCCACGGACAACTACAAAGCGGCGGCCGCTGCAGCAGACTTCACCATCCAAAAAGCAAAGATCACCATCACTGCAGAAGACAGGATCGGTCCTGATCCGGCTTCGTCATCTCAAACGATGACATTCGCATACCGGATCAGCGGAGACCTGGCACCCGGAGATGAGGCCGGGCTTGGGATTACGACAGCACTTGGCGCGTCCGACGGCAAGGTGCCGCTGACTTATCCGATCGCTGTTTCCTGTACGCCCGATCAGAATTATGAGATTACGATGATTAACGGCACCTACACTGTCGATGATGATCTTGAATTCAGGATCAACGGCTATCAGGTGGAGTACGATGGCCGGGAACACAGCATTGAAATGGAATCCACTGGCAGTTACAGGGGGATGATCTATGACAAAAAGGAACTGATGATTCCTGAAGAACTGCATACGATCGACGAACTGGAGGCATATTTCAGTACCGCCGGGACGTCTTCCGTGAGCTTTACAGATGTGGGCACATATCCGGTGTATTACAGCATCCTGACCAACAGCGGCAGTGTCATCAGCGGCAGTGTGGAGATCATCATCACGCCGAAGACCGTGACCGTCAAAGCCGAAAATAAGAGTAAGCGTTATGGGGAGACGGATCCTGCACTTACCTATACGGCAGAGGGGCTCATGGAGGGCGACCGGGTGAGCGGCACTCTGAGCCGCACGGCCGGAGACAACGTGGGTATCTACGCCATCCTCCGGGGGACAGTCGCCGTGGAAAACAGCAACTACGTTCTTTCCTATGTTCCGGCAGAGTTTACCATCACAAAGGCAGATGCTGCAGCCGCGGCCCCGGCGGCAAAGAAGCTGACCTATAACGGTTCTGCACAGGAGCTTGTAGACGCCGCAGCAGCCGAAGGAGGTACAATACGCTACGCCTTCGGCACAGATGATCAGACCGCTCCAGCATCCGGCTGGTTTTCATCCATCCCTGCCGGCACCGACGCGGGCACCTATTACGTCTGGTATGAGGTGGAGGGCGATAAGAATCACAATAGTATTGATCCGGATGAGATAACCGTTGAAATTGCACCGCAGGGCGTGACCCTGACAGCGAACAGCGATACCAAAACGTACAATGGGGAAGAGCATAGCGTCAGCGGATTTACTTCCAGTGTGGAAGGCCTGAAATTCGCGGATACTGTTCAGGCTGCCGGCAAGGGCTCTGATGCGGGCACGTATGGGGTGAATTTCAGCGGCGTAGAACTCAATGTGACGAGGGACACCACGGGCAACTATGTGGTGACTGAAGCGACGGATGGAAAGCTGACCATAAGTCCGGCCGATCTTACCCCGGCAGTCAGTATTGAGGGCTGGACGTATGGTGAGACAGCAAACACGCCAAGCGTGACCGGGAACAGCGGAAACGGAGCGGTAACGTACACTTATAAAGTGAAAGGCGCCGAAGACAGCACATATGGGGCCGACGTGCCTTCTGATGCAGGCGTATATACCGTAAAGGCTGAGATTGCCGCCACAAACAACTACAAAGCGGCGGCCGCAGCAGCGGACTTCACCATCAGCAAGGCCGGGAGCACGTCAGCTGCCGTTACCGCTGCCAATCACACTTATGACGGTACGGAAAAAGAACTTGCGACTGTCACAGGCCAAGCCGTCGGCGGTGAAATGATGTACGCGCTTGGAAACGAAACAGAAGCTGCCGGACCTTATGCCGCATCCATTCCCACGGCCACTGAAGGCGGGACCTACTATGTCTGGTATAAGGTTGAGGGAGATGGGAACCATAGTGATACAGAACCGGCGTATGTGACTTCGACGATCCGAGGTGTAATCAGCCGGACCGTGACCTTCAAGGTAGTGAACGGCTCCTGGGATGAAGGTGAAGGTGATGCTGCGACAGCGGACAAGACTGTGAAACTGACCGGCAATGAGGGCAGTGAGCTGCGGCTTACGGCTTCAGATATCCCGTCAGTCGGCAGCAGGCCAAACGACAGCTGCAAGGCCGGATCCTGGGATGTTCTCCCGTCGGCTGATACAGTCATTACCGAAAATGTGACTTACACATATACATATGAACCGGATGATCAGAAGCCGGACGA
>DEFE01000046.1:2395-38899 GCA_002350625.1 Lachnospiraceae bacterium UBA2860
CCGGATGATCAGAAGCCGGACGACCAGAAGCCGGATGATCAGAAGCCGGACGACCAGAAACCGGGTGATAATGAGAAAACGTCTGGTGACGTGACACAGGTCGATGATCCGGCACCGGTCGATCAGGCTGCGGCAAAGATTGCGCTTGATGCCGGACTGAAAGCTTCCTGGAGCGGATCAGCGATGAAAGTGCTGTTCGATAAGGTGCCGGGAGCGACTGAATATGAGATCTGGGCCACGTATTGTAATCCGGAAAACAGAGTTAAGAAGATTGTGACGGTAAAGGATAATAAAGACATCGTCATTAAGAAGCTGAACGGCAAAAAACTGAACAAGACGAAATGCGTTAAGCTTGTTGTCATCGCAAAAAGAAACGGCAAGAGGATTGCTAAGAGCATCATGCTCCATGTGGCCGGACCGAAGAACCGCTATACCAACGCCGAGAGAATCAAGCTCAAAAAGAAAGCTTACAGGCTGAAGAAGGGGAAGACAGCAAAGATCGGGGCAGAGGTGGTCCTTGCAGACAGCGGCAAGAAGCAGGTGCCGTCCGTACATGCACCGAAGTTCCGGTATGCCACAAGCAATAAGAATGTCGCGGTGGTAAGCAAGAAAGGAAAGATCAGGGCGAAAGGAAAAGGAAACTGCATCATTTATGTGTATACTGTTAACGGATGTGCGCAGAAGATAACTGTAAAAGTAACCAAATAACAGAGCGGAGGGCCCGTTAAAAGCGTTGGCTGCCTGAAAAATATTTCAAAATTGTTAAGCCAAAAGAACGGGTTTGCTGTATAATATATGTCAAAGTCAGTGATACCGGAATCTGACTGTATGCGGTGTACTGGGAGGCGATTATTATGAAAACTGGGAGAATACTGAAGGCAACATGGCTTGCGGCATCTGTTTTTATTCTGATGCTCGCGATGGCCCTGCCGGTCAGCGCGCGCGACGAGTGGGAAAAGATCGGCTACGCACAGGTGACAACGCCGGCTGCCCTTCGCACAAAGTACAATAATCAGACTGCTTCGACGATCGTCAAGATCGTGCCGAAAGGCTCCGTGATCCATGTCACTAAGTATATGGGGAACAACTGGTACAAGGCTTCGTACGGCTCTAAAAGCGGCTACATCAGCGGCCTGTTTCTGACCGGTGAGGACGATGATGATTTAAGCGACAATGTCGTGGCCCGCGAACTGGCAATCGATACGGTTTTCCGCACATCGGCCAAGACGCTGACGACCAATGTCATCAATGTGATCGAAGGCGGCGAGGAGGTCGAGGTTCTCGGGGAGAGAAGCGACAACTGGCTGTATGTCTCTTATGACGGCGACGAAGGTTATATCCGCAGCGGCTTCTTCCGGGGAGATCCGAAGACAGGCAGCGGATACGCCTGGAAGTACGCCTCGCAGCCGCTGTACATCCGCTCAACGCCGGTCGGCACATCGTCGAGCAATGTCGTGGCAACCCTCAAGAAGGGCAAAAAGGTCAAGGTCATCGGCGTAACCGAGGATAACTGGTACAGAGTCCGCTATAAGAACAAAACCTGCTACGTCAAAGAGGGATACTTTACAAACGAAGCGAAGTATGAATACGTGTCCGAGACGATCGCAAATGCCATCTACTTCCGCAGCTCACGGTCGACCGAGAAGGATAACGTGATCCGCGTCCTCTCGCCTAACACTGTCGTCAGAGTTTACAAGTCGATGAGCAAGCGCTGGTACAAGATCAAGGCGGGCACGAGAACAGGCTATATTCTGGGCGGTTATTTTGCTTCTGACCGCGATGTTTCGGAATCCGGAGGCGGCACCGTAAAGGGGATTACAACGGCAGCGCTTCGCATGCGGAGCGGAAACGGCACAGAGTATGCCGTGGTCACCGTCATTCCCAAGGGCGAAGAGGTTACGCTGAAGATTAAGAAAGGCGACTGGTATCAGGTGACCTATGATTCCGGATCAGGCAGTTACACCGGCTGGGTCTCCGGTAATTATCTGGACGTGGATGACGACTGATTTTGCACCCGGAAAAGCAAGAGGAGGAAATGGTATGAGAAAGCAGAAAAGAAGTGCGGTATTCGCCGCAGCAGCGGTTCTCGGTATCGTGCTGATCCTGGCGCTTGGAGCGGTCAGCGCTTCGGCGAGTGTGACTATGAAGACGACGAAAGCCGTTAACCTGCGCACGGGCCCGAGCAGCTCGGCGGCAAAGATCATTAAGATTCCCAAGGGCGCTACCGTCACAGCCGGCGTGAGCGAAGGCAAGTGGACCAAGGTGGTCTACCGCGGCTCCAAGGCGTATGGCGGCTGGGCGTATTCGAAATACCTGAAAGCGTCGGGGAGCGGTTCCTCAAGCAGCTCTTCTTCGGGGAAGACGAAGACGACGGCGACGGCGATCTGGCTGCGCACGGGCCCGGGAACAAATTACGGCAAGATCCGCGCCATTGAGGGCGGCGAGAAAGTGACTGTTCTCGGCACCTCAGGCTCCTGGTACCGCGTCAGTTATAAAGGCGCGACGGGCTATCTGAAGCAGGGCTATTTTACAGATGAGACCATGGTGCGCGAGGTGTCTACCGCAATCTACATGCGGACGTCTCCTACGAAGAGCGCTTCCGTGATCCTCGTGGTTCCCGCATACGGCAAGGTGACCGTGCACTCCAGAACCAGCAATAACTGGTACAGGGTCACCTATAACGGAAGAAGCGGCTACATCTACGGCGGATATTTTACGACGGACAGCGGGTCTTCTGCGAACACGCGCATCGTCAAGACAGCGATCTATCTGCGCAGCAGCACGGCGATCTCATCGCGGGCCAATATCATCGCCACGATTCAGGCCGGTGAAGAGGTCACGATCCTCTCTCAGGCAAATTCCAAGTGGTACATCGTCAGATACGGCTCAAAGACAGGCTATCTCCGCGCAGGCTACTTTGCATGATTTATAATTTCAGAAACAGCGCCGCCATGAGCGGCGCTGTTTTTCAAGTGAGGAGCTTATGTTATGGCAGCAAAAGGAAACACCGTCTTAAAGCCGGAGGATGAAAAGCGCCTGAAAACGAATTTTGTGCCGACCTGGTCAAATCACTTCTTTGAAGGCGTGAGTTCGTTACAGGGCATGATCGGCGTCGCAGGTTCTTTCGGCAGCATCATCATCGGGCTGATCCTGATAGCAAACTTTACACACGGGCAGATCAGGCCGGTCATCATAACCACTGTCGTCATCATAGCGGCAGGGGTACTTGTATCACTCCTATGGAAATGGATGATTGCCCGCCTGAAAGAACCGGGCACGCTCATTCTTGCCACGCATACGGAGCGCACGGATTTCTTCGGGAGAAAGCACGTGGTGATGAACAGCGCCTGGGCGGAGGAATATCTGGCCCGCGGTGCACGCCTTACCGGAAACGGCATCGAATTCCGGGCAGGAAGAGAGAAACTGGTTTTCCCTTATGAAGTCGGTGACGCGAAGATGCAGCAGCATATCGGGGAGTGCTATAAGAGCTTCGAGGATTATCTCGGACAAGATCTGCCGCCATTTACGACGAAAGCCATAGATCTCATTGATCACCGTTATTTTTACAGGAAAAGCAGAAGGAACCAGATCATCCTTCTTCTTATTGCTTCCCTGTTCTTCTATGCGGCAGCCGCCTCGCGCTCCGTCATGGGCGCCGCGGGAGCGCTGCTTTTTATCCTGCCTGTCGAGCTGCTTGCCATAAACACACTTCTCAAAAGCGCGCAGCTCTCCGAGCTGAACACGACGGCATTGATGATGGAGATGGGATCCGGCCGGCTGGTCGATGAGAGAGAGAAGAGAAGCGGCTACATCGTATACATAGCAGCGCTGATCGCTGTGGTCATATTCAACGCGCTGATTCTCATAAACCTGTGAGGAGTATCCGGATATGCTGAGAGAAAAACTCTATGAGCTGAAAAACTGGAGGGAGGTCGTCCACACGACCTGGAATCCGGACGGACCCGGCGTCATCCGCGTACATATGGTTCCGCCGAAGTTTACGCTGTTTAAGACGCCGCCTTCTGTCGCCATCCTGAACGGGCAGGAGCTGCTTCCCGTCAATGAATCCTGGGCCATCCTGCTGACTGAATTCGTGCGCGGCGTCAATGCGCACGGCCCGGGCGCCATGTCGGACGAGACGCTTGACGGAATCATGCAGGATGCCTTTCACCGCGTGCGTGCGGTTTATCCGGAAGTTTCAGACGAAATGCTTAGGGACGATCTCTACACCATCGTCGAGACATTTGAGAGCGTGATTCACGGCGAGATCCCGGACGAAGAAATCGGCATGATGACGCTTAAGGAATATGCGCCCTATATGACGGCGCCGCACCGCATGGATCTGATGATCTCGGCGATGACGAAAGACGGAAAGTGGCACTGCAATCAGCGCTGCGTGCACTGCTACGCCGCCGGACAGACGCTCGCCGAGGTGAAGGAGCTGAGCACGGAGGAGTGGAAGACCGTGATTCGAAAATGCCGCAGCGCGCGCATTCCTCAGCTCACCTTTACGGGGGGAGAGCCGACCATGCGGGAGGATCTTCCTGAGCTCGTAAGTGAAGCCCGCTGGTTCGTGACGCGGCTCAATACAAATGGTGTGCTGATGACGAAGGAGCTGGCGGCAGCGCTCATGAAGGCGGAGCTCGACAGCGCGCAGATTACGCTTTATTCGGCAGATGAAGACATTCACAACCGGCTCGTCGGCGCGGATAACTGGAAGAGAAGTGTCGAAGGATTAAAGAATGCGCTCGCCGCCGGTCTCAATGTTTCCGTCAACACACCGCTTTCCACGCTCAACAGTGATTACAGCAGAATGCTTGCGTTCCTGAAAGGACTCGGCGTCGAATACGCGACCTGCTCAGGTCTTATCGTCACGGGAAATGCCGAGGGGCATCTCTCCCGGTCCATGCAGCTCAGTCCCGAAGACATCCTGGATGCAGTGCGGCAAGCCGCTTCTTACGCGGCGGCGAATAACATCGAGCTCAGCTTTACCTCTCCCGGCTGGATTCCGCCGGAGGAGCTGATGGAGATGGGACTATCGGCGCCGGACTGCGGGGCGGCGCTCAGCAACATGGCCGTCACCCCGGACGGGCGCGTCGTTCCCTGCCAGAGCTGGCTGAGCGGCGGGTCCCTCGGCGATATGCTCACGGACAGCTGGAAAAAGATCTGGAACGGGCACGCCTGCCGGAAGATCAGAGAGGCGACAGTCGCGTCGGCAAATGTCTGCCCCTTAAGGAGCATGGCGGATCAGAAGAGCAGCGGGGGAGGGCTTAAGACATGCTGAGAGAGAAACGGTTTATAAGCCCCATAACGGCCCTCAGAAGCACGCCGGCTGTCCTTGGCGCGCTTATCCTTATCGTGCTGTTTGCCCTGCTCACAGGCGCATCTGCGGAGGCGGCTCCTCTGGATGAAATTCTCCGCTTCGAGACAACGGTGAGTGTAAGAGAAGACGCGTCCTGCGATATGGTGTACGAGATTGACTGGAAGGTTCTGGACGGCACGACAGAGGGACCGCTCACCTGGGTCAAGATCGGTATTCCGAACTATCACATCGATGAGATCACGGCATTATCGGATTCCATCGGAAGAATCAGGTATTACAGGGACAGCGGCGATTATGTGCGCATCGACCTTGACCGCCCTTACGGGACGGGAGAAGTCGCTCATATGAAGTTCAGCTTCCATCAGAGCTATATGTACCGCTATATCGACGAGGAGGACAACTGTCTCTACCGTTTTACGCCGGGATGGTTTGAAGGAATAGCGGTAGATGCCCTCGTGATCCGCTGGAAGGCCGACAAAGTGCAGACGGCTTCAGAGGGGTACCTGGAAGAGGACGGGTTCTATGTGTGGAGAGCGTCGCTTGCGCCGGGCGGGGATAAGTCAGTAAAGATCACATATCCGCGGGACGCGTGGGGCTATGATCTCACGCAGCAGGCGGATGCTTCGGCGGTCAGCGGGGATACGCGATCCTCCGGAAGCACGCTTCGCTATGAGGACTATGAAAATGTCGTGCGCGGCGTTCTCTTAGCTGCCTTTGTCGGACTGCCCGTCATCCTCGGGATTATCTGGTTCATGACAAGGAACAGGAAGTCTGTAAAGGATTACTATACAAAGCACCGCGGCATGGGACATTATTATTACGTGAATCATGTGTTCCGCAGCAGCAGCGGCAGAAGAGGCGGCGGCAGGAGAAGCGGCGGAGGCGGAGGCGGCTGTGCCTGTGCCTGTGCGTGTGCGTGTGCCTGCGCCTGTGCCGGCGGCGGCCGGGCGGGCTGTTCGCGCAAGGATTTCTATGGCACGAAGCTGACGACCGAGAAAATAAAGCGCTCGCTCGTTTTGAAAAAGTAATGATTGACATTTTCTATTTCGTGCGTTAAACTGTAGCAGATTAAAGCGTTGGCGCGAAAAAGCGCCCCGTCGAAAGGAGCATTCTGCTATGGTTATGAAAGTTATCCTGCTCGTCCTGTTTTTCTCCGTCATGATCGGCATTGGTCTCTACTGCCGGAGACACTCCACCGATGTGAGCGGGTTCGTGCTCGGCGGCCGCTCGGTCGGCCCTTGGCTCACGGCTTTTGCCTATGGAACGTCTTATTTCTCCGCCGTCATCTTTGTCGGCTATGCCGGCCAGTTCGGATGGAAATACGGGATTTCGGCCACGTGGGTCGGCATCGGGAACGCGCTTTTAGGCTCCCTTGTCGCCTGGGTCGTGCTGGGCAGGCGCACCAGAATCATGACGCAGCATCTCGATTCTGCCACGATGCCTGATTTCTTCGGCAAAAGATTCGACTCTCCGACGCTGAGGATTGCCGCGTCCGTGATCACGTTCATCTTCCTCGTTCCCTACACGGCGTCTCTGTATAACGGTCTTTCCAGACTCTTCGGCATGGCGTTCAATGTGGACTATTCGATCTGCGTGATCGTCATGGCGGTCCTCACCGGCATCTATGTCATCGCCGGAGGCTATATGGCGACAGCGATCAACGACTTCATCCAGGGCTGCATCATGCTCGTCGGCATCGTCGCCGTGATTCTGGCCGTGCTGAACAGCAAAGGCGGGTTCATGGCCGCCTATCAGGGCATGGCACAGATTCAGGATCCTTCCGTGAGCGAAGTGCCCGGCATGTTCGCTTCCTTCTTCGGACCGGACCCGCTGAACCTCCTCGGCGTCGTGCTTCTCACCTCGCTCGGCACCTGGGGTCTTCCGCAGATGGTGCAGAAGTTCTATGCGATCAAATCCGAGAAATCGATCAGCACGGGAACGATCGTATCCACCTTCTTCGCGATTATCGTCGCGGGCGGGTGCTACTTCCTCGGCGGATTCAGCCGCCTCTTCACGACGGGTGAAGAAGTCGCTGCCAATGGTTTCGACTCGATCGTGCCGACCATGCTCGCCGGCCTTCCGGACATCTTAATCGCAGTTGTCGTGATCCTCGTTCTGTCAGCCTCGATGTCCACGCTTTCTTCACTTGTTCTGACCTCGAGCTCCACGCTGACCCTCGATCTCATCAAGGGCAATATCGTAAAAGACATGGATGAGAAGAAGCAGGTATCGGTGATGCGCATTCTGCTTGTCATCTTCATCGCCATCTCGGTTGTCATCGCCATCGTCCAGTATAAGAGCAACGTCACCTTCATCGCGCAGCTGATGGGCGTCTCCTGGGGCGCGCTGGCCGGAGCCTTCCTCGCGCCGTTCCTCTACGGACTCTACTGGAAGCGGACGACGGGCGCTGCCTGCTGGGTGAGCTTCGCCTTCTCGACCGTCGTGATGATCGCCAACATCTTCGTGCGTAGCAGCTTCCCGAAGCTCCTGCAGTCACCGATCAACGCCGGCGCGTTCTGTATGATCGCGGGCCTTGTGATCGTACCGGTCGTCTCACTCTTCACGCCGAAGCCGGATAAGAAGCTTGTTGACGACGCATTTGCCAGCTACAGCAAGAAGGTCATGGTTCCCCAGAGCTCGGCGCTCGCGAGCGGGGAGGATGCAGAATAAACCGCACATGAAAGGACCGCGCCCGGATGGGTGCGGTCCTTTTTTTCGCAAATGGTTCTGCTTATTGCCGCCGGTGGCTCTGTCTCTGCCGCCGATGGCTCTTTCTTACATTTCGGACATGGCGTCCTGGTCAGCGATCTTGAAGCCGTGGGAGCGAAGCGCATTTTCCGCCTTCTCGACATCCTCCACGCGGAAGATCATGTAGGCGCGGCCGCTTGTCTTTCCGGCCAGGGAGGCGTACATGTACTCGAGGTTGACGTCCGTCCCGTTCAGTGCAGCAAGCACGCGGGAGAGTCCGCCGACCTCATCGGGAATCGGGACGGCGACGACGGGCGTCATGCTGCAGATGAAGCCGGCGTCCTTTAATACGGTCGCGGTCTCGTAGACGTCATTGACGATCATGCGGACGATGCCGAAGTCCTTCGTCTCCGCGACGGAGAGGGCGCGCATGTCGATGCCGGCCTCTGCGAGAACATCGGTCATTCCCTGAAGCGTCCCGGGTTTGTTTTCCAGAAATACGGATATCTGCTTTATTGCCATGATCTATTCCTCCTTCTATCTGATCTTTTTCAGATGCCTGTCAGATCTTGCGCTTGTCGATGACGCGGACGGCCTTGCCTTCGGATCTCGTGATGGACTTCGGCGCGACGAGCGTGACCTTGGCCTTCAGACCGAGCATGGACTTGAGTCCGTCCACGAGGTCTTTTTGTCTCTTTTCGATTTCGCCGAGGTTGTCCGTGAACATCTCCGGCGTCATCTCGACCTGGACGTCGAGTGTATCGGTATTGTTTACGCGGTCGACGATGATCTGGTAATTCGCAGCATAGCCGTGATTGAGGAGAACGGTCTCGATCTGGGACGGGAAGACGTTGACGCCCCGGATGATGAGCATGTCGTCGGAACGTCCCTTCGGCTTCTTCATCTTGACGAGCGTTCTGCCGCAGGAGCACTTCTCCCTGGAGAGAGAGCAGATGTCTCTCGTGCGGTAGCGGATGAGCGGAAATGCCTCTTTGTCAAGCGCCGTGAAGACGAGTTCTCCCTCGCTTCCCTCCGGAAGCACTTCGCCGGTATCCGGGTCAATGATCTCCGGGAGGAAATGATCTTCATTGATGTGCATGCCCGACTGCTCGGAGCACTCAAAGGAGACGCCGGGGCCGGACAGCTCGGTGAGTCCGTAGATGTCAAAGGCCTTGATGCCGAGCGTCTGCTCGATGTCGTGGCGCATTTCCTCGGACCAGGCTTCCGCGCCGAAGATACCTGCCTTAAGCGGGATGTCGTCCGGGCCAAGGCCCATCTCCTTCATGCGCTCGCCGAGATAGGCGGCGTAGGAAGGCGTGCAGCACAAAATGGTGGCGCCAAGATCATTGATAAACATGATCTGCCTGTCGGTATTGCCGGAAGAGGTGGGGATCGTAAGGCAGCCGACCTTGTGGGAACCGCCGTTTAATCCCGGCCCGCCGGTGAAGAGGCCGTAGCCGTAGGAGACCTGGCAGACGTCTTCCTCTGTTCCGCCGGCCGCCGTGATGGCGCGCGCGCAGCACTCTTCCCACAGATCGATATCTTCCAGTGTGTAGAAAGCGACGACGCGCTTGCCGGTCGTGCCGGAGGTGGACTGAATGCGGACACATTTTTTCAGATCGCAGCCGAGAAGTCCGTAAGGATATGCTTCGCGCAGATCGGCTTTCGAGAGGGTCGGAAGCTTGCCGAGGTCGTCGACCGACTTGATGTCATCCGGCGTAAGTCCTTTCTCCTCCATCTTCTTGCGGTAGTAGGGAACAGCATCCCAGACATGGCGGACCTGCTTCAGCAGCTTTTCGTTCTGAATCGCCAGCATCTCATCCCGCGACGCGCGCTCGATTTCCTCCTGATAATACCTTTCCATATACTCTTCCTTTCTTATTACGATGCGGCATTTCTGCCAAGTGAGAACGCCTTCTTGTTGATCTCGAGAAATTTAGAAGGCACGCAGGCCTCGATGGCCTTCATCCAGGTCTCTTCCGGGAAGTCGAAATAATGTGAGAGTCTGCCGAGCAGCACGAGATTCACGGCTTTCACCGTGCCGGCCTCTTCGGCGAGCGCCACGCAGTCCATCGCGTCGACTTTAGCGCCGGAAGCTTTCATCTTGGTTACAAGCTCCGCCGGATAAGCCGCCTGCCCGGTGATGACGGGCATGGGATCGATCTGCTGTATATTGGTGACGATCTGCCCGTCCTCCTTGAGATAGGGGAGATGGCGCGCCGCCTCGAGGAGCTCGAAGGAGACGATGCAATCAGCTTCCCCTTCGTCGATCACGGGAGAGTAGACGCGGTCGCCGTAGCGCACATAGGTGACGACGCTGCCGCCGCGCTGGGACATGCCGTGCACTTCGGACACTTTGACGTCATAGCCTTCGTTCAGAAGAAGATAACCGAGGAGTTTACTTGCGAGAAGAGATCCCTGCCCGCCGACGCCGACGATCATAATATTCTTTGTTTCCATGTCTTAAGCCTCCTTTGCCGTGCTCGAAAATGCCTCTGCCTTGCACAGCTGCGTGCACACGCCGCAGCCGACGCAAAGCGTTTCGTCCACGCGGGCCTTGCCGTCCTTAATCGAGATGGCCGGACATCCGATCCGCATGCAGGATTTGCAGCCGATACACTTGTCGGTATCGACGCGGAGGGAAGGCTTTCTCTTCACGTACTTGAGCAGCGCGCAGGGCCTGCGGGAGATGATCACGGAGGGCGCTTTCGCGGCGAGCTCTTCTTTGATCACCGCTTCACACTGCGCGAGGTCATAAGGATCCACGACGCGGACGCGCTCAAAGCCCATGGAGCGGCAGAGCGCTTCGAGATCGATTTTGCCGGCGGGGTCGCCCTTGATGTTGTAACCCGTCGTCGGATTCTGCTGGTGGCCGGTCATGCCCGTGATGGAGTTGTCGAGGATGATGACCGTGGAATTGCTGCCGTTATATGCGATATTGGCAAGCCCTGTCATGCCGGAATGCATGAAGGTGGAATCACCGATGACGCAGACGGTCTTCCCCTCGGAGGCCTCACCGAGCGCCTTGTTAAAGCCGTGGATCGAGGATACCGAGGCGCCCATGCAGAGCGTCGTCTCGATGGTTGAAAGCGGCGCGACGGCGCCGAGCGTGTAGCAGCCGATGTCGCCGAGCACGGTGGCTTTCAGCTTCTTCAGCGTGAAGAAGAGACCGCGGTGCGGGCAGCCGGGGCACATGACGGGCGGGCGCATCGGAAGCGCTTCGTCAAGCGTCCTGCCTGTGTGCACCATGCCGCCGAGCGCCTTCGCGATCAGATTCTGGGAGAACTCCCCGCAGACCGGAAGCACGTCTTTGCCGCTGACCGCAAGGCCGAGCGACCTGACATGGTTTTCGATGATGGGGTCAAGCTCCTCTACGACGACGAGCTTTTCAACGGAAGCGGCGAAGTCGCGAATGAGCTTTACGGGGAGAGGATTCGTCATGCCGAGCTTCAGGATCGAGACGCTGTCCCCGAACACTTCCTTAACATATTCATAGGAAGTGGAGCAGGTGATGATGCCGAGCTCTTTGCCGCCGGCTTCGACGCGGTTGATGCCGGAGCTCTCGGCGTAATCGATCAGCTTTTTCGTGCGCTCCTCGATGATGGGATGACGTTTCTTCGCCATACCGGGCATCATGACATACTTGGCGATATTCTTCTCATAGGTTTTTGTCGGAACCGTGCGCTCACCCGTCTCCACGACGGACTGCGAGTGCGCGACGCGCGTGCACATCTTCAGGAGAACCGGCGTGTCAAATTCTTCGGAGATCTCAAAAGCGAGCTTTGCAAAGGCAAGCGACTCCGCGGAATCAGAAGGCTCCAGCATGGGGACCTTGGCCGCGATCGCGTGATGGCGGGAGTCCTGCTCGTTCTGTGAGGAATGCATGCCCGCGTCGTCGGCGACAGCGATGACGAGACCGGCATTTACGCCGGTGTAGGACATGGTATAGAGCGGATCGGCGGCGACGTTGAGGCCGACATGCTTCATGGCGCAGAACGAGCGCCGGCCGGCTAATGAGGCGCCGAACGCAGCTTCCATGGCAACCTTCTCATTCGGGGCCCACTCGCTGTAAAGATCATCATACTTGGCGAGTTCTTCCGTGATCTCCGTGCTCGGCGTGCCCGGATAACTGGAAGCGAACAGGACACCGGCTTCGTAGAGTCCCCGGGCGACGGCCTTGTTGCCCAGCATCAGTTGTTTCATCTTACTTTCCTCTTTTCGTGTAAATGTGATATAAGTCTGTACCGCAGGAGACAGTTCCCGCCGGAACATTTCGACTATTTTAACACTATGACGTGATAAAGTAAATAGGTATCAGATGATTGACTTTTGATAGGTGATTACTTATAATGATTTAGCACTTTGACGCGTTGCATTGTCAAGAAAATGCTATCGCATACTACCGGCACCCGACTGGCAGACGGTGCCGTGAAGGAGGTCCTGATCAAAATGCCTATCACAGATCTACTTGAACGGAACAGCAAACTATACGGCGAAGAGGTCGCCCTCGTCGAGATCAATCCGGAGATTCGCGAGGAACAGCGCGTGACCTGGAAGGAATATGAGCTGATTCAGCCGACCTCGTCCGCCTTCTACAGACGGCAGATCACCTGGTCCGTCTTCGACGAGAAAGCAAACCGGGTCGCCAACATGCTGCTGGAGCGGGGCATCTCGAAGGGGCAGAAGTGTGCCATCCTTCTGATGAACTGCCTGGAATATCTGCCGATCTATTTCGGCATCTTAAAATCCGGCGCCATTGTCGTACCGCTGAATTTCCGTTTCACGGCCGATGAGATTTCCTATTGCCTTCAGCTTGCGGACTGCGACGTCGTCTTTTACGGACCGGAGTTCATCGGGCGCATCGAGGACATCGCCGGACGCCTGAAGGACAAGTGCCTGCTGTACTTCGTGGGCGATTCCTGCCCGAGCTACGCGGAGGACTATTTCCGCGCGGCCTCCAATACGTCTTCCGTACAGCCGAAAATCCTCATTGAGGATACGGATGACGGCGCCATTTACTACTCCTCCGGGACGACAGGCTTCCCGAAGGCGATCCTCCTCAAGCACGAGGCGCTTTCGCAGGCCGCGGAAATGGAGTCGCGTCATCACAATACAAAGAAAAACGACTGCTTCCTGTGCATTCCGCCGCTTTATCACACCGGCGCCACGATGCACTGGTTCGGCTCCCTCTATACGGGCAGCCGCGGCGTTCTCCTGAAAGGGCACTCCCCGGAAGCGGTTTTCCGGGCGGTCTCCGAGGAGCAGTGCACGATCGTGTGGCTTCTCGTGCCGTGGGCGCAGGATATCCTCGCGGCGCTTGACAGCGGCAAGATCAAAATGGAGGATTACAAGCTGAGCCAGTGGCGGCTGATGCATATCGGCGCGCAGCCGGTTCCGCCGTCTCTCATCAGGCACTGGCTTGAATATTTCCCGCATCACAAGTATGATACGAATTACGGCCTGTCCGAGTCGACGGGCCCCGGCTGCGTGCATCTAGGCATGGACAATGTCCACAAGGTCGGCGCCATCGGCATCCCCGGCTACAGGTGGAAGGCAAAGATCGTCGACGAAAATGACGAAGTCGTTCCGCAGGGTGAAGTCGGTGAGCTCTGTGTGAGAGGACCGGGCGTCATGGTCGAATACTATCACGATCCGGAAGCCACGAAGGAAGTGCTTAAGAACGGATGGCTGCACACGGGAGACATGGCGCGCCAGGACGAAGACGGCTTCATCTTCCTCGTCGACAGAAAGAAGGACGTGATCATCTCCGGCGGCGAGAATCTCTACCCGGTGCAGATCGAGGCCTTCCTCGCCGCGCACCCGAAGATTCACGACGTGGCTGTCATCGGCCTCGCGGACAAGCGCCTCGGCGAGATCGCCGCGGCCATCATCCAGGTCAAAGAGGGCATGGAGATGACCGAAGAGGAAGTCAACCGGTTCTGCGTGGATCTGCCGCGCTACAAGCGGCCGCGAAAGATCATCTTCGCCGAGGTGCTGAGAAACGCGACCGGAAAGATCGACAAGCCGCGGCTCAGGGAGCGCTATCAGGCGGTCCGCATCGTAGAAGAGCAGAATAAGGGCTGAGATGGAGCTGAACACGGAAAAGCTTAGAGCTGATCTCACCAGGTACCACGAGATGGCGTCTGCGATCGGCCTGCCGAAAGGAACCGGGAAGCCGGAGGAGATTCCGGAGGCCGATGAGGCGAGGCTTGTCGATATCGCGGCCACGCTCGGCTGGGATTTTGCGAAGTATGTGAAGTGACGGGGGCTTGAAGGAATAGGGTGCGTGAAGCACGGAAGCACCTGAAGGAACCAAGTGCCTGAACGAAAGCAAGAAGGGGTTTTGATTTTGGGGAGCCATAAGAAACACAGACACACGGGGCTTTTGATTTTTATCGTTGTCCTTCTGCTCATCATCGGCGGGGCGGCGGCCTCATACTGCGCTTTTGCGGAGCAGTACGCGGACCGCTTCCTCGAGGGGACCTTCATCAATGGTCTGGAGGTCGGCGGCATGACGGCGGAGGACGTGGAGACGTCCATCAAAGACCGTGTGGAGGATTATTCTCTGACGCTCCTCTTTGCCGACGGCATGCGCGAGCGGCTAAAAGCTGAGCAGATCGGCTTTCGCTACCAGACGGACGACAAGATCAAAGACATCTTAACCGCGCAGAACAAGTACGCGTGGATCCGGGGAAAACTGGGAAAGACGGAAATGCATCAGGTCGGAGAGGCATTTGTGCTTGACGAGGAAAAGCTGCGCAGCGCCGTCGCCTCCCTGCCCGAGCTATCTTCGGACGGAAAGATCGCGCCGAAGGACGCTTACATGACGATGGGCGAGGATCATCGCCTGATGATCGTTCCCGAGATTGACGGCAATGAGATCGATGTCGCAGCTGTCGCGGACGCGGCGGTGGAAGCCGTAAAGAGAGGGGATCCGGTGCTGGACGTCTCTCAGCTTCCCGTCTACAGCAGGGCGGAGGTGCGCGCGGACGACCCGACCCTTGTGCTGCAGGTGACGGATCTCAACACCTATCTGGACGAGAGCATCACCTACACGATGTACGACGGATCGGAGATCGTTCTGAATAAGGACACGATGTACGCGTGGCTGTCGGTCCGCGAGGATGATCCCGACTTCTATTATCTAAATACCAACGTGCTGCTGGAAAAATGCCGCGCATTTGTTGCGGATATCGCGGCGAAGTATGACTATGTCAAGAACTCCGTGGTGTTCCACACCTCCTGGTCCGGAGACATGGAGATGGCCTGCTCGGATTACGGCCGCGTGATTGATCAGGAGGCCGAAACAGCACAGCTCTACGACGATATCCTGTCGCGCATGTCGCATAAGCGCGCACCGCTGTATTCGCTGGAGCGCGACGCTGACGGCACCTTCGGGGGCACTTATGTCGAGGTGGATATCGACGCGCAGCACGCCTGGTATTATGAGGGCGGACAGCTTATGTGGGAGTCGGACTGCGTCACGGGAAAAGGCACAGACGAAGACAGGAGAACGCCTAAAGGCGTCTTTGACATTTACACAAAAGAGAGAAACAGGACGCTGAAAGGAGAGATCAATCCGGCGACCGGCAATCCGAGTTATGAGTCCTTCGTCAATTTCTGGATGCCCTTCTACGAGGGGGTCGGCCTGCACGACGCGACGTGGAGAGGATCCTTCGGCGGAAACATCTACTGGAACAGCGGATCGCACGGCTGCGTGAATCTCCCTTACAGCAGGGCGGAGGAGCTCTATAACCTCCTGGAGGTCGGCACCACCGTGATCGTGCACTGAAAGAAAAATGCACTTAAAAGAAAAAAGGCCGCTGACGAAAGAGCGGCCTTTTTTTACAGGTTCTTAAGGACTTCAGGCAGTTCAAGCGGCGCATGGATGACAGCATCGGGATGAGCCGCCTTGCCGAAGCCGTAGGATGCGTGGATAAAGGGAATGCCCGCGGCGCGCGCCGCGGTCTCGTCGCCGGAGGTGTCCCCGACATAGACGGGAGAGATGAGGCCGAAACGTTCGGCGGCGATGCGGATGGTTTCCGCCTTGCCAAGTCCCGTATCCCCCGCGCACAGATGGGCGTCCACGAGGGGGCCGAGCCCCGTCACGCTGAGCATCATTTCAATGTAGCCTTTCTGGCAGTTGCTGACAATCGAGACCTGATGGCCGCCGGCTCTGAGTGCGCTGAGCAGCTCGGGCACACCGTCGTAAGGCGCGGGGTGATACGTGCGAAGCATCTCGATCTCCGCGTCGCACAGATATTCCGTGAGTAAGAGCGCCTCTTCTTTTTCCATGTCGGGGAAGAGAGAGCGGCCGATCTCCGGAAGAAGCTTCCCGAACTCGCTTTTCAGCCTCCCGGCCGTGACGTGCGCGGACGGGATGCCGCGCGCGTCGAGCGCCTGCCGCCACGACGCCGCCACATGCTCGGTGGAGTCCCAGAGGGTGCCGTCAACGTCAAAGATTACTGCGCGCATCAATAAATCCTCCCGATCTGTCTCAAGATGTATTCCGTCGGAGTTTAGCATATGCAATCTGATTTTGTAAAGCCGCTTCTTCTATGGTATAATGCGGCAAAGAGAGATTTGCCGTGGCGGCACACGGATGATCCTTATGCGATCTATGTATCCGAGATTATGCTGCAGCAGACAAGAGTCGAAGCAGTGCTCGGGTATTATGCGCGCTTTCTTGACGCGCTGCCGGATCCGGCCCGCCTGTCCGTCTGCCCGGACGACGTGCTTTTTAAGCTGTGGGAAGGTCTCGGCTATTACAGCCGCGCGCGCCATATGAAAAAGACGGCGCAGATCCTCATGGAGGAGCACGGCGGAAGATTCCCCGGGACAAAGAATGAGCTTCTGAAGCTCCCGGGCATCGGATCTTATACGGCATCGGCGATCGCCTCCATTGCTTTCGGAGAGAAAACAGCGGCGGTCGACGGCAATGTGCTGAGAGTCTATGCCAGGCTTCAGGCGTTTCGGGACAATATTCTCCGCGACGCCGTTAAAAAGCAGGTGGAAGCGGAGCTGACTGAGACGATGGCGGTGCTTCCTGATGCGGGAGATGTATCCGCCACAGGCACGCATCCGGCCGGTGACTTTAATCAGGCCATGATCGAGCTCGGCGCGCTTGTCTGTCTGCCGCGCGGAGAGGCGCGCTGCGGCAGCTGCCCGATCAGCCGTTTCTGCCAGGCAAAAGTACAGGGACTCGTGGAAGAGCTGCCCTTGCGTCTCGCCCCGCAAAAGCGGAGGGAGGAGAAGCTGACGGTTTTTCTCATCCGGGACGGGGATGAGGTGGCCATCAGGAAGCGCCCGGAAAAAGGACTGCTCAGCGGACTCTATGAATTCCCGAACACGGAGGGCTTTCTCACGGCGGAGGAAGCGGTGAGGTTTGTCGAGGCGGAAGGCTTTGAGGCACTGAAGGTCCGGAAGCTGAGGGACGCCAGACATCTCTTTACGCATGTCACATGGCTCATGGAAGGGTATGAGATCAGAGTGAGCCCGGGATCCGTAAGACGCGGAGACTGCCTGTTTGTCCGGCCGGACGAACTGAAGCGGGACTACGCTCTGCCATCCGCTTTTTCAGCGTATGCGGAGCTGCTTATCAATGAGTGAATGACGAGGAAAAACAGAAGATGAAGATACTTACGGTGGCTATACCCTGTTACAATTCGGAAGCGTACATGAAAAAAGCGATCGACCACGCGCTGGTCGGCGGGGAGGACGTAGAGGTACTCGTCATCGACGACGGCTCTAAAGACAGCACGCTTGAGATCGCAAAAGATTATGAACGCAGATATCCAGGCGTCGTGCGCGCGATTCACCAGGAGAACAAGGGACACGGAGGCGCCGTCAACACGGGCATCGCGGAGGCGCAGGGCATCTATTTCAAGGTCTGTGACAGTGACGATTACCTCGACTATGACTCTTATATCCGCGTGCTTGAGACGCTGCGCAAGGTCATCAGCGGCCCTATGACGCTCGACGCGATGATCTGCAACTATGTCTACGATAAGGAAGGCGCGAGGAAAAAACGGATGATGCGCTATGTCGGCTCCTTCCCCGAGGACAGAATCTTCACCTGGGACGAGATCGAAAAGCCGCTGAACTCGCACCGCTATGTGCTGATGCACTCGCTGATCTACAGGACAGGGCTTCTCAGAGAGTGCGGGCTCGTCCTGCCGGAGCACACCTTCTACGTCGACAATATTGTGGCATTTACGCCGCTCATCTACGTGAAGACGCTGTACTACCTCAATGTGCCGCTGTACCGCTATTTCATCGGCCGCGAGGACCAGTCGGTCAACGAGACCGTGATGATGAGCCGGATTGACCAGCAGATCGGCGTGACGAAGTTTATGATCGACAGCTATAAGCCGGAGCTCATCAAGAAGAAGAACCAGGGCGATATGCTCGTCCACTATCTCAATATCATGATGATCGTCTCAACGATCCTGCTCATCCGGATTGACACGGAGGAGTCCCTGAGTCAGAAAAAGGAGCTCTGGGATTATCTGAAGAAAAAGGACCTGATCCTGTATCTCAGAATTCGCCATTCGCTCCTTGGCCGCCTCATCAATATGCCCGGGAAAGCGGGAAGGGACTTCGCTGTCCGCGGCTATCACCTGACGCAGCGCTTCTTCGGTTTCAACTGAAGAAGCTGCCACTTACCGCACGATCACGCGCAGCTTCTCCTTCTCGAGGGAGACATCCATCGTATGGGTCAGCTCGCCGGCTTCACCGTCCAGGTGGATCCGGCTTTTTTGTTCGGCAAAGATCTCAAAATGTCTTCCGCGCATAAAATGCACGCCGGCGTGACGCCGGTGAAGACCGTACATGGTAAAGGGCAGCGCCGTCACGAGTTCCGTCCGGGGGATGTCCGCACAGACGAACAGGTCAAGCAGGCCGTCGCAGGCGGAGGCGGAAGGACAGAGCATGAGGCCCCCGCCTTCATAGGGCTGGTTCATCACGGCGGCGAAGTAGGCCTTCGGAAATGAGTAGCACTTTTCACCGTCGACGCGCACGCGCATCGTGCCGGGATCGGAGCCGGTGATTTCTTTTGCTGCGACGATCGAATAGGTGAGCTTGCCGGCGCCGAACCTGTTGAGCAGGGTTTTGAGGCCGGAGCGGTCGACTTCGTGACAGACCGCGGCGTCGAAGCCGATGCCTGTACTCACCCCGAAGCGCCTCGCCCCCTCACGGCTCTTCAGGCATCCGATATCCATCGGGACAATTTCCTTAGGTTCCAAAATGGCTTTGATGGCTTCTCCGGGGTCTTTTAAAAGCCCCATGCCTCTGGCAAAATCATTGCCCGAGCCCTGGGGGATCACGCCGAGCGTGACGGCGGATAAAGAGCTGAGGCCGCTTAAGACCTCGTGGATGGTCCCGTCCCCGCCGATCACGGCGATGGAAGGTGCGGGATCTGTCTCCGAGATCTCGCGGGAAATGACGGACGCGTCTCCTTTGCAGGCCGTGACATGGATCCTGTACGGGATCCTGCTGCCTGCAAGCACGCGCTCTGCCGTCGGCCAGATTTTGCTGCTTTTTTTGCTCTGTGCTTCTCGATTGACGATCACATGCAGCATGCCGGATGACCTCCTTATCCGTAATGTATCCTAGTCATGATGATAAGCGAAAGAACGGAAAAAAACAATGACTGAGCAATTTGATTTTGAATGGCTTGATGAAGGTCCCGATCTGTGCTATAATCACCGTTGTTCATCTGCGCTTGTTTAGTTGGACTCGTTGATAGAGGAGGATATAAAGATGAAGCATATTAAGACTCTGAACACAAAGAATCTTCAGAATACAGTCAAAAAAGGCGGATGCGGCGAATGCCAGACGTCCTGCCAGTCCGCGTGCAAGACAAGCTGCACGGTCGGCAATCAGAGCTGTGAAGCGAAGAAGAACTGAGAGCGGACATTTAAAGTTGCATAATGGCGATGTCGGCAGCGGCTTACGTGCCGCTGCTGCCTTTTCGTCCGGAGATACAGCCGGACCGCTTTTGCGGTGAGAGACCGGCCGGGGTAAAGACAGGTAAACATGCAGATTCATCAGTATAAAAGCAACGGATACAATATGGTTCTCGACGTGCCGGGCGGATCTGTGCACGTCATGGATGACGCGGCCTATGAGGCGGCGGAGGTTCTGAGCGCGCAGCCGGATGCGGATGAGGCGTCCTTCCTTGCAGCGCTCGCCCTGAAGAAGGGCGCGCCGCTTGCGGAACAGGAGACGGCTGACTTTCGGGAAGCCTACGCAGAGCTGCAGGAACTGAAAAAGGAAGGAGCGCTTTTTACGGAGGAGCCGTACGCCCCGTCCGTGGAAGCCTATGCGTCCCGGCCGACCGTCGTCAAGGCGCTTTGCCTGCATGTCGCGCATGACTGCAATCTCGCCTGCCGCTACTGCTTCGCGGAAGAGGGGGAGTACCATGGCCGCCGCGCCCTCATGAGCTTCGAGACGGGAAAAAAGGCACTTGATTTTCTTGTCCGAAATTCCGGACAAAGAGAAAACCTTGAAGTGGATTTCTTCGGCGGAGAGCCGCTCATGAACTGGGAAGTCGTGAAGCAGCTCGTCGCGTACGGGAGAGAGCTTGAGCGGAATTATCCGAAGCATTTCCGTTTTACGCTGACGACGAACGGCGTGCTCTTAAATGAGGAGATCATGACGTTCTGCAACAGGGAGATGGACAATGTCGTGCTGTCGATCGACGGGCGGAAGGAAGTCCATGACCGCATGCGCCCGTTCAGAAAGGGCGCCGGCAGCTACGACCTGATTGTGCCGAAATTCCTTGAGTTTGCAAAGCAGAGAAGGGAACTGGGACTTAAGTACTATGCGCGCGGCACCTTCACGCGGTACAATCTCGATTTCGCGGCGGACGTGCTTCATCTCCACGATCTCGGATTCGACCAGATCTCCGTGGAGCCGGTCGTTGCGCCGAAAGAAGCGGATTACGCGATCCGTCCCGAGGATGTCCCTTTCCTTAAAAATCAATACGACCTGCTCGCCAGAGAGATGATTCGGCTTGAAAAAGAAGGAAACGGTTTTAATTTCTTTCATTTTATGATAGATTTAACGGGTGGCCCCTGCGTCTACAAGCGTCTCTCCGGCTGCGGCAGCGGCACGGAGTATCTGGCGGTCACGCCGGGAGGCGAGCTTTATCCCTGCCATCAGTTCGTGGGCATCGAGCCGTTCCTCATCGGAAATGTGGACGAGGGCGTCACAAACACGGATCTCGTCAAGGATTTTAAAAAGATCAACGTGTACGCCAAAGAGGAGTGCCGCAGCTGTTTCGCCCGCTTTTACTGCAGCGGCGGCTGCATGGCCAACGCCTGGAATTTCACGGGCAGGATCGACGGCGTCTACGAGATCGGCTGCGCGCTGCAGCAGAAAAGAGTGGAGTGCGCGCTCATGATCAAAGCGGCTCTCGCGGAGGCATAGATGTGGCGCCTTTTATCAAAGCGCCCCTCGCGGATGACCGGAGCGGACAAGCGTGATACGCGCCGCATCCGGCTCTTCATGTTATTATCGCATGGAACCTGAGGGAAAGCATGACTTCAGGTTTCTATATATGAGGTACAAGGAGATAGCACAGTTATGAAAAAGAGAAATGGCATCATCACGATCGCAGTCATGATCGCCGTCACGGTCCTTATGCTGTTTACGGCCATCAAAGGCTTCGGACCGACCGGCACCGGCGCGATGCGGAACATCCACACCGGACTTGACCTGTCCGGCGGCGTGTCGATCACCTATGAGGCGGATATCGACAATCCGTCGATCGACGACATGAGCGATACGGTCTATAAGCTCCAGCGCCGCGTCGAGCAGTATTCGACGGAAGCCAATGTTTATCAGGAAGGCGCGAACCGCATCAGTGTCGAGATCCCCGGCGTCACGGACGCCAACGCGATCCTGGCCGAACTGGGCACCCCCGGTTCTCTCTATTTCATCGCAGAGCACGACTCCGAAGGAAATGAGAACTATCATTACGATTCCTCTCAGGGAAATTACGTGCTCGATAAAGAAATCGATGCGCTCGAAGCGGACGGCTCCATCGTCTGCACGGGCTCAGATATCGATGACGCGCAGGGCGTGATCACACAGGATTCCACGACGAAGAATAACAAGCCCGTGGTCGAGCTTTCCTTTAACGGCGACGGCACGAAGAAATTCGCCGACGCCACGACGAAAGCGTACGCGGCCGGCGAGTCGATCGGCATCTACTACGACGGACAGTTCGTCTCCGTGCCGACCGTCAACGCCGCGATTACCGACGGCAAAGCGATCATCGAGGGCATGGGCGATATCGACAAGGCCAAGGAACTCGCTTCCTACATCCGTATCGGCGGACTTAAAGTCACCCTGCATGAGATCCGCTCCAACGTGGTCGGCGCGCAGCTCGGCCAGGAGGCGATCCGCACATCTCTCATCGGCGGCGCCATCGGCCTTGCACTTGTCTGCGTCATCATGATTGCGGCTTATCTGCTCCCCGGCGTCATCGCTTCCTGCGCACTGCTTCTTTATGTGGCGCTGATGCTCGTGATGCTGAACGCTTTCGATCTCACGCTGACCCTTCCGGGTATCGCGGGTATTATCCTCGGTATCGGTATGGCGGTCGACGCCAACGTCATCATCTACTCCCGTCTGCAGGAGGAGATTTCGCTCGGCACCTCGGTTCACGGCGCGATCCGCGCAGGCTTCCACAAGGCGCTCTCCGCGATTCTTGACGGCAACATCACAACGCTGATTGCGGCGGCTGTGCTGGGTGTCCTCGGCACCGGTACGATCAAGGGCTTCGCGATGACGCTCGCGCTTTCCGTTGTCCTTTCGATGTTCACGGCGCTTGTTGTCTCCCGGTTCCTGTGCTACGCCGTCCACGCCATCGGCTTCAATGATCCGAAGCTCTGGGCGAGACAGAAGAAGCACACACACTTCCGCTTCGTGCAGAACTGGCATAAGTTCCTCTGCGTGATCGGCGCCATTCTTGTCGTCGGCGTCATCTTCATGGCAGTTAACGCGGCCCGCGGCAACCACGCCCTCAACTACTCGCTTGAGTTCCTGGGCGGCACGTCGACAACTGTTGACTTTAATGAAGACTACTCGCTGTCCGAGCTCGACGAGAAGGTGAAGCCGGTCATCATGGAAGTGACGGGCGACGCCAATGTCTCCATGCAGAAGGTCGTCGGATCCAGCCAGGTCATCATCAAGACCCGCACGCTGGATGTGGAAGAGAGAACAAGCATGGCCGATAAGCTCTCCGAGTCCTTCGGCGTTGACGAGAGCCATATCACCGCTGAATCTATCTCTCCGACCGTCGGAAAGGAGATGAGAAAGAGCGCGATTCAGGCCGTCATCATCGCGGTCATCCTGATGCTCCTCTACATCTTCATCAGATTCAAGGATATCCGCTTCGCTTCGGCCGCGGTCATCGCGCTGATCCATGACGTCCTGATCACGCTGATGTCCTATGCGATTCTCAGAATCTCCGTGGGCAACGCGTTTATCGCCGTCATGCTGACGATTCTCGGCTACTCGATCAACTCGACGATCGTCATCTTCGACAGAATCCGTGAGATGCAGCCGTCCTTCCCGAAGAACGGCGACCTGGCCGACCTCGTCAACAATGCGGTCAACATGACGCTCACGCGAAGCATTCTCACGAACCTGACGACCTTCTCCTCGATCCTGATGCTCTACATCCTCGGCGTGGCTTCGATCAAGGAATTCACCCTGCCGATGATGGTCGGTATCGTTGCCGGCGCCTGCTCATCTGTCTTCCTGACGGGCGCGCTGTGGCATTTCATGCGCACGCATTTCGGCGCGGACGCCAAAGAATATCAGAAGATGCGGGCGAAGGCCATAAGCCGGGCGGCTGCCATTCCCGCAGAGTCCGGCAAGGCTGCGGAGAACGCGGCGTCTGCCGCTGAGAAATCAGCTGTGAGGACAGGCGGCAATCCGAACGTCATCCGCAAAAAGAAGGTTAAGAAGAATAACGGTAAGAACTGATCAGTGAAAACATGAGGAAGCACGCCGCTAAGCAGGCGTGCTTCCGTCTTGTTCAGGGAGAGGGAAGATCATGGAGAAGTGGGTAGTCACGGCAAAACGAGCTGATTTTCAGGGGATTGCTAAGCGCTTCGGCATTGATCCCGTCGTGGCCCGTGTCATCACAAACCGCGGGATCGTGGGCGACGAGGCGATCCGCACATATCTCTACGGGGGGACAGATGACCTGAAGGATCCGCTCGCGCTTAAGGATATGGACCGCGCATCCGCGATCGTCAAAGAGAAGATCAGGTCAGGCGCAAGGATCCGGGTGATCGGAGACTATGACATCGACGGCATCATGGCGTCCTATATCCTTAAGAGAGGCATCACGGAGCTTGGCGGACAGGTCGACATCCGCATCCCCAACCGCATGAAGGATGGTTACGGCATCAGCGAGGACATGGTGCGAAGGGCCCATGACGAGGGCGTGGACACGATCATCACCTGCGACAACGGCATCGCGGCTCACGCGCAGGCGGATCTCGCCAGATCGCTGGGCATGACCTTCGTCGTGACGGATCACCACGAGGTGACATCGCTTCCCGCGGCGGACGCCGTCGTCGATCCCAGGCGGGAGGACGACAGCTCCGGGAGTGAAAACCTGTGCGGCGCCGCCGTCGCCTGGAAGCTGATTCTCGCGATGGGCGGAGACAGAGCGCTTGACCTGATCGCCTACGCCGCCTTCGCGACGGTCGGGGACATCGTGGCGCTGACCGGCGAGAACCGGATCATCGTGAAGGAAGGCCTGAAGCGGCTCAGGGAGACGGACAATATCGGACTCAGAATGCTCGCGGAAGCGACGGGGACGCATCTTGCTTCCCTGAACACCTATCATATCGGTTTTATTCTCGGTCCCTGCCTGAATGCCAGCGGGCGCCTCATGAGCGCCGATAAAGCGGTGGAGCTCCTGCTTTCCCGAAGCGAAGCGGAAGCCCGGCGATATGCGGAGGAGCTGAAGTCGCTCAATGAGAGCAGGAAGGCGATGACCGATGCGGGCGTCGAAGCCGCCGTGAATACGATTGAGACGCATGACCTTTTGTCGGACCGCGTGCTGGTTGTTTATCTGCCGGATGTGCACGAGAGCGTCGCGGGCATCATCGCGGGAAGGATCAGAGAGCGTTACGCGCGCCCTGTCTTTATCCTTACGCGGGGTGAAGAGGCGGTTAAAGGGTCCGGGCGCTCGATCGAGGCCTATTCGATGTTTGAGGAGCTGAGATGTGCAAGCGACCTGCTCATTCGCTTCGGCGGCCATCCGATGGCGGCGGGACTTACCCTTCAGGAAGAGAAGATCGATGAGCTCCGGGCCCGCCTGAATGCGCTTACGACGCTCAGCGACGAGGACCTCATCCCCAAGGTGCGCATCGACGTGCCGATGCCTGTGAGCTATGTCACGCCCCGGCTGATCAGTCAGCTGGAGCTGCTGGAGCCTTGCGGGAAGGGCAATGAGAGACCGCTGTTCGCGCAGAAGCATGTCCTCTTTGAGCATCCGCGTCTCTTCGGCGCGAGGCGGAATCTTCTCCGCGCGCAGGTTTCATCGATGACTGCGCCCGGAGACGCCGCGCCGGATAAAATCGGCTTTCATCCGGCGACAGAGGGCCCCGCGCTCGACGCGATCTGCTTCAGGAATGTCGAGGAGCTCTACAGCCGGATCCGGGAAAATCCGGACATCGCGATCGCATATGAGCCGGAAATCAACGAATATATGGGCTTAAAGAGCGTCCAGATCGTGATTAATCACTTTCAATAATCCATAAAAAGTGCTATGATTATTCTTTGGTTTACAGCATTAGGAACGGTACGCTTAAGGCTCTGTTTCCGTGCGTGTTAAGGAGGGAATGTAATGAAGAGAGATCGCGTTGAGGATTATATCCGCTCAATCCCGGATTTCCCGCAGGAGGGAATCATCTTCCGGGACATCACTTCCGTGCTGGAGGATCCGGACGGCCTGAAGATGGCGATAGACGCCATGCAGCAGAAGCTTGAGGGCGTGACATTTAACAAGATCGCAGGCCTTGAATCCCGCGGCTTTGTCTTTGGCATGCCGATCGCCTACAATCTGCATAAGCCGTTTGAGCTGGTCCGGAAAGCCGGCAAGCTGCCCTGCGAGACCATTTCCCAGTCCTACGACCTGGAGTACGGGCAGGCAACGATCGAGATTCACAAGCATGCCATCGAACCCGGCGACAAGGTCGTGCTCGTAGACGATCTGATCGCGACGGGCGGGACGGTGGAAGCCGCGGCGAAGCTCATTGAACAGCTCGGCGGCGAAGTCGTCAAAATGGTGTTCCTTCTCGAACTCAAGGGGCTGAACGGCAGAGCAAGGCTCTCAAAATACGATGTCGAAAGCGTCGTGTCTTACGAGGGGAAATAAGAAATAAGGTACGCGTATGCAAGTGGCAGAAGCAGGAAAAACGCCGGATAAGGCAATCGGGCTGACCTTTGATGCCGGAAGAATCACGGGATCAAAAGAAGGCAGGCTGGAGATGCCGAAAGAATATACGGCTCCCGATGAATTGTATCGGGAGCTTAAAGCGCGTGTCCTGCGCTATCACCCCTCAGACGACCTTACCATGATCGAGAAGGCCTGCCACGTGGCGGAGGAAGCCCATAAGGGACAGATGAGAAAGTCCGGTGAGCCGTATATCATCCACCCGCTGTGCGTCGGCATTATCCTGGCGGATCTCGAGATGGACAAGGAGACGATCGCGGCAGGTATATTGCACGATGTCGTGGAGGACACGCCGATGACGGTGGAGGAAATCCGCGAGACCTTCGGCGAGGACGTGGGCCTTCTGGTCGACGGGGTGACCAAACTCGGCCAGGTCGACTACAAGGTGGAGAAGGTGGAGATCCAGGCGGAAAATCTGCGGAAGATGTTTCTTGCCATGGCAAAGGATATCCGCGTCATCATCATCAAGCTTGCCGACCGCCTGCACAACATGCGCACGCTCGAGCACATGCGCAGGGAAAAGCAGCTCGAGAAAGCGTCCGAGACGATGGACATCTATGCGCCGATCGCCCAGCGGCTCGGTATTTCCCGCATCAAGACAGAGCTCGACGACCTCGCCCTGAAGTACTGGAAGCCCACGGTGTATCAGGAGCTTGTCGAGGAAGTCAACGCCAAAAAACAGCAGCGGGAGGATTACGTCGAGAGCATCGTGAGGGAGGTGCGGGAGCATATCGAACATGCCGGCATCAGCGCCGAGATCTCCGGCCGCGTCAAGCATTACTTCTCCATCTACAAGAAGATGGTGAATCAGGACAAGACGCTCGACCAGATCTACGATCTGTTTGCCGTCCGCATCATCGTGCGCGACGTCAGCGACTGCTACGCGGCGCTCGGCATCATCCACGAGATGTATAAGCCGATCCCCGGCCGCTTTAAGGACTATATTGCAATGCCGAAGCCGAATATGTACCAGTCGCTTCACACGACGGTCATCGGCAGCGACGGAACGCCGTTTGAGATCCAGATCCGCACCTATGAGATGCACCGCGTCGCCGAATACGGTATCGCGGCGCACTGGAAGTATAAGGAGGCCTCGAACGGCAAAAATGTCAACGGTAATCAGGAGGAGGAAAAGCTGACCTGGCTCCGCCAGATCCTCGAGTGGCAGCAGGATTCCTCGGACAACAAGGAATTCATGTCCCTTTTAAAGTCCGACCTGGACCTCTTCTCGGAGAGTGTATACTGCTTCTCCCCGCAGGGCGACGTGAAAACCCTGCCGAACGGCTCCTGCACCATCGACTTTGCCTACAGCGTGCATTCGGCCGTCGGCAACAAGATGATCGGCGCCCGCGTGAACGGAAAGCTCGTGCCTGTCGACTATGTCTTAAAGAACGGAGACCGCGTGGAAATCATTACTTCGCAGAATTCCCGCGGGCCGAGCAGGGACTGGCTGAAGATCGTAAAAAGCACGCAGGCGCGCAATAAAATCAATCAGTGGTTCCGCAAGGAATTAAAAGAGGACAATATCGAGCACGGCAAGGAGCTCGTGACGCAGTACGCGAAGGCGAAAGGATACGCGCTTTCCGATCTGATGAAGAGCGAATATCTAGAGGCTGTGCTGCAGAAATACGGTTTCCGCGATTTCGAGAGCGTGCTGGCGGCCATCGGACACGGCGGACTCAAGGAAGGCCAGGTCGTCAATAAGCTGATTGACCAGCTCGAGAAAGATAACAAGAAAAAAGAGACGGACGCTGAGGTGCTCGCCGCAGCCGCCGGCAAGGCGGAAAAGATCTCAGCCGCAGCCGCGGAGAGAAACCCGAAGGGCGGCATCATCGTCAAGGGAATTACGGATGTGGCGGTGCATTTCGCGAGATGCTGCTCGCCGCTTCCGGGAGATGAAATCGTCGGGTATGTGACGCGCGGAAGAGGCGTCACCATTCACAGGACGGACTGCATCAACATCATCAGCATGTCGGAGGCTGACCGCGAACGCCTCATCGAGGCGGAGTGGCGGATGCCGGACGGCGGAAAGGAGCGCGGGTCTTATCCGGCAGAGCTGAGTATCTATGCGGAAAACCGGACGGGCCTTCTCGTCGACGTGTCGCGTGTCTTTACGGAGCGGCATATCGACATCGGACAGCT
Source organism: Lachnospiraceae bacterium UBA2860 (assembly GCA_002350625.1). Lineage (GTDB taxonomy): Bacteria > Bacillota > Clostridia > Lachnospirales > Lachnospiraceae > Chordicoccus. The sequence goes on from DEFE01000046.1 coordinate 31,036, forward strand.
GAATGTAAGGACGAGCAAACAGGGCCGCGCGACGATGGACATCAGTTTTCTCATGCACTCGACGGATGAGCTCCGCGACCTGGTCACGCAGCTGAAAAAGATACCGGATGTCATCGATATCACGAGAAAGACCGGTTGAGATACATTTAAGGAGCTGAAGTCGGGAGGTTGATAAAGTGGAGAGCAGCAAACTGTTGATCGGAAGCCTCGTCGTCGGGCCCGTCTCTACGAACAGCTATATAGTGAGAGAAGGAGAGGCGGGGAAAGAACTGCTTCTTATCGATCCGGGCGACGAGCCCGGGCGCTTTCTTGCGATTTTTGAGGAGCTCCATGCCAGACCGGAGATCATTCTTCTGACGCACGGTCACTATGACCACATCATGGCGGTCAATGAGATCAAGGAGGCCTATCCTTCCTGTCGCGTCATGATTGCAGAAGCCGAGCGCCCCATGGTGGAGAATTCCGAACTCAACTGCAATTTCTTTCCGGGCGAGTACAGGATAGAGCCCGACAGGTACTTAAAAGACGGAGATGAGATCGAGGCTTTTGGCAGATCGTTCCGCGTGATTGCGTCACCGGGCCACACGGCCGGCAGCGTCTGCTACTACAGTGAGGAAGACGGCGTGCTCTTTTCCGGCGACACGATTTTTCTCAACGGATACGGCAGGGTCGATCTTCCGACCGGGGACAGAGACCGGCTGTTTGCATCGCTTGAAAAGGTTCTCGGGTCCCTTCCCGAGGAGACTGTCGTTCTTCCCGGACACGGCGACGCGACGACGGTCGGACACGAATACAAAATGAACGGGTATCTGTTTTGAACATCGGAATCCGCACAGACAAAAATGATTTCTTCTATGACATTCATTCCCTCGTAAAGAGCTTTTTCCCGGATGACGACGTCGCCATTTTTTCCGAAGACGACGAAGAGAAATGCGCCTGTCCGAGAGACCTCACGATCCGGGTGGCCATTCCGCCCGCTTATGAGCGCAGGAAAGATGCGAAGGATCTCCTGAAGAGGGAACTCTATGAGACGCTCTCTGCCTATACGGAGCAGCGCCTTCCGTGGGGGATGCTGTCCGGCATCCGGCCGACGAAGATTCCGATGCAGATGCTGCGCGAGGGACAAAGCGAAGAGGCATGCGTCCGCTATCTTATGGAAGAAGATTTCGTATCAGAGGAGAAGGCGCGCCTTGCCGCTGAGATCGCCGGCAGGGAGAGAGCGCTGCTTGCGCCATTTTCGCTTGATAAAGACAGTTATTCTCTGTATGTCCACATTCCGTTCTGTCCGTCCATCTGCCTGTACTGTACCTTTTCCTCCAGCCCGGCTTCGGTGTGGAAGAAGCAGGCGGACGCTTATCTGAAAGCGCTCGAGACGGAGATGAGAAGAGAAAGAGACGCGATGCATGCGGAAGGGAACCGGAGAGGCCCGACGACGGTCTATATCGGAGGCGGGACGCCGACGACGCTCACGGCCCCTCAGATGGAGCGGCTCCTTACGTCAATCGAAGAGATCTGGGATCTGCGCGAGACGGTGGAGTACACCGTAGAAGCCGGCCGGCCGGATTCATTTTCGGAAGATGTGCTCGGCGTCATGAAACGGCACGGCGTCACGCGCATATCGGTCAACCCGCAGACCATGAATGACGACACGCTTACCCGCATCGGAAGGAGGCACACGTCTTCGGATGTGAGGCGCGCCTTCAGCATGGCGCGGGAGGCAGGCTTTGACAATATCAATATGGACATCATCCTCGGCCTTCCCGGAGAAGGTGAACCTGAGCTTGCCCGCACGCTTGAAGAGATCGAAAAGCTTTCTCCGGAGGCGCTGACGGTGCATTCCCTGGCGGTGAAGAGAGCGTCAAGGCTCCGCCTTAATATCCTTGAGGACAGGGAACTCGACATATCGGCGGACCGCGGCGCGTACCGGGGATATTCGCTCGGCGCATCGAATGCGCTTATGGATGAAGCCTCGAGAAGCGCCCGCGGGATGGGGATGGTGCCTTACTATCTCTACCGGCAGAAGAATATGCGGGGCAATCTGGAAAATACCGGTTTTGCGCTCCCCGGCAGAGCGTGCCTGTACAATATCCTCATCATGGAGGAAGTGCAGAGTATAAAAGCCTTCGGGGCGGGGGCCTCGACAAAGCGGGTCTACGAAGACGGAAGGATCGAGCGCACGATCAGTCCGAAGGATGTGACGCTCTACATGGAGCGCGTGATGGAAACTTGCGATGGGAAGAATCGTCGACTATAATCTTACAGAGGAACTGGAACACGGCATCTACGTGAGCTGTCTTGTGCGGGAAGTGGCAAGAGAGCTCATGCTTGACGATTCTGTGGTCAGCCAGCTGCAGATCGCCGGACTCCTCCATGATATCGGGAAGCTCCGGCTGACTAATTATCTCTATGGCAACGAAGAGATCGTCTCGCCGCTCGTCGTGGAGGAGATGAAGTATGTCCGCATGCATCCGATGCTGTCCTACGAGATCCTGAACAGGTACGGCTACAGCGGGCTTATCCTGGAGTCCGTCCGCTATCATCACGAGGACTACGACGGCAGCGGTTATCCGTCAAACCTTGTCGGCGACGAAATTCCGCTCGGCGCCAGAATCATCCGCGTCTCGGACGTCTTTGCGGCTCTGACGACGGACAGGCCCTACCGCAAGCGCTTTGAGGTGGATGAGGCGATCAGCCTGATGATCGATGAGATCAAGCATTTTGACATGCGGATCTTTCTCGCTTTTGAGAGAGTCGTCCACCGCGTGGGAACCTCGTTCAAGGTTCATCTGGCCGATTCGGATACGGATCTTTTTGACCGGTATATTCTAAACGGGGAATCCGCCAAAGAACTCGAGGCGTACTGCAGAGAGCTCAAGTCTTAAGACACATACAACATCATGAAGGTAAAGGAGTGCAATCGTACATGCCGCTTACAAAGAAACCTGTTACGGGAATGAAGGATATCCTGCCGGAGGAAATGGCGGTAAGGAATTACTGCATCAATGTCATCCGCGAAACTTACGCCGCGTTCGGCTTTTCATCGATCGACACGCCGGTCGTTGAGCACATTGAAAATCTGCTCTCCAAGCAGGGCGGTGAGAATGAAAAGCTGATCTTTAAGATTCTGAAGCGCGGGGAGAAGCTTGACTTAAGCGGCCCGACGACAGAGGAGGCCGTGACGGACAGCGGCCTGCGCTATGACCTGACGCTGCCGCTGGCCAGATACTATTCCGCGCATGCGGCTGAACTTCCCTCGCCATTTAAGGCGCTCCAGATCGGAAGCGTTTTTCGCGCCGACAGGCCGCAGAGGGGCCGCTTCCGCCAGTTTACGCAGTGTGATATCGACGTCCTCGGCGATCCCTCGCCGCTCAGCGAGATCGATCTGATTCTCGCGACCACAAGCGTATTGGAAAAGCTCGGATTCAAGGGATTCACGATCCGCATCAACGACAGAAAGCTCCTTAGAGCCATTGCAGGAAAAGCCGGATTCCCTGAAGAGGATTTCGAGAAGATCTTCATCACGCTCGACAAGATGGACAAGATCGGTATGGACGGCGTCCGCGCGGAGCTTTCGGAGCATTACCCGGAGGATGCGGTTCAGTCGTATCTGTCGCAGTTTGCCGACAGGGAAGGCGCGCTCAGCGAAGCGGATCTTCGTCTCATGGAAGAGGTGGGATCGGAGCTTCCCGGCATCATAGCGGCAGTCGACGCCGTAAAGAGCGCGGATTTCCGCGTGCAGTACGATCCGACGCTCGTGCGCGGCATGGGCTACTACACCGGCCCGATCTTTGAGATCGCCATGGATGAGTACGGCGGATCCGTCGGAGGCGGCGGAAGATATGACGGCATGATCGGGCGCTTCACCGGGCAGGAGACGCCTGCGGTCGGTTTCTCGATCGGCTTTGAGCGCATTATCATGCTGCTGCTCGAGAGAGGCTTCAGCGTGCCGGGCTCTGCCGAAAAGACGGCGTTTCTGGTAGATAAAAAGATGCCATTTGCGAAGACGGCGGAGATCTTCCGCGAGGCGATGGCTCTCCGCGCGTCGGGACACACCGTGGATATCGCGCAGATGAAGAAGAACAGGAAGTTCCAGAAGGAACAGCTCACACAGGCAGGTTATACGGAGATCAGGGAGTTCTTTTCGGAATGACAGATAAATAAAGGGAAAGGCGCAGAAAATTATGGCTGAATCAATGCAGGGACTGAAGCGCACCATGCGGTGCGGCGAAGTCAGCGAGGAAATGATCGGCAAGTCCGTGACGCTCATGGGCTGGGTCGCAAAGTGCAGAAATAAAGGCGGCATCGTGTTTGTCGACCTCAGGGACCGCACGGGCATCATTCAGATTGTCACGGAGTCCGAGGGGGCAGATGAGAGATGGGGAAGCCTTAAGTCGGAGTCCGCGATCGCGGTCGTCGGGACCGTGCAGAAGCGCGGCGGGGCTGTCAACCCAAATTTAAAGACCGGGACGATCGAGGTCGTGCCGGAGACGCTGCGCATCTTAAGCACGTCCGAGACGCCGCCGTTCCTCATCCAGGACGGCATCGACACGCGCGAGGACCTGCGGCTCAAATACCGCTATCTGGATCTGAGGCGCCCGGAGCTCATGCACCGGATTATGTTCCGCTCTCGCGTCGTGCAGATGATCCGCGATTTCCTTTCATCGGAAGGATTCCTGGACATCGAGACGCCGAGCCTTATCGGCAGCACGCCGGAGGGCGCGCGGGATTACCTGGTTCCGAGCCGGGTTCATCCGGGCTGCTTCTACGCGCTGCCGCAGAGCCCGCAGCTCTTAAAGCAGCTTCTGATGTGCTCGGGCTTTGACCGCTACTATCAGATCGCCAGATGCTTCCGCGACGAAGACCTGCGCGCTGACCGCCAGCCGGAGTTCACGCAGGTGGACATGGAGCTGTCTTTTGTCGACCAGGACGACGTGATCGACGTGAACACGCGTCTTCTTGCCTATCTTCTTGAGAAGATGCCCCCGGTCATGCGTGAGCTTGAGATCGACGAGGCGCTTGCCGCCGGCGTGGAACAGGCCGGACGCGAAGTCAGGGAGAACGGCATTCCCCGCATGACCTGGAAGGAAGCGATGGACCGCTACGGCTCCGACAAGCCGGATCTCCGTTTCGGCATGGAGATCGTCGATGTCTCTGAGGTCGTGAAGTCCTGCGGATTCGGCGTGTTTACAGGCGCGATCGAAAATGGCGGCATGGTTCGCGGCCTGAACGCAAAGGGCCAGGGCGAGATGCCGAGAAAACGCATCGACAAGCTGACGGAGACCGCGAAGACTTACGGCGCGAAGGGGCTTGCCTATATCGCTATTCACGGTGATGGAAGCGTGAAGAGCTCATTTTCGAAGTTCCTTACGGAAGAGGAGCTGCGCGCGCTGATCGACGCGATGGGCGGCGAGAACGGAGACCTGCTGCTCTTTGCCGCGGACTCCTTCAAGGTCGTCTCGGCGTCTCTTTGCGCGCTGCGCCTTGAGCTCGGCGAGGAGATGGGGCTGATTGACCACAATGCTTTCCGCTTTGTCTGGATCGTCGATTTCCCGCTTCTTGAGTGGTCGGATGAGGAGAACCGCTTTATGGCGATGCATCATCCTTTCACGATGCCGAATGAAGAGGACTGGAAAAACATTGATACCGACCCGGGGAGCGTGCGCGCGCAGGCGTATGACATCGTGCTTAACGGCTGCGAGATGGGCGGCGGTTCCGTGAGAATCCATATGGACGACGTGCAGGAGAAGATGCTTGAGGTGCTCGGCTTTACGCCGGAGAGAGCAAGCGAACAGTTCGGCTTCCTGCTCACGGCGTTTAAGTACGGCGTACCGCCTCACGCGGGACTGGCTTACGGCCTCGACCGCATGATCATGCTTTTTGCGGGAGCGGACTCCATCAGGGACGTCATCGCTTTCCCGAAGGTAAAAGACGCCTCGGATCTCATGATGAGCGCTCCGTCTAAGGTTGATGAAAAGCAGCTTGAGGAATTGTGCCTCGCCATTACGGCGGAAGAGTGATTTGACACAAGATGAGCGAAACCAGAAATACAGGATCTGAAAAACTGAAGAGAGCCCGCGCAGGCGCTGATAGAACTTCTTCGCCCCGCGCTGCGCGCTCTGCCGGCAGGAAAAGAAGTGCCGGCGCGGAGAGATCGGCCGGTGCAGAGCGGTCTGCTGCCGGTGCGGAGCGCTTTGCAGGCGCTGAGCGTTCAGCAGGTGCCGAGCGTTCAGCAGGTGCGGTTAAAAAGTCTTCGCGAGGGGGAAACCGGGGCGGGAAGAGTCCCCGGCAGACCAGGGTTCTTAAGCAGCGGCTGCTCGTCATCGGCGGCATCCTTGTCGCGCTGATCGTCTGGTACAGCGTCATTGCGAATACATACCGGAGACGTTTTCTGCCGCACACTTATATCAACGGTTTTGATATGGGTAAGATGTCTGTCGCGGACGCAGAGGCGGTTCTGAAGAAATCGGTGGAGAATTATTCTCTTGAGCTTGCGTTCCGCGGCGGGGACGAAGAGGTGCTGACGAGCGAGAATATCGATCTTACCTATGTCTCCAGCAATGAGGTGGAGAAAATACTTGCGGCGCAGAACCGCGCGGGCTGGATCCGCAACGCGTTCGGAAAGCGCACGAGTTATGCGGTCAGCACGAGCTTTAAGTTCGACAGCGCGAAGCTGCGCGCCTACCTTGAATCGCTTCCCGCTTTTCAAGAGGCGAACATCACGAAGCCGAAGAACGCGCATATCGTTCGGAAGAAGAATAATACGTTCCGCGTCGCGACTGAGGTGGAAGGCAACGAGCCGAACGAGGAAGCGATGTTCGCGGCCGTCGACAAGGCGATCAACGCCAGTGAGTCGAGGCTCAATCTGGCCGCCTATGAAGGCGCTTATGTGGAGCCTTCCGTGCGGCAGGATGATGAGGACCTGAATTATACGGCTGAACGTTTTAACTCTTTTGTCGACTGCAACATCACGCTGAAGCTGCGGGACGGGACGACCGAGACTTACGGCCGGGATGATTTCGTGACGTGGGTTACCTACAATGACGATACGGAATCATGGTCTCTCAGCAAGGATTCCGTCTACACGAAGTGCTGGGCGATCATGCAGGATATTGCCGACCGCTACGATGACACGAAGTCTACTGTGGAGTATACGTCCACGAATGTCGGCACCGTCGTCATTCCATGCGCTTATTACGGATATATGGTTGACGTCGAGGGCGAGACGGATCTGATGTACGAGGCGCTGATCAACCGGGAGGACAGGGAGATCGAGATCGTCAATTCCGTCAGCGAGACGATGGATCCGAAGAAAGGCGGCACTTACGTCGAGGTCGACGTGACGAATCAGCACGTGATCTATTATAAGGATTTCCAACCTTATATGGAGATGGACTGCGTGACGGGCAAGGAGTCTGATCCGGAGCGGCGGACACCTTCCGGCGTCTATTCCGTGCTGAATAAGCTTGAGAATCAGGTTCTCGGGTCGCTTACGGCGCTGGATCCCGGACAGAGATATGAGTCGCACGTGGATGTGTGGATGCCTTTCTTTGAGAGCTACGGCATGCACGATGCTTCCTGGCGGGAGAATTTCGGGGGATCGATGTATTGGGAATACGGCTCTCACGGCTGCGTCAATCTGCCGCCGGAGGACGCGATCGAGATGTTTAAGGTGATTGATTACTATACGCCGGTGATTGTGGTCCGGGAAGGGGACAATGCGCCGGAGGGAACGCGCAGGGGCGATACGACGTGGAATCCGCCGGACGGCGGGCTGCATTATTCGGAAGAGTCGTGATAGGGAGAACCGCAAGGTTCTCCTTTTTTGCGAACAAGGACAGATGCCACGCAGCTTCCGCCATACGTC